>CAKUFS010000005.1 GCA_934648845.1 uncultured Eggerthellaceae bacterium
GCAAGGGACGCCAGGTCCCCTGCAATATCGTCAAGATCTTTCTGGCTGGGCTTGAAAAGGCTACCGCACTCGTCAAGATGAGAGGCAACGTCAAGAAGCTCAAGATTGGATGCAACGTTTTTCAACAGCGCCTTCTCCTCGCTGTCAAATTCTATGCGCTCAAGAACGATGATTCGCGGAGTTACGCCTCTGCGCAGGAAACGCGAATCCAGCTCGCAGGCTTTCATAGTCACAGCAAAGCTTGCCATGGCAGCGGCGCGAGAATCAATCTCAAAACCCGCAAGGTTCTTCTCGACAATAAGCCTTGCCGCGTCACGATTAGAGTATCCCGCCTCTGCATACATGCGAGACAGCAAATCGAATGCGTAAACCAAAATATGACCCGAACCGCAGGCTGGATCAACAACGGAAATCTCTTCAGGGGAGGCAATCTTCCTAAACTCGGTCTCGGCATCTTCGTCTGGTTTCACGAAATATGGCATGCTTTCGGGCAAGGCGCTTTCGGGCCTGTTAAGCACCCAAAGGCGGCCAAGGGAGTTCTCGGTCAAATAGCGAACAATCCAGTTGGGCGTAAACAGCTGCGTTGCCGGAGCAATGGCATCACGCTCCGCCTTCTTACCTTTTTTGAAACTGGCAAACACCTCGTCTTTGCGTTCGGAGACATAGTACTGATACATCCAGCCCACAATCTCAACGCCTTCGCGCCAGTCATCCTTGGGAATAGAGGTAACAAGCTGCTCGACTACCCCACCCTGCCGCAAAAGACCATCGGGCAGCAGAAGCTCCATGGCGGAACCCACCTTGTCAAACACAGATGGCATACAGTCGGCCAGCTCAACGCACTGCGCGAGAAAGACAAGACGAAAAAGAGCCTCATCATCTCCTGCCTGTACCAACTCTGCCGCCTTGACAGGGTCAAGATTCTCCAAGGGAAGGTCCATAGCCTCTGAGAGAGCCTGGGGTTTGAAGCTGCCGTCCTGAGAACTGAGCACACGAATGTGGCTTGGCAGACGATCATTCACCTCCATGAAACGAATAGCCAACAGCCTGTTGAACCAAGTATAGGCTGCGCGTTCCACAAATTGCTCATACCCTTCGCGACCAACCGCCTTAAGAAGCTCTCGTCTTTGACGGCGTTCTTGGGCGCTTAACACTCGGCCGTCAATAGAATCGGCGTTTGCATCGGCATCGGAAGAGATATCAAAGAAAGCACAGCGCTTCTGCACCGCAGAAATAAGTTCACGGCGCGCCCAAGTTGCATAGTTTTTAATTGCTGTATCGTTCATTGTTGCTCCTATTTAATCTTGGCCAGCACTTCGCCGAACTTTGCATAGTTGACCTTCACGCCGTCATCCAAATCAATCTCAATCATCTGGTCAGCAAGGTGATGCATTTTTTCCTCAAAGTCGGAACATTCCTTTAACTGCTCGTTGAGCTTCTTCAGCTGGCGCTGAAGCTGAACCGCCTGGCTCTTTTGTGCGCTCTGAAGCTGCTCCTCTATGTTTGCAATCTGGGTGCGATAGCGCTCCTGCGTCTCGTGCACATAATCGGTGCGAATGCGCGCAAGGGTATCGGGCGTGTAACGGTGCATGTAGATAAGGCACTTGAAGCCATTTTTCTTGCCACTGTCGAACATCCAATAAATGGGACGTTTCTTGTAAACCTGGCAATGGTCCTTATAGAAGTCCTTTAAATAATAATCCCGAATAACATCGCGGGAAGGCCTTCCCTCGCCGCCTAGAGCATCCGCAATGTAGCGCAGATTCTGCTCAAGGGTTTCCTCGCCATAGGCTACCCTAACGAAATCCACCGTAAAAGCCACAACATCATCGTCGAAGTACTCATCGTCCGTAAAAGGCAAAATGCCATCCTTGTCAGGCATGAATGTAGGATTGGGAATCCGAGCAAGATAGTCAGCAACGGTTGACCCCTGATCAGCCAAGATAAGACCATCCTGGTCAAGCGAATAGCGGCCCATCATGCACCCCACAGCATAGGACAAAAGGCTGCGAATCTCGCGTTGGAGGTCGGCTTTCCGCACGCTCACGTACTTGTCTTCAACCTCAATAGGCACTTCCCCCACCATGTCGTAAATCTCCGCAAAAATGCGATTGAGCTCTTCTTCATTCGCTTTAAGCCTGTTGAATCGCTCTTCACACTCTGCCTCCCAGGCAGCGAATTTATCAGCAATAAGTGTCGCCATATCTATTCCTTATCCCCTTCTTGAGACGAGTTGATCCTTGCCATGTGGAAACGCAGAACATTGCACGTTTCACAAATTCCGTATTTCTCCTCAAGCAATGGCTTTAGAATGCACTGAGCAAAGTATCAAACGACATGGGGCCGTTCTGGGTGCCCTGCTCCACAAGCTTCATTGTGATATCGTATCGCTTTAGCGGAACTTGAACGCCATCGATAAGAACAAACCCCTTAAGATCCGCGCTTGTAATAGCTTTCCGCAATGCCTGCCCAAGTGTTTCATCACTCAAAGCATCAGCAAGGGGCTTTCTGTCAGCTTTACGAGTGTTGGCAACCTCCATGAGATAGCCGAAAACAATCGAAGACATACCTGTGATATCGCAGAACTCTTCTTCGGACATATTGTATGTTTCAACAAAATATGCATAGCGATCCTCAATGAGCTTCGGCCTCCTACCAAGCTCACGATTAACAATCTGACGGATTCGTTCCTTGGTCATGCCAAACTGCTTGCCAACTTCATCCAGCGTCTTGTTAGAGAAACGGGCCTTTAAGATAGAGGCGGTTCTATCGTCAAGCGATCCAATCCACTCTTCAAATCCGCAACCACGAACAGCAAAACTGCCCGTTTCCTCGTTGAAGTCCCAGCCATATTTAGCGGCAACGACACGAGCTGCCGCCGTCCATTGGGAAGCAGCAGGAATAAGCAGCTGGCCAGACAGAAGGACATCCTTGGTTGTAGCATTCTGGGCAAAGACTTCAAGAAGATATACCAGTCGCTCTTCTGTTGCAATTTCATTCCAGAACGCATTTACGACGCCCGCTGCTCCGGCTGCAGCAAAGGGGAGCATGAACACAACGAAGGAGTCGCGATTGACGAACTTGCCTTCGGGGTCAATAGATTCATAGGCGTCGGCAACAGCAGCAATGCTCTCCTCGTCGTATCGGGAGCAAAACTCTTGCAAGGACATCGGCCCGATTTCAACCCGGGCAACTCCAGACGAGTCGCGCCAGGACTTGATTGCATCAAGCGCAATCTGGTATTTCTTGAGACCAAACCCCCGTATCTCAAACAACTCGTCTTGGCTCTTGGCCTCAAACTGAGAGACAGTCGAAATACCCGACCCAACTAGCCTTTTCAACGTTGGCTCATGAGATAAAATGTCAACCAACCGAGCATCGGTAGGCTTCTCGCAACTTGCTGCATCTTCTGAGGTAGTGAATTCCGAAGCAAGTTCCGGCGCCTTGACCACAAACCCCAAGGGATCAAGCAAGTACTCCTTGGAGCCAGAAAGAGTCTGCAGAGTAGCAACCTGCTCGGCGTTTTTGAGGCAAGGCGCGTCGGAGGCACCTTGTCCCACTGCGGCAATCAAAACGGAACGTACGTGGTCAGAAACATCAAGGTCGTCGAAACGTGATATTAGCTCGCCAATCGTAGCGGCTCCCGCAAGCTTAGCTTTGGTGATAGAGTTCTTTTTGCATGGAAGCGCATCAACCAAAAACCAGGAAAGCAGCGGGCCAGATTCCGCGGATAGTTTCTTCGTCGGCTCTACAACAGCGCTTTTAGCGTCATCGAATTCAGCGTATTCGGGCCAAGGTCGCTCGAAAGAGTCGTCCGTGGGAACATCGTCCGCGAGTTCTGGCCACGGCCACTTGGGCATGTCATTTGCGGGAACATCGTCCGCGAGTTCTGGCCATGGCCACTTGGGCATGTCATTTGCGGGGACATCGTCCGCAAGTTCTGGCCACGGGCGTTCAGGGCAGGTTTCTTCCTCAACATTTAAGTCATCAGTCTGCTCTACGGCATCCACGGCCTCTTCGGACTTGATTGCCTCTTCGGGTTCGATATCGCTTTCCGATATTTCACCAATATTAGCCTCGCACGAAGGAAGGCGCGTTTCCCCGAGGTTTACGCCATCTGATCCTCCGTTTTCAGAAAGCAGCATGATTCCCTCATTGGCGACAGAGACTCTTCCCTCTAGAGCCAATTGATCCACCACCGCATTTAAATCGCTTTGCTTATCCCTTGCCACAAGCAATCCAAGCAGATCTGGCTGCATAGGACCATCTGCCGCGCCAAGAATCGTAAGAACCTTTTCCTTCAAATCCATCTGCTCATCCCCACTCAATACGATTACTGGCCCAAACGCACCCCAACGTGGTCGTCCAACTCGGCCATCAGCTTTTTCTTAACATCAGCCAGATAGGCGTCGACCTCTTCCTCGCTATGCAGCGACTTTGCGGGAAGAACCGCACTACGGCTCAGCACCTTGATCTTGGACTGGGGTACAGGAGCGGGCTTGGCAATAGCTCCGCCCGCATCAGCAGACGAGCCGACATTCTTCGCTGCCTCTGCTTTTGTCTTTGCCTGAGCAACCGCGTTGTCGATTTTCTTCAAGCAAGCCTCGTGCCAAGCAATTACTTGGCTACTCAAAGCGTCCAGTTTGGAGCAAGTTTCTGCCTCATGGATAGAACTACGCTTACGAGCGGCTTCCATCTCGGCATTGTTCACAATGTGATTTACCTCAGCACGAGCAGCTTCTCCCTCGGCTTCCGCGTATTGTTTGACCTCATTAAACGACGCACCCAAGCGACTAAGAAGGTCGTCGCGTTTTGCGTCCACAAGCTTTCCGTAAACATCCTTTACGGTTTGCGTCAGCCCGGGAAGATCCTTGATTTGATCATAGGGTTTCGGGGATTCAACAATGGCTCGAACCTTTGCAAGCGCCTCCTGAACATCAACGTCGCCATCAACGTATGCCCTTTCGTCATGCATTGTGACCACAATCTTATAAGCCTCTTCAAAGATGTTCGCCTGATTAGCGTTAAAGAAGCGCTCGACTGCCTCAAGATCCTCAACATTGTCCAGAATGTCATCCTCATTGCGATTGAACTCTCGAAGGAACGATTCAGAGTCAGCCTGCTGGCTCAATACTGTGTTCGCCAGATCAATAGCCTGTACAACCTGGTTTTTTCCAGGGTACGGAATTGATCCGCGATATTTCGCCCGGAGCAAATCATTGTAATGCTCGATCCGCCCGCTCAAACAATCCTTTACGGCTTGAACAAGACCGTCCTCATCGCCTGGAATCTGAATGGTGCTATCGACCTCGCGCAGAAGGTTCTTGGCCTTGGAGGTAATAGCGGCCGCCATAGCCACACGCTTCTTAATGACAGCCTTATCAATCTCGCTTTGCTTGCGAAGATAATCCTTCATCTTGGGGTCGGTTGGCATAACCTGCCCACCGCCATAGGTAACCATAGCACGTTGATCAGCTATAAGCTTCGCAGCGACCGCAGCAACATCGATCTCGCGCCATCCATAAGGCTTAGCCTGGAACGCGCGCTGCACATCACCCATACTCGTGGGCTGATGCGTGCGCGCGCGTGCCTCAAGATACTTATCCAAGGCATCAATAGCCTCTTCATTGGCTCCGCCCATGCCGTCAATGCCCTGCTGATCGCGTCCCAAAAGAACGTCACGCAGCTGGGCATCGTTCTCGATGGGGGCGCTTATCATGCCGGCTTTGGTGAAGGTGCTGTCAACAAGCTCCTCCAGCACGGCCTCGATCTTCTGCTTTGCGTTTACAGCACCAAGCTGCATGGTGTGTCCGTTAACAGACACGCGCGCCTTCACTATGGCGTCTGCAATAAGGGCTTCAGCCTCCGCACGATTGCTTGCAGCTTCCTTATTCTTCGAAGCAATGATACGCTGCTTTGTTTCGGGAAGCTGCTGAACGTTCTGAGTTTTTACGTATTTCGCAATCTTTGCCGCGTTATACAAAACATCGTAGTAGTCATTAGCGGTATCGAGAACAACAAGAGCTTGCTCGGTGGACTTCAAGTCAAGCTCAGCATCGGTCGCCTCGCACAACTCGGCGTTTGCCATGGTAATGATGTTGAGTTTCATACCGCCTTGGCTCATTCCGTGAATGGTATCGTCCACGAAGCGGTCAAACGGGAAGTCATTGGCCCCTTTGCGAAACTTGCGTGCAGTATAAATCTTGTCAAAAATAAGAGACTTAATGGATTCAATCACCTGGGAGGGATCGACCCGAACATCACGGATTTCGCGAGCAACGTCTTGTTCTTCATCGGTAAGAAAGCTGTAGCGCTCCCCGTTACGCGCCACGTAATTTTCGCGAACCAGCCGATCTAGACTCAGCTTAACGCGCTCACGAAGAGCAACCTTATCAACGTCTATGTTATCAATGAGCAAAATAGCAATATTTCCGATAGTTGGTTTAACATCGCTGATGTAATTAATCAAGTAAAGGGTTTCAAGAACGTCCAAGTCCCAAGGCTGAATGACATAGTCTCCCTCGGCGGCTTTGCGACAACGCTCAAAAACCTGCTTAATACCATGATCAAGCTCTTTTTCGAGCGTATCGAAGAAACGCCAGAATGGAACCAGACAATCTTGGTTGCCGTCTTCTACAGCCTGCGCGGCCTCCTGGTAGCTAGACAGCATTGAACGCTCACCGGTTGACAGACTCTTCCCCTGATAACCGTGTTTACGGATCTCCTTCAAAACGTCTGGCATGAGCGTGAACTGATACCCGACAAACGGAAAGCTCTCTACAAACTCGGTCTCGGTTGCATAGCCCTTAAGGTCGCCACGAGAATCCTCGAAAGTGAATAGATTCTTCAGAACAGCTGATTTTTCTTGATACTCCCCAGCCAGTTCAATTTTGGCGCTCTGAGTCTTTTCTAGCACGCGCCTCTTGATGACCTCGTCTACACTGGAAGAAGAGAGGCTGAGACGAGTAGAGAAACGGCCTTGGATTTTCGAGAAGTCCGTTGAAACGACGGGCATCATCTCGTCGATGGCTTCCTGGCTGGTAACCACCATCCAAACACGGCCACCACACTTATCGCAGAACTGCTCAACAAGGGTTTGCAGGTTAAGCATGCGGCTCTCACCGCTGTTGAGATACTGTCCCATCTCGTCGACCATGAACAAAAGACGGAACTGGCCGCCGCACTCGTCCTCACGTCTCTTCGCGTACTCGTTGATATCGTCAACCAGCTCGCCAAAGTCTACAGTGACGTTATCGGCGCTGTCGGCCCAGTCGGTAACGCTCTGGATGCTCAGACCCACAGCACGGTTTGCTGCCTGCGCAACCTCTTCGCCAAACATATCGTAGCTCTCACGATCATCAAGCCAAGAAGCGCCAGAGATTTCCTCGTAGGCGGCACGGAATTCTGCCGTTTTGCCGCGATCGTCAATCATCTTTTCGAATCGTGCAAGTTTGTAGTCACGTCCGTAAAATCCCAGATGTTCGTAAAAGACTCGGGCAATAGAGCGCAGCACAGCCGTCTCAGAAGTGTCACCTTCCTTGTAGCCGCCTCCTTTTTCGTCAATATTGAACAAGATCGTCTCCGCCGTGACACGCTCTGCAGCGCGGCGAATCTTGGCGTACGTCATAGGGTCGTCGAACTTTCCATCAAAATAAGAAACAGTGCTCTTACCGTTGACGTTTCGGTTCTCAAGCAAATAGCTGAGCATTTTCAGAAAATGGGATTTACCAGAACCAAAGTACCCTTGAATCCATACACCAGTGTTTCGTGCGGGATTATCCAAACCACGTTCGTATGCTTCGAAAAAGTCGTCGAAATGGCGTTGGAGCTCACGCGTGACAACGTACTCTTCAAGCTCCTGGGCAATGGTGTCTTCTTCACCAACGCTGATGACGCCATTGATGTAACGATCGATGTCTCGTTCGAACATCTTCTGAATCTGCATGAATGCCCCTTTTCTAAATCAGGTCGAAAGCCCTGTAGTAGTTTCCATCTTTAAGCTTGCCAAAAAGGCTCAGCGAGCCTCCGTCGTAGGTACCTGGATAAACTACGACCACCGGCACGTCGCGCATGACGCTATGCATGTTATTAAGAATATTGTGCACCCGCATGAAAGGGTAAACCTCTCCAACACCAGTGAGGAGCAGCACATCGCCCGGCTGATGCGGCTGCCAATCCATGGTAGCCACAAAGGCCTCAGGTGTTGCAATGCGCTGAATCTGCTTTAGAACACCGTCCTTGCCGCGTTTGACCTCCTGAACAGGAAGTTTCTCAAGAACCCGCTTTGCTTCGGCGATAGCCAGAAAAACATCGTAGAGGTTGCGCACAACGATATTTGCCCTGATTTTTCCATCGCCCAGCTTGCCAAGATCGGCGTCTGCAACAAGCCCCTTGAAATAACTTCTTGCTTCAAGCTCGAGGGTTGGATCATAGCAAAACGTAAAGATTCCTGCCTCGTTACTAAGACCTTTATTGGTCAGAAAATCTGCATCATTAAGGCGTTCGCGCAATGCCATGCATCGACGCTCGAAATCCTGCTGCTGCATTAGAGTAGCCATCTAGAACGCCCCCTGACAATTAAAGGCACCAAGGGCTTCACCGTCGCCTTTTTTTTCAATCGCCTCTCGAACCCCAAGATCCAGGAAGATAGGAATAAGCTCATCGCTGTGCGCATTGGCAAGCATTCCACATTCGATAAGGCACTTGCGTAGAACCTGCTTGATCTTCCCAATCGTGTTGTCCGTAACATCAGCAATGTTTTCGTAGTCCATCTGAAGACGCGTCATGTACGCACCCATCTCAGCAGCGCCCAGAGTATAGTCGAGTTCTTGGAAATGTCGGGCAACTTCGGTTGTCATAAAATGTCGAACTAAAGGATAGGTGCTCATCATTGCATAGAGATTGGCTTGAGCGGCAGCCTCGGGATCTCCCTTTGCGATGATCTGAACAATTGCGTCACTCTTGACGGCATTGATTCTCTTTATGCAAACACGTGCGATATTGCCAACCATGCGCTCAGTTGGGTACTGAATCAGGTTCTCAGACTTTACCTTCTCGATGATTTCGCCGTCAGAAAGCTCATCAAGCTTCAATTGGCACACAACGCGCATCTCGCGAAGCAAAAACTGCTCACGAGTGATGCACGCCCCCTCAAGCCTTGTCACCGTCATCCACCCCCCTGAGCAACCCCATGTTTGCAACGATGTCGGCAGCTAGCACTTGAGTGATATAAGCAGAAACACTCACGCATTTTTCTTCAGCAATCTGCGTGACGGCATCTTTCATCTCCGGAGTAACTGCAAAAATGATTCGCTCGCTTTTTTTGCCATTCAGGACAGTCTTTCTCAGAACCTTCTCATCAGGCATGCCATGCCCCTTTCAAACGGCATAATCTTTATATAAAACATCATACCAGCATTAAGGCTACTCCGAAGAATAACTAAAGATTTACGGTGTGCGATCTTGCGCAAGCAAAATAGGATTCATACGCCGCAAGCTCCACCAGATGATGTCAAAATCCAGCCAAAACGCTCCACCCTTTTGCCGACAAGCAGCCAAGATGCCTGAAACCCGGGCAAATCGGGCCCCTTGTTGGAAAAACACCCTCGAGTTCAGGCAAATCGACGATATTCGGTGGTCAGAGCGCCTCCTGGGATCGCGTTTTGGTTCCAAAAAAAGACCTCTTGCGTGGGCGCGGAATCAACTGACAGCATAATCCCAGTTCATAGCGTTATGAGAAAAAGCGATAAAAAGTCCGTCGATAGACTGCTGCCTACCCCTACCCTCTCAACCACCGAATATCGTCGATTTGCCCGAGTTTGCCCCCTGTTTTCCAACAAGGGGTAGCCTCGAACGCAATCGCGCGTATCCATCCCACCCCGCACATGCGCGAGGCGCCCCGTTGAAGCCGAAGATTCCGCCCACGAGTGGCGTCTCGCCCTGCACACACGCGGGGCACACCCTCAGCCACCTCGAAAGCGTCGATGCGGTCGTACCCCCGCACGCGGAGCATCTTGTCGGAAATTGGAGCCAGATGTGCAAAATATTACTGTTCGGGGTACTTCGCAGGGTGATTATAGCTCGAACGACACCGCTTGAGTTAGGGTGTATCGACAAAAGCCCAGGTCGCAAATCGCGGATGGCAGACGAATAAGAACAAACGCTCTTTCCACCTACCCCGAACAGTAATATTTTGCACATTTGGACCGTAAAAACGACAACATACCCCAAAAACCCCAAGAACGCAACTCGAAAGCCACGCACTAGAACACGCTCCCAGAGCTCCGCCACGCCATAAAACCGCAACGCCCACCCAAAGCCCCCGTCATGCCGCAAAACCGGGCACACATCAGAAACCCAGGTACACCGCAAGACTGCAACGCCCACCCAAAGCTCCAGCACGCCGCATCGGGACGAAAAAAATCCGAGGCGCTGGCTGCACCCCGGATCCGAATGCTCGATTGCTGGCAAAAACGCGGCAGCGTCAGGCAATCGTAGCAGCAACCCTTAAGCCCCAAAAGCAGGCAAAAGCAAGCCTGAACCAGCTGTTACGAAGCCGCGCCCCAAGCCAACTGCTACGAAAACGCACCCCTAGCTAACCGATTACACCAATCGCACGCCGGCATCGGGACCGGGGGTAATGGAATACACTTCCTCGACGTGCATCCAGCACACGCCCTTGGAATAATAGTCGTAACCCATGGAGCTTAGAATCTGATGCACTTGCGCAGCAATGGCTTCGTAGCGCGGTCCCTCATTCTCGTACACCACAGTGCCTTTGACCTGATAACCATGCGTTTCGTCCCACACGCTCACGGACATCTTCGGGTTTTCTCGCAAGTTCGCCAACGTCTTATTCAAATACTGATCGGAAATCATAATCGTCTCATCGTCGTACGCTTGCTTCATTGAGCAGCACACCACATTGGGCACACCGTTGGCATCGCACGTGGCTACCGCAGCAGCATATACGTTGTTGATCAAATCCATGCAATCTTGAGGCATTTTCGCCATGACGAATCCCCTTTCATCTGCGATTTCACCACTCGCGCAAACTGCGCAGCCGCATAAAAACAACGCGTGAACCCGGCGGCAAACGTCGCAACGCACGAAGCCTTTTCCGCCACCCGCGCAAGTCGCACCTGGAAAGCACGCATCTCTTGCCGCACATTCTAGCACGAACCATCAGGAGACCGCCGCGTCGCGGCACCCTTAGCCTACAGCGCACCCCGCACGAGCACGACACCAAGCACTCCGATAGCAAAAACAAAAGAAGTAACAAACACGTGCCCAAAGCACGACGCGGCACTCAACAAATAAAACGCGGGGCTATAATTTTCGCATCAACATGAAACAGCATCAAACGAAAGGCGGCCGCACCCATGACAAACAAACGCTATTCAATCATCTTTAGCAGCGTGACCGGCAACACAAAGCTGCTGGCCAACGCCATCCGCGATGCACTACCGCAAGAAAACTGCGACTATTTCGGCACCAGCTCAAACAGGGAAAACCCCACATCGGAACTGCTTTTCATCGGCTTCTGGACCGACAAAGGCACCGCAGACGAAAACACCTTGAACCTGCTGAAAACACTCCGCGACAAGCAAATCTTCCTGTTCGGAACGGCGGGTTTCGGCGGAAGCGAAGAGTACTACCGAAAGATTCTGACCAGCACGAAAGAATCCATCGATGCCAGCAACACGATTGTCGGCGAATACATGTGCCAGGGTAAAATGCCCCCGTCCGTAAAAGAGCGCTACGTGAAAATGATTGAAGAGCACGGCCACAAGCCGAACTTGGACGCCTTGCTTGAAAACTTCGATAGCGCGCTTTCACACCCGGATGCAAACGACCTGGAAAAGCTGAAAGAGCTGGTAGCAGCGCTATAACGCCGGCAGGTGCCCGTGATGCCAACCCTCACCCGCGCAAGGGAGCGGGCAAAGGAACAGCAGCACCAGCGCAGGAGCGGGCACGGACGCAAGCGCCCCGCAGCGCCATTGCAGCCCAACCGTGCGCAAGAAAAACATGCGGCTCAGCAGCACGAACGCACCAGCGCCACAGCAGCTACTACGCAAAAACCAGCCGTCCGCGCATAAAAATATGAACGCCCTTCGCTTTTTTGAAGGGCGTTTTTTGAAGCCTCTCACACCCGCACCCCGAACCAAACTTGCGTGGTATCATACCCCGATAAACACCGATAAACACGAACACAACCAAAGCAACGAGAACAAAAAGCCAACGGATATAACCCGAAAAGTAATCATTTATGCAAGTATTGACGCAGCTGAGAGAAAAAATCAATAATCGGCCCCGCAAAGAACGCCCGCAGAAAATGCATAAGCCCAGCTTCCTGGCGCGCGTTGTTACGCAGTGGTGCAACCGCCTGCTGGGTGCCGCGCGCGACCGCTCCTTCCACGAGGAAGACCAAGAGTTCGAGGCCAACCAAACCAGCCGCGACTACATTTGGAACATCATTGGCATGGGCATGTGGGGCGTGGTCTTCCCCACCCTGACCATTATTGTCACGCAGCTCTCCGGCGCCGAGCAAGCCGGTATGTTCTCTATGGCCTACGTTGTGGCCATGCTACTTTTGATTGTGGCGCATTTCGGCATTAGAACGTACCAGGTCAGCGACGTCTCTGAAACCTATGCGTTCTCGGAATACCAGATAAGCCGCGTTATCACATGCTTGCTGGCCATCATGATAGGCGCCACGTATTGCGCCGTGCGCGGCTACGACCAAACAATGAGCACACTATGCGTAAGTCTGGTTGTCTACAAGGCAATCGATGGGCTGGCCGACGTCTACGAAGGCCGTTTGCAGCAAGTGGGCAAAATGTACCTGGGCGGCGTGAGCGTTTTCGTGCGAGCGCTGCTCTCCTTCGTCTCTTTCACCATCACACTGCTTATCACGCGCTCACTTCCCACGGCAAGCGTTGTCATGGCGGTGTTCGCCGGCGCATCCACGCTTTTCTTAACCATACCGCTTGCCTACTTCGAAACCGAGCAATCGGCGCGCCCCCGATTCAGAGCCGTGCTTAGCCTGTTCAAACAGAGCTGGCCTCTGTTCGCCGCGCTGTTCATGTATTCTCTCATCGACAACATGCCGAAATTCGTAATGGAAGGCATGCTTGGCTACGACAACCAGCTTTACTACAACGTGCTGTACTTCCCCGCCATGTTTATCCTGCTCACGGGGCAAACCGTCTACAAACCGATGCTCGTAAAAATGGCGAAGACGTGGCACGACCCAGAAAAGCGCCGTCGGTTCGACTTGATCATCATCGCCGCGCTTTTAGGCATTGCCGCGTTCGCATTTGTCGTGGTGCTCCTGATGCACTGGGTTGGCTTGACCATCTTCAGCTTCCTGTACGGTATTGACTTTACCCAGTTCAGAGAAGCATCCACCATCATGGTTATATCGGGCGGCATTATTGCGGGAATCGACTTCCTGTATCAGGTGATCACCATCCTGCGCCGCCAGCACGACGTTATCATCGCGTATCTAGTAGCATTCATCCTTGCCCTATTCACGCCCATGCTGCTTATCCACTACGCCGGCCTAAACGGTGCTGTTACCAGCTACCTGATCACCATGACCGTGCTGTTTATCCTTATGCTGTGGATCTACTTCCGCATTAGGTTCGACAAAACCCTGGGAAGCGAAGCAGAAGACACCGAAGAAGAACCCGCGCAAAGACCGCTTGATGAACGCGTGGCAGCACGCAGGGAAAACCGTCAGGCGCGCGGGAGCGTTTCAAGGGCTGCAACGGCCGCCTCGGACACTACGTCCGCGCGGCACAGTGCTCCCCACAACGCATCATACGAAGCACGACGCGGCGCTCGCTTTGGCGCCAATAACGGCAGCAGTGCTCGCCATGGCGGCAACGTTGGCAACGCCAGCAACGGCGGCGGCAACGCAGGCATGCAGCGCACGGCGCGCCACGAAGCTGTGCGCAACGCACAATACGGCATCCGTCGCAGCACCGGAAACGCCGCCGCGCAATCTACGCCCCATCACGAGAACCGCCGCCAAGACCAGTAAAGAAAGCGGCACTTCCAAAGAAGCGCCGCCACAATAAAATCGCAGGCCAAACACCCAATCAAGCAGCCGCAACCAAACCGCTACCGAGACACCCGCTTATGCAAATCAGAGGCAATGCGGTCAATCTCGGCACTGTAATCGGCGCACGCGCGCAAATCGTGTCGCACTCCATCGTCAAGCGCGGGGTTGTTTTTCTTGTAACAAACTTTATGCTCGAAACTCGCCCATGAATCCATGCTCAGCGTGCGCATTTGAACTTCAACGGGCATCATACGCTTCTCGCTGTGCAGGAAGATGGGCACGCGCACGATAAGATGAAGGCTGCGATATCCGTTTGGCTTGGGGTTGGCAATGTAGTCCTTCTTCTCCAAAAGCTCAATGTCGTCCTGACCGACAAATGCATCCGCTAAATCGTACACTTGGTCAAGAAACGTGCAGATAACACGCACGCCCGCCACATCGAACAGGTTTTCCTCAATACCTTCCGGCGTAATAGGGTATCCCTTGCGAATGAGCTTCCCCACAATGCTTTCAGGCGACTTCACCCTGCTTTTGATGTTCTCAATGGGGTTGCCCTCGGCAAAAATCGACAAGTCCTGGTTGAGAACGCGAAACTTTGTTTCAACTTCCATCAACGCGCACCGATAATACCCCATGAGCTTGCGATACGCGTGCAGCTGCTCGGTTGCCCACGCCGCTGTGAGCTGGGGTGCCTGCGCTGATAACGCATGACGCAATTCACTGAGCATCGATGCATCATTCGAAACCAGCCCCGTGGCAAACCCTGCTATTGAATCGATTGCCGATGTTTCCGACGTTTCCGTTACCATTGCTTATCTCTCCTTTTCATCAAAAAGCATCGCCTGCATCATCCGCGAAAGACACCGAGAAAAAACACCTTGCGCCGCCACGGCGAAGAGTGTTGCGACGCGACGCCGTCACCCCTGCGAAGCCCCAAAAGCCGATCGCGTGCCGCCGCCACGGCGAAGGGCAAATCCCCTACCGCGAGACGCTCATGTACGCCGGGCGAATAATCTTGCTTGAAGTAATCAGCTCTTCAATGCGATGTGCGCTCCAGCCCACAATGCGGGCCACGGCGAAAATAGGCGTGTACAGCTCGCGCGGGATACCCAACATCTCGTACATAAATCCGCTGTAGAAGTCGATATTGGGGCTGGTCACCTTGCCGTTACGACGGCGTTCCGATATAAGCGCCGGAGCAATCCGTTCGACCGCCTGGTACAAGTCAAGATCCTTCGTGCGCTCTTTTTCCTTAGCCAGCATTTCAACGTAAACGCGGAAAATGCGTTCGCGCGGATCGGAAAGCGTATAGACCGCATGGCCCATGCCGTAGATGAGGCCCTGATGATCGAACGCCTTCTTGTCCAAGATTTCGCCCAAATAGGAGCGAATCTCGTCCTCGTCTTCCCAATCACGCACGTGCTCGCGAATATCATCCATCATTTCGGCCGCTTTGATGTTCGCACCGCCGTGGCGTGGGCCCTTGAGCGATGCCATTGCCGCAGCGAACGTGGAATACGTATCCGAGCCCGAAGACGTAACAACACGCGTAGTGAACGTGGAGTTGTTGCCGCCGCCATGCTCCATATGCAGGATAAGCGCCGTATCCAAAACCTTTGCCTCTACAGGGGTAAAAGACATATCGGGACGCAACATGCGCAGCAGGTTTTCCGCCGTTGAAAAATCCTTGTTGGGGCGGTGAATGTACATGCTGTCGTAATTGACGTAATGGTTGTATCCGTTATAGGAATACGCCGCCAGCAGGGGCATGCGCGCAATCAGCTGAATGCACTGGCGGATTACGTTTTCCACGCTCGTATCCACGGCGCGCTCATCATAAGCGGAAAGCGCCAGCAAACTTCTGGTAATGGTGTTCATAACGTCGCGCGAAGGCATGTCCATAATGGTATCGCGCACGAAAAACGGCGGCAGCTCGCGACAACTCGCAATAACTTCCTTGAAGCGTTGTTCCTGCTCAGCAGAGGGAAGCTCGCCCGAAAGAAGAAGATGCGTAACGCGCTCGAACCCCAATTGGTCACCCAGCGAAGTAATAAGCTCCTCTATGGTGTGGCCGCGATACCACAAGCGTCCTTGGTCGGGAACTTTTTGAGCACCTTCAACCTTTGACGAGCTGATCTTTGAGATATTCGTAAGACCCGTCAGAACGCCATTTCCGCGTTCATCGCGAAGTCCCAGGTTAACGCCATATTCCTCGTAAAGACGTGGCGAAATGCTGTCGTTTTGCAGGCAGGTGGCAAGCAAATCCTGCGCGTAAGCAGTGCAGGCGGATGAATCATTCTGAATCATCGGCTCCCCCTTCCTCCAGCTCAACCTCAATAACGGTTTCCATCTGCTTCATAAGATTCAAAAGGCTCATAAGGTTACTAACGCCAAAGCGCTGGATAACGCCTCGGTAATATTTAGCCAGGTGGCTGCGTTGCGCAGCCAGGAATTCTCGACCCGAATCAGTCAGAATCACGTACGTGCCTTCGCTTCCATCGCCATCGTGACCCCAAACAACCAAACCGCGATCACGCAAATGCCCAATACGCAATGATGCCCGCCGTATGGGGATATGCATTTTGTCCGATATGTCACGCAAGTACACACGACCGCCATAGATGTCGGCTAAAGACGACTCCTCTTCAATCACCAAAAGGGCAATGTAGTCGATGAGTTCCACGCCGGCGCTCAAGCCCGACTTGCTGAAATGGTACTTGCGCAGAGCAATTTCGTCGCAGATTTTAAGGATGTCGATATCCTGAAGCGGAATGGACGGATGCGATTCTTCCCTGACAACACCCTTGTCGCTTGTCGCAGTAAGGTCCGGTGAATTTGTGATCATATCGTCCATCGCAACGCCCCTCTCTTCGCTATAGTATTGCTAAGCCCCTAAAAAACGCACTCTATCAGCCATTTTTGCTTTGCTAGCTTTATTGGCCCATCAGACATTAAACTCCGAACGGCGAATCAACGGCGCACTTTCCGCAGCCGCACCAGGGCGCTTAAGCTATTAGTAAGAAGATACCATGCCGGCAACCACGTTCAGTCAACCGTTGCATGACGCTTTTACAACATCAGCGAAACGCGCGCCCGGAGCAGCCCTTAAGCGCCGCAAAAGCTACGATTGCGCAATCTTCAGCTCGGTTGCCTTTTCCGCCAGCGCCGCAATGCCACCGGTAACCGCAGCACCGGTAAGCATCGAGATGTTCTCTATGGGAAGCTCGGGGTCGGTCGATAGCAAATGATGATAAACGGCAAGGAACCCAGAGCAGAAATATGCGATGAAAATATCCAGGTAGGGACCGAGTTCTTCTGACAGACCCAACGCGTTATTCTCCTTGAGCACGTCCGCCAAAAACGGCTTCAAGCGATCCACCAAACGATCGGTATTGACGCATTCTAAAATCTTGGTCCTTCGGTCAAAATTCAGAAGGATCTCTTCGCACAGCACCGATAAAAACGCTCCGGCATCAATGCGACCGTTTTCGTCCAGCGGAATCGAACGCAGCGTTTCACCGACATTTGCCATTTCCCTGCGAAGGAGCTCATCGACAAGATCGTCGATGGAACCGTAATGCAAGTAGAACGTCTTGCGGCTGATTCCCGCGCGCTTCGTAAGCATGGTCACGGTGATTTTAGAAAGCTCTTTTTCGGAAAGCAGCTCATCGAACGCCGCAAAGATCTGGGCCTCTGTTCTTTGAGAACGCGGATCGGACATGGGTTTATCAGACGTTTCGTTCTTCGCCTTCTCTTTTTTCTCTTTTGCCGCTTTCGCCTCTTTTGCCACCACGCAAATCGCCCCCACCAAATTGTCAGAATCGTAACGTTTTTATTTAATACACGCTTTTTGCTACTTTGGTAATTGAAGTTTCTGCTTTTTGTCAGTACATTTACACTGTGTATTATGCCACAGTGAGTATTTGTAGGCATGAAGATTTTCAGGTATTTGAAAGCAAAGGAGCATGTCATGAAAGCAACCGACCAAATCAAGCGCGCTGCCATGATGAAAACAGTGGACTATTTGCTGGCCGACCCTGAGAAAAACATCTGCAATATCATGAACATGCTGGACAAAGTTGCGCCCGCAGATGTCTTCCCCACCCAGCGCGAAACCTTCAAGAAAGTCATTGCCGAAAAGAACAACTGGTATGAACTGATCATGAAGATTTTCGATTTGAACCCTGAGTTCCGCAACGATTTCCTGAAGAACTTTATTGTCGATGGCAACCTAATGGCATGGCCGAAGCAGGAAGAAATGCGCGAGAAGCACCAGTGCAACATTCCGTGGGCTATTCTGCTTGACCCCACCAGCGCTTGCAACTTACACTGCACCGGTTGCTGGGCTGCCGATTACGGCCACAGCCTGAATCTGACCTACGACGACATTGACTCCATTATCAACCAAGGCGTTGAGCTGGGCACTCACGTGTACATTTACACGGGCGGCGAACCCATGGTACGCAAAAAGGACCTCGTTCGCCTGTGCGAAGCGCACCCTGATTGCGCGTTTCTGTGCTTCACCAACGCAACGCTCATTGACGAGGAATTCTGCCAGGAAGTCCTGCGCGTAAAGAACTTCGTGCCCGCCATTAGCGCGGAAGGCTCCGAGGAAACCACTGATGCGCGCCGTGGCGAAGGCACCTACCAAAGCATCGTGAAAGCTATGAAGCTGCTGAAGTCCCACGGCCTGCCGTTCGGCATTTCTGCGTGCTTTACCAGCCAAAACGCCGAAAGCATTGCCAGCGAGGAATACTTTGACTGGTTGATTGAGCAAGGTGCTCTGTTCTGCTGGATTTTCACGTACATGCCCGTTGGTTCCGACGCCGCACCCGAGCTTATGCCCACCGTTGAGCAGCGTATTCACCTGTACAACTTCGTGCGCGAGATGCGTAACAAGAAGCCCCTGTTCACGCTGGACTTCCAAAACGACGGCGAATTTGTGGGCGGCTGCATTGCCGGCGGACGCCGCTACCTGCACATCAACGCGGCGGGCGACGTTGAACCGTGCGTATTCATCCATTACTCCAGTGCGAACATCCACGAGAAGTCCCTGCTGGAATGCTTGAAGTCCCCCATTTTTATGGAGTATTACAAGAACCAGCCGTTCAACGACAACTTGCTGCGTCCCTGCCCCATGCTGGAGAACCCGGAATGCCTGCCCAAGCTGGTCGAAGCCTCGGGCGCGACCTGCACGAATCTGACTGCTCAGGAAAGTGCCTGCGAGCTGTGCGCAAAGTGCACCACCTTCGCAGAAGAATGGAAGCCTGTTGCGGAGCGCATGTGGAATGACCCCGCGGATCCTCGCTTCGAGACACGCAAGGATCCCAACATTGGTATGGCAAAAACGGACTTGACCCGTTTCGAGGCACTTGGCCGCACCATCAAGCGCGACTAGCGAAAGGAACAAAACAGCACGCCAGCGCATACAAAAACGGCTCATATCTAAAACCAACAAGCGCGTCTTCGCCTGTTACCGGGCGGGGCGTGCTTGCGTTTTATGCGGCACGTGTGGGTGCGCAGCCGCAGCAGCCGCCATATCCGACGCAGTTCCACGCTCGCAATGCTCGCGCTCCCACCTTGGCTCGTGCGAAGGGCGCAACGGAAGCTCAATACGCAGCAAAACCCCAAAACGACCTTGCACTTTACCTCCATTTTACAAAACCCTGAGAAGCAGTTTACAAACGCGCCGTATACTCAGGAGACAAACAAAGATGGAAAAGAATGCCAAGAGGAAGTTCAATGAAACAAGGGATTATCGACATAGGGTCGAACTCAATCCGATTGACCGTTTACGAGGTGGATGGACACGCCTTCCGGATTTTATTCCGCGAGAAGGTGATGGCAGGCCTTGCAAGCTACGTGGAAGACGGCGCGCTGAGCGCAGAAGGCATCGAAAGCGCTTGCAGTGGCCTGCTGGAATTCCGCTCCACGCTGGAAACGCTGGAAATCGACAACGTTGCCGTATTCGCCACCGCATCGCTGCGGAACATAACCAACACCGAGCAAGCGCTCGCGATTATCCACGCAGCAACCGGCTTTTCAGTTGATGTCATCAGCGGCGAAGAAGAAGCGCTGTTGGGCTATACCGGCGTCATGGAGGACCTGCGCATTGAAAGCGGCGCATTTCTTGACGTTGGCGGCGCCAGCACAGAAGTTGTATCGTTCGAGGAAGGCGTTATCACCAACTCCGCCAGCTTCCCTATTGGATCGCTGAGCTTGTATAAGCGCTGCGTGAAAAACATTTTGCCTGGCGAAGGCTCCCTTCAGAAACTACAGGGAGCCATTAGTCAGACCATCGACCCGCACGAGAACAACGTTTCCCCCCGCGTGTTGGTGGTGGGCGTGGGCGGAACAGCGCGCGCAACGTTAAAGTTAGCGCGCCATTACTTTAACTTGCCCAAGAACAGGCAAGGGATAACGGCTGAACAGCTTGATGAGCTTACCACGTTTCTGTGCAGCGGCACAAAAGATGCCACGAATCTGATTTTGCGGCACGAAGCGGACCGCATTCATACGCTTATTCCCGGCATGCTTATCCTGCAACATGCATTTCACCTGTTCAGCGCTCAGCAACTGATTGTGAGCAAATACGGAGTACGAGAAGGTTACTTATGTCAGAAAATACTCAACGCGAATACGCTTACACCCAAAACCGAGAACTAAGCTGGCTGCGCTTCAATCGTCGCGTTCTTGAAGAGGCATCCGACACGAGCGTTCCCGTGCTTGAGCGCCTGAAGTTCATCTCGATTTTCTGCAGCAACCTGGACGAATTCTTTATGGTTCGCGTGGGTAGCTTGTTCGATATTACGCGCATCGACCCGCTTAAAACCGACAGCCGCACCGGCTGGACCGCCGACAAGCAGCTCGACGAAGTCTACAAGACTATTCCGGGATTGTTGGTCATGAAGGAGCACATCTACACCGCCGTGGCGCAAGAGCTCGAGAAAAACGGCATTTACGACGTGCCCTTCGACGAATTGACCGCCGACGAAACGAAACGCATCAATCGATTCTTCCGCACGGACGTATTGCCCGTAATTTCGCCTATCCTTATTGGGCCGAACCATCCGCTGCCTCACCTGGTGAATAAGCGCCTATACGCCGCCGCATTGCTGGAACACAAGAAAGAAAAGGCCGTTGGAATCGTGCCGCTTCCAGGCAGTCTGCCGCCGTTTGTCATGCTGCCCGATGGCAAGCGCTACATTCGCACCGAGAACATTCTTCTGCATTGGCTACCAACCCTGTTCGATGCGTACACCATAAAAGAAAGTTGCGTTTTGGCAGTCACGCGCAATGCCGACATCAGCTTCGATGACGAGAAGTTCGAAGACAACGAAGAAGATTATCGCCATCAGATGAAAAAACTGCTCAAACAGCGCGATCACCTGGCAATTGTTCGCTTGGAGCTGAGCTGCCCCGTGTCGGAGGCGTTCCGCGAGAAGCTTATTTCCCTGACGCGCGTAAAACCGCAGCAGATGTTCGTGGACCGCTGCCCGCTTGCCATGGGTTATGCATATGCCCTGACAGATAGCTTGCCCAAAGATCTTGCAGCAAAGCTTTCCTACCTGCCCCATAAGGGACGATGGGCTTTAGATTTGCACCATAACCAGTCAATCATAGCGCAAGTGCAACAAAAGGATCGTCTGCTGTTCTTCCCGTACGACTCCATTGACCCGTTCCTGCATCTTTTGAACGAAGCCGCCGAAAATCCGAACGTTCTTTCTATCAAGATCACCATCTACCGCCTGGCAAAGACCTCGAAGATTGCGCAGGCACTTTGCCGCGCGGCAGAGCACGGCAAAGAAGTGCTGGTGCTTATGGAGCTGCGTGCACGTTTCGACGAGGAAAACAACTTGACTTGGGCGCAAATGCTCGAAGAATCGGGCTGCCAAGTGGCATATGGCACCGAGGGCTTCAAATGCCACAGCAAAGTGTGCCTGATCACGCTGCGCAAAGGCAACAAGACAAGCTACATCACGCAAATCGGCACAGGCAATTACAACGAGAAGACAAGCGCACTCTATACCGACCTGAGCCTGATGACGGCCTCGCGCGAGATTGGCGAAGACGCTTCGGCGTTCTTCCGCAACATGCTGGTGAACAAGCTCGATGGCACCTACGAGCAGCTGCGCGTTTCGCCTTTGGGCATTAAAGAGCTGCTGCTTGAGCAGATTGACCGCCAAATTGAACTGGGCGAACAAGGCTACGTGTGCATCAAAGCGAACTCCGTGACAGAACGCGACATCATTGATAAGCTTGCGCAGGCATCGCAGGCTGGCGTGGAAGTGCAGCTTATCATCCGCGGTATTTGCTGCATTTTGCCCGGCGTAACCAAGTATACCGAGAACATCCATGTGAACAGCGTTGTTGGGCGCTTCCTAGAACACAGCCGCGTGTACCTTTTCGGTAAAGGCGACGATGCCCTGATGTACATCTCGTCTGCCGACCTGATGACGCGCAACTTGAACCGTCGCGTAGAGATTGCCTGTCCCGTCAACGACCCGCGCCTGCGCTGCCAGATTACCTGGATGCTTGAAGCACAGATGCGGGACACGGCAAAAGCAAGCATCATCCTTTCCGATGGCACGTATTGCCGCAAGAGCAGCGCCAACGCATTCGATTCGCAGGCATTCTTCATGGAGCATCCGCTGAAAGAGCCAACCGGATGCGAAGAAAACGATGGCGATGCACCCTGCGATATGGCAGCGCACCTGAAAGCCCTGAAGGCGCTGCCCGGTAAGCTGATTTCGCGCCTTCGTGGGTAATGTTGTTGAAAAAATGACCAGAAAACGCCCAAATTCACGATACGGGGCAGGTGGAAATGCGACAACAGCCGCACCCATCTGCCCCGTATCTCAGTGACCTGGGGTTTTGCATGATTGCAAGGTGCTCAATACCCTTGAGCGTGGAATAAGCACGCGAATCGGCACCCCGACCTGCCCTGTATCGTTCATTTGCGCGTTTTTTGCGTCAAAAAAACGACAACATGGAACTCAGGTGGCATATTTACGGCAACATCATCCGTCAAATGCCAGGAATTGCCAGCGGCGTGCCCTCTACGTTGACAACTTTAAACGGAATATCGTACGTATCAGTGAGCGCTTGGGAGCTTACCGCACCCAAGCCGCCCTGCGTCACCGCCACGCCATCGCGCACCAGCAAGAATCGGTCGCAAAAACGCAGCGCCAGGTTCACATCATGCAAAACCAAAATGGTAGCCAGGCCTTTTTCCAACGTCAACGCGCGAATAGCCTCAAGGACCTCTAACTGATTCTTGGGATCAAGCGCGCTGGTCGGCTCGTCCAAAATCATGATTTCCGGCTCTTGCGCTATAGCGCGCGCGATGAACACTTTCTGACGCTCGCCGCCGGAAAGCTCGTCGCAATAGCGATTCGCATACGCCTCTAAGTTCAAAGAAGCAATGGAGCGCGAAACGATTTTTCGATCCCGTTCCGTAATTGACCAGGTAATATGCGGCTTTCTTCCTAAAAGCACCTCATCGTAGACGCTTAAGTGCGGAACCATCTGCTGCTGGGCAACGTACGCGATATGCTGGGCAATCTCGCGACGCGACATGCCCGATAGCAGCTCATTACCCACGCGAATGGACCCCGCCGCGGGACGTGTGATGCCCGCAAGCAAGTCAAGCAGCGTTGATTTGCCCGCGCCGTTGTTGCCCAGAATGCCTAAAACAGAGCCTGCTTTCGCTTGCACGCTCAAGTCGCGAAAGACCGGCTGCGAGCAACGGGGATACGTATAGCTCACCTCATGAGCAACCAGCAAGGCATCTACCTGCGCAAACGCATCGTGATGATGCACGGGAATCGCATCGCCTGCGTGGCTTTCGCGCACAGAATCTCGCTCGATTACGCCTTCCTGCGCAGACGCTTGCTCTGGCTTATGCTCGTGGGGAACGTCTCCGCCCTCGTGCACGTGATAGTGACTGTGAACCGTTCCATCGGCATGCTGGTGCGTATGGGCGTGGACAACGCACGGTTCTTGGGACAAATCGCCACCCTGCTGAAGCTTTTGTTCTTCGCTCATCGCTTAAACCCCCGATACAAAAGCACCAGGAAAAGCGGTGCACCCAAAAACGAAGTGATTGCGCCAATCGGCAGAATGATAGGGCTGATAATCATGCGGGCAAGAAGATCGCTTCCCAGCATAATCACCGAACCCAGAACAAGCGATGCCGGCAAAAGGTAACGATAATCGTTTCCCACAATGCGGCGCGCGATGTGCGGCGCAATAAGGCCAATGAAGTTGATCAGACCCACAAACGACACAATGGATGCCGCCATAAGCGATGCCACCGCAACGCCCAGCACGCGCGTTTTCTGCACGTCAACGCCCAATCCGCCCGCCACGTGACCGCCGTTTTGCAGCGCATTGTAATTCCAGCGGTTCGCGAAGAAATACACCGCACACACAACGTTAACCACCGTCATGAACCCGAGTTGCGACCAAGTCGCGCGGCCCAAATCGCCGAATTGCCAGAAAATCACACGCGTAAGCTCAACGTCGCTTGCAAAGTACTGCAAGATGGTAGACGCACCCGACCACAAGGCGGACAAGGCAACGCCTACCAAGATAATGCTTTCCGCGCGCATCTGTCCTAGCTTGGAAAAAGCCAACACGACCAGGCTTGATACCATGGCGCCCACAAACGCGAAAATCGCCGTGGTACCCATATTAATAGCCGCAGCCGTGCCACCCAGCGCGGGTACCACCACCAAAATGGCAACCGTTGCGCCGAATGCCGCACCTTGCGAAATGCCCACCGTCGATGACGATGCCAGCGGGTTTTCCAACACGCTTTGCAGCGCCGCACCCGCCAACGCAAGACCGGCTCCCGCTACAATGCCGCAGGCCACGCGTGGAAGACGAATCGATTGCACCGCAGCAACATCGCTCGGCTGCCCTGAACCGAACAGCGCAGCAACTGCCGTGGGAATATCGATGTTCGATGCGCCGCTTGCAAGCTCTGCCGCCGCAATAAAAAGCAGTATGACCAGAAGAACAATAAGCGCAATCTTGTTACGCAGCTCCACATGCTTCTGGTTGCTGGCAATTCTGTCTGCCGCTTGTGCTATGGCAGCATCGCGCGGCAGAGCTTTTCTATTTTCCACGTGACCACTAAAATCCTTCGCGCTGATAGACATCGTAGCAATCAAGGCAAACGGGCTTGCCGTTTTGGATGCGCAAGCCGTATTCCGCCGTTGACTCGCCGCACACCGAGCACAGCTGCGAATCAAACAAACGTGCCTGCTCCGGCAAAGCAGCGGCAGACTTGACCTCGAAAAGCTGGTCGTACGGGGTGTTCACCAGGAAGTTCATATACTCTTCGCGGCTTTTGCCCTCGCCCAAGTTCGACTTCAAAACCAAACGCGCGCTTTTACCCGTAGTACGCGAATAAAAGCTGAACGCCATCTTCCCGCGAAGGCGCGGAATAAGATTCGACTTGCCGTACGTGCAGCTCAGCAGGACCTGAATGGCATCAACGCAGCATGCATCGTTTTCCGACACGCAAACCAGTTCTTCATCAATGGCAGGAAACGCATCTGCGCTCAACCCCAACTGATCAATAGCCCCTTCCACTGCTTTGAAACCAATGGCAAGCCCCGGGCACTTGTGCCCGTGAAATTCTGCCGCCTTGTCCCAATACTCCAATGAAAGCATGTTTACCTCCCCGACTAAATAGTAACTTTCAAAAATTTGTAACACCATAGTAGCGGTTATGTGCTACGATTTCAACCAAGGTGTTACGATGGTCGAGCAACAGTAACGCTCACCAAACAAGTGGAAGGAACGTAATGAAGAAATCAACACGGTTTGCCGCTGCAGCACTTGCAGTGATTTGCGCGGCAGCAATCAGCGTGGGAGCCCTTGCCGGCTGCTCAAGCAACGCAAGTTCAAGCGGATCCGCTGCGGCATCCAGCAGCCAAGCGGCAACAAAAACCGTTACCGACATGCTCGGGCGCACGGTAGAGATTCCTTCCAACGTTGAGAAAGTCATTGGTGTTGGCAGCGCGTTGCGTTCCATCTGCTACATGGGCGAAGTCGATAAGGTAGTGGGTGTTGAGGCTTCCGAGCACGAAGACAACATTAACTGCGCATACCGCCATGTGAATCATGAGAAATTCGCCAATCTGCCCATTATCGGCGAAGGCGGCTCAAAGGGCGTAACGCCTAATGAGGAGGCAATCATCAACGCCGCACCGCAAGTCATTATCTGCAACAGCGTGTCAGCCGACGAGGCAGACGCCCTGCAATCAAAGGTAAAGATTCCCGTTGTGTGCCTCAACGTGCCTGAAACGTTCTTCGGCGAGGACTACCAGAAGAACTTCACGCTTCTGGGCGAAGTTTTCAACAACGAAAAACGCGCAAATGAGCTGATCAGCTACATCAACGGCATCAGCGACGACCTGAAAACGCGTGTAGCTAAGTCTACCGCCGCCGATACCAGCGCTTATGCTGCGGGCGTCTCATTCCGCGGAAGCCACGGGTTCGAAGGAACGGAAGCAGGATTCCCGCCGTTTGCCGCATACAACATCAAAAACGTTGCCGATGTTGACGGCGCAAAAGGCCCCTACTCCATTGATCTTGAAGCCATTTCCAGCGCACAACCCGAATACATCTTCATTGAAAGCGGCAATCTTTCTTTGGTAGCCGATGATTATAAGAACAACCCTGCCTACTTCAACGCGCTCAACGCCGTGCAGAAAGGAAATACGTACACGCTGATTTCCTATCGCTTCTATGCGACAAACGTTGAGCTGGCGCTGGCGAACTGCTACCAGGTAGGCAAAGTAGTATACCCCGATGCTTTTGCCGATGTTGACCCCACCCAAAAGCTCGATGAGATTGCGCAGTTCTTCCTGGGCGCTCCCATCGCAAGCGATTTGGCAACAATGGGCTGCGAGTTCAAGCAGGTTGATATCACAACCTTGTAAGTTAGCTCGTCTTAAAGCACTCTCTTTTTCGCGGGTGCTCAGATATCCCCTTACCCGCCTTTTGATACCTGAGCACCCAACCACGGTCCCAGGGCGGCACCGACCGCCTGGATATAATCCCCACATGAAGCGGCTCCGCCCCATCGGAACCGCTTCACATTTTTGTAGGGAAAAGAAGGCGAAGGAGCGGAAGAAAGAAAGCAAGGCCGCCGCAAGCAGCAAGCAACAAAAGCAAGCAACACAGCGCATAGGACGCGAATAAAGCGAAGAAGCAACTTTAGGCAGTCGCGAAAACCCAGCCCCGCACTAAATCTTCGCAGAGCCCGTCATTCCCTTGAGCACAGCACTCAAGAATCCCTGACGTTGCTTTTCGTAGGGAACGCCGCCCAGCAGCAAGCCTTCCACCTTCAGGGAGCCAATATTCGATGCGCCCACGGTATAGGGATCTCCCGAAAGAATAGCCATATCAGCATATTTTCCCACTTCAAGCGAGCCGCGATCGGCTTCGTCAAACGTCACCCAGGCGCCGTTATACGTGCACATGCGCAGCGCTTCTTGCGGCGTGAGCGATTGCTCGGACACGCTGTGGTTGCACGCGCGCTGCATCCATAAAATGGGGTCAGGATCGGTGCAGGGAGCATCGCTTCCCGCCGAAAGGACGATTCCCGCATCGGCAAAAGTACGCAGCGGGTTGAGACGCGCGGCGCGCGTTTCTCCCAAAATGGACGCCAAATACGCATCGGGCTCTTGCGGCCAATCGATGAAGCTCGTTTGCATGGGCAGCTGAATGCCGTATTCCGCGCAAATCGCCATGCCAGCGTCCGTAGGCAAGCACGCATGGATGATGCCGTGACGGTGATCTTCGCGGGGGAAATCGTCGAGCGCTGCCTTCAACGCGCGGGTGGCCTGGTCAAATGCGGCATCTCCAATAGCATGCATCTCAATCTGCAAACCCGCGCGGTTCGCCTTCTTGCAAAAATCAATCACGGCTTCGTCGCTGTAATACAGCACGCCGCATCCACCCTGGGCATCGGCATACGGCTCAAGCAATGCGGCATCGTGGCTTCCGAAGCAGCCATCGAGCGCACAGGCGAAACAGCCGCCGATGCGCGGCAGCTTACGGCTGATGGCCACATCAACATCCAGCGACTGGGGAAACACGCGCACTTGAAAGCCCGATTGCGCGCTCTTCCCCACCCACTTCTCCAGGCTGATATCCAAGTTGCCGGTAAAGCCAACGCCGCTTACGGTGTGCACCATGCCAATGCCGCGACTAGTCAGAAAATCCATTGCGCCCTGAATGTTTTTCACCAGTTCAGGGATAGAAAGGCTATTCGTAATATAATCGCTCACCGCGAAAAACGCCTCTTGGTTCATCTCGCCCGTTTCGGGATGATACCCACGCAGGCCTTTCACCTTGTCATTTATTTTCGCCAAAAGCGCGCTGTTCACCACGCAAGCATGACCGTCGTATTTCACCATGAAAACCGGCTTGTCGGAGCATGCCTCGTCGAGCTCCGCACGAGACAAAAGACGCCCTTCTTCCACGGAATAAGGCGAAGCGCCAAACGCAACAAGCGTTTTCGACGTGCACCTCCGCGCGAAATCGGCAACCATTTCCTTGATTTCACGGTTCGAGCGCGCATGCATAACATTTAAGCCCGCGTTGAACGTTGCAAAAGACGCCAAATGCTCGTGCGTATCCACAAACGACGGACATAGCACGCGCTCACCCAGCTGTTCGCACGGAGCATTAGCAAAGCGTTCGGGCAGGTCATCGCCTACATAAACAATACGCCCCTGGTCCTCCACCAAATAGCGCACCACGCTATCACGCGCATCCACCGTCAGAATTGTGCCCTCATAAACTTTCACACGTGCCTTCTTTCATGCGGTTTTACTTAGCGTGTTCAGTTTATCACCATTTCTAGACATTAATGAACATGCTCTTGCCCACCGTGCTAAAATACGGAACCCAAAAAGCGCACCCCGCCAATCGAAACATACCCGAAACACCACGCTAACAAACGTGCAAATTCAACGTCATACACTAGTTTGGAAGTACCCTGTAAGGAGCAGTTTATGGAAAACCAAACGTTGTACAGCCCAACATTCGAGCATGATTCATGCGGCATTGGCGGCGTTATTCAGATAAAAGGCATCCGCAGCCACGCTTGCGTGGAAGACGCCTTGAGCATTGTAGAAAAGCTGGAGCACCGCGCCGGCAAGGATGCCAGCGGTGAAACCGGCGATGGCGTAGGCATTATCCTGCAAGTTCCCACACGCCTTCTGAACAGCGTTGTTGTTGAAGAGGGCCTGATGCAGGCGCAGCCCGACGCAAACCCCCTGGGTGGCGCGGGCGATATTGGCGTGGGTATGATCTTCTTCCCGCAAGATGATCTGAAGCGCCAGATGCTCATGCACAAGCTAGAGCGCATTTGCGCACGCCGCAACGTTCCCTTCGCCACGTGGCGCAAAGTTCCCACGAACCCCGACATCCTGGGAAAGAAGGCACGCGACTGCATGCCCGCCATCTATCAAGCGCTGGTTATACGTCCCAGCAACGTGGAAGCGGGCCTGGACTTTGACCGCTTGCTCTACCTGGTACGCCGCGAGTTCGAGCAGTCGGCCACAGCCGAGGGGTGCTATGTGGCATCGTTTAGCAGCCGCACCGTGGTCTACAAAGGCATGTTCCTGGTGAAGCAGCTGCGCAAATTCTACCCTGACCTGCAGGATTCCCGCTGCGAGAGCGCCATTGCCCTGGTGCATTCCCGCTTTTCCACGAACACGAACCCCAGCTGGCAGCGAGCGCATCCCAACCGCGTGCTGCTGCACAACGGCGAAATCAACACGATTCGCGGCAACCTTGACCGCATGAACGCGCGCGAAGAAACCATGAGCAGCCCGCAGTTCCAAAATGACATGGAATGCGTGATGCCCGTGATCGACAGCGCCGGCTCTGACAGCGCCATGCTGGACAATGCGCTGGAATTCCTGATGTTTTCCGGCATTGAACTGCCAAAAGCCGTAATGATGCTGGTGCCTGAGCCCTGGAGCAAGAACACGAACATCTCGGTGGCGCGCCGAAACATGTTCCATTATTACGCCACCATGATGGAGCCCTGGGACGGCCCGGCGGCGCTGTTGTTCACCGATGGCGAAGTGATGGGCGCAGCACTTGACCGCAACGGCCTGCGCCCCGCGCGCTATTACGTAACCGACGATGACCGCCTGATTCTTTCTTCTGAAGTGGGCGTTCTTGATATTCCCGATGAGCACATCGTTACCAAGCAGCGTCTGGAGCCGGGTCGCATGCTGGTGGTGGACACCGTTGCCGGCGCGGTGAAAGACGACGAAGCAATCAAAGAGGGTTACGCCGCAGAGCATCCGTATGGCGAATGGCTTGACTGCCAGCTTATCAAGCTGGAAGAGCTGCCCGAGCCAAAGCGCGCGCTGCATTATTACGATGCGCATGAGTTGGCGCGTTTGCGCCGCGCATTCGGCTATTCCTACGAAGACGTGTACTCCGTGCTGCTCCCCATGGCGAAATCTGGCGTTGAACCCACTGCCGCCATGGGAATTGACACGCCGCTGGCCGTGCTGGACAAAGGCGAGCGACCACTGTTCGATTACTTCAAGCAAATGTTTGCGCAGGTCACAAACCCGCCCATCGATTCCACGCGTGAAGCCATTGTCACCGACACCACGGTATACGTGGGAAGCGACGGCAATTTGCTGGAAGATCGCGCGGAAAACTGCCGCTTGCTGCAAATCGATTCGCCCATTTTGACCGAAATGGAGCTGGAAAAGATCAAGGCACTTGATGAACCAAACCTGAAATCCCAGGTCATCAGCTTGCTTTATTACGAGAACACACCGCTTTCCACCGTGCTTGACCGCTTGTTCCTAAGCATCGAGAAAGCCTACCACCAAGGCGCGAACGTCATTATCCTGTCCGATCGCGGCGTGGACGAGAACCATCTTCCCATCCCTTCGCTTCTTGCGGTTGCAGCCGTTGAGCAGTACCTGGTCAGCACGAAAAAGCGCACTGCTATCTCGGTGATTCTAGAAAGCGCCGAACCCACGTGCGTGCATCACTTCACCACGCTTTTGGGCTATGGCGCCCGCGCAGTATGCCCCTACCTGGCCCACCAGTGCATTCGTCAGCTCACGCAAACGGGCGCGCTTGACCGCGACCCCTCTGTTGCCATTGCCGATTACGACCGAGCCGTTTTGCAGGGCGTGGTGAAGGTTTCGGCAAAAATGGGCATTTCCGCACTTCAATCGTACCAAAGCGCCCAGATTTTCGAAATCTTGGGCCTGAAGAAAGAAGTGGTTGACCGGTATTTCACGAACACGGTAAGCCGCATTGGCGGCATTGGACTGGCCGAAATTGGCAATCTTGTTGCCAAGCGTCACCGCTGCGCGTTCGACCCGCTGGGCCTGACCGAAGATTTGAGCTTGCCCACCGTGGGCGACCACAAAATGAGCAATACGCCGGGCGCGCGCGACCACATGATAAACCCCCTGACCATCCGCCTGCTGCAGCATGCAGCGCAAACGGGCGATTACGAAAGCTTCAAGCAGTACTCCGCGCTGGTGGACGATGCCGTAATGCCCCACACGTTGCGCGGTTTGCTGTCGCTTAACACCAACGGATGCCAGCCCATCGATATCAGCGAAGTAGAGCCCGCAGACAACATTGTGAAGCGCTTCAAGACGGGCGCCATGAGCTACGGCTCCATCTCGCAAGAAGCCCACGAATGTCTTGCTATTGCCATGAATCATTTGGGCGGCAAGAGCAATTCCGGCGAAGGCGGCGAAGATCCTGCGCGCCTGGGCACCGAGCGCAACAGCGCTATCAAGCAAGTTGCAAGCGGTCGCTTCGGCGTGACCAGCGAATACTTGGTAAGCGCAGAAGAGATTCAAATTAAGATGGCCCAAGGAGCAAAACCAGGCGAAGGCGGCCACTTGCCCGGCGGCAAAGTGTGGCCCTGGATTGCGAAAACGCGCTACTCCACCCCCGGCGTGAGCTTGATTTCGCCGCCACCTCATCATGATATCTACTCCATCGAAGACTTGGCAGAGCTCATTTACGACCTGAAAAACGCGAATAAAAACGCGCGCATTGCCGTGAAACTCGTGAGTGAAGCGGGCGTGGGCACCATTGCCGCAGGCGTAGCAAAAGCGGGCGCGCAAACCGTGCTGGTCTCTGGCTATGATGGCGGCACGGGCGCGGCACCACGCAGCTCCATTTCCAGTGCCGGCCTGCCCTGGGAGCTGGGCGTGGCCGAAGTGCACCAAACGCTCATCCAAAACGACCTGCGCTCTCACGTGCGCATCGAGGCCGATGGCAAGCTTCTGACCGGCCGCGATGTTGCTGTTGCCGCCATTTTAGGCGCTGAAGAGTTCGGCTTTGCCACTGCGCCGCTTATTGCCATGGGGTGCGACATGATGCGCGTGTGCAACTTGGATACGTGCCCCGTGGGCATTGCCACGCAAAACCCGCAGCTGCGCAAAAATTTCCGCGGGAAGCCCGAACATGTAGAAAACTTCATGCGTTTTATTGCCGAAGAAGTGCGCGAGATTCTTGCTTCGTTTGGTATGCGTACCCTGGATGAACTCGTCGGACGCACCGATTTGCTGGTAGCCGACCGCGCATGCCCCAGTGAAAAAGCGCGCAATATCGTGTTTGACCGCATTCTGGCAAAAGCAAGCGATGAGCCCGTGTTGTTCAACGAGGCCGATGCATTCGATTTCAAGCTGGACGAAACGCTTGATGCGCATTACTTGCTGCCCGTGCTGGACCAGGAGAAAGGCAAGCACCGCAGTCGCGGCAAGCAGGGTTGCTGCAGCGTGACGGCATCGCCCATCCCCATCAGCAGCACCGACCGCGCCTGTGGCACGCTGTTCGGCGCGGAACTCACGCGCCGCTTCGGCACCAGCCTTGAGCCCGACGCCTTCCACTTCACGCTGCAAGGTGGTGCGGGACAAAGCTTTGGTGCGTTCATCCCCCGCGGTATGACCCTTGAGCTTGAAGGCGATAGCAACGATTACCTGGGCAAAGGGCTTTCGGGCGGGCAGATTATCGTGTATCCGCCCAAGGGAAGCACGCGCCCCGCAGAGCAGAACGTAATCATCGGCAACGTGGCACTCTATGGCGCAACAAGCGGACGCGCGTTCATCAACGGACGCGCAGGAGAGCGCTTCTGCGTGCGCAACTCCGGTGCGGTGGCCGTAGTAGAAGGCGTGGGCGATCACGGCTGCGAATACATGACCGGCGGCATTGCCGTGATTCTTGGAAGCACCGGTCGCAATTTCGCTGCGGGTATGAGCGGCGGCGTGGCGTACGTTTTGGACGAGCAGCACGACCTGTATCTGCGTACGAACAAGCAACTTGTTGCTATTGAGCAGGTAAAAGATCCCGATGACATTGCAACACTGAAAGCGCTTATCGAAGAACACGCGCGCTTGACGGGATCCGCGCAGGCAAAGCGCCTTCTTGTTGATTTCGAGGCGCGCATCGACCGCTTCAAGAAAGTCATACCGCATGCTTACCAGAAAATGACGCAATGCATCAACCGCAATATACAGCAGGGCATGAGCCCTGATGAAGCCGCCACTAAGGCGTTTTTGGAAAGGGACGAATAGCCATGGGAAAGCCAACTGGATTCATTGATTACGCGCGCCAGGCTGCACCCGACCGTCCTGCAGCTACTCGCATTGCCGATTTCGAATTCATCCACGGATGCCTTGATGCCCCAGCACGCATGCAGCAGGCGGCGCGTTGCATGGACTGCGGCGTTCCGTTTTGCCAGACAAGCACCACCCTTGACGGAAAACAGGTGGGCTGCCCGCTGAACAATCTGATTCCCGAATGGAATCAGCAGCTGTGGAGCAACAACCTGCCCATGGCGCTTGATCGCCTGCTGAAAACGAACTGTTTTCCCGAGTTCACGGGATACGTGTGCCCCGCGCCATGCGAGCGCGCGTGCTCGTGTCGTAAGGCAACGCTCACAGCAAGCGCCGTTTCCATAAACGACAACGAACGATTCATCATTGACGCCGCGTTTAACCAGGGGCTTATGCAGCCGCAGGTCCCCGCGCGCAGAAGCGGCAAGACCGTTGCCGTTATCGGATCGGGGCCTGCCGGCCTTACCGTAGCTCAGCTTTTGAACCAACGCGGGCACGCCGTTACCGTATACGAGCGCGACCTTCATCCCGGCGGCCTTTTGGTATATGGCATCCCCAACATGAAACTGCCAAAAAACGTGGTTGCACGCCGCATTGCGCTGATGGAAGCAGAAGGGGTGCACTTCGAATGCGGCACCGACGTGGGAAAAGACATAAGTCTGCCCACGTTGGCGCAGCAATACGATGCCGTAATCTTGGCTGTGGGCGCGCAAACACCGCGTGCCGTGAATTTCGAAGGCAGCGCAACGGGCATCTGTTTCGCCCTGGATTACTTGGGCGCTGCGGCTCGTGCTTATTTGCGAGAAGCCGCCTGCGACCCTGCCCTCAATGCACACGGAAAGACGGTGGCTGTTATCGGTGCAGGTGACACCGCCAACGACTGCATTGCCACGGCGTTGCGCCAGGGGGCACGCGATATCGTGCAACTCATTCGCCGCGCCGCCGCCGATTACGGCGCCGCCGCCGACTACGCCCACGAAGAATCGCAAGCGAAGTTCGAACGCGACATCCGCCGCTTCGAAACTCGGGTTACCGCTGTTCACGCGAACGAGAAAGGTGCGCTGGCTGGCATTACGCTTTCAACGACTGCCGGATCCACCGATATTGAAGCAGAACTTCTTATTGTTGCCTCGGGCTTCACCGGTGCTGAAACATATGCAACGCAAGGCGTTGACCTAGAAGAATACGGCAACATCTTCCAAGCGGGCGACATGGTAACAGGAGCATCGCTTGTGGTCAGCGCCATGGCGCATGCCCGTAAAATCGCACGCGCCGTGGACATATCCCTTACGGGGTACTCCACCATCTAAACCACCCTATAAAAAAGGGAATCGGCAATAACCGATTCCCTTACCACCAAGCATTCAAGCTTCCAAACGGGTTTACTGAACAGCCCTTATTCCCCCGCGAACAGGTCGGTAGAGAAATAGCGCTCACCCGTGTCGGGCAGAAGCGTGACAACGGTTTTGCCAGCCCCCAGCTTACGCGCCAAACGACGCGCGGCAGCCACATTCGTACCCGAAGAAACACCCACCATCAGACCTTCGTTGCGTGCTAAATCGCGCGCTGTTTGAAGCGCTTCTTCATCGGTGATAATACAGATATCGTCGTAAACTTCCTGGTCAAGAATGTCGGGGATCAAGCCATCGCCAATGCCCATTTGCATATGGGTTCCCACTTCGTGCCCTGAAAGAATGGCGGCGTTTTCGGGCTCGGCCGCCCAAATTTCAATGTCGGGATATTGGCTTTTCAGGGTCTGGCCAATGCCCGAAATCGTGCCACCCGTGCCTATACCCGAGCAAAAACCATCAACGGACCCTTCCATGTCCTCGATGATTTCTTGCGCGGTGTGGTACTTATGAGCATACAAGTTATCGATATTCTCGAACTGCTGCGGAACATACACATTGGGGTTTTCCGCCGCCATGCGATTCGCCGTGTCAATGCATTCCTGGATGCACTTTCCAATATCGCCGTCATCGTGAACGATGATTACATTGGCACCGTAATGGCGAACCAGCTTGCGGCGCTCTTCGGAAACGCTATCGGGCATGATGATGGTCGCTTTATATCCGCGCACCGCAGCAACCAGCGCCAGGCCAATACCTTGATTTCCGCTGGTAGGCTCAACAATAATGGTGTCGGGCTTGATGTCGCCGCGCTCTTCGGCGGCCGTAATCATTTGATATGCGGTGCGGGTCTTTACGCTGCCGCCCACGTTGATGCCTTCGAACTTGCCGATAATCTGAGCGGCATCGGGCTCGCAAAAACTATTAAGGCGGATGAGCGGCGTGTGGCCCATGGCCTCTAATACGTTGTTGTAAATCATTCATTTCTCCAACGGATAGAGCTTTTATATGGTGCAAAGTGTAGCACTCTCAGCAGATTTTTCACGAAACACGCGGCCAGAAGGCAAAACTTGCTGCGCATTTTATGCGCTGAAACGATCAACAGCAGTCTGCAACCATCCACCCGGCAAGCTCCCGCCCCTTTCGCGCGCCGGAACAACGCCACTCGCGAAGCGCATAGTTACTCGTAGAGTTTTTCGGCGGCATTGAATTTCCTATTGGCTTTTCCGGGTAACGTCAGTCTCGTCGCCCAATAGATAATCCTCAATTCGCGAAGCCGCAGACCGAACCATCTCATGCTCTTTATAATCAACCAAAAGACCCAGCACCTTTTTCAAACGTTCCTGCAGAGTAAGGCAGAAAAACGCCACGAAAGGATACGGATCGTCCTCCAGCTGAAACGCACGAATAGCCGTAATATAGCGAGCCCTACTTTCGGCTTGGATGTTAATTGGCTCGTATCCAGCCTGCATGAGTAAGTAATTGCTCATAAGCCGACCCGTGCGTCCATTAGCGTTGACAAAAGGATGAATACTCTCAAACTCCAAATGAAACAAAGCGGCCGTGACAACGGCATGTTTCTTGGACCTCAAAATTGACGTAACCAGGCTCTCCATACGTTCTGGCACATAAAGAGAAGGCGCTGGCTGAAAAGAAGTTCCCGTTATTTCCACCTCTGTTGTTCGATAGAAACCCCGCGTCATGGGATCCCGTGCCTCGGCATACACAAGTTCATGCGCGCGTTTTATAAGCTGTTCGCTAAAGGCGGACCCTTCTTCTATCGTCTCAAACAAAAAACGCAAAGCAGCAAAGCCGCCTTCTGCCTGATAGATGTCGTCTTGGGGGGCGTCTACGGAAATACCCCGATAAACAAGAGCAGTATCACCAAGCGATAGCGTGCTTCCCTCAATATTGTTGGAATTGTAAGTTGACTCGACCGCCCAGCCTTCCATTATGCGGGAATACGCATCGGGCTTTTGCTTTTTCGCCGCGGCAATCTTTTCCTGCAACGAGTCGATATCCGCAAGAACAGGGTCAAGATCCCGTATTTGCTCAAAACTCATATGACACCCAACCCTTATGTCCAAACATCCCTATAACGTGAAAAGAATATCACCGACAACGAACGCTTCTTCTGGCAATCGCCCTTCGCGCAAAACCAACCGAAGAAACATTCATTAAAAACAAAAGAGGGTCAAACCGACATCGTGTAGGTTCCGCAATAGACCCCGCTACTCATAAAGCTTTTCAGCAGCTTCGGTGAACTGCTTTGCTGCACGGTACCAAATATAGAGCCACTCGCCCACGGGGTTGCCCATGGCTCCCTTATACATGGCCCACACGTACCAGTACCATCCCACCACACCCACGGCGGCAAGACAGTGGCACTGCTCCTGCTCCGTAGCAGGGCGCCCGAAGTACAACGGCAGAATGTCCAGCGTCTCTTCAATGCTGTATCCCGATCCTTGCGCCACAAAATTGCCCAGGTCGCAGGCGGGGTCACCCATTGCAGCGTACTCCCAGTCAATCAGGCGCATCTCGTTGTCACGCACCAAAAAGTTCGGACCGTAAAAATCGTTGTGACACAGCACCGGTTCGCCTGCGTCTTCGCGCATCTTTGCGGCAACAGCTCCCACGCGCGCTGCAAGCGACTCGAAATCGCGCGGCAGCGGATAACTCATATCCCGCAGAATCTTTGCAATAGCGGCGCCTTCCTGGTAAAAATCAAAGGAATACGGGCTCACCTTGCCCGAGGTATGCAGTTGCCGCGCCATTTGCAAAGCACGTTTCACCTGTTCACGGTTACCATAATCAAGCTCAGAGCAGCCTTCAATGTAACGAGAGATTTTCCAACCCTCTTCCGGCTGTTCGTACACGAACGTATCATCAAGGCCCAAGTTCTTCGCAACTTGCAAAGCGAAAGCCTCCGCCTTACGGTTCACAATTTCCTCGGTGCCCTTACCCGGATGACGATAAATGTACTTTTGACCCTTCACGGAGAAAAGCGTGGACAAGTTCGTAAGACCCGCCTTCACGGGCGCCACATCGGTTATGTCCTCGCGCGTGCAATCAAGCGTTTTGCAAATGTTGTCCAGAATGCAACTATCCACGTTAATGAAGAAATCGCGGTCAAATGCCACTAGATCCGCTACGGTATCGAATTCGTAAATCACGTCATCGGGGAATTGCTTCTCGTATATCTCCAGCTCAGAGATATGATCGGATAAAATATCATCCCATAGCTTATCGCGCGTAGAAGAAATATCGTACTCGGCTTCAATAATGTCCATCAATCGCCGCGAAAGCGCCGCATCAAGATACGCAGGACCGGCATAGTAGCGCACGGCACCCGATGCATCTTCGCGCGCAACTTTGAGCACCCGGCCCGCCTTATCGCAAGACACCACGTATTTTCTTTCCACATTCGCACCAGACACCGTGGAAAGATACGGACGGTACACATAGAGCGAGAAAACGTTTTCGGTGTAATACTCGTCTGAACAGCATACATACGTGTTGCCCAGGTATGTGCGCGCGCTGAAAAGCGATGCGTGATTGCCGCGCTCGGCATACTGCGGGTTCACGACAATACGAACACCAAATTCGTCCTCCAAGTAGAAGAATTCTTCTTTCATGTAGCCCACAACAACAGTGATATCATTTACGCCCGCTTGACACAGCTGGCGAATCAAGCGCTCAATCAAGACCTCGCCACGTACTTCAAACATAGCTTTGGGACGTTCGAAGGAAAGCGGCGCCAAACGGCTTGCCGTTCCCGCAGCAAGGATAACCGCGCTTTCCACACGATATGGCTCAAGCGCCTGAATGCCCTGCTCGGTAATGCATCCTGCCTGGTCAAGGAAACCTTTTTCACGTAAATCTTTTAGCGCTTTATTCGTTGATCCAAGAGAAATACCGGCGCGGGCGGCAATCGCCCGCTGCGCCTTGCCAGGAAGCTCCCTGCAGGCAAGCAGCACTTCGAACTGGGGTTTATTCAAGATTTCGTGCTGCTTTGCCATACTGCCTTCCGTTCGTAGTCGTTTAAGTCCCGCCATAAGCACAAGAGCCGCGCCTTGCGCGCAACGCAAGCGGTTTATGCGGACAGGCTCGTTTTAATACGCTTTCGTCGCTTCGCCGCCGCGAAAAACCCGCTAGCAAACCCGCCCCCCTGCTTTTCCCTTCATTATACCGTGTGTTCACAATAGCCCAACATCTAACATTTCATGAACACGCGAACAGCAAAAACAATGCTCGATTGACATATTCCCTGGTCGTACGATGAAGGCAAGACCAACACACCCGCACAGCAGCGGCGCGCAGGATTATCCGGAAAAATCGGTATGTTTCCAGTATGTTACTCGTTGCGCACACCTACGTTAAAAGCTGCAACAACACCCCAACGGTGCGCCCTTGTGTCCTACAATAAAGACCCGGTTGAATGTGCATTTGTGCGTTCAGGCGGGCCTCCCAGCCGGTCGCAACAAAGCATGTTCCTTCGAAATAAAAGCTTCGCGGCAAGAGAAAAGGCTGGTCATCCATGACAAAATTCGTATTCGTAACAGGCGGCGTTGTGTCCTCGTTGGGCAAAGGCATTACCGCTGCATCACTGGGGCATCTGCTGAAAGCGCGTGGGTATTCCGTAATGATGCAGAAGATGGATCCTTACTTGAACGTTGACCCTGGTACCATGAGTCCGTTTCAACATGGCGAGGTTTTCGTTACCGAGGACGGCCACGAATGCGACCTTGACCTGGGACATTATGAGCGCTTCATCGACGAGAACCTACTGTGCGAATCGAACTTCACGCAGGGTTCCATTTACAAGGAGCTCATTTCTCGCGAACGCCACGGAGATTTCCTGGGCGGCACGGTGCAAGTAATTCCCCACGTGACCGACGCCATCAAAGGCAAGCTTTATCGCATTGCCGAACGCTCCCAGGCCGATTTCGTCATTACAGAAATCGGCGGCACCGTGGGCGACATTGAATCCCAGCCGTTCATTGAAGCCGCGCGCCAGTTCAAAAACGAGCAATTCCCTGGAAACGTCATTTTCGTGCATTGCACGTTGGTGCCCTACATTGCCGCAGCTCACGAAATCAAAACGAAGCCCACGCAGCATTCCGTGAAGGAACTGCGCTCCATGGGCGTACAACCCGATTTCATTGTGTGCCGCAGCGACCACGAGATTACCCTGAAAGTACGCGAGAAAATCGCTGCGTTTTGCGATGTTCCCGTTGACAACGTTTTGGCTTGCGAAGACAGCCCAAGCATCTATGAGGTGCCCATCAAGCTGCACGAGCAAGAATTCGAAGCAAAAGTGCTGGCGCATGTGGGACTGAGCATTAGGCGCTGCAACCTGAAGCCTCTGCAAGCGTTCCTGAAAGCAATGAACTCGTGCACTGATTCGGTAAAAATCGGCATTGTGGGCAAATACACCAGCCTGCCCGATGCCTACCTTTCCGTTATCGAAGCGCTGCATCACGCAGGCGTTTATCACCACTGCAACGTAGATGCCCAGCTCATCGACGGCGAAAGCCTGACGAAGGAAAACGTTGACGAAGTGCTCTCCGACATGGATGGTATTCTTATTCCCGGCGGTTTCGGACAGCGCGCATTCGAGGGAAAGATTCTTGCCGCCCAGTTCGCACGCGAGCATAATGTGCCGTTCTTGGGCATTTGCCTGGGTTTGCAGGCAGCAGTCTGCGAGTTTGCACGCAATGTGGCCGGCTTGGAGGGCGCCACGTCTGCCGAATTCGATGAATGTGCACCGTACCCCCTTATCCATATTATGCCTGAACAGGCAAACATCAACGACAAGGGCGGCACCATGCGTCTGGGTGCCTACCCATGCGTGCTGGCTCCCGATACGAAATCTGCAAGCGCCTACGGAACGCTGGAAATTTCCGAACGTCATCGCCACCGCTACGAAGTGAATAACGATTTCCGCGATCAGCTTACGCAAGCAGGTATGGTCATTGCCGGCACCAGCCCCGATGGCCGTCTGGTTGAAATGATCGAGCTGCCCGACCACCCCTGGTTCGTGGCAAGCCAGGGGCATCCGGAGTTCAAGAGCCGTCCTACCAAGCCACATCCGCTGTTTTTGGGCCTGGTCTCCGCAGCCCTTGCCCGCCAGAAGCAGGAAGCCTGAACGGTGACACCCAACAGGCATTCCACAAGATCCAAGAGTCAAAGCAAAGGAACAACATTGAGTACCGCTTCAGAAAAATTGCTGGCAAAGACTTCAAAGCCCGTAACGCAGCCCGCATTGTTAGTGCTGGAAGACGGCACAACATTCCAAGGCAAAGCATGCGGGGCAGCAGGCGAAGTGTTTGGCGAAATATGCTTCAACACTTCCCTGGAAGGATATCTGGAAGTTATCACCGATCCGTCATATGCGGGACAAATCGTGGTCATGACATATCCTCAAATTGGAAATTATGGCCTGAACTGCGACGATTGCCAGTCTGCACGCCCTGCATTGCGCGGACTTGTTGTGCGCGATATGTGCTATGCACCCAGCAATTGGCGCAGTACCGAAAGTCTTCCCGATTTTCTGCGCAAGAGCAACATTGTGGCCATCGAGGGTATAGACACGCGCGCTTTAGTGCGCCACATTCGCGAGCAGGGCGCGCAGCGGGCAGTCATTTCCACCATCGATGCCAACCCCGAAAGCCTGCTTGAAAAAGTGCGTGCCAGCGCACCGCTCGTGGGCGTGAACCTGGCAGAAACGGTATCATGCGATGAGCCGCACACCTTCGCCAACCTGCCTGAAAGCCAAGCATTTGCCCTGGCCAGCCCTGCGCAGCCGCGCTATCGCGTAACGGTGTACGATTGCGGTGCCAAGCTTTCAATCCTGCAAAACCTGGTGCGCACTGGCTGCGAGCTTACCGTTGTTCCGTGGGACACCCCCGCCGAGGACGTGCTTGCCACGCATCCCGATGGCGTGTTTTTGAGCAACGGCCCGGGCGACCCCGATGCCGTGACCGAAACGTTTGCTCAGGCAGAAAAACTGCTGGGGAAGGTGCCCGTTTTCGGCATTTGCCTGGGGCATCAGATGATAAGCCTGGCAAGCGGCGCGCGCATGGAAAAGCTGAAATATGGCCATCATGGCGGCAACCAGCCCGTTATGAACCTGGTCACGAAACGCGTTGAGATCACGGCGCAAAACCATGGGTTCGGCCTGCTCTTCCCCACGTTGGGACCGCTTGTCCCCGAGCTATCGGGCGGCTTCACAGAACACGTTGATGACCTGCGTTTTTGGAACGACCACAACATTGCTCCGGTGGTTGATAACCCGCGCTTCGGGCGCATTCAGCTCACCCACATCAACTTGAACGACGGCACCGCCGAAGGCATTGCGTTTTTGGATATCCCCGCATTCTGCGTGCAGTATCACCCCGAAGCAGCGCCCGGCCCCACGGATGCCCACTACCTGTTCACTGCGTTCACGCGCATGATGGACGGCATGAGCGCATCCGATGCCCTGAATATTGACATTACCGCAGATAGACTTGCCGGCTGGAACTTCGGACGCAGCGAAAATTCGGACATGCAATCCACCAGCTCTGCACTGAAGGAGGCCAACCGTGCCTAAACGCGAAGACATCAAAACCATCCTGGTCATTGGATCGGGCCCCATTGTTATCGGTCAGGCATGCGAGTTCGATTATTCGGGCGTGCAGGCGTGCAAGGTGCTTAAAGAAGACGGTTTTCGCGTGGTGCTGGTAAACAGCAACCCCGCAACCATCATGACCGACCCCGGCCTGGCCGACCGGACCTACGTTGAGCCCATCACGCCCGAGTTCGTGGAGAAAGTCATTGCGAAGGAGCGCCCCGATGCGCTGCTTCCCACCTTGGGCGGACAAACGGCGCTGAACACCGCGGTTGAGCTTGCTCACGCGGGCGTGCTGGATAAATACGGCGTGGAAATGATTGGCTGCGACCTGGACGCCATTGAGCGCGGCGAAGACCGCAAGCTGTTCGAGCAGTGCATGGCGGAGCTGGGCATTGAAACGGCACGCGGCCAGTATGCTTACTCCCTAGAGGATGCGCGCACCATTGTAGAAGGCCCCGCGGGCCTGGGTTATCCCGTTGTGCTGCGCCCCAGCTTCACGCTGGGCGGCGCGGGCGGCGGCATTGCGCACAATCGCGAAGAGCTTGACCTTATCGTAGGCCAGGGCCTGGAGCTTTCCCCCACCAGCGAAGTGCTGGTGGAAGAAAGCATCGAGGGTTGGAAAGAGTACGAGATGGAGGTCATGCGCGATAAAGCGGGAAACGGCATTATCGTGTGCTCCATTGAAAACTTTGACCCCATGGGCGTGCACACGGGCGACTCCATTACCGTTGCCCCTGCTCAAACGCTTTCCGACGTGGAATACCAGCGCATGCGCGCCGCTTCGCTTGCCATTTTGGAGAAAGTAGGCGTGGAAACCGGCGGCTCAAACGTGCAGTTTGCCGTGAATCCTGAAACCGGCCGCATGATTGCCATTGAAATGAACCCGCGCGTGAGCCGTTCTTCTGCGTTGGCATCGAAGGCAACGGGCTTCCCCATTGCCAAATTCGCAGCTCAACTTGCTGTTGGCTACACGCTTGACGAAATAACAAACGGAATCACCAAAGCAACGCCCGCGTGCTTTGAGCCCTCCATTGACTACTGCGTGGTAAAAATCCCCCGCTTCGCGTTCGAGAAATTCCAAGGTTCCGACAACACCTTGACCACCCGCATGAAAGCCGTAGGCGAAGTCATGGCCATTGGTCGCACGTTCGAAGAATCGCTGGGCAAAGCGCTTCGCTCCCTGGAAAACGGACGCATGGGCCTGGGCGCCGATGGCAAGGATACAAAACTTGAGGGATCCCTTTCCGCAGATCAGCTGCACGATGCCCTGGTGCGACCCACCGCCGAGCGCATTTTTTACCTGGCAGAAGCGCTGCGTCGCGGCATGAGCTGCGAAGAAGTCCACAAGCTGACGCGTATCGACCCTTGGTTCATTGGACGCGTGGCGGATGTCTGCGCAATCGAAACAGCGCTGTCTGCCATGAAGCTCGAAGAAATGGACGCCGATGCCTTCCGCGTGGCAAAGCAATATGGCTTATCGGACGTACAGCTTGCCCACCTTTTGGGCAGCGATGAGAAAACGGTGCGGGCCGTCCGCAAGATTTTGGGCGTGCGCCCTGCTTTCAAAACGGTGGACACGTGTGCCGCCGAATTCAGCAGCAGCACGGCATACCATTACAAAACGTACGATGCCGCTGAAACGGAGACTGCCCCGAAAACGCGAAAGCGCATCATGATTCTAGGCGCGGGCCCCAACCGCATTGGCCAGGGCATCGAATTCGATTACTGCTGCGTGCATGCCTCCTACGCGCTTTCGGCGGAAGGCTTTGAGACCATCATGGTCAACTGCAACCCCGAAACGGTCTCCACCGATTACGACACCTCCGACAAGCTGTATTTCGAGCCGCTTACGTACGAAGATGTAATGGACGTTGTGGAAGCCGAAGACCCCGATGGCGTGATTGTCACGTTGGGCGGACAAACGCCGCTCAAGCTTGCACAAGCGCTGAAAGACGCCGGCGTGCCCATTATTGGCACCAGTCCTGCCGCCATTGACCTGGCCGAAGACCGCGATCTGTTCAGCCACATTTTGGATGAGCTGGAAATAACGTACCCCGCAGCTGGCATGGCAAGCACGTTCGAAGAGGCCTGCAAAGTGGCGCAACGCCTGAGCTTCCCGCTTTTGGTGCGCCCCAGTTTCGTGTTGGGCGGACGCGGCATGGGCATTGTCTACCATACCGATCAGCTGCGTTCCTATATGGCGGAGGCAACGAAAGTTTCCCCTGATTACCCTGTATATCTTGACCGCTTCTTGGAAGATGCCGTTGAGCTTGATTTGGACTGCTTGTGCGATGGAGAGACCGTTTACGTGGGCGGCATTTTGGAGCACATTGAAATGGCAGGCATCCATTCGGGAGACTCCGCTTGCTGCATTCCGCCGTTCACGCTGAGCAAGAACATGCAAGCCCAGTTGCGCGACATCGCACGTCGTTTGGCGCTTCGTTTGGGCGTATGCGGCCTGCTCAACATCCAATTTGCTATTAAAGACCAGGTCATTTACGTAATCGAGGCAAACCCGCGCGCAAGCCGCACGGTACCGTTCGTGTCGAAAGCAACTGGCGTGCCCCTGGCAAAAATCGCTGCGCGCATCATGACGGGCGAAAAGCTGGCAGACATGAAGCTGCCCGCCGATGACCGCACCTTCACCCACTTCAGCGCGAAGGAAGCCGTTATACCTTTCGGCCGCTTCCCCGGCACCGACGCCGTGCTGGGACCCGAAATGAAAAGCACGGGCGAAGTCATGGGCATTGCCAGCAACTTCCCTGCCGCGTACCTGAAAACCCAACTGGCTGTGGGCTACGAACAACCCCATGGTGGCATGGCGTTCATCTCTGTTTGCGACAACGACAAGCGAAGCATTGGATCAATTGCGCACACCATTGCCCGTCAAGGGTTTAAGCTGGTGGCAACAAGCGGAACGGCAGCAACGCTGCGCGCCGTGGGCCTGGAATGCCAGGAAGTAAGCCGCGTAAGCAGCACGCTGCCAGGCGAAATGAACGTCATGGATCTTATCAACGCGGGCAAGATCAACTTGATCATCAACACCCCTTCGGGCGACGAGACCCAATCCGATGGCTTCATTTTGCGCACTGCCGCCGTACAGCACGGCTTAACGTACGTGACCACACTTGCCGCAGCGCAGGCCATGGTTATTGGCATGGAAGTCGCCTCGGAACAGAGCCTGGACATCATTGCGCTTCAGGACCTTCCCCAATGGGAATAGGCCCGGGGCGCTCCGCGACTAACAAGCGGCACGACGCAGCTCGCAAACGTTGAGACACTTTCGACCTTTTTGTCAACCCGCAAGCGTTCTCCCTTGATTTATTCAGCACTTTTTGTTTTCCTGAACAGAAACGTTATTTCAACAAGGGGGAACGCATGAAATATGCACTGACAAACGGCATCCTGTTGGATGGCAGCAAAAACATGGAGCCGCAAGAAGGGCTTATCGTTACGGTGGAAGACGGTCGCTTTGGTCGCATTGCACCGGCAAACGAGTTTGACTTGGCAGATTACGAAGTGGTCAACCTTGAGGGCGGCTACCTGATGCCGGGCCTTATCAATATGCACGTGCATTTGGTGGTTGACGGCAAAGCGCCGAAATCGGAAAAGCCCACGGATTATCGCAAGCTTGTACAGAGCCTGCGCGACAAGAAACTAGTCAAGAAGTTTTTCCTGAAATCCGAGGCCCAGCACGCCAAGACTCAGCTGCTTTCCGGCGTTACCACGCTGCGTGCTGTGGGCGGCATTTACGACTGGGATGCCATCACGCGCGACCGCATCAACGCAGGTGAAATTGTAGGTCCGCGCATTCTTTCCTCCAACATGGCGGTAAGCGTGCCCGATGGTCACTTCGCTGGATCGCTGGCAACAGAGGCGCGTACCGCCGAAGAAGTCGCTCAGCACGTGCGCGAAATTGCCGCAGGGAAGCCCGACCTTATCAAGCTCATGATCACCGGCGGCGTAATGGATGCCACCGAAGAAGGCGAACCAGGCGCGTTGCGCATGCCGCCCGAGCTGGTGAAAGCTGCATGCGATCAAGCCCATGAGCTGGGACTTCCCGTTGCAGCACACGTAGAAAGCGCCGAAGGCGTGCGCGTGGCGCTGGAGAATGGCGTAGATACCATCGAGCATGGTGCCGAACCGACGCCCGAGATCCTGGAGCTGTTCAAGCAGCGGGATGCAGCGCTCATCGCCACGCTCTCGCCGGCACTTCCCTACTCCGAGCTGCCGCTTGACGTGGCGAAATGCGGTGAGTTGGGCCGCAAGAATGGCAACGTGGTGTTCCGGGGAATCGTCGATTGCGCAAAGGCGTGCCTGGAAGAAGGGATCCCCGTGGGTCTGGGCACCGACACTGGCTGCCCCTTCATCACCCATTACAACATGTGGCGCGAAGTGCGCTATTTCGCGCAGTACTGCAACGTGAGCAATGCGTTCGCGCTGCACACCGCAACGCTTGCAAATGCCCAGATTCTGGGAATGGAAGACAAGATTGGCAGCATTGAGCCTGGAAAATGCGCTGATTTCATCGTAAGCACGAAAAACCCGCTTGATGACCTTTCGGCGTTGCGCCACTTAAAGATGGTTGCCCGTGACGGAAAAATCATCCGCGATCCCGCACCGAAACCCACAAAGGGCGTCGATGCAGCACTGGATTCGCTTGAGCAGGGCAAATAACCCGCACGTGCGCTGCACGAGCCAAGCGCGCATATTGTTTGAAGAGGTGATGGGCTATGAACCCGCACAGGACGCTTAGGGCGCACGGCCTTAAGGCGTCCCCCTCTTGAACAGACGCATCGGATGCATGTACAATGTTTCCACAAGCAGGGCGGGCTCTGGGTCTGGATTAGACACGGGGTCTGCCCCGCTTTCGTGCACGCTTCCTTTGGTAGGGAATGCCTATGCGCACGGATTCGGCTTTGAAATAATCAATGACGTCCACGTTCAACTGGACGGTTATCTTCTCGCGCGGTGCTTGTTGCCAAAAGGCCCTTCATTTCGGGCAAATCGACGATAATCGGTGGTCGGAAATTCGATATTCTTCCTATCGTTTTTAATACAATGCTTTGACCTGGTATTATGCTGCAAGGAAGAACCGATTCAATGGTATCGATTTCTTCGGGTGCGATAATTACGGCGCTCGGGGCGATTGGACCACCGAATATCGTCGATTTGCCCGAATTTGCACCCGTTTTTCCAACAACTGCTCTCTTTGGCGGGCTTTTCGGTGCTTTGAACGCCTTGAATGTCTTGAACGCTGCGCTGCGGCAAACCGGAGCAAACTGGAGAGAGTTTTTTACTATTGAGTGGGAATAAGTCCGTAGTGGTTTGCAGGTTGTAAAAATAGCCTCTAACCTGCGGTTTTACGAAATTTTAACCGACTAAAGAATCAGCCCGTGATGCCGATTTGAACGGTTTTATGGCTTCAAATCGGCATCACGGGCCATTTTTGTGACTTCACGTTATTCTAAAAACCACTTTTGACCTGTGATTTTGTGTTTACTCAACTAAGGTGCAAGCCATCTGCGACTACTCACCACGAATAATTGCGAAGAAGGTTGAAAACATCGTCGATATATGCTGTTTTTGCCATATTCGCAGGTCAGTGGCATGTTTGCCGACGGAAATGTTGGATGCCGTTTGCCGGGGTGACTCACAACTCGAATGTTTAGCCAAAAAGCGTCTCTTTTGAAAAGTGGACTCATTGATGGGGTCCGCAAAGCGCGCTGGGCGCTGTGGCTGCCCTGGGCGCGGGTTGAGCATCGCACCCAGGGCCAAGTAGCTACCAAGTAGCTAGTGTGTATTACTCGCGGACAGCGTAGGTCACGTTCGCGCGAGTACCCTCGCGAGCGGGCAGCTCGAAGAGGTGGAAGTGGTTGTCGAGGCAGCGCTTGAGCTCAACGCTGTAAGCAGACTCGGGATCCTGGTCGTCACCCCAGGCAATAGCCTTGGTGGGACAGTAGGACACGCAGTACTGCGGATAGCCCTGAGCAATTTCCCTCGCGCACATGTCGCAGCTCTTCTGGTAGATGGGCTGCCAGTTCATGCGCAGGTTCGGGTAAATGCCCTGCGGACGGTCGATGCCGGCGCCAGATCCGTTGGTGCGGACGGTGATGCGGTAGTCGTCGTCCGCCAGGTTGTTTCCCATCTTACATGCCATGGAACAAGTCCAGCAGCCGATGCAGCGCTGAAGGTCGATTAAAGTTTTCTTTGCCATGGTTTCTCTCCTTCCTATGCGCTCTCGTACTTGCGGATGCTGCAGACGGAATCCCAGTAACAGTCGGTGCTGCCCTGAAGCGTGGACATCGACTCGATGAAGCCGTTGCCGATGTGGCCGCAGTCGATCCAGTCGTTCCACCACTTGTCCTCGACGGCACCCGTGGAATCGTTGTTAGGGCACTGGTGAACCATCTCGGCGTAGGTGCCCTCTTCGAAATGGCGGGCACGCCAGCCGAACCACACGTGAACCGTTCCGGCGGGTACGCACTCATCGATCTCGAGGCGCGTGATCACGTGGCCGCGATCGTTGTAAACCTCAACCATGTCGCCGTACTTCAGGCCCAGCGCAACGGCGTCCTTCGGATTGATGCGCGTGGAGGGCGTGCCGCCAGAAAGCTCCACGGTGATGGGGTCGTCGGTAAAGCTTGACTGCATGAAGAAGCGCTGACGGCCGGTGAACAGCTGGAAGGTGTGCTTCTCATCCTTGCCCAGGTAGTTGGTTTCGAGGGGCTTAGGAAGGGCGAGGTCGAAGTCCTTCAAGCGCTCGGCGTAGATCTCGAAGCGGCCAGTGGCGTTAGGGAACACCTCGGCGGGGTTCATCCACGGGTTCCACGGGATGGGCGGACAAGCGCCGCGAATGATCTTCTCTTCTTTCAGGCGCTCGTAGGTCACCTTCGGCTGAACGCCTGCGATAAGCGGATACTGGGTGTCGAGCATGACGTCGATCCATTCCCCAACGCTCTTTTGGAAGTAGTCGCCCAAGCCGACGCGCTTGGCGAGCTCGGACCAGTAGAACACCGGATCGCGCGGATCAACGCCTTCGGGCGGGGTGATAGCCGGCTCCTGAAGGATGATGTGGCCGTAACAAGCGCCGCTGATGATGTCCTCGCGCTCGAAGGACATGCAGTCGGGCAGTACGTAGTCGGCGATCTCGCCGGTGTCGGTCATCCATACGTCGTAGTCGACAACGAGTTCCATCTGGTTGACGATGTCAAGCCAGCGCTTGCGATCGGGCTGCTGGTGGACGGGGTTGCCGCCTGCAACGATCAGGGCCTTGTAGGGGCTGCCGGGGGCTTCGGCTTCGGCAAACCACTGGTGCATGCGAACCGGTTTGGACTTTGCGGACTCAACGGTGCCGTCGGGAAGAGAGATGCCGTCCTCGTTGAAGGACAGCGGCCAGCCCTGAAGCTGCAGGCCCTCGATGACGCCAGCGCCCTGGCGGCCGTACTTGCCGGTAAGGATGCCGAGCAGCATAAACAAGCGGTAGGTCTCGTTGGTGTTGCGATAGCGCAGGCCATAACCGCTCAGGATGAAGGTCTTCTCAACGGTAGCCCAGTCGTAAGCGAGCTTCTCGATGACATGAACGGGAAGGCCGGTTACCTCGGAGGTTCTCTCCAACGTGTAAGCGGCAGCCCGGTCCTTGAGCAGCTGAAGCACGGGGGTAAGAGCGATGCCCTCCCACTCGTAGTGGCCCTCGAGCGCCAGGTTGGTGCCGGGCAGCTGACCACCCTTGGGGGCAACGGCCGCGAAGGCGTCGGCGTCCTTGTCGAAGACGATGTAGTTGCCATCGACGTCGCGAGCGAGCATGCCGTCGTCATCGCGCACCATGTAGGCGGCTACGGAGCGGTTGATGAGGTAAGCGTTGTCCTGAAGGTCGTTTTGCAGGATGTAGTTGATCATACCCATGGCCAAATCGCCGTCGGTGGAAGGCTTGATGCCGATGAACTCCTCTGCGAAACCGGCGGTGCCGTCGAAGATGAGGCCGATGTCGATAATCTTCGCACCGTTCTCGCGGGCGCGAACGAGGTTCTGGGCGCAGCGCATCTGGTTCTCGATGGGGTTGCAGCCCCAAACGTAGATCAGGTCGGAATCAACGATGACCTTCGGGTCGATGAGGACGTGGTTGGCAGTGGTGCCTACGTGGTAGAACTCGGCATAGAACGGACCATTGTCCAGACCGATGGACTCCATCGGGTTCGTAACGCCGAATGCGTTGCCGAAGCGCTGGGGCATGAGCGTCTCCATGCTGTAGGCAGACGGAACGCCGGCGCGCAGGTTCCACATGGCAACGGATTCTGCGCCGTATTTGTCGCGCAGCTCGCACAGCTTCGCGCCGATTTCGTCAAGCGCCTGATCCCAGGAAATCTCCTCCCACTTGCCTTCGCCGCGCTCGCCGATACGCTTCAGCGGCTTCTTAAGACGCTTGGGATCGTAGGGCTGGCGGCCGGCCAGGCATCCCTTCTGGCAAATGTGGCCGTCGATTGCCTCGGGGCCCGTGTAGTCAACGGCTTCCATGCGGACGATCTTGCCATCTTTTACGATTGTCTTCAACACGCAGTAGTCGTGGTCACCCCAGCCGGGACACGCGGTGTAGACGAAAGACTCGCCTTCTTTGAGCATGGCATTCCTCCTTTTGCTTCGCTTCCGATAAACTTGTGTTGCCGATGGGCTGGCTCGATCGGGTCGTGGCGTTAGTCCCGATCGGGCGCACTCTTGCAAAATGATTTTAGAGATTGAATGCATCAAAGAGAACTGAGCAAACATTCTATGGATATACAATATTTTGTTGCCTATGGTATACTGGCGAAAAGTGCGGTTCATCTCTACGGGAAACGACTTCGCGCATACTGAAAACAGCGGGGCGCACCTGTCGCAAGGGCGTCGCAACAGGGGGTTCACATGAGGCTCAAGGCGTTTGGCTATTTCATCGAGTTAGCGAATGTTGGCTCGTTTTACGCCGCTGCGAGAAACCTGGGGATCTCGCAGCAGGGACTGAGCCGAGCCATCGGGGCGCTTGAGGAAGAGCTCGGTGCCGTTCTGTTGGAGCGTAGCAGAAGAGGAGTGCACCTTACCGAGAGGGGAAAGGTCTTTCTCGGCTACGCGAAGAAGATGCTTGCCCTGCAAGACTCGATGATGGACGAATTGCGCTCCTTCGGCGGAGATGGATCATCTTCCGAGAACAGGATCAAGGTGTACGTGAGCTATTACTCTGCGCAGATCGCAGCTATGGATCCCAATTACGTGAAGATGTTGTCCCAAGGCTCTTTCTACGTCGAAGAGCCCTTCGAAAAGCTTATGAGGCGCGCGGTTTTGTCAGACGGAAGCGACCTCGTGTATCTAGACGTCCATCCGTACTCTATGCAGAAGATCCTCGATAACCCGGACATTCAATATTTCCCAACGCTGAAGACCCAGTTTGGAATCCTTTGGAAGAAGGATTCCGAGTTTGCCGGCAGGGACCTCATCAGCTGCTCCGAAGTGGCGGATCGGCCCATTGCCGTCAACACTTTTCGCGAGATGTTGTACTACACGGAATGGCTATTTCGCGATTGCCCGCTGCAGGACATCAGGATGGGCACCGCAAGCTCGAAGATGCTCCTCGAGTACGTTAAGTCCTCGGAGAGCGCCATAGCGATATTCGACTCGTTCAGCTATTTCCTGGCGAAGAGATTCGGGTCGGATTCGGCAGCGGGTTTGGGTTTCACGCCCTTCGTCACTTCGGACGCCACGTGCAGCGTGGGCTTCGTCTTTCCGAAGAAGGCGGCGATCTCCACGCGGGCGCAACGGTCCACACAGCTGCTCGCCGGGATCTTGAGAAAAAACTGCGAAGAGTACTTCAAAGAGTATCCGCTGGATTAATGCGACCGCTGTCGGTTGTTGGATCTACAGAGGAAATCCTCAGCATTCCCGAAGTGGGAACTGACACGACAACGTTCGAAGCCAACGAGATCATCACCGCCGTTACCGTTGTCAACGACGTTGCAGATACCTATGGCGAAGGCGCCCTGGTCGCAAAGCTTGAGTATCCGTGACAAATTACCCCACCTTTTGTCAACAATTTGCGCAACCCGGCCTAGATGGTCGCCTCGTAACCGTGAGAACCCGCGTCGCCAAGAAGCATCCACCGCGCGACCATGAGAAATCATGCCATGAAGAGGCACTCACCGAGTGCTTGTTGAAAAACAGGCCTCGAATTCAGGCAAATCGACGATAAATGGTGGTTTGATTTCGAATTCGCAACTGTTTCACGGCGACTCAAATCACCCAAACATTTAAGCTTACGAATAACACCTGGTCAGAGCGGTGCAGAAAAAACTTTCACGGCTGCTGGTTTTCACTCGGGAACAAAAACGCCCCTTCGACCACCATTTATCGTCGATTTGCCCGAATTTGCACCCGTTTTCCCAACAACTGCTCTCTTCGGGCGGGCTTTTCGGTGCTTTGAGCGCCTTGAATGTCTTGAACGCTGCGCGCATCTGCCGCGCGCGCATTGTCCATGGATTGGCTATACTAAGCTGGACGGTTTCGTGAGGGCCAGATGAGTCAGGAGGAGCCCATGGCGGACCCGAAGCGCCCCGGACATTTCACCGACGAGTTCAAGCGGCAGATAGCCGAGCTCGTAAACGCGAGGAAGCCCAAGGCGGACGTGATGCGCGAGCACGACCCGTCGAAGAGCACCGCCGACAGATGGGTCAATTCGATCAACGCCACGGGATCGCCGCATGCCACCGACAACCGCACGCCCGAGCAGAACCGGGCGATCGAGCTGGAGCGCGAGAACCGCAGGCTGCGCATGGAAGTCGACGTTTTAAAACAAGCGGCGCCGATATTCTCACGGAAGCGACGGTGATAGCGGCCGACGCCGACCGCTATCCGGTATCGGCGCAATGCGAGATCCTCGGCGTTGCGCGCTCGACCTACCACTCCATGCGGTCGCGCGGGGCGGCCCCGGGGGCGTTGATGGAAAGGCGCGGCGAAACCAGGGCGGTATCCGGCCCGATGGCGAGCCCTTTCGGAAGAGCCTCGCCCAAAACGACGACCCGCGCCAAGGATGGGCACTCGTCGAAGGCATCCTTGCCGATTTCTCTCACGCTCCCGGGGATTGAAATCATCTTCAGAGACTCGCACCCGTAGAAGACCCACGCGCCGATCTCGGTGACGCCCTCGGGGATGGCGACAGATTCCAGGGACGAGCATCTGTAGAAGGCACCCTCGCCGATCTTGACCACGCCCTCGGGGATCGAAATCGACCCCAGAGACCCGCAGTCGCGGAAGGCATCCTTGCCGATTTCTCTCACGCTCCCGGGGATGGCGACAGATTCCAGAGACGAGCAGCCGAAGAAGGCGCCCATGCCGATCTCGGTGACGCCCTCGGGGATGGTGACCGATTTCAGAGAATCGCAGTCGCAGAAGACATCCCTGCCGATCTTCTTCACGCCCTCGAAGATGGTGACAGACTCCAGGGACTCGCAGGATTCGAAGGCGGACTCGCCGATCTCGGTGACGCTCCCGGGGATGGTGGCCGAGATCAGAGAATCACAGGATCCGAAGGCGGACTCGCCGATCTCGGTGACGCCCTCGGGGATGGAGACAGACTCCAAGTATTCGCACCCTTCGAAGGCGTGGCAGCCGATCTCGGTGACGCTCCCGGGGATGGTGACCGATTCCAGAGATGAGCACCAGGTGAACGCGGACTCGCCGATCTCGGCCACGCCCTCGGGGATTGAAATCGTCTTCAGAGACCTGCACCCGGCGAAGGCGCCCTCGCCGATTTCTCTCACGCCCTCAGGGATGGCGACAGACTCCAGGGACTCGCAGGATTCGAAGGCGGACTCGCCGATCTCGGTGACGCCCTCGGGGATGGTGACCGATCTCAGGGACGAGGAGCCGAAGAAGGCATCCTCGCCGATCTTCTTCACGCCCTCGGGGATGGCGACATCCCCGCCTGCCCCCTTGTACCTCGCTAAAACGCCGTTTTCGATTGCGAAATCCTCTACGCCCATCGCTGATCCTCCAATGACTCTATCTCTTCCAGCAATCCCAGCCCGCGCTCGGTGAGCAGCGGGCTCTTGTTGTTCTTCATGTACTGCTCGGAGCCGTGGGCGGCGGCGGCCATACGGACCGAAACCGGGTCGGCTGAGAGCTTCGTGAATCTGCCTCGTTTTCGTTGACAGTCTATCATGTTAGCATCAATCAAGTCGCTTAATCCTCCGACAGCACCCAGGCGATCGTTGCTCTTGGCGACCGTCTGCCGAAACGATTACTTGCGACGCACTTTCCTGAACGCGCCTGCGCAGTGGTTTTTCGCACGGGAGGCAAGATGCTCAACTTTGTCGGAATAATCGCGTGCCGGACGCGTTTCAATCTTGAAAAAGACGCTCACAAAGCGCATAACGATAATCGAAACCACGCCGATAAGGGCGGCATAGCCCGCAAGCACGTCCACTTGCTTCGCCGCCAGATAGACAAGCGCTCCCAGAAACGTTGCCGATGCATAGAGCGTGCCGCTGATGAAAATGCGCGGCGGACGTAAAAGCACCAGATCGCGCGCGCATCCGCCACCCACAGCCGTAATAGTTCCCAGAATTGCCGCAGGTAGAATGCCATAACCGGCGATAAGGCCTTTTCCGGCGCCAATCACGGCATACAGCGCAATGCTGATGGTGTCCATAATATCCATGGGCAAGTCAAGCTTGCCCAAAAGACGGGCGAAGAAGAACACCGGCACCGCGCTTACCATGCAAGCAGCAATGAGCTCCCAGTGCTGGAATGCGTAAATGCCGTAATTTTGCAGCAAAATGTCGCGCACAATGCCACCGGAAAGGCCCGTGATGCACGCAAGGCACACCACGCCGAAGAAATCGTAATTATGCTTTACGGCATGTATCGAGCCTGAAAGCGCGCCGGTAATGGTCGCCATCATCTCAAGCCAAAACGGGATAGTCAATGCGGCCTCCACAAGGCATGCTTCCTATCTTTATCAGCGAAAACGAATGCTTAAGCCCACGGGTCGCGCTCAAACAACGGCGTGCATTCTCTGCGATCCGAATACGGGTCGTAGCCGTCGTCGTCTTCGTTTTCCGCACGAAGGAACTCACGGTTCGGATCGGAGAAGTTTTTAGGCACGGGCTTCGTTTCCCTTGGGGCTGAACTGGTATTTTTATCTTGAAAGGCCATGTTTGCACCTTCTTTTCACTTATAGCATTACACGCGAAGCAGCAAAGCCGATTTCTAGCAGTGCAGCGTGGCATGGCTGCCCGAAGGCGTGCTTTCCACCACAATCTGGCGCTCGATTGCCTCTTTCAGCTGATCCACGTGGCTGATAACGCCGATAAGCCTATCATCAGAAGCAAGTTTACCCAACACCTCAAGCGCTTTTTGAACTTTTTCTTCATCAAGCGAGCCGAAACCTTCATCGATGAACATCGCGTCAATCGAAACACTGCCCGCTGCCTGCGCTTGAATCACGTCCGAGAAACCCAGCGCCATGGAAAGCGAGGCAAGGAACGTTTCGCCGCCGGAAAGAGACTTCACATCGCGCTCCTTTCCCGTGTCGCGGTCGAACACCAACATCTCCAAGCCTGCCTGGCTGCGCCGATTCGACGCCTCCTCGCGATGGCGCAACGAATAACGGCCTTCGGAGAGCACCTGCAAGCGCTGGTTTGTAGCTTGCAACACCAGCTCGAAATACACACCCTGCACGTACGTCTCGAAATCGACCTTGCCCAACGCACCGGGCGCGCGGCCGGTAGCGTAATCGCACAGATTGCTTACCGCGTTATAGCGCGCCTCACTGGCACTGCGCGTTTCCATGATACGATCAATATCGCGAATTGCCTGTTCAGCGGCAGAAATCATAGTTTGAACCTTGCCAATGAACTCGTTATGGCGGGCAACCTTGTCAACAATCTGGCGCTTTTGCTGCTCAAGCTCAGCTAAGTCAACCACCGTTTTGCCTGCCAAAACAGACTGGCTTTGCAAGACAATGCCATCCTGGCGAGCAATCTCATCTTTCATCTTCGCAAGAGCGGCACGCTTATCAGCAAGCGCTCGCTCTTCCTTTTCGAGCGCCGCGCGGCGTTCTTTATACTGCGCCAGGGCGTCTTCTTTGCGCGCGAACGGAAGCTTAATGGCCTCAAGCTCCGTCTGCGTTTGGGCAGCACGGACTTTAGCTTCCGTCTGCCCAGACTCAAGCTGCTTTGCGGCATCTTCAAGCTGTGCGCGCTTCTGCGTGGTTTGCGTTATGAGCACATCGAGTTTTTCTGCGCGTTCTTTCTGAGCGTTGACCTGCAATTTTTGCTCGGATAAACTGCGCGCGCTTTCTTCAAGCTGGCCACGCAAGCTCGCAAGAACAGCGGGAATGCCCGTGAAGTCGAAGGCACCCGCTGCGCGCTCGTCCTGCTCTGCCGCCGATGACGCCTGCGCGGTTACTGCCGCATCCGCCGCGCAACGCTGTGCGCCCTCCAGCGCCGCTTTTTGCGCTTCATCGGCACGGGCGCGGGCAGCATGGGCGTTTTGAGCCGCCGTGGCAGCACGGGCGCGCAATGTTTCATCCTGCGTTTTCAGGGCTTCGACTTCTTCTGCCGAAGGAGCACCAGCAGAACGCTGTGCCAGGTGAGGATGCTCACACGAACCGCAAACAGGGCACGGCGCGCCTTCTGCCAGATCGGCGGCTAAAACGCCTGCGATCTCGGCATTATACTTGCTTTGCGCCTGGATAAACGCCTGAGCAGCCTGGTTGCTTTGGCGCTGCCGCTCTTCGTACGTCTCCTGCTCTTTTTTGGCTTCACGCGCCTTCGCACACGCCTGCTTGTACTTGCCTTCCGCCAGGTCAAGCGCAGACAAGCGCTCCTGCGACGATGCTTGCTGCGCCTCAATGCGCTCTAGCAACGCATCGCAGTTAGGAAGCTGTTCCCGTTCAGCGGTTGCGGAAGAAAGCGCTGCATCCGCCTGCGCTTGGGATTGCCGATTGCGCTCCAAAAGCGATGCGGCTTTTACCAGATCTTCTGTTGCCTTTTGAGCGGCGCGTCGTGCTTCTTCCAGATCATCGTAGCGCGGTAGCTGCTTTTCCAAGTCGGCTATTTCCACACGCGCCTGATCGCGCTGCGGCTTTCTTGCTTCGAGTTCGTCCAGCTCATGAGCCTTTTTCTCAAAATCGCCGCGATTTTTGGCAAGCCAATCTTGCGCAGCAGCGCACGCCTTTTGCGCTTGGGCAAGCGGCTGCTGCTCGCCAATAAGGCGATCAATATGCTCGCGTTCCGTCTGGGCCTGCTCAAGCTGCTTTTCACCAACCAGCTTGTGCTCTTTTTCTTCTTGAATCACGTTGGTGAGCAGATCCCGATACTCACGCGAGCGGTACACGCAATGCTCGCGGTCGGCATGAAGGTTTTGCCATACACCAAAGTACTGGCTGTCTTTATGAACATTCACGTTGCTCAAAATGCTCTGCAGCTCGGTATTGCTGTATTCCAGCCGGCTTTTTAGCTCGCGCTCTTGGCTGAGCAGCGCATTTTGCACGCTTTGGTACATCTCCGTACCAAAAACCTTGCGAAATGCCGCGCGGCGTTCCTCTGTCTTCGCATGAAGCACTGATGCAAATTCGCCTTGCGCAATCATGACAATGCGGCTGAACTGACTCGCAGAAATGCCCAAAAGCTCAACGATGTACTCCGTTGCAGTGCGTCCGTTGCCCGCAAGCGATTCCCCAGTGGAAACATTTTGCAGCCAAACTTCCTCGTTTGCCATGACCAAGTTCGCGCGGTTTTTCTGCTTTCCGCGCCATCGATAACCGCCCGGGGCACGATGGATGACATACCGCGCGCCCTGGTGTTCGAATTCAAGCTCGACGTATGTTACCTGGTCATCTGTCGCAAATCCGCTGCGTACGCTCTTGCTCTCGCGCACCGACCCGCTCATCTCTCCATAAAGCGCGAATTTGATGGCATCGAACAACGTTGTTTTACCTGATCCCGTGGGACCCGTGAGCAAAAACAGACCACTGTGCAGTTTCTCGAAATCAATGACGCATTTTTCCGCATACGCGCCAAACGCTACTAGTTCCAAGCGAAGCGGTTTCACGAGCGCTCCCCCTTTCCGCTGGCCTGTTTGCCGGATTTTTCGTCCAGCACACCCCACGCGCCCGTCTGACCCGTACACCCCGTCTGATCATCGCGCACGATATCCTGCATAATCGTGCCTTGCTCATCGGTTAGACCCTGCCCCGTCTGTTCCATGAAGAAGTCCGAGAACAGCTCAAAGCAGCTCTTCTGCTTCATTTCCGATAGCGTCATTTTCCCTGATGAAGCAGCTATTTCCGCCTCCTGCCAGCTCAACAGCAGCAAGCGAGGATACACCGCCTTCACGCGGTTGAACGCATCATAGGCGCTGCGATCCGTAAGCGTAACATGCATATAATCCTGATGATCGCCCGTGTCCTTGCCCGCCTCAAGATCTTCAAGCGAGCACGTGATCTCGCGCATAGCATGCAGCGGCGCCAAAGGAATCTGCGTCACTGTCACATTTCCTTGCCCGTCAAGATCAACGATGCACGCCGCTTTCTTCTGCGAAATCTCGCTGAAGGAATATCGCACGGGCGAGCCCGCGTAACGAACGGCGTCGCGCCCTACGCGCTGCGGCCCGTGCAAATGACCCAGCGCCACATAATCGAATGCATCGAAAAGCGACGCGTCCACGTTGTCCAAGCCGCCCAGCGAACTCATTGTTTCCGACTCGCAGCGCTCAGGATCGATACCCATTGCCGTGACAAATTGATGCGCCACCAAAACATGACGAACTCCCTGTTCAAGTGGGTGTTCTTCTAAAGCGACACGCACGGCATCGTGGTGTGTTTTTATCTCTGCTTCACGCTGGGGGAACGCCGCACGCACATCTAAAGGACGCACGAAAGGCAAAAGATGCACGCACACCGGGCCATTGGCGTCTTTAAGGGAAAACGTCGCAATATGCCCGCGATACGGTCGCGCAACGTGTAAACCGGCAGCATCGGTAATCGTCGAGCAATACGCCACTTGCTGCGCGCTATCGTGGTTGCCCGGAATAACGAAAACGGGGATGCTCCGACGCACGAATGATGCCAAAAAACGCTCGGAAAGTTCCAACGCCACCGACGAGGGATTCGGTCGGTCAAACACGTCGCCCGCCACTAAAACCGCATCAACCCGCTGACCTTCTGCGATAGATATAAGCTGGTCAAAAGCATGTTCTTGCTCATCAAGCATGAGCCGCTCATGAACGCGCTTGCCAATATGAAGATCGGCCACATGAAGAAATCTCATTGCGCTTCCTTACCATTGCCTAGGTGCTTCGCCTTTTTGATTCACGTCGTTTCATTATACGCGCATAGAGATGCAAGGGGCGAGACGAAAACAGACCACGAAAAGAGGTACGCCTGTCCAAAACATACCCCCATTTAACATAAACCGCACAATAGACATGGTATGATAGACGCATTCTACATGACGGGGTAAATCTGCGCGAAAACATCTGTTTCGACTGCTTGGCAGAGTTTTACCGCCCGAAAGCAAGGAGCTGCCCATGACCGAACGAACGCGAATGCTCGGAGCCGCACCATCAACGACTCCCCGCGAAACAATTTCCTGGATAAGAAAGGCGGGGTTGGCTTTCGGCGCGGTCTCCCTTGCCGTTGCCCTTCAGGGTATGCCCTTTGGAACAGCCCCCGCTTACGCGGACGAAGGCGCCGACGCAGCGGCGATTGAAGCCGTAGCGCTAACCGACGTACCGGCAGGAACGGACGCGCAGCAAAGCGGCGCTTCTGAATTGGGAGATGCGGGTGCAAAGGACGCAGCGCAAGGCGCAACGAACGGCGCAGCTGCAGCCGCGACCCAGAATGGGAGCGGCAAAGACGGCACCGCAGCCACAGCAACGAGCGGGAACACGGCTCCAGGGACTCCCAGCGCATCGCCTGACAACAACGCACCTGCTGGTGGAACCGCCCCCGCAGGAATCCCCGCAGAAAGCGGCTCGGGCACGAGCGGCACGGCGGGAGAAAACACCGCTCCTGGCGCTTCTACCAGCGCAAACGGCAAGACCGAAGGCACAAACGCGAACGCGACAAGCAGCACCAATGCCGAGGCGAAGGCCGATGCGAAGCCAGGCACCACCACCGACAAAAACGACAAGGCCGACAAGGGCTTCACGTATGTCACCGTCGAAAACGGCACGTACATCATTGAATCCGAATACGGCACCGTGCTTGATGTTGCCGCAGGCGGAAGCGACGATGGAACGAACGTTCAAGGCTGGGAAGATAACGCCACGGGCGCTCAGCGCTTCGTAATCAAGGCGGAAGGGACCGACAAAAACGGCCGCACTCAGTACTCCATTTCCGCGCAAGACTCGGGAAAAGCACTTGACGTTTACGCGGCTGGTACCGCTAATGGTACAAACATCCAAATCTACCAGCACAACGGAACACCAGCTCAAAGATGGTATTTCGCAAGTAGCACCACTGCCGATGGAAAACCGAGCTTCGTTATTATCAGCACGGTTTCCGGCAAAGTGGTAGACATTGCCGGCAGCAAGATTGGCGCCAATGTGCGCATCTGGGCAGCAAACGGCAAAGCATCCCAAAACTGGAAGCTTCGCCTATGCCCTGAACCAACGTTTGGCACCATCGAAAGCGGCGCTTACATTATTGAATCCGAATATGGCACCGTGCTTGACGTTGCCGCCGCGGGTACTTCCGACGGCAGCAACGTGCAGGGTTGGGAAAGCAACCAGACCATCGCTCAGCGCTTCTACGTAAGCAAAAAGGGCGTAGACGCCGACGGCAACCAGCTGTTCTCCATCTCTTCGGTTCTTTCGGGCAAATCGCTTGACGTTTATTCGGGCGATAACCACGACGGCACGAACGTGCAAATCTATCAGCAAAACGGCACCGCTGCTCAGCGTTGGCGTCTAGTTCCCTCTTTCACTGCAAGCGGTGCACCTTGCTTCGTTATCATGAGCTGCCTTGGCCCGAAAGCACTTGACGCAGAAGGCGGTGAAAATGGCTCGAACGTACGCATCTGGAACACGAACGGAAGCGCGTCCCAGAACTGGATTTTCCGTTTGTGCCCTGCTGTTATTGCCGATGGAGCATACGTCATTGAGAGCAGCGCCAACTCGAATTACGTGGTTGACGTTGCCAAGCAAAGCGGCAATGACTGCGCAAACGTCCAACTGGGCAAAGAAAACGGCTCAAATTCTCAAGCGTTCGCTTTGAATTACGACAGCTACACCGGCTATTACCTTATCACCAACTACGGATCGGGCAAGCTGCTTGACGTGGCGCGTGGCGAGACATCAAACAATGCGAACGTGTGGCAGTACACCTCTAACCGCTCGGCCGCTCAGCTGTGGCGCGTTATCGTGAACAGCGACGGCACGCTCTCCTTCGCTTCGGCAAAAAGCAACAAAGCCCTGACAATCAACGGCAAAGCAAAGAGCGGTGCGAACCTGAAGATTTACACGCTGTCGAACTCCGCATCGCAGCGCTTCAGGCTGGCTGCAGCAACTCCAAAAGCAACTGAAGGCAACTTCTGCATTCAAGACGGCACAAACGGTGGGCTGGTTTGGGATATGCCCGCCGGCTCCACTGCGGAAGGCACGCGCGCGGGCCTGTACGAGGCCAACGGCACGATTGCGCAGAAATACGTCTTTGAATCCGATGGCGCAGGTGCCTGGTACATTCGCCCCGTGATTTCGGGCCAATACATAAGCGTTAACTCCAAGGGCAACATCACGCAGCAAAACAAGAACAGCAAGTTCATTCAGAAATGGAACATTGTTCCCACCAACGACGGTCACTTCACGTTTGCCGCTATCTCTAACGGCATGCTGATTGGCTCACGTGACTTTAACATGGGCGGTTCGCTGTACGGCGCAAAGAAAGCTTCGCATTCCGGCTGGAACTTTGTGAACACATCGCTTCTTTCCTCGGGCTATTACACCATCAAGCTCAAGGAAAACACCGACGTTGCCGTTGAGGTATATTACAACAGCTCATCTGCGGGTGGAAACATTAGCACGTGGCACGCCGAGAATCACAACTCTCAGAAGTTCTACTTGAGCGACGACGGCAACGGCTACTACACCATCTACGGCGGCTGGTCCATGCTGCCGTGGGATGTTGAGGGCGGCTCGGCGCAGGCGGGTACAAACATCCAGCAGTACTACGATAACGGAACAAGCGCTCAAAAGTGGCAGATTATCTGGGATAATGGCGGCTTTATGTTCAAGAGCGCGCTGGGCACCTTCGCCCTGAGCTTGAGCAGCCTGGGTGCAGGTGCGAACGTACAACTTGCCGCGCTCGACAAAACGTCGGCAAACCAGCACTTCCTGCTGAACCATGCAACGTTGGGACGTGCAAGTATCTCCGATCTTATTGAGATCCTTGACGAATACGCAACGGGCGATGGCCTGAAAACGTTCAAGAGCCCCAAGAGCCTTTCCGGCGATACCGTTGATGCGATCTGGGACGCCCTGTACGGCTTTTGGGACATCGGTGCTTCGGTAGGCTTCACGCTGATCGACCTTACTACGGGTGCAGGCATCACGTACAACTCCGACACCGTGTACTACAGCGCTTGCTCCATTAAGGGCCCCTACTCCATGGCGTTGAGCCAATACGTGCCCAGCGCGCTGGACGAATGGCGCGGTTCTTTCTGGCACGCACTGGATTACTCCAACAACGAAACGTACCAGGCCTATTTCTATAATTACGGACGCTGGCCGCTTGAAGAGTACAACAGCATTGGCCACGTGGAGAACTTCTCCTGGAACGGCTGGACAGCCTCTTATACGGCAGAAGACCTTTGCCGCATGTGGGTCGTGTCGCAGGATTACCTGTTGGGCGGCACCGATAATGCCGCGTGGCTGCGTGAAACGCTGGAGCAAAATAGCGCCGGCATGACACGCATGAGCGTATCGAAATATGGCGCAAGCCCCGTATACGCGAAATCGGGTTGGACCGACAATGCGCGCACCGAAGGCTGCCTGGTTATGGACGGCGATCATCCGTACGTGTGCGCCATTATGTCCACTACGAACATCAACCATTCCGATTTAGTGATGAACCTTGCCGATGCGCTGTATCGCGCTCATCGCGACTTGGTGATCTAAGGTCGCATGCCGCAGCTCGCCGGATGCGGCAGCTGCAAAATAAACTTACAACGGGAGTGGAAGCGATTCCGCTCCCGTTTTTTTGCTTGTCATTGGGATTCTGATGCTTTCCACCGCACCGCATTGCGGCAAGTCGCCCCCTACCCGCAACCTTCCTGCGAGTTCTTATGCTACTCCCCCCCGTGGTTTCTCGACAGCTTCTTCGCGGCCTTTTATGGTCCTTCCGCCATCTACATGATTACCCGATAAATCTAGCACTTTACTAGGAATTTCTTTCCACTCAGTAAAGTAATGACGGCGTTACCCTCAATATAACGACGTCAGCAATTGACTCATTTTTCCTAAAATATCACAATTTTGCGTATTTTGCGCAATAATAGACGCTGTTCAGACCAATCGAACGCCTCCCGCATGAAGGACGCTCAAAAAAGGAGAAGAGAAGAAAATGCAGTCGTACAACAAGTACTCCAGCATGGACAGCTGGCTCAACGCCGTTCTTTCCACGCGTCACAAAATACCCCAGCCCATTGCTACGTTCCCCGCAGCGCATATCTTGGGCTGCACCGTTGAAAATCTGGCGAAGGATCCTGCCGCCCAAGCGATTGGCATCAAGCTGATGGCCGAGAAATACAACATGCGCATTGCCATGGGCTTCATGGATCTTTCCGCAGAAGCAGAGGCTTTTGGCGCAAACTGCATCTATCACGAAGAAGAAATCCCTACTATTTCCGGCGCCATTGTTGAATCCGAAGAAGACGCCGACGCACTGCAGATTCCTGAAGTTGGCACAGGACGCACCGGCACGTACTTAAAGGGCATCGAGATGGCGCTGCACTTGATTGACGATCGCCCTGTATTCGCCGAATGCATTGGACCTTTTTCCCTAGCAGGACGCTTGGTTGACATTACGGAAGCCATGGTTTTGTGCTATGAAGAGCCCGACATGATGCATACCGTGCTTAAGAAAGCTACGACATTTATCATCGATTACATTAAGGCATACAAGGAAATCGGCGCCCACGGCGTACTGATTGCCGAACCGCTGGCAGGCATTCTGTCCCCCGCCCTTGTCGATGAATTCTCATGCCAATACATGAAGCAAATCGTGGATGCATGCCAAGACAAAGATTTCCTGGTGTTCTATCACAACTGCGGCAACAACGCAGTCCTGCAAGCCGATGACATTTTCGCTATAGGCTGCAAGGGATACCACTTCGGCGATAAAATTCGCCTGAAAGATATTCTGGAAAAGGCGCCGTCTGATGTAATCGTCATGGGCAACGTAAGCCCGTCCGAGGAATTCTTCAAAGGAACGAAGAAGTCAATTCGCATGGCAACGTATCGCGTCATGCACGACTGCTACGATTACGATAACTTCTGGCTTTCTTCTGGATGCGACGTGCCTGCGTTGGCCGATCCCACGAATATAGCCGAATTCTTCAGCGCGGCAGAGGATTTCTACAAGTGCCACGATATGTATGAAGTGCTGCAAGCAAACTTCGATGCAAAGTATTTTGAACGAGCAAAATAGCATTCGTGAACTGCTCGGACTTTTGGCGCCCGCAGGGGGCACCCAAGCAAACACCGAGCATGATCAATAAGCGAACCCTTCTCTTTCGGGCCCGCATTTTCGCTTTCAGGACTGTCCCTCATCCCCTTTGTTCCTGAACAGGCGAATATGCGGGTCCCTTTATTCCCTTGTTAAATTGTCTGCTTCCCTATAATTCCAGATCGAGTGAGTCAAAACTAGAGAACGATGCCGCAGTTGCGCACTCAAGCAACACCGCAGCAGCTTCCGGCTGTCCAAAAGAAGACGCCTGCGCCGCATAAGCCGCTTCTTCGCCACAAGGAATAAAACCCTTGTTGACCAGCCATTTGACAGACGCTGATTCAAAATGCAGGCTCTGCAAAATGTCACTTACCCTTGCACGCACGAAATCCGCACACGCGGGCGAAAGCGATACACTGCACGCCGCTGCTAATTTCACAAACCCCGCAGCCAAGGGAAGCTGAAGCGATGAACGCACCTGGTTATCAAACGAACCTTCAGGCATGATAAGCACTTCCAAAGAAGCAGGCGGCACAAAACTCTCGGGGATAGAGCGGCCCTCAAGCCACACCTCGCGGATGCGCGTGCATCCCGTAAAAACATTGCTGCCGAAAGCGTCTACCCCTGCCGGAATACGCACCGATTCCAGCGCGGAGCAACCGTAGAACACGTCATCGACTAGGGCATTCAGCGTTGAAGGCAAACGAACAAAGCCGATTGACGAACAACCGTAGAAAGCATCGCGCTCTAGGCTGATAAGCCCTTCGGGCAAAGCCACCGCAGACAAGGCAGTACACTGCGCAAACGCCCAGGAGCAAATGCTCTTCAAGCTGGGCGGGAACGCGAACGTGGTCAACGCCGCACAGCCGCGAAATGCGCTGTAGCCGATCTCTTCAAGACCGCCCGCATCGCTTTCAGCGAGCCGCACATCTTTGAGCGCTGGGCATGCGCCAAACGCGAGTTTTCCAATTGAGCGCACGGTAGAAGGAATCTCTACGCTCTCAAGAGACGTGCATCCTTCGAAAACACGCTGCGGCACCTGGGTAACACCTTCGGGAATAACAGCATGGACCACTTCGTTTCCGCTGAAGCAGCCCTTACCGCCATTTTGCTCGCTCCCACTCGCGGGTGCTTCGCCTTCTGTTGCATAACCCTCATCGATGAACAGCTTTGCACCATTCGAGAGCGGATTTGCGCGAAACCCCTGGAAATCAATGCCAAACCACATTTGCATCGAAGGCACATGGACTTCCTCAAGCGCATCGCAATTATTGAACGCGAACTCCCCGATTGTTTGCACGGGAGCTAAAAACATCACTTTCTTTATGCTCTTGCAATCGGAAAACGCATTTCCCCTGATAGATATAACGTTCTCAGGAATAACAACGTGCTCAGCTTGCCCGCGATATTTCACGAGCAAGCCGTTTTCTATCTCAAGTTCTTCCAACATGGGCTCTATTTAACACCTAGCTCGTCCAAGCCATCAAGCGATTGAATCTCCGACAGCAAATCCAGACCGCGGTCAGTCAGCAGCAGACTCTTGTTGTGCTTCATGTACTGCTCGGAGCCGTATTGCCCCACAAACTTCACCGTCAGCGGATCCAGGGAAAGTTTCGTGGTAAGCACCAGCGATTCCTGCGAGCTTTCGCCCAGCGCACCATCCAAGAACGAAAATGCGTTATCCAGGGAACTCACGCCTGTAGAGGCTAAAGCACGCTGCTCTTTCACGCGCGCATTATAGGCCGCCTTTGCCACGTCGAACGGCGTTGCTGCGGCGGCACCTTCGCCACCGGCCGCAAACGATCCAGCAACTCCCGCCGCAATCGCGCTCGCCAGCGCTTCCAAGCAACGCACGTGTTCTGCTTTTATCACGGCAGCATCGCCCGCAAGAGATGCAGCCTTCGAAGAATCCCCCACGTCAGGGGCATCTTTTGCCGCCTGAGCCGCTTCCAGCAACAAGCGCGACCCCTCGGAAAAATCGCAGGAAGTCAGCGTATCCTTCGCCGCGACTAAATCCGCGCGCGTCAAGAACAGCGCCTGTTCCAGCTCGATAGCGTCATGAACATGATGCTGCAGCGCGTCAGTCAAAATGCCAACAAGGGCTAAACGCTCGTCAAAACGCGCCGCCTTAACGCGGGCGGCTGGAACCGATGCATCACAGCCGTCAAGAATGTCGCTCACCTTGTAGTCATCCTGGTATTTGCAGAACAGCTCGTAATACGCGGCAAACTCCATGGCCGTGGCATCATCCTGCAGATACTGGCGCACCAGCGTTTCGTTTGCCGGCAACCCCACGCGCTCGTATGTCTGCAGCATGCGCGACAAGTCTTCCCAACCGCGCGCCGTGACCAAGCTCATGCCGCGCGCCGATGCCTGCACTTTGTAGAAGCTGCCCGGCTTGTTTTCCAAGAATGTCGTCACCGCCGGATGCACGCCATGCGTTGCCGCATATTCCTGCCATACATCCAGGTCAGGCTCAACATCAATGCGCTTCAAACGGTCCATCATGGCAGGGTCGAACTCACGCGCGGCACGGTTGTACTCCGGCGGATTGCCCGCCGTCACAATAATCCAACCCTCGGGCAGCTCATGCATGCCAAACGTTTTGTACTGCAGAAACTGAAGCATGGCAGGGGCAAGCGTCTCGGAAACGCAATTGATTTCGTCCAGGAACAATATGCCCTGATGAACGCCTGTTTTTTCCTGTGCGCGATACACCGATGCAATAATCTCGCTCATGGTGTATTCGCTAATGCTGTAATGGCGGCCGTCGAAATCTTCCTGCGCAATGAACGGCAAACCCAACGCGCTTTGACGCGTGTGGTGCGTAATGGAGTAGCTCACGAAGTTGATGCCCGCCTCGCGCGCAATCTGAGACACCACGGCGGTTTTGCCCACGCCCGGAGGTCCGAACATCACAATAGGACGCTGCATATGAAACGGAATGCAAGGCAATCCATGGTCATCTTTTGCCAGATAAGCGCTGATAGCGCCCCTGATTTGCTCAGTTGCCTGCTGGATGTTCATGTCGTTTCCTTTCCTCTTCCAGCGCGTCGCCGTCAAGCACCACCTGCGCCGCCCACGACGGCACGCTTTCGGGACGATAATCTTCATCATAGAACACAAACGCAACACGATAGTCGGGCATGTTCTCTGGATACGTTCCCCAACCATCGGTAAAGTACACCAAGCCGCCCAGATCCGTGAAAGCACCATCATTCACCAGGGCATTTACGTATTCAAACGCAGGGCGAAAGTCCGTACCACCGCCGCCATGGATCGTCGCATGATTCGCCCATGTTTTCAGTTCGTCGGAGCTGGTGATAACATCGTCGCTGCGAACTTGCGCATCGGCCTGAATCACGTGGACTTGCACTTTTTGATGAAAGCTTTCTGTGGATTTCAGAATATCGAACGTAGTTGTCACAAAGCTGCGCACCGTATCGCCTTGAACGCTTCCCGATGTGTCAATGACCAGCACAAACTCACGAATGCGCTTCTCTTCGCGATATTCCAACGGCTCAATGAGCGGAACGTTGCCGTAGAGTTTCAAGCCGTACGTATAGAAAATGTAGTCGAACTCGTCCTCGGACAAGCGCATGACTTCGCCCGGCGTGGCAAACTGCCGCAGAAACGCGGCATAATCCACGCGCTGATGCGCCGCCTGGTTCAAATCGTCCACAAGGCCCGTTAAGTCCTGCCCTTTTTTCTTGGCGAATGTCTGCAAATTCACTGCCAAGCCCGCTGCCACACTGCGCCATTCATCTTGCTGTTTACGCAGTTCGGACGGCGATTTGCGCAGCGCATTCCAAGCGGCACGCTGATTTGCGCGCCTATCTGCCGAAGAAAGCTGGCGAAGGCCCCTGCCTTGCCGCTCGGTCTTGTACACCACTTGGGCGTCTCCTGCCGCACTTCCTTGCGAGCGCTCGGGATTTTCCCGAACCTCATCAGCCGTGCCGGCATCGGTCTCGCCCGAAGCTGCACCCGCGCCATTCGGATTGCCTTGCGCGGAGCCCTTCTGACCTTCCGAGCGCCGCCCTTCACTGCACTCGCCAGGCAAAGAATCGGCTTCGTCTTTGGAGTCATCGCTGTCGAACGCATACCATGCGCCATGGTTGTCCGCGTGGAAAAGCTTGCTCCAGCGCTCAACTTCAGAAGCCCATTTTCCCTCGCACAGGCGGTGATAGATTTTTTCCGCCGTGGGACGGCATCCTAAATCAAGCTCAACGCGATGCAGGACAGCTTGGGCACTCAAGCCACGCTCACCTGGCCTTATGCCGCAGCAATCCATAACAGCGCGCTCAGTGGCCATGTCGCATGCCAAGTCCCATAACGGCTGATTGATGGCAGCACCCACATATGGATGCAAGAAAACGCAGTGCATCACCGCATGCAGAAGATCGTGCGCAGGAGCTTTTTTGCTCGCGCGATAGTCCTGCAGAACAGCAGCAGTGTCGTAATACAGAAAACGCCCGTCAACAGCGAAGGAGTCACGAACAGCGGCTTCGCACTGGACGACACCCCCACTCGCGGGGGCACCAGTTTCAGCGCCTCCAATGGGAACCATCTCAAGACGACCCACTGCCGCGGACAAAAAATGGTTTTCGGACAAAACGGTAGCTTTCGCCAGATCAATAACCTGGCGAGCCAATACATCTACTTTGTCCCAATCAAGTGCCATAGTGGCATTATAATTCAGGTTTACGCACGCCCCACCCATCGCGCACGCAGACGTTACCTAAGTATGACCGCCTGTAATGTTAGGGCTCCGCAACGCCAATGCACCTTCATGCAAGGTAAACCCGAATAATTGACAAGTTTCCGAAGCTTTTGGAAGCTTACGGGTGCATAAAGACAACGTGAAGAAAAAGCGGATAAGCGTGACCTGGGGAAACGTTGAAAAACGGCGTTTGCCTCAACACGTTAAGGGGCCGGAGTAATACTTGCCGAAGTTGCCTCTGGAATCCACGAACGGCGTAAGCAGCGCCTCGTTTCCCGTGGCCAAGCGCACCATGGTCTCGTAAATGGCGGCGTCGCCATGAGGGTTCAGCTTCATGGTCTGGCCCACGATGTTCGCGCTTTTCTGGCGCGCGCCGATAAGCAGGCCCATCTTATACATGGTATAGAGCAGCTTGCGATGCGACGGCTTGAAACCGTCGATTTCCGGGAACGCACGGGACACATTCGTGCTCATGGCGTACGGCATGTAATTCACTTCAAGCGTTTGGGTAATGAGCTGCTCAATAACCTCGGAGTGCAGGCCGATTACGTTCGGGTTGTTCGCGCGGCACATCGCGGTTTTTTTCTTTGTTGTTCTTTTTGCCATGACTCATCCAACCTACTGCAAGTCCAACTGATCCAGATACTCTTTGTCGTGCTCGGCGATGGTGCCTGCCGCACTCAGGTCGAACTTGATATAGGTCTCGATCGCCAGTTTCCGTTGCTCTGCGCTGCACATACTCTCCTCCGTGTAACTTTGCCTTAGTCCAAATATTCCACCACCCCATATCTTGTCTTGCAATTCTTTTCAAGTTAGTTTAAGCTAACTTCTATAATGTTAGCCATAGTTAACTCGAAAGGAAACACACTCTATGAGAAAGGCAGGGAACAAAATCCTTGCGGCATTCGTATCGGTAGTGCTGGCGGCAGGGCTTTTGCCTATGATGCCAGCGATTTCACTTGCGTGCGAATCTGCTCGTGAAGCCACCGATGGCATTGCACTGCAAGCAAACGCAGAAGAACCCTCGGTTACCCTCGTGGGAGAAATCCATGCCGGCGACACTGAAGTTACCGTGAATATTTCAGGCAACACCGTGGGGAAATACCTGATGATTCGCGCGTTCAGCGCAAGCACGACAACATTTAGACCATCTTATGTGCCCTATGAAGACGACACCGTCATTTACAACAAGGCAAACCCTGCAACGGGGCAATCAACAATAACGCTGAAAACTGCCACAGTGAAAGACCAGCAAATTGTGGCATTCATCTACGATTACGATGACGACATCAACGTTCGCAAGCTTGCCGCTTCTTCCCCCGTGTCGGTAACTGAAGCGGGCTCAACCGAACCCAGCCAACCCACCGAAGTAAAGCGCTCCGACCTGCTCAACAAATCATACGTTACGCTGACCACGCCAAACACTGCAGGTGAAGCCGCCGGTAAGTTCCTTGCAACCGATCGCACAGCCACGGCGGCAATCACCTTGCATGAAGCAGTGCCCTCAGCAACGCTTTCCGTGATAGCCTGGCCGCGCACGCTGTCTTTCGGATCTGATTACGTTGACTCCGATGACATCAACCGCTTCGGCAAGCGCCTGTTCACTAAATACGGTGTGAAGAGCGGCGATACGGTAGACGTTGAGTTTAACGACACCGTATTCTCCGCACTCGGCGACCCCACCGCCTATGCGATTATCGCGTATCTGCAATTCGCCGATACCACCAGCGAGGATGCCTGGCCGATTGTCAAACCCAGCGCACGTTTCGATATCGTGAAAGACGATGGCAGCGGATTTGAAGATTACATCTTCCCCGATGCCACCATTGATGAGGCAGAACTTCCCGTAGGCGCAACGGCAATGCATATCAGCCTTACGGGCGATGAGCGCCTGTTCCAGCTAGCGCGCGACACGAAAAACACCACAACGGGGCTACAGATTCACGTATCTGTGGTGGAATATGACGCTTCTGTTACTCCCGACACCTACGATTACGAGGAAACCAGTCAGGTACGCCTTTTCACCATGGATGCCTACGAAGCGTTTTCCGGTAAGGAAATAACGCTTTCCGAACCGCTCCAAGAGGGAAAACGCGTGCGCGCGCTGGTGTACACCACCCAGTATTCGGGCGATTTGGCGCCGAACCCGATTCCAGCAAGCTACGATTACGCGGCGAACAAGCCCGATGACTCCGTTTTGGTTACCAAAACCGCGCCGCCAATCGTCATGAACCCGACGGTTGAGATTCCCGGCGCGCTTACCGCAGGTGACACTTCCTTTAATGTTACGGTGGCAAACCCACCCGAAGGCGCCATCGTCCTGATAAAAGCATACAGCGCTGATGAAACCATCGCGACACAAAACGGTACCTTCCTGGCGAGCCTTTCCGCTACGGCAGGCACGCAGCAGATAAGCCTTTCGGGCAAAACGCTTTCTGCTGGCCAACGCGTAGTTGCGTTCATGCTGCTTGCCGGCGAATTGAAGGCTCAATCCTCCCCTATTACTGTTGCAAGCGAAACTGCGGAAAGCAGTGTGATGATTCTCGGGCCTGTTGACAAAGACGACAAAACCGTGCGCGTCATGATTAATTGCGATATCCCGAGCGACGCTCACATCAGCCTGCGCCAATTCGACGAAGCTGATAACACCACCTGGGGTTCGCGCAACTCCATTGGCAGCATCGACAACCCGGTTCGCGGCGAAAACGTGGTGTCAATCTCTGGTTTGAAACGCAACTATATCGTGGCATTTCTGGCAACCGACTACGGTAACACTATCTATGCTGTTTCTGAACCCATGGCAGTAACCCATGATGCCGTTGCCCCCACGGCATCCATCAAACCCGCCGACGTGATGTTCACTGAAGGCGACTTGTATTTGACCCTTTCTTGGAGTGCCGATAAATACGCGAAGAATGCATCGTACGACATCTACCAATACGAAGGGGAAACGTTCGACGCTGCTACCGCTGAAATAATTTCAACCGGCAGGATTTCCACTTCCCTTTCAAACTCCGGAACGTTTGACGTATCGCTTTCCGGGACATTACGCGCTGGCTGCAAAGTTTGCGCCGTGGTAAAGGCAGATGAATTAAGTGCGACTTCAAACTCGCTGGTTGTAGGCGAAAAGCCCGCGTGGGCAGTTGAGACTCCCTCGGTGAGCTTCGGACAAAGCTCCATCCATGTTTCCGATCCATCGGTAAGCGTGAAATCTCTGTATGGTGAAGGTTACGAAGAGCTTGGAGCAGAGTACTTCTGCGTTGTTTCGGTTTACGAGATAACGCCCGACCTGGTAGCTTCGGGCTACACCGATGAGGATCTGGAAGGTGTTCCCGTTGTGGCACATTATAAAAATGATACGCGCAACGACCCTACTCGTGGCGACCTTACCATGACATTTAAAGACAGCGTACACCTCACGGAAGGAAATTACCTGGTCATCAAGTTGCGCTTACCCGATCCTATTCGCCAGGATAAGCAATCGATGTGGCGCGACTACGTTTCGGAAGCGATTCCCATCGTAGCGGATGGAACGGGAAAAGACGACCCGAAAGACCCCGATGTTGGCCCTGGCAAGGACGACAACGACAAGCCCGGTCAAGGCGATAAGCCCAGCGAAGGCAACAACCCTGGCAAGGATGACTCAAACAAAGGGGAAGGGTCTGTCGGCACCACTCCTGATACCGACGATAACAACAATGGCGACAATGCTTCTAACGGCAACGACGGCAGCAGCAATGCTGGGAAAAACGCCGATCAGGAATCGAAGCAATCGATGCCCGCCACAGGAGATGCCGGGTTCGTAGTTCTCTCCATTTTGCTAACCTTGCTAGCGGCCATGGCGTTCACTGCTGCTTCGCAATGCTTGCACAATCGCGCGCGCGTAGAACATGGCGCCTACGCAACGCATGCAACGGCAGCACTTGGAAAACATCGCCGCAAGGCATCTGCAAGCAAGCGTCCGACAAAATGCCGTATGCACCGATAATTGAAATCCTTGTTTCAGCCGCGAGCATAAACAAACATGCAAGGGACGCAGTATTGATCGCTGCGTCCCTTGTTTTTCTCATACAGCTTTTTTGTAAACGTCAAAAGACGCTAAAACATCTTTTGCCCCTCAAACCAAGGAAGTCCCAGCTCTTTTCTAAGCGCTGCGACGCGCTCATCGTAATCTTTCGGCACAGGACGTCTTCTTTTTCCCAGTGCGCGCCGAATAGCATCGGCAGCCAAAGCCAAATCGGAAGGACTATCCAGCTGAATGCTTGTTATGCAAAGCGGGGTGTACCCCATGCTTATAAGCATGTTGCGTTTTTCGGAATCGCGATAGATGCCATATTTATGCGCATGGACCGCATCGCTATCGCGTTTGCCAGCAAAAAACTACTGCCTGCGGACGCAGTGGTGCAACTCTTGCACAGCGATGCGCGCCTTCTTTTGCCCTTCGATAACCTGATCAAGCTGGCGACCGTAATACGAAAGGCCGCTCTCGATGAGCCGATAATAACCAAGCTCTGCCTCGTTATAGAGTCGAAGCGCCTTATCGGGATCGGGCTGCAAGAAGCCATCGATGCCGGTCATCAAATAATCGGCCAAGTGATGCGCCGCACGTGCCGCAAGGGGCGACTCGCCTGCCGCATGATATGCCCGGGAATACATGTTCCACGCTGTTCGCTGACTCTTGGGGACACCCTTGCCGCTTGCATATAAGTCACCCAGCTTCCAATAACCCTCGGGGTTGTCGGTCAGCATGGCCGCACGCGCAAAGCATTCGTACGCACGCAAGTAATCGGGTGCCATTCCACGCCCGTAGTAATAAAGGTAGCCCAAATTGACGGAACTTTGATCATCGCCACGATCAGCGCCCAGCTCATACAGCTCGCGCGCAGTCTCATAATCCTCTTCGGTTCCCGCGTTGTCGGTATCGTGATACATGTTCGCAAGATTGCAGCACGACCCCGCATCACCGCAAGCAACCGCATGTTCATAAGCGCGTTTAAGCAAACGACGGAAGGCATCGTTGCTGCTTGCTTGCGCAACAACCTCCAAATGATTGTTGATTATGTCCAGCATCCACTCAAAATCATCGGTTGCCGCCGCGCCGCAAATTGCGGAAATCACATAGAACGATTCTTCGTCGAGAGAGTTGCACAACGGAGAATCTGCATACTCCGAATCACTCAACGCCATCCAGTCGGCATATTCTTTATCGGTAAGTTTCTTGCATTCCATAGCGTGCCCCTTTCCTGTTTGCGGCATGGACTTTTGCGCCCCGGCGCATACGCAAAACACCTTTTCACAACAGGATACTCCCTTGCAAAGCAATTGCGTGGGCAAAACAACGGACATGCTGAAATTTAACCGCGAACCAGAACCGAACCGGGGTCAGAGCCCAGGGCAAACTCAGCGGCAAGCCACCGCCAAATCGCCGTCAAATCGCTGCCGGATCAGCGTCCATCCGCTAGCCCGCAAACCTTTACACCATAGCGTAACAAGCGCTGCCGAAAATGTTTCAACCTGGTAAAAACTGCCTCAAAAGCCCTGAATATCAGGAAATCACCCAACAACATGTGTTGACATCTCCCAGCAAAGGACTAGAGTTTGTCGCCGAAAAAAACGCTACTACTCAGAATGTAAGGAGATGTTGAACAAATGAATAGCGTTGTAGTCGTCTTGGTGTGCGCCGCTATCCTGCTTGTGGGATACGTTGCATACGGACGTTGGGTCGCGAACAAATGGGGAATCGACAAAGATGCCTTGACCCCGGCAGTTCGCATGGAAAATGGGAAGGATTTCTCGCCTTCTTCGTGCTTCTCGGTGTTTGCTCACCAATTTTCGTCAATCTGCGGTGCAGGCCCCGTGACGGGTACCATCGTGGCAATGATGTTCGGTTGGCTTCCTGTTGTGCTGTGGGTTCTTGTTGGCGGCATTTTCTTCGGCGCGGTGCATGACTTCGGCGCACTGTATGCCTCGATCAAGAACAACGGAAAATCCCTTGGACAGCTCATTGAGAAGTACATTGGTAGAACGGGCCGCCGCTTGTTCCTGCTGTTCTGTTGGCTGTTTTGCATCATCGTTATTGCCGCGTTCACCTCTATGGTTGCCGGAACGTTCACGGCAGTGATGACCGACGGCGCGCTTGATACTGCAAAGTCATATGCAGGAGGTGCGGCTGGCAGCATCTCTATCGTGCTGACCGTGGCGGCCGTGCTGTTCGGCTGGGCCAACCGCAAGTTCGGCCTTACCGGCGTGAAGCAGTACGTACTCGCTTTCGTGCTGATTGCCATCTCGTTCGCAATCGGCTGTGCTGTGCCTATCTACCTTGATCAGAATGCCTGGTTCGCCATCATCATGGTGTACCTGTTCCTGGCAAGCACGCTTCCTATCCAAGCGCTTAAGCAGCCGCGCGACTTCTTGACCGTTATCTTGATGTTCATCATGATTGCCTGCGCCTTTGTTGGCATCTTCGTTTTGGGCGCCAACGGCCAAGCAACCATAACTGCACCGATGCTTGTTGATTCCGCAACCATGGATGCGCTAGCCGCAAAGGGAAATTATCTGTTCCCCGTGCTGTTCGTATCCGTTGCATGCGGCGCGCTTTCCGGCTTCCACAGCTTGGTATCCTCGAACACATCTTCTAAGCAGCTTTCCAACGAATCGCACGCACGTCCCGTTGGATACGGCGCCATGATTCTGGAATCGTTCGTTGCCATTCTTGCCATTGTGTTCGCAGGCGTTATGTACAGCGACATGAACACTGCAGGCACGGGCGCGCTGAATAACGGCGCAGCATCAACCCCGTTCCAGATTTTCGCGGCAGGCATTGCGCGCGGCATGACGCTCATGGGATTCGACCAGACCTTCGCCACCGTCTTCATGACCATGTGCGTTGCCGGTCTGGCTCTGACCTCGCTTGATGCCGTTGCCCGCATTGCCCGTACCTCATTCCAGGAGCTGCTCTACAACACGAACGACGCCCTGGCAAGCACGCAGGAAGTCCAAACGGGCGCGCGCAAGATCTTCACGAACACGTACGTAGCAGCCGTGCTCACCTTGGTTTTGGGCCTGGCGCTGGCATTCGGCGGCTACCTGAACATCTGGCCGCTGTTTGGCGCTTCCAACCAGCTACTGGGCGGCATGACCATGATCACCCTGGCGGTATTCTGCAAATGCACCGGCCGCAAGGGCTGGATGCTGTACGTGCCCGTTGCGTTCCTGCTGGTCTGCACGTTTACGTCGCTGGCCATGAGCATTGCGGGTTGCGTGACCGCGCTTTCCGCCGGCGTTACGTTCACCGTTTTGGCCACGAAGGGCCTGCAGCTTGTGTTCGCTATCCTGATTGTGATTTTGGGCATTATCGTTGCATACAACTGCCTGAAAGAGCTGTTCACGAAGAAGGCTGGTTCTATCCCCGATGAGGAACCCGAGTGGACCGAGCTCGGACGCGAAAACGTTGTGAAGGCGGCGGAGAACAATTCGCAAACCGCTGGCCCCACCACTCCCGCAACAACAGCGGAGTAAGCAAAACCCAGCGAGCAAGCTCAACAAGCACCGTTGAGCGAAACGCTGTTGATTGAAACAGAAGCCCGAGGCATCCACGCCTCGGGCTTTTTCTTTCTTCAGTCCCGGGCAACTTTTCTCCCCGTTTATCCCCACCTCATGCGGCTGTTCACGATATACTGAAACAGAAGGAAAAGCCGGCGGGCAGGCAACTCCACGCCTCCCACAGCACAGAACGGATTCCAACGTGAAAAGGCAACCTGCAGACCAATCCGCCCTAAAGCGGACGCGCATCGTATGCGCCAGCTTGGCCTGCGTTCTTGCGGCAATTCTTGTAATCGCCGAGCTTCTTCCCGGAATGGCGCTGCTCCCCGATGGCTATATTGGCACAGGCCCTTCGAACACATCGGGTCTGATGATTCTTTCGGGTGCTGCGGTCACTGCATGGTGTTTCAGCGTCTATTTGCGCTGTTCAGACGCCATAATCAAGCGAAACATCACCCTTATATCTGCCTTGCTCTTGTTTTGGCTGCTTGTTGTTCTGGTACGCTACCCCGTTGAGCACGATCGCATCTCTGCCGTGCTGTGGTACATGTACTATATTCCCATGCAGTTTATTCCTGCGCTCATCATGGCAAGCGCGTGCCGCGCGGCAGCCATTGACGGAAAGCCCCTTTGCCGCAATCTGCTGATTGCCGCCTTCGTCTTGGATGCAGCGATTGTGTTGGTGATACTTACCAACAACTTCCACCATTTCGCGTTCGCGTTTGACTTCGCCGACCCCCACTGGAGCGGGCATTACACGTACAACTGGGCTTATTGGGTAGCCATTGTGTTGCAAGTTGCGCAATACATATGCTTTTTCGCAGTGGCTGTTCCCGCCGCGCGCCGCCAGTTACACAGCGCCTTCGCGCCGCTCTTAGTCATTGTCGGCATTGGGGGTGCTTACACCGCGCTCTACGTGCTCAGAAATACCGCGCTTTTTTCCACCAACATTGCCCTAGTCTGCACAACGTTGATTGTAGTTTCTCTTGAATTGTCGCTTGACCTGGGAATATTCCCTTCGTATAGACGTTACGAGTACTTCTTCACCAAGCTACCGTTCGATTTGAAAATTCTGTCTCTTGATCGCGATGTGGTGATGCAAACTAACTGCGCGCTTCCTTTGAAGCCCGAAGTCAAACAGGCGCTCAAAACAATTGCCGTCCCCCACGCGGGCACGGCGCTGTACCGCACCTCACGTGTGCCTTCAACCGTCTACAAGCTCTACGCCATCACGGGTGGCTGCGCCCTTCTGGCCGAGGACACTTCGGCCATTGATAAGCGGCGCGAAGAACTGTACCAGCAGCAAGAAACACTCAGACGCACGAACGCGATACTCGCGCACGACCACGAAGTGAAACGCAACTTATACCGACAAACAAGCAGCCGCGAGCTCTTCGAGGAAATCGAGCGGTCGCTTTCAAGCAAAACGCGACGCATCAAAGAGCTACTGGACAACCTTCCCCGGGAAAACGACACGGCTTCGCGTGAGGCGCGCCGCGAGAGCCTGATGGAAGTGAAACTGCTGGTAGCTTACTGCAAGCGCAAAGGCGGTCTGATTCTTGCCGAGAAAAGCGACCCCGATTTCAACCGCGAGCGCCTGGAGCTGGTTTTCAACGAAACAGCGTCTGACCTGCGCTCTCTCAATATCGATTGTGCCGCCCTTGTTGAAACGGCGCAAGTTCTTCCTGCCACAACGGTAAGCGTCCTGTACGATTGCCTGTACGATTTCGCGGCAGCGGCATTCGCGGCGCAATCCCCCATCCTCATGCTCTTCGTGCGCGACGCCGGGCCTGGCAAGGTGGAGATGCGTGCCGCCCTTGAGGCGGATCGCGCCTTAAACGCCCATTTCGAAGAAGCGCTCAAAGAGCTTCACGACACCCTAACCGCACGTGGCGATGAGTTCTCGCTTTCCATTTCGAAAGCAAGCGCATCACTTGACCTGATAGTCGGACAGGAGGCCTAACGTCTATGAGCTTCCTATTCGGCGCGAAACTCCCCACCGCAATTCTGCTTGTCATCATATTTTTCCTGCTCTGCGCGGGGCAGGCGCTCCATACGTTGCTGGTCATGTGCCGTCGCGATACCCGCGGAGCCTGGGTTCGCGCGTGTTACGAACTGCTGCTGTTCTTCCACCTGGTCATGGGAGCGGCAACGTCGAATTCCCTTCACGCCGGCTATGGCATTGCAATCCTGCGCTTGAAAACGATAACGATTCCCATTGAAATGTTGCTCTGGGTAAACATAGCGGGCGCCCTGATTGCCGCCTACTCATTTGTCAAAGAAAAAAATCAGGGCAGAAAATGCTGCCGCGTTATCGAGTGCATTTTACTGGTGCTTTGCACGCCACCCCTTACCGCACAGCTTGGCGAGGCAAGCGTGTACCTGCTTATCGCCGATGCGTGCTATATGTTCTTCCGCGTGACCAGCGGACTTGCAGCAGATAAGCAGGGATTCTCGCAAACTGTCACGAATCTTTCGGTAGTGAGTGCCGTTAACACCCTGCCCGAAGGCGTCATCTGCGCGGGTGACGACGGCCGCATCCTTTTCATGAACGATACCATGCGCTCGTGCCTGACCTCTCTGGGATTCGCAACGGATCTTACCGAAACGCGCACCATGTGGAACGACTTGGAAGAAATTGCCAACAAAGGAGAAACACCCCTTGATGCACTGCTTCCCGAAGGTATCCGCTTACAAATTTCTCCTGATGAGACGCGTCTTTTTGTACGCGACCGCGTGATTTTGGGCAAGAAAGAATACCGGCGCATGGTGGCTCTTGACGTAACCGAGCAAGAAGCGCTTAACGCCCAGCTTGCCTACACGAACCATTTGCTTGAAACGTCAAATGCCGAGCTCACGAAATCCATTTCCAACGTTGCCCAGGTGGCGCACAACGAAGCAATCCTGCACATGAAAGCACGCGTGCACGACGCCATTGGGCAGCGCTTGTCCATTTTGCACCGCTACCTGGAAGACGACGACCTTGATGAAAAACACTTGGCGCAGATAACTGAACTCTTGAGTCACATCATCGACGATTTGACCGAGCCCGAAGAAACTCCCACCGTCAATGAAAGCGTGGCGCACCTTTCTTCCGTGGAATCGGCCTTCTCCCTGATTGGCATCACGCTTGAAACGCAAGGAATGCTCCCCGAAAACCCCTTGGTGGCCAGCGCTTTCGTAAAAATCATCCGCGAAGCCGCCACGAACGCCGCCAAACACGGGCGTGCGAAACGCGTCATTGTGCGATTCTTGGAAAAAGACGGGCAAGCGGTGCTCACTGTTGAAAACGATGGAGCACACGGTCGCAAAGACATGCGCGAAGGCAGCGGCTTCCCCTTGATGCGCGCCGCCATGGGAGAAATTCAGGGAACGCTGCGCGTTGTCTCGGTTAAACCGTTCATCATTGAAGCAAGCGCACCGCTCGGTGCAAATCGCTCACTTCCCGCGCAATCAGGTATCATAGAGAGCGCACATCACAAGCACGAAGAAGGAGCACGGCGCTATGATTAGAATCGTTATCGTAGAAGACCAAATGATGCTGCGTGATTCCCTGGCAACCACCATCTCCTTGCAAAAAGACATGCAGGTGGCTGCCACTTTAGGAGACGCCGAAGACGCGCTGGCAGCTGTGGAAAAGCATAACGCGAACTGCGTCCTTCTTGATGTGTGCACCGAAAACGATTCAAGCGGCATTGTCGCAGCTAAACGCATCAAAGAAGCGCTGCCCGACGTGCGCGTCATCATCATGACGGGCATGCCGGAAATCACGTTCATCGAGCAGGCGCGCCAAGCGGGCGCGGACAGCTTCGTGTATAAAAACGTGGGAACAGGCGAACTTTTGAGCATCATCCGCTCCACCATGGAAGGTTATTGCACGTTCCCGCGCGCGCAGGAAAGCGTTTTCTCCGATGCCGCCGCACTCACCGATGTTGAAGTTGAGATTCTGCGCATGGTATGCGAGACAAAAACCCGCAAAGAGATATCAGATGCGCTATTCCTTTCGGAAGGCACCGTAAAGCGACACATCTCTGAAATTCTGGCAAAAACCGGTTACGATAACATTTTGCGCCTGGCGGTGCACGCTGTTTCCAGCGGGCTTATTGTTCCAAAAATGCACTCGTAAGGGTTTTGCGATTCGCAGACGGGCGGAATTACCCTTAACCGCCTGGACTAAAACGGCATGTTCAGTTTCTGGCTTGTGGGCGATTAGCAGCGTTGTTGCGCCGCAAACAACTCATTGCTGCTTCCCGTTCGCAAACGCGCACAACGTTATTGCTATCCCCGTAGCTTCATCGCTTCGCTGTTCGCTTCGCCTTTTTGCGTTACATTTTTGGCCCATTTTGTCCCGTTTTTCTTCTCTTTTCCCTATAAATGAGACATGAGGTGCATATCGCGGCCTCAGATGAGACCTTAGGGTCATTCCCTTTTCCGTTCAACGGGCGCATCATACTCCGTGAAAGCGGGTAGCAACAATGGGAAGGAGACTCCTATGGGACTTTTTGGAAAGATATTCGAGAAGAAGAACTGCGATATTTGCGGCGCAGAAATCGGCTTGCTAGGAAACAGGAAGCTTGAAGACGGAAACCTGTGCAAGGAGTGCGCGGCAAAGCTTTCTCCTTTCTTCAGCGATCGCAGACGCAGCACCGTTGAGCAGATTCGCGAGCAGCTCGATTACCGCGAAGCCAATAAAGAGCGCGTGGCAGCATTCAATGCAACGCGCACGCTGGGCGGCAACACCAAGGTAATCATCGACGAGGACGCAGGCTGCTTCATTGTCACGCGCACATCACGCTGGCGCGACGCGAACCCCGACGTGATCAACTTCTCCCAAATCACCGGCTGCGACACGGAAGTACGCGAAACCCGCACCGAAATCATGCGTGAAAACTCCGAAGGCGAAGAGGAAAGCTACGATCCGCCGCGCTACGACATTGATTACGACATGTATGTCACCATTTACGTGAACTCCCCTTACTTCGACGAAATTACGTTCAAGGTGAATGACTACCAGATTGAAGAGCGCTACTCCCTTGAATTCCGCGAAGCAGAGCGCCAGGCAAACGAAATTCGCGATCTGCTTACGGGCGTGCGCGAGCGCGTTCGCGAAGAAGCTGTTGCAGCAACGGCACCCAAGCAAGCGGTGACCTGCCCCTTCTGCGGCGCCTCCACCACGCCCGATGGCAGCGGTCGTTGCGAGTTCTGCGGCGGAGCGCTGGGGGCAAACTAGGTTAATCTCATTCGCGGTAATTGGCTGACGCGTAAAGAAGTATCGGATCCAAGGAAAGGAAGTGCAAACCATGAAGACGAAAACGAAAATGAAAGTATTTGCGCTGATAGCAGGCGCGCTTGCCCTGTGTCTTGCCCTGGTGGGCTGCGGCGGAGGCTCAAAGGCGGATCCGAAAAAAGCCTTCATTGGCACGTGGGAGCTCACTGAAATCTCCGGCGCAACCGAAGATGACATGGCCCTGCTCAAAGCATTCGGCATGACGGTAGAAGCTGCGTTTGCCGAAGATGGCACGTTCAAGCTGGGCATGTTCGGCGAGAATCTAGAAGGAACCTGGAATGCGAAAAGCGCAGATAAAATCACTCTGACCGTTGAGGGCGATTCCTTGGAAGGCACTTTGAAGGACGGAAAGCTGAACTTTACCATCGATGGTGATGGCATGACGTTCAAAAAGACCACCGATGAGGTGAAAGATCTGTCCGCCACAACGGGATTTGACTGGGGTGGCGAAAACGGCGACGATGATGGCTACATCAATGGCGGCGGCACCGATGATGGCAACGACGACGGCGAAGAAATCCGACTTGTTGACAAGATGCTGGTAAACGATGACGTTGTTACGATTGCCGTTGTCTCCATGAAAAAGGATTGGCTGGGCGACTGCGGTTATGTCCTGAGGATTGCGAACAATACGTCCGATACGGTCATCGATGTGAACGCGGCTTACAACACGTGGAGCGTGGGCAACAGAATGGTTTCCCCGTACCTCTATGAAACGCTGAAACCGGGCACCTACACCGAAGCGTTCATGTACTTCTCCGGCGATGTGGTTGCCAGCTTGGATGACTTGATTTCCGCAGATGGCAGAATTGATGTTATGGACACCGATACGTACGACACGCTGGGACAATACGATATACACATCGACTAGCTTCTTAGCCTATACTGAAACGCTCACAGCATTTCGCGAACCGGGCAGCCGCAGCTTGATTGCTGCGGCTGTTTTTATGGGAAGCGAAACCCAGGAGAAACACCCACCCGATATGCTGAGTGCCGTAAGAAATTCCAGCGAGTTTGCTTACCTGAGAACAGGTCGTTTTACCGGGTTTTGCCAAGATGCGGCGCACACCAAAAGAAAGGGTCTCTACGAATATGCACTTCACCGTGGAAACAGCGGGCGATAGCGCCGTGAACTTGGTGGTCTCCTCCGAGATTTCCCGCCAGACCAGCGCCAACGTTGCGCGTCTTGCCGCTGCCGTTCGCTCACAGCAAGTGCCCGGCGTCACCGATATCGTTCCCACGTACTGCTCTGTTATGGTGTGCTACGATCCCTTGACGCTCACATTTGATGAGCTTGAGCAGAACCTATCGTGCCTAGCGCAAAGCGAAGGAGCCGCAAACGAGAGCACCTCAAAACTTATCGAAATCCCCGTTGCGTATGGTGGCATTTTCGGTCCCGACTTGAACGATGTTGCGTCGCTGGCAGGCATTTTCCCCGATGAAGTGATACGCATCCACAGCAGCGTGGATTACCCCGTAGCAATGCTGGGTTTTCTACCGGGCTTTCCCTATCTTTCTGGCTTGGACGCGCGCATTCACACGCCGCGTCTTGATACGCCGCGCACCGCAATTCCACGCGGCAGCGTAGGGATTGGCGGCCAGCAAACAGGCATTTATCCCCTTGAAAGCCCTGGCGGGTGGCGACTTATCGGGCGCACGCCCCTGCTTCTTTTCGATGCAGGCGGTACGCGCGAAATCCCTTATGCTGCAGGCGACATAATTCGTTTCGTTCCCATTAGCGAAGCGGAGTTTTACCGAATTGCGGCAGAGGAAGGCACGGATATAAGCGACCTTGCCAACGCGGGAAGCAATCATTCAAACAAGGGCGAAGGCAGCGATGCGCAGGGCGCTTCGCCGGCTTCAACAGCTTCACATAGGCGTGAGCCCCTTGCCCGCGCTCGATACTCAATCTCACAGGCGGCATTATGAGACTCATCGTCAAAACAAGCGGCATGCTGGCAACCGTCCAAGATTTAGGGCGGCATGGCTTCATGGATCAAGGATTCGGTCCTGCAGGCGCTATGGATTCCTGGTCGCTGCGTGCCGCAAACATACTGGTAGGAAATAGCGAAAACGCGCCTGCTCTTGAGTTTTGCCTGATGGGCCCATCATTTTGCGTTGAAGAAACAAATCCCGGCGAAAAACTCGTGGTAGCATTTGCGGGTGCTGGCTTCCAGCCCACCATCAACGGCGAGCCTGCTCCGTTGGGAGTTGCGCTGAGCCTTCACGCGGGCGATATCGTGGTGGCGGGAAACGCTCGTGCGGGCAAATACGGATACCTTGCCGTTCGCGGCGGCATTGATGTTCCCTGCGCGTTTGGCAGCGCAGCCACCAACCTGAAATATCACCTGGGCGGGTTTTCTGGACGTGCTCTTGCGAAAGATGATGTGTTGACCAGCGGAAACCATGAGCAGAAAGACATACCCGACTTGGTGCTGCCCGAATGGCTGCGCATCAACAACGTGCTGGGCGCCCCTGCGGATGCGTTTCTTGGCGAAGGCGGCACGTCTTGCACCGAAGAGGGCGGCGAAGGCGCCGCTGCATGCAACACGGGCGCGGCGACAGACGCAACCGTGACACGGGACAACAACGCCGAAGCAAGCAGCGATGACGCCGTAACCATCCACGCCATCCCCAACCCGCAAGAACGACTGTTCACCGCTAAAGGGATTGAAACGTTTTACGGCACACCGTACGCTGTTACACCCGAAAGCGATCGCATGGGATTGCGCTTAGGCGGCGCACCCGTTGAGTCAATAAACGGAAGCGACATCATCTCCGATGGCATCCCCTTAGGAGCCGTGCAGATTCCCGCAAGCGGCCTGCCCATTGTCATGATGGCGGACAGACAGACAACAGGCGGTTATGCAAAAATCGCAACAATCGCAACTGCTGATATCGCAAGGCTTGCCCAATGTGGCCCAGAGCAATCAATTCGCTTTACACGAACGAGCGTGCAGCAGGCACAAGAGCTGATTCGCACTAAAGAACACGCCTTTGCTGCCTGGGCAAACAGCACTGCAAGCCCGCAACAGCTTCTGGATCACCTGCAATGGCAATGCGCGCAACGCGGCCTTGCCCACCTTTCATACCGCGGGTCGGTGCACTCCGCATCGGTTGAGCGCTATGCTATAACATCTCCTGGTCATGCAAAATAAGAAGAATCGAGCAAACCATGAACCCATCAATTCCCACCGTAGCGAAACCCGCCAACGTAAACGAAACCGTATGGCAGCGCATGCTGGCAGCTACCCCCGCGCAAGCGCGCCACATCATTCGCTCAGGCGCTTATGACGCCCCTACCAGCGGTTTATGCCCGGGCTACGCGCAGGCAAACCTTATTGTGCTTCCGAAAGAGCAGGCCTACGATTTCCTGTTGTTTGCCCAACGCAACCCCAAGCCCTGCCCCCTTCTGGAAGTAACCGAAGTCGGAGCGCGCGAGACAACGCTTTGCGCCACCGATTGCGATGTAGCAACCGATTTCCCCCGGTATCGCATTTACGAGAACGGGAACTTGGTGGAAGAAACAACGGATATATCTTCCTATTGGCGCGATGACCTGGTAAGTTTCATTATTGGATGCAGCTTCAGCTTTGAAAGCGAGCTTATCGAAGCAGGCATTGAGCAGCGTCACAACACCATGGGCCGCAACGTTCCCATGTACCTGACAAACGTCGCTTGCACGCCTGCGGGCAGCATGAGCGGAAACATGGTCATGAGCATGCGCCCCATTCCCCACAGCCAGGTTGTGAAAGCCGTGCAAATTTCCGGTGCCATTCCGAAAGTGCATGGCGCGCCGCTTCATATCGGTGACCCCTCCGCGCTTGGCATCAAAGACATCAACAAGCCTGACTTCGGTGACCCCGTTGATATATTACCTGGTGAAGTGCCGGTATTTTGGGCGTGCGGCGTAACGCCCCAAAGCGTTGTCATGAACAGCAAGCCGCCGTTTGCCATTACGCACGCGCCGGGCCACATGCTGATTACCGACACGAAAAACGTTGACTTGAAGGGCTAACACCATGGCGCAAGTAGATTTGAATTGCGATTTAGGCGAAAGTTTCGGCGCGTACACTATTGGCTTGGACGACCAAGTTATCCCCCATGTGACCAGCGCGAACATTGCTTGTGGCGCCCATGCAGGCGATCCGAGCGTCATGCGCAACACCGTACGCTGCGCCCACGCTGCCGGCGTGGCGATTGGCGCGCACCCTGGATACCCCGACCTGATGGGATTCGGGCGTCGTGCGCTGGCAATGGGCCCCGATGACGTATATGCAAGCATCTTGTACCAGGTGGGAGCGCTGGCCGCCTTCGCAAAAGCGGAAGGCGCGCAGCTGCATCATGTAAAGCCCCATGGCGCGCTCTACAACGCCGCCGCAAAAGACGCCACGTTGGCGCAAGCGATTGCACAAGCCGTGAAAGATTTTGACGATCAACTCATTTTAGTAGGACTTGCTGGAAGCGAAAGCATTACCGCAGCACAAAATGTGGGGCTGCGCACGGCAAGCGAGTTTTTCGCCGACCGCGCTTATCAGGAAAACGGCGCGCTCGTACCGCGCACGCGAGCGGGCGCCGTTATCACCGACAAGCAAAAAGCCATTGAGCGTACCCTGCGCGCCGTGAAAGAAGGCGTGGTTGAATCGGAAACCGGCACCGTTATTCCCATTGCCGCAGACACGATTTGCATCCATGGCGACAACCCCGCTGCCGTTGCGTTTGCCGCCGAAATCCGCGCAGCACTCGAAGCGGCCGGAGTTACGGTACGTGCTTTGTAATTCGGTTGCGGACAAGCGGACGGGCGAAAACGAGGGCGCGCCCGCACCCTCCGAGTTGCCTCCTTGTTCTTTTTGTCGCTTGACCACGTTGCTGCCAAGCACCGCCCATCAGGTGCATGGCAACAAAGGTTGCAGCAAAAGTTTTCTTACTTCGCTTCTAAAACCCCAGGTGAATGCTAGGTTCGTATATACGAACCTAGCATTTTCGCGTTACTTGCCCATACTGGCAGAGTGTATGGGTGTATCAATTCGCGGGCAAAAGCGCGATTGGCAAGCCCTTGACAAGCCTACACGGGGACGAAGGGAACAACATGAAGCGACAACGTCTACGCAATCGCGTGCTGGCACTGCTGCTGGCAACCACACTGGCAACGGGCCTTATTCCAGCGCAAGCGCTGGCAGAAATAAGTCCGCTGGCCAACAATCAAAACGATTCTTCGGAGCTGTCATATTCCCCTTCAGGCGAGGACACCGTTGCCCAAATTGCCAAAACCGCGCCTTTAGATGCAGGCGTGGTGTTTGCAGCGTCCGAAGGCTCAGGAAGCGAAGGAGCGCAGGCTGCCGCAAACGGCGGTGCAACACCTGCGCCAGCCGTTGCACCGGAAGAAACCGAAACGCCGGAGCAAGCACTCGGCGCAGGCGAAGGAGCGGGCGAAAGTTCAGACGCCACTACTGGAGAGAAACCCGCTGAATCCCTTAACCCCTTCAAGGCAGGCATCGAAGCGCAGCAGCTCGCTGACCTGGAGAATTATTACGGTCGCAACCACGATGAGGAGTTCAAAGCGAAAGTTTGGAAGACCTCGGTAGGCTGCACGGGCAAAAAACTTTGGATCGGCAACATACGCAACGACGACGGTTTCTTCGCGCCGGGCGTTGAAGAGCCTTCCCTTGATTACTCTGGCCCGAAAGTCTCAGAATACGACGCCGAAATTTACGCATATGTTGAGAGGAACTACACCGGCACCGTTGACAATGTGCCACGCGACGTAGTATTTGTGTATGGCGACTGCGGTTTATCTTCCGTTGACTTCTCGCAAGTTTTCGATGGGTCATATGATGTCTATATTTCCTTTTATGCTTTCAATGACACCAATATATCCACTATTACGTTCCCGAGCTTTATTAAACAAATAGATATGGAGGCATTTTATTGCTACATGAGCCAAGGGCTGTCCTCAATCCAATTCGAAACCGACGAGCAAGGCAACGGCATCCAACGCATTTGCGGCGGAGCCTTCACGAACAACAAAAACCTGAGCACGCAAGAACAGATCGTCATCCCCCGTTCAATCAGATACCTTGAGAGCAACGTCTTCGGCGAATACGACGGCGCCGTTAACGTCCTTATCAGAAACCCCGACGTTCGATTCGGCAATAAATACACCGACGAAAACGACGTTGAGAATCCTTTCAGCGGGGGCGGCACGGTATGGGCATATCGCTTCAAAAGCGACGGCGTAACTCCTTCGGATGCCATGAAACTTTCGCAGCAAGCTGGCACAGAAAACATCACATGGAACTGGATTGATACCGCTACTTTAAGCGGAACATTGCTCTTACCTGCAGGAATGACGGTTGACAACGTGCAAATCACTGTTGTGCAGGGCGATGACACTATGCAGATAACCCCCGATTCCGACAAGACGTTCACCTGCGATCGCCTTATATCGAACACGGAAGCGCAAGTCACCATCAGCGCGGCTGGCTATTACGAAAAAACGTATTATCGCATTCCGCAAGATATGACGTCCAATATATGGGACATGGGAGCTATCGATATTTCTGCTTTCACACCTATTCCCGCCCAGCAAACATTCCCCCTTGACGTGCGCTACGACACCGGCAAAACCGATTCGAAGGGAAACCCCGTTCTTGCAGACAATCTTGATTGGAGCAAGCTGTCGTTCAAACTGTTTCGCAATGGCACTGAAATTCCTTGCGGCACCTTGAATGACGACGAAACCATGAGCGGCGACTGGGTCACGCAAAACGGCATGCTGGTGCTATCGGAAGCGCTGGCGCAAAGCGAGGGCGCGCCCGAAAACCTTACGCTGGAAATCACGCGTAGTGGTGCCAAGGGCCCTGCAAACGCCACCGCCACATTCAACACAGAAACGAATACATTCGCCGCAACGTTCGAAAGCTGGGGCACCGTCCGCGTCACCACGCAAGGCGAGGCGGGCAGCGAAGACGCGTTTGCGGGACAGGCGCGCGTTATCGTGTTCGCAGGGACAAACGATGCCGCGCGCAAAGTGGTCGATGCCTGTACCATCCCCTTGCCCGCCCCAAGCGAGAGCGGCGGCACCGAAGAGGGCACAAACGACACCTGGCAGCTGGTAACCGACCAGCTTGAGCCGGGAACGTACACCGTGGTGGCGTTCGATGCCGCAGCGCCCAAACCTACGGTAAGCAGCCTGCTTGACACGAAGAGCTGGAACTTCCCGTTTGCGAAAGCGCAAGCAACCGTGGAAAACAGCAAGCAAACCGCCGTTGAGCTCACCGTTCCCTCGTTCAGCGCGGCGGATCTCCTAACGGCGCTGGGCATAAAGTCCATAACACCGCGCGCAAAGAGCGACACGGTGTGCGTGGGCTGCGAGACCATTCTGTCCCTTGATTACGAGCTGACCAGCGCAAAAGGGGCAACGCTTGCTTTAGAAGGCCTTGATTCCGAGATAGAATGGAGCGTGAGTGTATCTGACGGCGACCAATACCCCGACTGGAGCATAACATCGGACGGCTTGAGCATTGAGCTTCCCGCCAATAAAGAAAGCGGCACGATTTCTGTAGCGTTCAGGCCAGACAAAGAGCAGATTTACAACATTCCCATCACGGTCAAAACAAGCACCATGACCGCTCAAGTGGGCAGCCTGTCGTTTGCCGCTTTTGGCGCGCAGCTGAAAATGGACTCGAACTTTGTGAGTCAGAGCGGCAACAGCGCCACCGTGTACGCCCAGCCTGGTTCAACGCTTGAGCTTTACGCGAACGAGACGAAGTTGAACCTGCCAGAACAGCAAACGAATAACCTGGGGCGCGCCACGGTTCCCTTCAACCTTCCCTCTGAAGTAACGCAAAGCCTGTTGTACGGCGATTCCGTGCAAATCAAGGCAGTCGCTTCGTATTACGGAAACAGGTACGAATCCTCAGTGAGCTGCACGTATCGCCCCTCGGCGGAACTGTGGACATTCAAGGTCACGAACGACGGACAAACGCAAACGCTCATAGAAGATGGCCAGCAACAAGAATCGTATCTGACTATCCATTACCAGGTCCCGCGCAAGCGCAATGCTTACTGGACGTTTGACATAACGGTCAAAAACGCAGGTCAGGAAATCAACGCTAAAGAAAAGCTCATGCTTTTCGCAACGCTGGAAGATGGACGCACCGAAACTGTGGTGCTTACCAAGCAGCCGCAAAGCGACGAGAATTACGCGCGCTTCGTGGGCGAATACGTGGACGAAGCGTACCTTGAACTTTTGAAGAGCCACAATGGTTCTGGCATGTTCAACAACGTGCTGCTTTTTGCAAGCGGCCTATTCATTCCCAAGAGCTATAGCATTAGCGCCTATCAGCTGGCGTTCACCGTTGATTTGAACGACGAGGATTACAAAAACCGCCTGGCCCAGCGCGCGCAAGAGGAAGCCACCAAGAATTATGCGTGGCTTCAGGAACTGCTGTGGTCAAATGATGCCGTTGACAACATGATCAGCGACGATGCACAGCAAATTTGTTCCGACACGAAAGACGTGCTTGAAGGGCTTGCCGACACGCTGCGGGCGGAAAAAGACAACGAGGAGCTCTCTGAAGAAGATCAAGCCGCGCTGGATGACGCCATTGCTGAAATCGAAGCGCTCATGCCCGATTTCAGCGACCCCGCGCGCATGTTCGAAGACATTGACATCGATGCCTGGATGCGCACCGTGGAAGCCGAACTGTTTGCGGGCACCTACCCCGAACCTGTGCCCTACACTGCCCCTTCGGTAGACGAAATCGCAGATTGGTACGGCGATGACACACAAGCCGCAAAGAACGCGAAGGACTTCTTCGACGCCGTGGAGACAGCCGTAAGCGCAAACAATGCTGCAAGTCAAAGAGCAGCGCGCGCCACGAAAAACGCAGCTGAAAAGACAGGGAGCATGCTTGATGTGGGGTCGCCCAGCGCCGCCGGGACGCCTTCTGCTCTGCTTGACAAGAACCTCGAAGAAAAAGGCGAACTGACCGTTAAGCAGAAGCCTAGCATTCCCGCAGGAGATGCAGAGCTTACCACAACCGACGGCAATTTCACCGTTGACCTGTACGTAAGCGACAAGCAAAAAGCCGACGGCAAGTACTATGGCTACACTGCCGTGGTAACCGAGCAGCCGCCCGCCGCAGCGCAAGATCAGGAACCGCGCATTACCTCATACACCCCCAACTTCCTGGATAAATGGCAATACTCGCTCGGCGCGATGAAGGATACCTACGAATGGGCACGCTTCACCGCAGCAGGAATGATCCTGGACTCGTTGGCAGAAAGCGAAGAAGCTGTTGTATCCACATCCCTTTCCGCAACAACGCAAACCGCTGCAGGCTCTACAGCTTCGAACGTGGCGAGTGCCTCCAAAAAAGTAAGCTTGGCAAAGGACCCCTTGAAGTTCAAGGCGAACTTGAAGAAAACAACCGATGCCGCCCAAGCAGTCGCATCAAGCCAAGAGCAAGCAGTAAAAACAAGCGCTAAGAGCAACTGGGTCTCGAAAAACCTCAATGACCTTGCCACCTGGATGCCCATTCTAGGTACCGCGGCCAATGCTTACGGCACCTACAACGCATGCAACTCCTGGTTCAACATTTCCGACACGCTGGGGCTTCTTGACGCCGACATCGAGGACATCAACCGATGGATTCTTTTCTGGAAGCAAAAAAACCCTTGCGAAAGCGAATGCAAGCGCTGCCTGGATGCCCTTTACGCAGAGCGCGACGCCGCCGAAGAGCTCAAGGAAATCCTGCAGGTCGAAGAAGCTCATTGCTACGCCGATGCCCAATGGAGCATTATCAACCTTCATGTGAGTGCGGCAGCATCGATTCTGTCCATGGGCACGTGCGACCCCTCTTCTGCTGGAGTGCAGAAATTTGGCCAGGTAGCGGGCAACGTGGTAGGAAAAGCCGGTCTGGCCGTTGACGTGAGCTCCAATGCAACGCACCTTTACCGCGCGCCGTGGATCGACGTTGCAAACAACAAGTACCTGGAAGCCACGGAGTACCGCAAGAGCGTTTGCAAGGAGACCGCAAAGGACAAGGAAGACGAAGAGAGCTCCGCAACGGGAAGCAGCGGCAGCTCGGGAAGCAACCGAACCGGAAAGAACGGCAAGCACAGCATGGACGCATCGATTATCGTTGACCCATCGGGCACGATATACGAGGCGCTGGAGACAAACCCCGTTCAGGGAGCCACGGCAAGCGTCTGGACGCGCGATAAGGACGCTTCGGACGATGAACAAGGCACGTTATGGAATGCCGCAGCCTATGAGCAGGGAAACCCGCAGATAACGGGTGCCGATGGCGCATTCGCATGGGACACCCCCACCGGCCAATACCAAGTGCGCGTGGAAAAAGAGGGCTACGAGCAAGCATCCACCGCGTGGCTTCCGGTACTTCCCATTCAATCGGGGCTCAAGATAAGCCTGAAGTCCACTGAAGACCCCACCGTAACATACCTTTGGGCCGACCCTGAATATGTCGAGATCACGTTTGACCAGTACATGAAAGCGAATCCCCGTGTTGTGGCAACCATCAATGACGCAGCCGCAGCGCGCGTTGAATGGGTGGATGTCCAGCAAGCTTCTGAAGTGGATGGCTACGGGGCGCTGTCGCGGACACTTCGCGTGTATCCCGCCACGCAGCTGGAAGAGCACAGCACGATAACGTTTGCCCTGCAAGGAGCTCAAAACTACGTGGGACGCGCGCTGGGAACCAACGGAGGCGACACGTGGACAACGCAGGCGATTGTATATAAACGTCCTGCCACGTTAGTGACGAATTACGAGAACGCCGTGGTCATGCAGGAAAGCGGCGCACAAGATACAACCGTGGTGGTCTACACCCGTTTCTCCGATGGCACCCCCGCCGCCAATCAGATGGTCGTGGCAAGCATGGGATCGATTGACATCGCAGCGTTCACCCGTGGCTCAAATGATGCAGAAAGCGTGAAGGGAGAGACGTCCATCACCTTGATAACCAACGAGGAAGGAAAAGCGACATTTGAGCTTTCGGGCAAACTACCAGGCCTTACCACGCTTACGCTTTCCATTCCCGGCACCACACTCGCAAAGGAGCTCCCTGTACGCGTGACATCGGATGCAGCGCAGCCGGCACGCCCCGTGGCGGTAATCGACGGGCAAGAATTCGGCGCACTCTCGCCGAAAGAGAACGACGTAACGGTTGCCTGCGGATCCACGCTTGAGATTACGTGCGCAACCGAAGGCGCAACCATCTACTACACCACCGACAATACCTGCCCCTGCAAGCCCGAAGGCACGCGCATTGAATACACCGGGCCCATCACGGTAACGAAAGATACGAAATTCCGCATTACCGCCTATAAGGAAGGCATGTCTTACGACAACTACAGCGAACGGCTGAACCTGTCCGCAACCGTAGTCTATGAACGTGGCGATGTGAGCGGAAACGGCGTGGTGAACATTGTGGACGCCCAGATTGCCTACGACATTGCCACAACCGATTTCTACCAGAATCATGCTGATTATGACCAGCTGTTCGAGCGCGCCGATGTTACGGGAGCAAGCGGCGTACCCGACGGCCAGGTCTACGCCGAAGACGCCTTCGCCATTCAGCATGCCGCTCTGTGCGGATGGGGGCGCGCGTAAGCCGCGCATGGATTGAGCCGAGCCACCCCTAAGCCGAAAAGAGCCCCTAAAACACGAATCCCCCGGTCAAGGTTGCAAAGAACCAAGGTCGGGGGATTTTTAGAAAGCCCTTTGGGAGAAGCGCCAGGAAGGCACACGCCAAACGCACACCCGATGCGCTATACGCGATGCAGTGCCTCTACGATGCTGCGCTCAACATCCATGGAGAAGCCATCGACCGTTACTTGGCGTTTTCCCGTGGTGCCATCTACGCTGCCGCGATCGACAATGAACTGATAGAAACGTTTCACCTGGTCAAACGCAGGGAGAAGCGGCTTTCCCGCGCACTTTCCCATGGCATGCACAATGCCGTACGCGCCCCAGTTTGAAACCGTGGCTACCACCAAACAATCAACCGTTACCGAACAGGGATCAAGTGCCAGTTTTTCCGAGATAAGCTGAGAGACGTTCCCCATGCCTATCTCGTTGCCGCCATCGCCCACACCAACAGTAGGAATAGCTGTGCGTGTGGCACGTAGAACAAGCTCATCCAACGGCGACGTGCGCGCTGAGATATCCTTGCCGCGCATGTTGCAATACCTTCCGTGGCCATTTCGACCACAGCGCTCAATGGAGATAATGCCCACGGGCGCCAGAACATCAAGCAACTCATCAAAATAACCCGGCGTGTCACCAGGCAGCACCTCTCGCGTTTCAATTCCCATTGCGGAAAAGAAGGCGCAGGTCGCAGGCTCAGAGACCACAATCGGCGTATATCCCAGGTCGGCAAGGGCGCGCGCCATAACATACGTGCCCGTGGGGCCATCGGTTTCAGGGGCGCCACCCACGTCGAAGCCAGTCAGCAAAAGCACACTGCCCTGCGCCCACGACAAGATTTCGTGGGCAGCATTCATGCAAAAATCAAGAGGCAGCTGTGAAGTCAAATGCGTCATTCCGCGCGCAGAATACCGCAGGACGATCTCTTCGATCGATTCCATTTTTTCCTCGCTTATTTTGTTATGTCAAGAGAAAACGTAAACGTACGCTTCGGGTCGCTCGATCATGGGGTTCTTAGACCCTTGGGTCGCAGAACCTTTAGATGGCGCAACCCTAAAGCGCTGTGGCTTCAGCAAATTCGCGGTTCACTTCCACACGCAGCGCTTCGGCAACTTCGGGAGCACCGCCACCGAACGGCTTTCCTTCGAATTCGTTCGCGAAACGGCACAGGTTCGAAGAACTGGTCACGATAATCTCTTGCGCACCGCGCAGCGTGTCCAAATCATACGGCTCTTCGTGAACGGGAATACCCAGCTTATTCGCCGCCTTGATCAGGTGCTTTCGTGCGATACCCGGCAAAATCAAGTTGTCGGTGGGCGCCGTCCACAACTCGTTGTTCAAAATAATGGAAACGTTGCTGTGTGCGCATTCCGTTACGCGATTGCCCATCTCTTTGCGGTAGAACACCGTTTCTGCCACGCCTTCGCGCTTAGCGGCCTGCGAGCTCATAACGGCGGGCAGCAGATTCAGCGTTTTAACATTGCAGTGGAAAAAGCGCGTATCTTGTTCGCTGCGCAGCTTGATGCGCTCGGTTCCATCGGGCATGACCTGAGGCTTAATCATAATCCACAGGTTGCCCGGCACGTTTTCCTCGTAATCGTGAGAGCGAGGCGTCATGCCACCACGCGTGACCTGGTAATACACGAAATGCTCAGGGGAATCCACTTTCTTCACCAAATCATTCAGCAAATCGCGCAGCTCGTCACGCGACACAGGAATCTGAATATCGGTCAGTCGCGCGCTATTGAAGAAACGATCCAGATGTTCCTCCATGGCGAAAATCTTGTAATTGCGGGCAGGACCGGCATCGTACACGCCATCGCCGAACCAGTGAACGCGATCGTTCATGGGGATGCTCATTTCTTCAAGCAGGCCGTACGTTCCGTTGTAGTAGCCCAGATTCTCCATGGTAAAACGCTTCCTTTCTGCATGCCTTCGTTGGAGAAAGCATGGTCATACACTCAATTACCGCTGCACACCAAGGTAAGCGGCAGATCAGCGGCCCCGCGCAAAGGGCAGGAGCAGATTGCACGCTCCCGACCCTTGCTCAGAGACGCTCAGCACGTTTCTTACTTCTCATCGAACTGAGGAATCTCAGTCGTGTCTACTTCGTCCAGGTTGTTATCATACACGTAATGCTTCGTGTCGCGGGCGATAACTGCGGACAAACCCAAAATTGCAATGCAGTTAGGAATTGCCATCAGGGCGTTCATCACGTCGGCGAAATTCCACACCGTGGAGCTCAGGTTCGAAACCGCCGCGCTGCCAGCAGCATCGCCAACCATCATGCAACCCCAGAACACAAACAGCAAGAACGCGATGTAATACGGGGTCTTTGCTTTTTTGCCCAGCAGGTAGCTAATGGCGCGGTTGCCGTACTGGCTCCAGCCCAGCATGGTGGAGTACGTGAACGTAAGCAGGCCAACAAGCAAAACCAGCGGACCGAATACGGGAATCTTCTCGAAAGCCGCGGTGGCAAGACCAGCGCCGGAAGAAATAGTGCCATTCGCAACAGCCGCAGAGAGCTCAGGGTTCGCAAGCAGCGTGGTCATGAGCATAAGGCCGGTGATCAGGCAAACAACAACGGTGTCCCAGAATGTGCCCGTCATGGAAACAAGCGCCTGACGTGCAGGGTTGCGAGTAGTGGCCGAAGCAGCAACCAGCGGAGCAGAACCCATGCCGCTTTCGTTGGAGAAAATGCCGCGCTTAAAACCGAACTGCAACGCCAATGTGACGGTTGAGCCAACAGCACCGCCCGCAGCGCCTGCCGGAGTGAACGCGCCCACCAAAATCTGGCGGATCGCTTCGCCCAGATACTCACCGTTCAGACCGATGATGACCAGGCAGCACACCACGTAAAAGACAGCCATAACGGGAACAAGCTTTTCGCAAACCGTGGAAATGGACTTAATGCCACCCAAGATAACAATTGCAACAAGAACAACAACCACAATACCCACGAGCCACTGAGGAATAGCCTTGCCATCGATCAGGGACGTGTTATACAGAGCATCAGCCAGGGAGTTTGACTGGGTGGAAGCGCCAATGCCAAACGCAGCCAGCGAAGCGAACAGGGCAAACAGAATAGCTAAAATGCGGCCGGCCTTCTTGTTCTTGAAGCCGCGCTCCAAAGCGTACATTGCGCCGCCCAGCATCTTGCCCGAGTGGTCCTTAACGCGGTACTTCACGCCGATAAGCGTTTCGGCGTACTTAGTGGCAATGCCCAAAATGCCCGTGATCCACATCCAAAAAATTGCGCCAGGACCGCCGAACAAAAGACCGGTGCCAACACCCACGATGTTACCAGTACCAATGGTTGCGGCAAGCGCCGTGGTCAAAGCGCCGAATTGGGTAATGTCGCCCTCGGCGTTGGAAGGATCGTCTTTCGTGACGGACAGCTTGATGCCCGTTGCCAGCTTTCGCTGGATGAAACCGGTGCGCACCGTCATGAAGATGTGCGTGAACAGCAAAAGCAGAATCATGATGGGGCCCCACACGAAGCCATCAACAGCATTGATGACATCAAGCACGCTTGAGGCTCCCGAAAGCCCCTCGGCCAATCCGGTGAATGGAGCAATGAAGAACGACGTTAAGAAATCCTCCATGACATTCCCCTTTCTTCGTTGGGAAAGCGTATGGCTAGAAAGGCTCGTGGTTCGTCCCGCGGGGTCGCCGCGGAGGGGTGCGCAAGATTCGCCCGGAGCTTTACCTGCGCTTGGAACGAGCCTTTTTAGCCCGAACGCTTTCGCGTTGAACATTACAAGAGGAATGGTACGGGCGCATTTTTTCCAAAACGTTTCTACCTGGGAAATTGAATGCTAAGCGGCGTTAATATACGGTTACCGTGCTGTTACGAAGGGTTGCGGCGCATCGGGCAAGCGAGTGACGCGGTGATGCGCCAGCAGCATAGCTGAAACTCAACCATTTTCAGTTATTTTAAACGTGCGAGTTAAGTTTTGCGGGGTAACTGCCAGAAATATTCTCTAGAAATAGGAGAAGAGAACCTTACTATTCTCTA
>CAKUFS010000006.1 GCA_934648845.1 uncultured Eggerthellaceae bacterium
AAAATAAAAGTGAATTCAAAGAAGTATCATGTAAATGTACTCTCTGGCATGTATCAATCTGTCTTCCGAGGCGCATCTCGCAGATGCCCTCGGTTCGTCACAGTATCCGGTTCTCAAGGTGCCGAAGGGCCCGTGCCCAACGCTCGCGCCCCGTTGCGGCGCAAGAAAGAACTATACCAGCATCCCGCATCCCGTGTCAAGGAAAATTTTCAGGAAATTTTTCCGACCCGTCTGCGGCGGCGCCGCGACCATGCGGGCCCGCGCCGCGCGTCGCGCCCTGCGAGCAGGGCCTTCGCGGCTGGGGTTAGTCATTATACCAGCCCCCGCCGTTTTGTGAAGGGGGTAATTTGTAAAAAAAGAGGGGGACCCCCGAAGGATCTCCCTCTTTAAGTACTATAGGTGGTTGCGATCTTACGCAGCGACTGCTTTCAGCTGAGCACCGCACCAGGAAATATCAGCGGCAAGCGTGGTCAGCGCGGCTTCCTCGGGCGTAAGCTCGGCGAGCTTAGCCTCAAGTCCAGCCAACGTTTCGCGCACTTGGTTCGCGTCAACATCTTCAGCAGGAATTGCGCGGTCTGCCAAAATGATAACCTTCTGGCCCGTGACCTGCACGTATCCACCCTGAAGCGCAAAGCGTTTCATTTCTCCGCCATTTTCTGCCTGAATGCGAACCACACCGTCGGCAAGAACGGATACCAGCGGCACATGTCCTTGCAAGAAGCCCATTTCGCCTTCGACGCCCGGCACAACAACCATATAAGCGTCGTCAGAGAGCAACTTTGCTGCAGGCGTTACGATGTCGCATACAAGCCCAGCCATTATTCAGCCTTCTGCATCTCGGCATATGCGGCGTAAACGTCCTCGATGGCTCCCTTGTAAACGAAGCACTGCTCGGGAATGTGGTCGCACTTGCCATCAAGGATCTCGGCGAAGGAACGCACGGTATCCTCGACTTTAACGTACTTACCGGGGTTGCCGGTGAAGACCTCTGCCACATGGAACGGCTGACCCAAGAACTTCTGAATCTTACGCGCACGGTTAACGGTAAGCTTCTGCTCTTCGGAAAGTTCGTCCATACCCAAAATGGCAATGATGTCCTGCAGGTCCTTGTAGCTCTGCAGAATCTGCTGAACGCCTACCGCAACGCGATAGTGTTCTTCGCCAACGATCTCGGGATCGAGCGCGCGGGAAGAAGAGTCCAGCGGGTCAACAGCCGGGTAAATACCCAGTTCAGCAATGGAACGCGAAAGAACGGTCTTTGCGTCCAAGTGGGTAAACGTCGTTGCAGGAGCCGGGTCGGTCAAGTCGTCGGCGGGAACGTAAACGGCCTGAACGGACGTAATGGAGCCCGTCGTGGTGGACGTAATGCGTTCCTGCAGGTCGCCCATTTCCGTAGCCAGCGTGGGTTGGTAGCCTACGGCAGAGGGCATACGACCCAACAGAGCGGATACTTCGGAACCAGCCTGGGTAAAGCGGAAGATGTTGTCCATGAACAACAGAACGTCCTGACCCTGGTCACGGAAGTATTCAGCCTGGGTAAGGCCTGCCAAGCCAACGCGAAGACGTGCTCCGGGAGGCTCGTTCATCTGACCGTAAACCAAGCAGGTCTTGTTTACAACGCCGGACTCGCTCATTTCGATGAACAGGTCGGTACCCTCGCGAGTACGCTCGCCAACGCCGGTAAATACCGACGTGCCGCCGTGCTCTTGAGCCAGGTTGTTGATGAGTTCCTGAATGCAAACGGTCTTGCCTACGCCAGCACCGCCGAACAGACCGGTCTTACCACCCTTAACATAGGGCTCGATCAGGTCGATAACCTTAATACCGGTTTCGAAGATCTCGGTAGAGGTGGTCAGAGTTTCGTATGCAGGAGCAGGATGGTGGATGGGCATCCACTTGTCAATCTCGGGCATCGGTTTGCCGTCAACAGGCTGTCCCATAACGTTCCAAATGCGACCCAAAGTGTTGGGGCCAACAGGCATCATGATAGGAGAACCAGTGTCAGTTACTTCGATACCGCGAGTCAGGCCATCGGTGGACGACATGGCCACGCAGCGGACCAAGTCACCCGGGAGGTGCATTTGCACCTCAAGGATGGTGTCAATAACACCAGCCTTGGTAGTTGCATGAACCGTCAGGGCGTTATAAATTGCCGGCATGTTCTCCGGCGAAAACTCAACGTCGACAACAGCGCCGACGATGCGGACAATACGTCCGATGCCCTTAGTGGCCGATGCATTTTCAATAGTCTCAGCCATTTATTCCTCCAATGCCGCAGCGCCACCCACGATTTCGGTGATTTCCGTGGTAATAGCACCTTGGCGTACGCGGTTATATACTCGGGTCAAAGTTTGAACCATTTCATTGGCGTTGTCGGTCGCCGATTTCATGGCCGTACGACGAGCCCCTTGCTCGGCAGCAGCCGAATCAATAAGGCCGTGGTACAACGTGGTGCGCACGTAAGCAGGCAAAAGGCCGTTCAAAACGCTTTCGGCATCAGGCTCGAACTCAACGCCCGTAGAAGCGCTTTGCTCTTCGCCTTCCGCATTCTTCGCATTGCCCAAAAGTGATTCGGTATCGACCGGAAGCACCAGTTCCGTGCGAAGAATCTGCTCGGCAGCATTCTTGGCGTGGTTGTAAATCAAGTACACCTCGTCAAGGCTGCCTGCTTCGTATCCACCAATTGCATAAGCGGCAATGCTCGAGGCCTCTTCCACCGTAGGATCGGCGGACATGTCCTTGAACTCAAGCGCGGGAGCCACATTACGATACGTAAAGTAGCCCAGCGCTTTCTTGCCACATGCTACAACCTGCACGGCAGCGCCGGCAGCTTGCTTTTCTTTCATAAGACGCTCTGCGGCGCGCAACACGTTTGTGTTGAAACCGCCCGCAAGGCCTCTATCCGACACGACAACAACCAGCAGCACGTTTTTGATTTCATCGTGCTTGCTCAGTAGGGCGCTGCCGCTGCCACCCGCCTGCTGCGCGACATGCGCCAGCATCTCCATCATGGAGTTGGAATACGGCGTTGACGCGTCAACACGATCGGTTGCGCGGCGAATCTTGGCAGCCGCAACCATTTCCATGGTGCGAGTGACCTGCTTCGTCGAAGTGACGGAGCTGATGCGCCTTTCTATGTCGTGAAGGTTAGGCATACATTACCTTCCTATTCCGAGACAGCGAACTGTGCCTTGAATGCCGTAATGGCATCCACTGCTGCAGCCTCGATTTCGGGGGTGTACTTCTGTTCCTTCACGAGCATTGCGAGAACTTCCGGCTTTGCGCTGCGGATGTAGTCCAGCATTTCCGTACGGAAACGAACAACATCGGAAACAGGCAGGTCGTCCAAGAAGCCCTTGTTGCCTGCGAAGATAGCAAGGGACTGCTCTTCGGCGGGCATTGGCAGGTAACGACCCTGCTTCAACAGCTCGGTCATGCGAGCACCACGCGTCAGCTGATCCTGCGTAGCCTTGTCCAAATCGGAGCCGAACTGCGTAAATGCCTGCAGTTCGCGATAGGAAGCCAAGTCCAAACGCAAAGAGCCTGCCTGCTGCTTCATAGCCTTGATCTGCGCGGCGCCACCAACGCGGGAAACGGAGATACCTACGTCAACAGCGGGGCGCTGGCCCTGGAAGAACAAGTCGGTCTGCAAGTAAATCTGACCATCGGTAATGGAAATAACGTTGGTCGGAATGTATGCAGAAACGTCGCCAGCCTGGGTTTCGATGATAGGCAGAGCGGTCATAGAACCGGCACCGTTCTCATCGGACATCTTAACGGCGCGTTCCAGCAAGCGTGAATGCAGGTAGAAAACGTCGCCAGGATATGCTTCGCGTCCCGGGGGGCGCTTCAGGGTCAACGACATCTGGCGGTAAGCAACGGCCTGCTTGGACAGGTCATCGTATACGACGAGCACGTGACGGCCCGGATTCGTAGCGGAAGCCGGCTGGCCATCTTCGCCGTTGTACAGGAAGTATTCGCCAATTGCAGCGCCCGCCATAGGAGCAATGTACTGCAGCGGTGCGGAATCAGATGCCGTAGCGGAAACGACGATGGTGTACTCCATGGCGCCGTAACGCTCGAAGGTCTGGCAGATATTTGCAACCGTGGATGCCTTCTGGCCGATTGCAACATAAATGCAGATCATGTTCTGACCCTTTTGATTGATGATGGCGTCTACCGCAACCGAAGTCTTACCGGTCTGACGGTCGCCAATGATAAGTTCACGCTGGCCACGTCCGATAGGAATCATGGAGTCAATAGCCAGAATACCCGTCTGCATGGGTTCGTGAACCGGCTTACGGGAGATAACGCCCGGAGCCTTGAATTCAACGGGGCGATAGCCTTCGGCCTTAATGGGGCCCTTGCCATCGATAGGCATACCGAGGGGGTTCACTACGCGGCCGAGCATTTCCTTGCCCGACGGAACCTCAACGATACGACCCGTTGTTTTAACTTGATCGTTTTCCTTGATTGCGGTGACATCGCCCAGCAAAACGGCGCCCACTTCGTCTTCTTCAAGGTTCTGAGCCAAACCGAATACGGATTGACCATTCGCCCCGACGAATTCCAGAAGTTCGCCTGCCATGGCGTCTTTCAATCCATCGATACGCGCAATACCGTCGCCGATCGAGATAACGGTACCTACTTCGCGCGTCTCAACGCTGGTATCCAGCTTGTCGAGCTGCTGACGCAAAGCATCGTTGATGGACTGTGCGGTGATTTCAGTCACTAGCATTCACCTCCGTCCGTAGTTTGTTTAAGTGCGGTGCGCGCAACTTCGAGCTTGCTAGCTACCGAAGCGTCAATGCGCTTACCGCCTGCTGTTATAAGAATGCCGCCAAGAAGGGACTTATCAAGGCGCTCGCGAAGAACGATCTTGGATCCCAAATCGGCCTCAACCTTATTGATAATTACCTCACGCAGATGATCGTCCAGGGGCACTACCGTGGTAACGTCCACAATGGCAACGTTCAACTTGCGTTCAAGCTGCTCCACAAAGCTCGCGTAAATGCGGTTTACCAGGTCAACATCGCCGCGCTCTGCCATAACGGCCAGCGTTTCAGCCAAAGCCTGGTTGCACGCCGCAAACGTGCCGCGCGCAACATCCGCACGACGCGCGGGCTCAGCAGAGGTGTCGCTCAATGCGCCTGCAAGGTCCATGTTCGAACGAATCACCTTGACGATGGTTTCGAACTGGTCGCGCACCTCGAGAACGGCGTCTTGGCCACCAGCCTCGTATGCGCTGTCAAGCAGGACAGATGCATACGTAAGAACTTTTCCTTGTTCAAGGTGGCGGTTATTCGGCATTGAAGCTACCTGCCTCGTTCACGTAGCGTTCGATGATTGCGCGATGCTCATCGTCGCTTAAATCTTCACCCACGATGCGAGCCGTAACAGAAACCGTCAAGTCGGCAACGGAGCTTTGCAACTCGTGCACTGCCTGCTTCTTTTCGGCTTCAATGGCAACTTTCGCCTTCTCAATCATGTTAGCGGCTTCCACCTGGGCTTTGCCCTCGATGTCGGCCTTAACAGATTCGCCGGCCTTCTTTGCGTCAGCAACGATTTGAGACGCCTGCGCTTTTGCTTCGGCGAGCTGCTGTTTGTACTCTTCCAGCAACTTCTCGCTTTCGATGCGAGCAGCCTCGGATTTCTCCAGGCTTTCCTTGATGGCAGTCTCGCGACGAACCATGATGCCTTCAAACATGGGCCAGCCGAATTTGGCCAGCACAACAACAATGATGATGAAGGCGATGAGCATAGGAACAAACTCATTCATGTCCGGCAGGATTGACGAAATGCCACCCTCTTCTGCCGCAAACGCGAAGGTTGGAAGCGCGCAAACGAGGGCAGACGCCAAGCCTGTTGCGGCCAGCAGTTTCTTTCCTGTTTTCACCATTCCACCTTCCTTCTTAATTCGATGTGTTTGCTTAGCAAGAACTAGAAGATGAAGGTGGTAACAAAGCCGATCAAGGCCAAAGCTTCAGCCAAAGCGCCGAAGATCAGGGCGTTGGTGAACAGCTTGCCGGCAAGCTCGGGCTGACGTGCGGAACCGACGCACATACCATAAGCTGCAAGACCCAGACCAATACCAGGGCCCAGGGTGCCCAGGCCGTAGCCTACGACCTTCAGAGCGGCGAGAACAATCGTTGTCTCCATTGTTTGTTTCCTCCTTGTTGGATGTTCCAGGGCCTTTCCCTGAAACTAGTTACCTATATATGTACCAGCCTGGGCTTTTTCCAGGCAGAGTAACCAAGATATTAGTGATCGCTGGTTGCCAGGCCAACGTAAACGGCAGAAAGAATGGTGAACACGTATGCCTGCAGGAACGCAACCAGGCATTCCAGCGCGTACATGACAACCAGGAACAGGAACCAGGCAATGGCCGGCAGACCAGCAAGAAAACCTGCGCCCGCAACGGCGACCTCGGCGATAAACACCTGAGTCAAAATGGCGAAGATGCCCAGAATCATGTGACCGGCGAACATGTTGCCGTAAAGACGAACAGCCAACGTGAGCGCGCGAAGAATCAAAGAGATGAGTTCGAAGAACCAGATGATGGGGACCATCACTTTGGGAAGACCCGAAGGAGCGATGGACTTCAGATAGCCCAGGCCGCCCTTGGCCTTAATGCCCCAGTAATTGAAGTACACAAACGAAACAATTGCCAATGCCCAGGTAATGCTCAAAGAACCCGTGGGGGTCTTGGCGCCGGGAATCAGACCAACAACGTTTGCGATCAGGATAAAGAAGAACAGCGAAGCCAAAAACGGCATGTGCTTCTCAAAGCCGTGACCGATAGCACCTTCGCCCATGTTGCGTCGAACGGCATCGTAGCCATATTCGACCATGCCCACAAAACGACCCTCGGGCTTGAGCTTTACGCGCTTTGCAGCGGCAAGAACCACGATAAGCACCAGCGCCATAATAATAATGAGCCAAAACGTATACTGCGTAATGCTGAAGAATCCGAAATCAATAACGGGAACGGAAGCGAATGAGCCGCTTAGTTCCTCGATCGGTTCAGCAATATCAGCTAACGCATCGCCGGTAAGTTCCATAAAGAACCCTTCCTCTTACTGCTTTTTTCTATTCGAGTTAACACCATATATGATTGCCGTTGCGCTCAAGCCCACCACCAGGGCCAAAACGAAAGGCAATAACACATCCCGTGCAAAATTGGCGCACACAGCAATAGCTGCCAGCATGACAAGAGTAGAAATCAGAAGGCTTAGAACAAGCAGACCCAGCGAACCAACGCTGTTCGTTGCCAGCATTTTGCGCGCACGCGTTGCCATCTTGAACACGGGGATAAAACCCGCGGCACCCACAACGGCACCAATGATGACAGCAAGCACGATTGACACGCTCTGGCTCCCTTCCTTTTCCTATTGTCGCTTTCTATCACAAACGCGCATCGTTTTGAAGCGCAATTCGTGTTGCCAACTTAGCCTTGTGTATGATAGCGAAAAATTCTCGTTACGTCTGAAGGCAATTGGTAAACGTTTAATAATTGCCGAGAGCGGTGTTTTTGCTCGGCGAATAGCAGTATTATGCCCTTGACAGTGCGCCGAATTTGCTCCTACTTGGTGCGATTCGTACTCGCTTTCGCTTTTTTCGTTTACGTATGGTGTTCGTATCTTGCCCTTCGTATTTGCGTTTTTACAGGCAGTTTTAACTTCCGCAGGCGCGTTCACAAGCGCCTTTCGCGGGCGTTTTTGCTTCTTTGAAGGGAGTCGTGTTTGCAGCACCGCCGTGAAAAACCGCACGTGATTGCTTTTTTTCGCCTGTTTTCATCACTTAGAAACACTTCCCGAACCAGGCTGCCTATAATGCATAATTGATTTAGACTGCCCTAAGCGAAATGAAGGGAGCATCAATGACAGCATTTGCGAACATGACGCGCAGCGAGCTCAAAACCGCGTTGGACGCTTTACGCAGCGAGTATTACAACTACAAAGCGCAGGGCCTTAAGCTGAACATGGCGCGCGGCAAGCCCGAAGCGGCACAGTTCGACTTGAGCACTCCCATGCTCACTAATATTGCAACCGTTGAAGATTGTTTTAGCGAAGACGGTACCGACTGCCGCAACTACGGCATTCTTGACGGTCTGCCGGAAGCAAAACGCCTGATGGCGGTCATGCTTGATACGGAGCCAGAAAACGTGTTCGTGTACGGCAACTCAAGCTTGCTGGCAATGTATGACACGCTTTCTCGTATCATGCGTTTTGGCGTGGGCGATGGCAAACCCTGGAGCAGCTACCGCCACGGCATTAAGTGGATTTGCCCCGTTCCCGGTTACGATCGCCATTTCGCCATTTGCGAAGAGTTCGGAATTGACATGATTCCCGTTCCCCTGCTGGAAGATGGCCCCGACATGGACAAAGTGGAGGCGCTGGTCGCAAGCGACGCCACCATCAAAGGCATGTGGTGCGTGCCCAAGTACTCCAATCCCAGCGGCATAACGTATTCCGATGAAGTGGTGCGCCGTTTGGCCCACATGTCAACTGCCGCCGATGACTTCCGCATTTTCTGGGACAACGCATACTGCGTGCATCACCTGTACGGCCCCGAGCGCCAAGATCAGCTGATGGACATCGAGAAGGCCTGCAACAAGGCCGGGCATCCGAACCGCTATTACAAGTTTGCGTCCACATCCAAAATGACATTCAGCGGCGCCGGCATTGCCGCCATTGCCACCAGCCCGCGCAACCTGGCCGATGAACTGGCGCATTTGAGCTTGCAGACCATCGGTTTCGACAAAATCAACCAGTTGCGCCATGCGCGCTTCCTGAAGGACGCCGACGGCATTGCCGAGCATATGGCGAAACATGCGGATATCTTGCGTCCGAAATTCGAGTTGGTACAGAAGCGCCTAAGCGAAGGTTTGCAGGACGTAACGGAAGCCAGCTGGTCAAACCCCAACGGCGGCTATTTCGTGTCGTTCAACGCGCCGAAACATACGGCCACCCGCATTGTTGCGCTGGCGAAGGAAGCAGGCGTTGTTTTGACGGGCGCGGGCGCAACCTGGCCGTATGGCAGCGATCCGCGCGACTCCAACATTCGCATTGCTCCGTCTATGCCGCAACTTGATGAGCTTGACAAGGCGCTGAGCGTGTTTACCTGCTGCGTGAAGATCGCCTATACTGAAAAGCTGCTGGGCGAATACTTCGACGCAAAGGAAAGCGAAGGTTTCTTCTCGTAGGGCCTTCTTGCGAGGGGCTTCCTGCAGGACTCTCCTGCGAAACCGCTTCCCTACTCTGAGATGCAAAGAAAGGCTTGGTCATTGCGACCAAGCCTTTCTTGTTTTTGCAGCGAACCAGCGTTCACCTGCGATTTCGCGGGCGAATGATCGGATATCCAGCCGCTCGCCCGCGTATATGCCCACCTATTCTTACAGACCGCTGTACATGTCCTTCAGCTTCAGCAAGTGATCGAAGCGCTCCATAGCTGCCTGCTCGTTGCGACCGAACAGCTCCGTTGCACGCTCGGGGAACTCGCGCGTCAAGCGGCTGTAGCGAGCCTCGTTCATAAGGAAGTCCTGGTAGCCTCCTGCGGGCGGCTTGCAGTCCAGCGTGAACTTCTTGCCTTCCTCGGCAGCAGGGTTGAAGCGGAACAGATTCCAGTAACCGCACTCCACGGCCTTCTTCATTTCCGTCTGGCAATTAACCATGCCGCCCTTGATAGAGTGCATCTCGCACGGGCTGTAGCCAATGATGATAGACGGACCGGGATACGCTTCTGCTTCCTGGATAGCCTTTAGCGTTTGCGCAGGTCGAGCGCCCATTGCAACTTGAGCAACGTATACATAGCCGTAGCTCATAGCAATTTCCGCCAAGCTCTTCTTCTTGATGTCCTTGCCAGCAGCCGCAAATTGAGCAACCTGACCAATGTTGGACGCCTTCGAAGCCTGACCGCCGGTGTTGGAGTAAACCTCGGTATCGAAAACGAAGATGTTCACGTCGTTGCCGGAAGCAATCACGTGATCAAGGCCGCCGTAGCCAATGTCGTAGGCCCAACCGTCGCCACCGAAGATCCAGAAGGATTTCTTCGTCAGGAATTCCTTGTTCTCGATGATTGCCAAGGCATCGGGGCAGCCTTCTTCGGCCGCCGAAGCCAAAGCGTCAAGATAGTCCTTTGCTGCGGCCTTGCTTTCCTCGGCGCTATCCTTCGCTTCAAGCCACACCTGAGCTGCAGCTTTTGTCTCGGAATCGTGCTTGTCGCTTTCCAGGATGTTCTGCGTGTGGGCGATGATCTTCTCGCGCACAGCGTTGTAGCCAAGCATCATGCCCATGCCGAATTCCGCGTTGTCCTCGAACAGCGAGTTGCACCACGCCGGACCATGACCCTGCTTGTTCACCGTGTACGGAGACGTTGCGGCGGGGTTGCCCCAAATGGAAGAGCAGCCCGTGGCGTTTGCGATGTACATGCGGTCGCCGAACAGCTGAGTGACTAGACGCGCATACGACGTTTCAGCGCAACCAGCGCAGCTGCCCGAGAACTCAAGCAGCGGCTGCTTGAACTGCGAGCCCTTCTGCGTTCCGTCTGTGACCTCAGGTTTTTCCGTAACGTGAGACACGCAGTAATCGAATACTTCCTGCTGAGCCTGCTGCGTTTCGGCAGGAACCATGGTCAACGCCTCGGTGGGGCACTGGCCAATGCACACGCCGCAGCCCATGCAGTCAAGCGGCGAAACCGCCATGGTGTACAGATACTTGCCCTTGCCCTTGCCGGCCTTAAACGGCATCAGGCGTGTCTTTTCCGGTGCGGCAGCGGCTTCTTCGCCTGAAAGCGCAAACGGACGCAGCGTTGCATGCGGGCACACGAACGCGCAGCTGTTGCACTGAGCGCACTTTTCGGCATGCCATTCCGGAATGCTCACGGCCACGCCACGCTTCTCGTAGGCTGCTGCGCCCAGTTCGAACTGACCATCGGCGCGATCGGCGAAGGCAGATACCGGCAGGCGGTCGCCATCCATGCGCGCAACGGGCAGCATGATGTCGGAGACCATCTTCACCAGCGCGGGATCGCCTGCAAGCGTGTTCTCCTGCGGCTCGTCCTGCGCATCGGCCCACGATGCCGGCACATCAACCTTCACGAACGCCGTAGCGCCCGCATCGATTGCCTTATGGTTGCAATCAACAACGTCTTGGCCCTTCTTGATGTAGGACTTCGTTGCTGCATCTTTCATGTAAGCAATGGCTACTTCTTGCGGCAAAACGCCTGCCAGCGAGAAGAACGCGGACTGCAAAATGGTGTTCGTGCGCTTGCCCATGCCAACCTGTTTTGCCAGGTCAATAGCGTTAATCAGATAGAGCTGAATGTTGTTTTGCGCAATGTAGCGCTTCGCTTCGGCATTCAGATGCTTCTCTAGCTCTTTGGGAGTCCACTGGCAGTTGATCATGAACACGCCGCCCGGCTTCACGTCATTGACCATGCGGAAGCCCTTGATCACGTACGACGGGTTGTGGCACGCCACGAAGTCGGCCTTGTTGATATAGTAGGGGCTCCTGATAGGCGCATCGCCAAAGCGCAGGTGGCTAATGGTCACGCCGCCCGTTTTCTTGGAGTCGTACTGGAAGTACGCCTGGATGTACTTGTCGGTGTGGTCGCCGATGATCTTGATGGAGTTCTTGTTCGCTCCCACGGTGCCATCGCCGCCCAGGCCCCAGAACTTGCACTCGATGGTGCCCGGAGCTGCGGTGTTGGGGCAATCGGGGTCTTCGGGAAGGCTCAGGTTCGTAACATCGTCCACAATGCCAATAGTGAAACGCGGCTTGGGAGCGTCCTTCTCCAGCTCTTTGTACACGGCGAACAGCGATGAAGGAGGCGTGTCCTTCGAGCCCAGGCCATAACGGCCACCCGTTACCGTGATGTCGCTCTTGCCCTGGGAATACAGCGCGCTTACGACATCTTGGAACAGCGGCTCACCCACCGAGCCCGGCTCTTTCGTGCGATCCAGAACGGCAATCTTCGTGCACGTTGCCGGAATGGCCTTCACAAAACGATCGGAGGCGAACGGACGATACAGACGAACCTTGATCAGACCGACTTTTTCGCCATGCGCGTTCAGGTAATCAATGACTTCCTCTGCAACGTCGCAGACAGAACCCATGGCAACAATCACGCGATCGGCGTCTTCGGCACCATAGTAATTGAACAGCTGGTAATCGGTGCCCAACTTGGCGTTCACCGCGCTCATGCAATCTTCCACAACCTGCGGCAACTCATCATAATGGCTGTTGCAGGCCTCGCGATGCTGGAAGAAGATATCGCCGTTTTCATGCGAGCCACGCGCCGCCGGATGTTCCGGATTCAAGCAATGTTTGCGGAAATCGCGCACGGCATCCATGTCGCACAGGTCTTTAAGGTCTTCGTAATCCCACAGAGCGATTTTCTGGATCTCATGGGAGGTGCGGAAGCCATCGAAGAAGTTCAAAAACGGCATGCGACCCTTAATAGCCGACAAGTGTGCAACTGCGGAGAGGTCCATGACTTCTTGCACGTTACCTTCGGCGAGCATGGCAAAACCGGTCTGGCGACATGCCATAACGTCGGAGTGGTCGCCGAAGATGTTAAGAGACTGGGTTGCCACCGTGCGAGCGCTTACATGGAACACGCACGGGAGCTGCTCGGCTGCAATCTTGTACATGTTCGGGATCATCAGGAGCAAACCCTGGGAAGCGGTGTACGTTGTAGTCAGAGCGCCTGCCGTCAAAGAACCGTGGACAACACCCGCTGCGCCGCCTTCGGATTGCATTTCGCACACTTCAACCGTGGTGCCGAAGATATTTTTCTTGCCCTGAGCTGCCCATTGATCAACGTAGTCGGCCATAGGGCTCGAAGGCGTAATGGGGTAAATGCCTGCAACTTCCGTGAACGCATAGGAGACATATGCTGCCGCATTGTTGCCATCCATGGATTTAAGTTCTCTTGCCATACATCCTCTCCTTAGATAGGGGTGTTGCACTGCAGTAAGGCTTCATATTGTCACAAATATAGCAAGGTGCGTGGGCGTTGTCGCAACGAACTTTGCAACACGCGCATGCAAATTGATGCACCTCTCTCGCGCTCATGATACCGTGCGTTGCTGCATTTTCGCGCAAGGATTACCCCCACCTGCGCTATAGCGTGCCTCAACGGCGAAAAAAAATTGGCCCCCTTCCTAGAAGAGAGCCAATTTCAAGTTTTGCTTTTCAGCGATATCGCTGCTGCACGTAAAAAGGACTGCTTGCGCAAACCTTCGCGGGACTTTTACAGACCCAAGCGCGCCTTTACGTCAACGTAAACTTCCTTCGGATCGCGATCGCCGTCAACGGAGACCAGCTTATCGCAGCCGCGATAGTAATCGATCAGCGGAGACGTGGAAGTTGCGTACACGTCAAGACGATTGCGAACCGTTGCCTCGTTGTCATCGTCGCGCTGATACATTTCGCCACCGCACTTGGGGCATACGGCATCGGCAGCGGTGCCAATGTAGCCGCACTCCTTGCACATGCGACGAGAGCACAAGCGATTGATAATAACTTCGGGAGCAACGTCGATAAGCAACGCAGCGTCCAGAGGACGGTTCAGGTCGGCCATCATCGCCTCCAGAGCCACCGCTTGCGTGGTGGTGCGGGGGAAACCATCCAGAATGACGCCCTTTTGGGTGTCGGGCTGCTGGAAACGCTCACGCATCAGGTCGATAATCAAATCATCGGGAACCAGATCACCCGCGTCCATGTAGCCTTTAGCCTTCAAACCAAGTTCGGTTTGATCCTTCACGGCAGCGCGCAGAATGTCGCCCGTGGAGATATGCGGAATACCGAATTCTTCAACCAGAAAAGCAGCTTGCGTACCCTTGCCGGCACCAGGAGCGCCGAGAAGAACAATATTCATGCCTTTCCTCCCCTAACTTAAAGAAACCGTCTACTTAAAGAAACCGTCGTAGTTGTACTCACGCAACTGCGAATCGACTTTCGCCATGGTATCCAGGGCAACGCCAATCATAATCAGAATGGACGTACCGCCGAATGCCTGCACCAGGTTGTTGCCCGTGAAGAAGAAGATGATCGTAGGCACAACAGCAATTGCCGCAATGAACACGCCGCCAGGCAGCGTAATGTGGCGAATAACGCTGCGAATGTAATCAACCGTTGCTTTACCAGGACGAATGCCCGGGATAAAGCCACCCTGCTTCTGAATGTTGCTTGCGGTGTCTTCGGGGTTGAACACCATGCTGGTGTAGAAGTAAGCGAAGAACACGATAAGCAGAATCGTCAGAATCCAGTTAATCCAACCCGTAGAGATGGCATCGGCAAACGTAGTCAACCAACCTACGTTAAACAATGCAGCCAACTGAGCCGGGAAATACAAAATGCAGCTTGCGAAGATGATGGGGATAACACCCGCGGAGTTAACCTTCAGCGGAATGTAGGTGGACTGGCCACCCATCATCTTACGTCCAGCAACACGGCTTGCATACTTCACCGGGATACGGCGCTGTGCGCGCTCGACATAAATGATCAACGGAATGATGACCAAGATAATGGCAAGCGTCAGGATGGTAATCGCAATGCCCATGCCCGGATCGTTGTTCGTGCTGACGGAAGAGAAGATTGCGGACGGCACGCGGGAAACGATGCTCACAAAGATGATAAGAGACATACCATTGCCCACACCACGCTGAGTGATAAGTTCGCCCATCCACATGATGAATGCCGTGCCAGCAACCAGGGTAAATACAACCAAGAAGTCGGAAAGAAGTTCCGGAACTTCACTCGAGAAGGTGACGCCATAAGCAGCCGATTTGAAGAGCAACAGGTAACCAATAGCGTTGATCAGGCCCAAACCCAAGGTCAGGTAACGAGTCACCTGGGTAATCTTTTTACGGCCGGTTTCACCTTCACGTGCCCAGTTACCAACGGCAGGAATAACCGTCTGCATCAGCTGCATAATAATAGATGCAGTGATATAGGGCATGATGCCCAGCGAGAACACGGAGAAGTTCGACAATGCGCCACCAGTAAACAGGTCAAGCATTGCCATAGAAACGCCCGAATTCTCAAAGGACACGGCGAACTCATGGAACGGAATGCCCGGAACGGGCACATACGAGCCAAAACGGTACAACGCAAGGATAGCGAGCGTGAAGAGAATCTTCTTACGCAGCTCGGGAACCTTGAATGCGTCAACAATCGAGCTTAGCAAGGCGCTTCAACCTTTCCTCCAGCTGCTTCAATCTTCGCCTTAGCGGAAGCAGAAACTTTGTCAACCTTAACGGTCAGAGCCTTGGTGATTTCACCGTCGCCCAAAACCTTAACCAGCGCATCTTCATGCTTGATAATGCCAGCAGCCTTCAAGCTTGCGCCATCGACAACTGCACCTGCTTCGAATTTTTCTTCCAAACGAGCAACGTTCACCGGCAGGTACTCAACACGGTTGATGTTGGTGAAGCCGGGGAGCTTAGGAAGACGACGAGCCAGCGGAGTCTGGCCGCCCTCAAAGCCGTTGCCCTTACCGCCACCAGCACGGGACTTCTGACCATTCATACCACGGCCAGCAGTCTTGCCATGACCAGAACCGCTACCGCGGCCAACGCGCTTGCGAGAATGACGAGAGCCCTCTGCAGGTTGCAAATCTTTTAATTCCATGTTTAAAACTCCTTTTTCGCTTTGCGAATGCTTTTACATTCGTGCTGGCAGCTCGCCGCCAGCCAACTTCCTTTATACATGCACATGCGTTGCATGCCTTTAACCGATGCATGCAACGCATATTGTACACTAACGAGAATAATATGTTTCGTTAATTTGCATCCAGCTGATAAGATTAAATCTCTTCGACCTTAACCAGATGCTTAACCTTGAAAATCATGCCGCGAACGCTGGGATTGTCAACTTTCTCAACGGTGCGACCGATCTTGCCCAGGCCCAGAGCTTTCAGGGTCAGACCCTGATCCTTCGGACGACCGATGGTGCTCTTGATTTGCGTAACGCGAAGCGTCTTCTCTGCCATGATTATGCCTCCTTGGTGCCGAAGATCTTTGCAACGGAAACGCCACGACGAGCAGCAACTTCCTGCGGAGTCTCCATGAGCTTAAGGCCTTCTGCAGCTGCCTTCACAATGTTCAGGCAGTTGTCGGTGCCCAGAGACTTGGTGATGCAGTTCTTAACACCAGCAAGCTCCATGACGGCACGAACAGGGCCACCGGCCATAACACCGGTACCAGGCAAAGCCGGCTTCAGCAGAACGCGGCCAGCGCCATATTCGCCCATGATCTCGTGGGGCAGCGTGCCCTCGGGAGTCAAAGCAACCGAGAACATGTTCTTCTTTGCGTCCTCGACGCCCTTCTTGATAGCGTTCGGCACTTCAGCGGACTTGCCCATGCCAACGCCAACATGACCCTCTCCATCGCCTACAACGACCAGAGCGGTGAAAGCCATGCGACGGCCACCCTTAACGGTCTTGGAAACGCGGTTGATGTAAACCACGCGTTCCTGGAGCTCAGGAGCCCCGGCATTTTCTTGCTTATTATTGCGAGCCATAGCTTCCTTCTCTCCTTAGAATACCAGACCTGCTTCACGGGCAGCTTCGGCCAAAGCCTTCACGCGACCGTGATACAGGTTGCCACCGCGGTCAAACACGATGGTCGTGATGCCAGCTTCAATGGCCTTCTTGCCAACAATTGCGCCGAATTCCTTAGCGCCTTCAATGTTGGCACCGTTCTTGCCGGTAGCCTTGAAGTCAGCGCCCAGGGTGGAAATGCCCAGAAGCGTTTTGTTCTGAGTGTCATCGACGAACTGAACGTAAATGTTAGAGTTGCTGCGGGTCACGCACAAACGCGGACGAGCTGCAGTGCCGGAAATCTTGCCGCGAACACGACGATGGCGACGACGCAAACCGGCTTGCTTTTTCTGAAGTTTATTCATGATAATCCCTTCAATCAGATACCGTTATGCGTTAGTCCTTGCCAGCTTTGCCGGCCTTACGACGTACATTCTCGCCCTCGTAGCGAATACCCTTGCCCTTGTAAGGCTCAGGCTTGCGCCATTTGCGAATGTTAGCGGCAACCTGACCAACTTGCTCTTTGCTGATGCCGGAAACGATGATCTCAGTCTGAGAGGGGCACTCGAACGAAATGTTCTCGGGGCACTCAATCAGAACGGGATGAGAGAAGCCGAGCTGCATTTCCAGGTCATTGCCCTTCTTAGCAGCACGATAACCAACGCCGACCAGCTGCAGCTTCTTAGAGAAGCCAGTAGACACGCCTTCAACCATGTTGTGCAGAAGAGTGCGGGTCAGGCCGTGCAGGCTCTTCGCCTCACGAGAGTCATCCGGACGCTCAACGGTGAGCACGCCATCGTTGAGGGAAATAGTGAGCATATCAGCGAACGTGCGAGTAAGCTGACCCTTGGGGCCCTTTACCGTAACCGTTGCGCCATCGATGGTAACTTCAACGCCAGCAGGAACGGCGATGGGCATCTTACCGATACGTGACATATCTTATCCCTTCCCTTTCCTACCAGATGTAAGCGATGACTTCGCCACCGATACCCTTGATGCGAGCATCGCGGTCGGCCATTACGCCTTCGCTCGTGGAAATAATTGCGGTACCCAAACCACCCAAAACGCGAGGCAGTTCATCCTTGCCGGCGTAAATACGCAGACCAGGCTTAGAGATGCGCTTGATGCCACGGATGGTCTTGGATTTCTTGCTGTACTTGAGGGTGATTTCAAGCGTAGCGCGCGGCTCGCCCGGAATAACCTCATAGCCCGCAACGTAGCCTTCTTCAGCCATGATGCGAGCGATCTCGACAAGCTTTTTGCTCGACGGCATGGAAACCGTCTGCTTGCCAGCAGAGTTAGCGTTACGCACGCGCGTAAGCATATCTGCAATGGGGTCGGTCAGTGCCATTTTGTTTTCTCCTTTGGTTCATGATGAATCTCACCGGCGGTTCGTCGGCGCCCTTAACGCCTCCGCCTGCACGAGAGATACACCTTGCGTAATTGGGGAATCTTCTCTTACCAGGAAGCCTTGGTTACGCCGGGCAGTTCGCCTTTGTTGGCAAGTTCACGCAAGCAAACACGGCACAAGCCGAACTTGCGATAGTAAGAGCGAGGACGTCCGCAACGAGAGCAGCGATTATGCTGACGCGTAGAGAACTTCGGCTCGCGCTTCGCCTTGGCGATCATCGATTTCTTAGCCATTCAGTTCCTTCTTTCTTTATCCTCGACCCGCAGGGCTGTCCTGCGGGTTCAAGTTCCAAATTTTTGGGCGCTCTATTATAGCACTAGTTGTTCTTAAAAGGGAAGCCCAGTGCGGTGAACAGAGCCAATGCCTCAGCGTTATCCTGCGTGGAGGTCACGAAGGTGATGTCCATGCCACGAGTACGATCTACTTTATCGTAGTCGATTTCAGGGAAGATAAGCTGTTCGGTGATGCCCAACGAATAGTTGCCACAGCCGTCGAAGCTCTTCTTGGAAATACCGCGGAAGTCACGAACGCGAGGAAGTGCGATGGACAGCAGACGGTCCAAGAATTCCCACATGCGGTCGCCACGAAGCGTTACCTTGCAGCCGATTGCCTGTCCCTCACGAATGTGGAAGCCAGCGATGGACTTGCGAGCACGCGTCACGCAAGGCTGCTGACCAGTGATAACGCGAAGGTCGGCCATAGCGGCGTCGAGCAGCTTGGAGTCGCTCGATGCAGCGCCAACACCCATGTTGACAACAATCTTCTCAAGCTTCGGGCAGGTCATGGGGTTGGTCAGTCCCAGCTCTTCAAGGAGCTTAGGAGCAACTTCGGTCTGATACTTTTCCTTCAAACGAGGAGCCATGGTTTCAATCCTTTCGATGATTTGAACACAGGATTTCTGACCCTGCGTCCCAGCGCGGTTTCCCCCGCTGGGTCATAAACAATTACAAAGCGAAAAGGCGCTTCCCTTGCGGATGCTCATAGGCGGAAAGGTTCTCCGATGCGCATTTTGACATGCGCGAGAAACACCAACCGTCAAAGAACCCGCTTGGGAAGCATTCGAACAATTCCTTAGGAATTACTCGAAGTCCTTGCCGCACTTCTTGCAGACGCGGATGTAGCCCTTCTTGCCTTCTTCACGCTTGCGAGAAACGCGCGTGGCTTCTTTGCAGTTCGGGCAAATCAGCATAACGTTGGAAACGTGCAGCGGAGCTTCCATGGTGGAGATGCCACCCTGAGGGTTCTGCTGCGTGGGGCGCATGGCCTTCTTCATCATGTTGGCACCCTCAACAACAACGCGCTGAGTCTGGGGGATGGAGCGAAGAATCTTGCCTTCTTTGCCCTTGTCCTTGCCAGCGATGATCTTTACCAGATCGCCTTTTTTGACGTTCATTTTCATTCTCTATCCTCCTTACAGCGTTTCCGGAGCCAGAGACACGATCTTCATGTACTTCTTCTCACGCAGCTCACGAGCAACGGGGCCGAAGATACGAGTGCCCTTAGGAGCACCGTCTGCGCCGATTACGACGCATGCATTCTGATCGAACTTGATATAGCTACCGTCGGCACGACGAACTTCCTTCTTCGTGCGAACGACAACGCAGCGGACGACATCGCCCTTCTTGATGTTGCCGTTAGGCTGAGCTTCCTGCACAGCGCAGATAATCACGTCGCCCAGACCGGCGTAACGACGCTTGGAACCGCCGATGACTTTGATGCAGCGAACACGACGAGCGCCTGAGTTGTCGGCCACGGTGAGCATGGTTTGCATCTGAATCATTATTCAAACCTACTTTCTCAATCACAAGTTTATGCAGCGAAGCACAAACTATTTGGCCTTCTCAACAATTTTCACAAGACGCCAACGCTTCATCTTCGACAGCGGACGAGTCTCCATAATCTGAACGGTATCGCCAACGCCGGCTTCATTCAGTTCGTCATGAGCATGGAGCTTCTTAGTGCTGGTCATCATCTTCTTGTAGATGGGATGAGGCTTACGCTCGGTGATCTTCACGACGATGGTCTTATCGTTGCTTGCGCTGACGACGACGCCCTGGCGCACTTTGCGGGAATTGCGTTCTTCACTCATTTGCAATCACACCTTTCCTTTAAGCGCTGATTTCACGGGCGCGCATCTCAGTTTGGATGCGAGCAATGTCTTTTTTAACTTGCTTGACACGAGCCGTGTTATCCAGCTGGCTCGTTGCCATTTGGAAGCGCAGATTGAACAGTTCAGCGCGCGCTTCCTTCAGCTTTGCCGCCAAGTCCTCAGCGGAAAGCTCACGGATTTCAGCTGCCTTCATGTTTATTCCTGCCCTTCTTCACGAGTGACGATCTTTGCCTTGATGGGCAATTTGTTGATTGCCAGACGAAGAGCCTCGCGAGCAACTTCTTCTTCAACACCGTCAACCTCGAACATGATGCGGCCGGGCTTAACCACGGCTACCCACTTCTCGGGGTTACCCTTACCAGAACCCATACGAGTTTCAGCAGGCTTCTGGGTGATGGGCTTGTCCGGGAAGATGGTGATCCACACGTGACCGCCACGCTTCATGTAACGAGTCATTGCAATACGAGCAGCCTCGATCTGGCGGTTGGTGATCCATGCGGGTTCAAGTGCCTGGATACCCCATTTGCCATGATTCAGACGAGTACCACCCTTTGCGTGGCCTTTCATGGAGCCACGCTGCACCTTACGATGCTTAACACGCTTAGGTACCAGCATTACTTAGCCCTCCTCTCACCACGATCGCGACGGGGACGGCTGGGGCGAGAACCACCCTCGAGTGCCGGGTTCGGAGCCTTCTGACCAGGCATCTTGTCGCCCTGGTAGATCCAAACCTGAACACCAATGGAACCATAAGTGGTAACTGCGGTTGCAAAACCGAAGTCAATCTTCGCGCGCAGCGTGTGACGGGGAACGCGACCTTCGCAGACCCACTCACGACGGCTCATCTCAGCGCCGCCCAGACGACCGGAGCACTGAATACGGATGCCCTTAGCGCCGCTCTTGCGAGCAGACTGGACAGCCTTACGCATAGCGCGACGGAAAGCAACGCGGCCCTCGAGCTGCTCAGCAACAGACTGAGCTACCAGGTTCGCGTCAAGCTCCGGGCGCTTGACCTCAACAACTTCGACGGAAATCTTGCCGTCAACGAACTCGGCCAGTTCCTTGCGGAGCTGCTCGATTTCGGAGCCCTTCTTGCCGATAACCACGGCAGGACGAGCAGTGGTGATGATGACTTTCACCTTGTCACCGGCGCGCTCGATCTCGATCTTTGCCACAGCGGCACGAGCGAGACGCTTTTCCAGGTACTTACGGATAGCAAGGTCGTTATCCAACAGCTCGGCATAATTCTTACCGGCATACCAACGGCTACGCCAATCCTCCGTGATGCCCAGACGGAAACCGGTAGGGGATACCTTCTGACCCATGGATTATGCCTCCTCTCGAGTTGCAACGATGATGGTGATATGGCTGGTGCGCTTGCGGATGCGAGCAGCAGAGCCCTTTGCACGAGGACGAATGCGCTTCAACGTGGGGCCTTCGTCAACGTAAGCGGTCTTGACGACCAACTGCTCTGCGCGTACGTGATACAGATGCTCAGCGTTCGCAACAGCGGAGTTCAACACGTTCAAAACATCTTCGGCAATTGCACGGTTGGTGAACATGAGGATTTCACGAGCCTGCTGTACGGACTTGCCGCGTACGATGTCAACAACGATGCGAGCCTTACGAGGGGATACGCGAACATAGCGTGCTTGTGCTTTAGCTTCCATTCTTCACCCCTCCTTATCGCTTCTTCTTGTCGGCCGCGTGACCCCTGAAGGTACGGGTCGGGGCGAATTCACCCAGCTTGTGGCCAACCATGGATTCGGTAACGTAAACCGGCACGTGCTTGCGACCATCATGAACCGCAATGGTATGTCCAACCATTTCGGGGAAGATGGTGCTGGAACGCGACCAGGTCTTCACAACGTCCTTTTCGCCTGCTTCGTTCATGGCCTCGATACGGCCAAGAAGACGGGGATCAACGAAAGGACCTTTTTTCAAACTTCTGCTCATTGGTTTCTCCTTTCAGTATCCCGCGTTACTTCTTACGACGACGAATAATCAGGCGGTTAGAAGCCTTCTTCGGGTTGCGCGTACGATGACCCTTAGTAGGAACGCCCCAGGGAGTCACAGGATGACGACCAGCGGACTTGTTCTTACCTTCACCACCGCCGTGGGGGTGGTCAACAGGGTTCATAACGGTACCACGAACCGTAGGACGGATGCCCAACCAGCGGTTACGGCCAGCCTTGCCAATGTGGATGTTGGCATGCTCGGCGTTGCCGACTTCACCAACAGTTGCACGGCAGGTCAGCAGCACGCGACGCATTTCGGAAGAGGGCATACGCAGGATAGCGTACTTGCCTTCTTTACCCATGAGCTGGATGCTGGTGCCAGCGGAACGAGCGATTGCAGCGCCCTTGCCCGGCTGCAGTTCAACAGCGTGGATCAAGGTACCAACGGGGATTGCGGAAAGAGGCAGCGCATTACCCGGCTTGATGTCTGCATCGGGACCAGAAACAACGGTGTCGCCCACTTTGAGGCCCTTCGGATGAAGGATGTAGCGCTTCTCGCCATCGACGTAATGGAGCAAAGCGATGCGGGCAGAACGGTTCGGGTCGTATTCGATCGTTGCAACCTTGGCGGGCACGCCGTCTTTGTTGCGCTTGAAATCGATGATACGATAGCGACGCTTGTTGCCGCCACCCTGATGACGGGTGGTAATGCGACCGTAGTTGTTGCGACCTGCCTTCTTCGGCAGAGGCGCAAGCAGGGACTTCTCCGGCTTGTCCGTCGTGATCTCTGCAAAGTCAGAGACCGTCTGGAAACGACGTCCGGGGGAAGTCGGCTTGTACTGCTTAATTCCCATTCTTACTTTTCCTTTCGCGGGTTCTAGTCTGCTGTTATCCTGCCGGCTCCTGCTGCCTTAGCTCAGCGCTTGCCTTCGAATAACCGCATGTCAGACCCAATTTCTTGGATTCTCGCTCGCACGCCTCATCGTACACCGAGAATCCCTCTTATAAAGGTGAAACAACGATTGCCCGCTTGCGTTGATGAGGAGCGCAAGCCACGACGCCGCTATTCCACGCGTCCGGGTGTATCCATAACGGTCCAGACGCAAAAGCAAATTATATGGGAGTTTCTTCTAAATTGCAAGGATTTTTTATCACTACCTGGGAAAATGTGAAGCATCCATGAATGCCCACGGCAGAACAACCGCAAGTCGCTGGCAATGCGCCGCGCCCCGTGCGAGCACCGCGCTCTTAATTAAGCACGGTATCGGTCAAACCACCGTAACTATAATAAGCATCGCTGAGCACGTAATCGGCCGATTCGAAAATCACGATATCGGGATTGAACATTTGGTAGTATTCGTCCATGTTGAAGATATTCATGTACGCCTGGATGCATTCCGTACGCGTGAACTGGTTATATAGAATCGTTCCCTGCGTATTGAAGTAGCTACCCTGGAACATGAGCAAGTTCAAGCCGTTCGCGCACGCATCGTTTTCCCACAATGAATACGTGTTGTAATGCTCATCTAAATCAAGCGGGTCGTAATCTTGTGTTACGTCAACGGCACCTTCCCCGTTGTCTTTATGGATGTACTTGTACGTATCAGTCGGACAGTACAGCACTGATGCCGGCAGGTAGTCGTGATGCTCGGGGACAACATCGTAATCGTTTTCGATATCGGGCTGTTCAACATCGAACCCTTGCTCCTGCAGATACGAAATGATCGCACGTGCGCCAACCAGGGCGCCTTCGGCGTTCCAATGTCCCACGTCGTACACGGCGTTGTATACATCGACACCTTCCCGATGCGCCTCGGTGAGCGGACCTGTCAAATCAAGATACGGCACACCGCGCTCGTCCAGAAGCGGCGCCAGATACTCAAAGTTATTCAAGGGATACGGCACATAATCGGGGATATACTCCGTGTAGACGCGCTTTTTCTCGGGCGAATTCACGTACACGAATGCCGTACCGCGATCCTGGCAATACAGGTACATCTTCTGAATGTAGTCGGCATAGGCGGTCAGGTAATCCATATCAACTTGCTGGTCTTCATCCGCTTCAAACCAGAAATACGCCTGACCATCAAGCCCATATTCATACAGCGGGTGCGCTAAATACCGAAACGCCATGTTATTGAACGCGCCGTACAAAGAAAGAAGCTGTGCGCGGTCGGAAATACGATCCTGAAGATACTCCTCCAGCTGATCGCGATATTCCTGATCGCTGTCGAAATCCGCACGTTCAGGAAGCGCCATAAGATAACGATTATCCGCATCGCTGAATATCTGGTCGTCCTTATTCATGGTCAAAACGGGAACAACCAAGCACGCCGCCAAAAGAACGAGCATCGCTACTTTGCTGATTTTTTGAATCATGCCATGCCCCTCCCCTTAGAACTGAGCGTACAAAAACGGACTATACGTGCTGTTCAGAATGAAGCTCATGCTAATAAGCAGCAAAAGCGGGGTGCCCACAGCGCTTACTATGTTCCAGGCCGCCGTATTGCCGAAATGCTCTTTCAGCTTGGGGACAATCGGCGTGGACAAAACGGCAGAGACCGCCAGAAGAACAAGCACACGATTATCGGCGTAATAGAAGAAACCAAACGGCAGCTCGGGCACCTCTTTGACGATACCGACCATGGCAAACAGAAAGTCTTTAGCCTGATGCACATCGCTCGCGCGGAAGATAACCCACCCCGCAACAACTACAGCCATGGTAAAAAGCCAGGTCAGAACAGAGGAAACCTTAAAGCGTGGCAAAGCATACGTGCGGTAAAGGCGATCAATGACCATGAAGAAGGCATACCACAAGCCCCAAAGCACGAAATGATTCGAGGCGCCGTGCCACAGACCGGAAACGAAAAACACCACAAGCAAGTTGAAATACACGTTGCCGCGACGGCTTCCGCCCAGCGGGAAATACAGGTAATCGCGCAGCCACGACGAAAGCGAGATATGCCAGCGATTCCAGAACTCGCCCACCGTTTTCGAAATGTAGGGGTATTTGAAGTTTTCTTCGAAGCGAAAGCCCAGCATAAGGCCTATACCTAAAGCCATATCGGAATAGCCCGAAAAGTCGAAGAACAGCTGGAACGTATAGCAGAGCGCTCCCAGCCAAGCAAACGGCGTGTCAACCGCTTCCAAGGCAAAGACCATATCCGCTGTTTGTCCCAGCGTATTCGCAATGATGACCTTCTTCGCCAGACCAATCACGAAACGACGCGCGCCGCTTGACACATCATCCAAGCAGGGACGCGCGGGGCAATCCTCGTCGGGGCGAAACATCTGCCCGTAACGCACAATAGGACCAGAAACTATCTTCGCGAAGAAGAACGCCCAAAGCGCAACGTTTAAAAGATTGCGGTCAGCCTTGATTGTTCCGCGATAAACGTCCATGAAGTACGAGATAAGCGAGAACACCAAAAACGAGATACCCAATGGTTTGATCAGATTAAGCGGTTCGTATTGAACCGAAGGGACAAATTGCTGCAGCGTTTCAAGGAAGTAATCGGTGTACTTGTAGTAGACCAGAAACGCCACGGATGCTATCACGGCAACGGCAAGGACGAGCTTCTTCGCTGCACCTTGAGTTGCATCTATGACCAGGGCGAACGCATAGGTTGCTAGCACCGCCACGATCAAAAGCGGCAGACACTCCGCAGCAACCCAGTAATATGCGAACACGCTTACCGCAAGCAAAATGCCCTTGGCCAGGCTTTTTGCCACCACTCCTTCGCCGCCGATAATGCGCACGCCGTAATAAGCCGCCAACGTAAGCGGCAGCACCAGGCACAGGAATATCAGCGATGTAAGCGACAAGAAGGAATCCTCCCGAACGCGGTTTTAGAAAAGTGATTGGTAAGTTTACTATTATTAGCCAAAAAGAACTGAAAGCGCCCGAGATGAAAGGGAAATGTCAAATTCGCTGCCCGAGCAGTCTTCGCCATCCATCTGAGCTGGGACATTGTGCTCGAATTGAACCGAAAGGCGTGCCGCGCGACGCAGCTCCATGCTGGCAGAGCCCACATGTTTTCCATTTTTTGCACGCGCGAAAAGCGCAATAGCGCCAATCAGACCAATGGGCGGGTGCGCAATGCAAATGTCGAAAAGGCCATCGTCCAGCTGCGCATCGGGGCAAATATGAAAGCCGCCGCCGTATGTACAACCCAGCTGCACAGCAAATGTCAGGGATTGCCCCTGATCGGGTGCATTGTCATCGAAAGTTGCCTGATAGGAATGCATATCGCGATGAAAGACCAGCTGGTCGATGCCTGCTTCGAAGTACAGCGCGTTGCCCGTCTTGCTCGTGCGCTTGCGGCGCTGCACGGTGTCAAGTGCAATGGCGGCATCAATGCCAAACGAGAGCGTTTGCACGAAATACTGGCCGTTACACAACCCCACGTCGGCAGGGCGGATGTCACTCGTCAAAAGTTGGGCACAGGCGGTGTCAACGTCTTCGGACATATTCAGCGTGCGCGCGTAATCGTTGCCCGATCCCACAGGAATAATGCCGAAAACAGGGCGTTTTTCCTGTTCAACGGCCATCAGACCATTCGCCGCTTCGTGGATGGTGCCGTCGCCGCCCAGGGCGATAACCGTCTGATAGCCCTGAAGTGCGGCATCTGTTGCCAGCTGCACGGCATGCAAAGGGGCCGTGGTGGCAATGCAATCCACATCCACACCCGCCTGCTCAAGCACACGCGCAGCATGCGCGCCGGCAGCCGCCCCCTTCCCGTTTTGGGAGGCGGGGTTCACAATGAGCAGCGTATGTCCCAGGCAATTCGTCATGCGCCCCAGTATAGCACTGCAAGGCAGAGGGCGCGCTCACGACGCTTTCGCGTGCAATGTTAAAAAGTGACGGGGTCTTTTTCACATCCGTGAATAATCCCCGCGCTTGCCGCCCCATCTACCAGACGCCTACTATGCGCCAAAACAACAACCCCACCCTTTGTTGACAAAAGGTGGGGTAATTTGACAACATTTGGCAGCAGCTGCGAAGAGTAACTAACAGCCGTATTCTTTTGCGAGCTCTTCGCGCATCTTGTACTTCAAAATCTTGCCCGCAGCATTCATGGGGAACGAATCCACGAACTTGATGTAGCGCGGAACCTTGTGGCGCGCAATGCGCTCGACCATGAACGTGCGCATCTCTTCTTCGGTCATTTCCTCGCCGTCCTTCAAGATAATGCACGCCGCGGCCTCTTCGCCGTATTTCTTGTCGGGCACGCCTACGACCTGCACATCCTGGACCTTGGGATGCGTGTAAACGAAGTCCTCGATCTCTTTGGGATACAAGTTCTCGCCACCGCGGATGATCATGTCCTTCAGGCGGCCGGTAATCACGTACGTGGGCAGCATCTTGCCCTTCTTGTCAGTGTAGCGCTCGTCGTACACGCGGCACGCCAAGTCGCCGGAATGCAACCAGCCTTCCGCATCAACCGCGCCGCGCGTCTCGTTGGGCATCTTGTAGTAGCCCTTCATGGTGTTGTAGCCGCGGCTGCAGAACTCGCCGTTTTCGCCATCGGGCACTTCCTCGCCCGTTTCGGGGTCTACGATCTTGCACTCGATATAGGGGAAGTCGTGGCCCACGGTCTCGGTGCGCAGGTCAAGCGAATCGGTCCACTCGCTCATGGTGGAGCCGGGCGCGCTTTCGGTCTGGCCGTACACAGACACAATGCCCGTCATGTTCATCTCATCGGGCTGCGCTGCGCGTTTCATCAGGTCAGCAGGGCATCCAGCGCCCGCCATAATACCCGTGCGCATGTGCGAGAAGTCGGTTTTCCTGTAATCCGGATGGTTGAACATGGCAATGAACATGGTGGGCACACCGTTAAAGCACGTGATGCGCTCCTGCGTAATGCAAGAAAGCGACGCCTTCGCCGAAAAATACGGCATGGGGCACATGGTGGCGCCGTGCGTCATGGAGCTGGTCATAGACAAAACCATGCCGAAGCAATGGAACATAGGCACTTGGATCATCATGCGGTCGGCCGTGGACAACCCCATGCGGTCGCCGATGGTCTTGCCGTCGTTCACTACGTTGCGGTGCGTGAGCATAACGCCCTTGGGGAAGCCCGTGGTGCCGGACGTGTACTGCATATTGCACACGTCATCAGGCTTAACGGCAGCGGCCATGCGCAGGATTTCCTCTTTGGGAACCAGCGAGCTGCGATCCATGGCCTCTTCCAGCGTAAGGCAGCCGGGCATTTTGAAGCCCACGGTAATCACGTTGCGCAAGAACGGCAGCTTCTTGCAATGCAGCTGCTCACCAGGCACCGTATCTTTGATTTCGGGGCACAGCTCGTTGATGATCTGCGCGTAATTGGAGTCCAGCGCGCGGTCAATCATGACAATCGTGTGCGTATCGGATTGCCTGAACAGGTACTCCGCTTCGTGAATCTTGTACGCAGTGTTCACGGTTACCAGCACGGCACCAATCTTCGTTGCCGCCCAGAATGTGATGTACCACGCAGGAACATTTGTTGCCCAAATGGCCACTTTGCTACCCGGCTTCACGCCCATGCTCACCAAAGCACGCGCGAAGTTATCCACGTCCTCGCGGAATTCTTCGTAGGTACGCGTGTAGTCAAGCGTGGTGTACTTGAAGGCATACTGGTTGGGGAACTCTTCCACAATGCGATCAAGCACCTGCGGGAACGTCAAATCTACCAGGTCATATTTAGGCCACACGAACTGACCGGTGCTGTCATGGTTCCATTGCAGCGAGCGGCCTTTCGCGCCCTTCGTGCTGGCGAAGCGGTCCATATAGTTCACGAAATGCGGCAGAATGATTTCAGGCTCGGTCACGTCTTCCATCCATTCGGGCATCCATTCCAACGAAATGAAGCCGTCGTAGTCAATGGAAGAAAGCGCCAGCATCACTTCATCCAGCGGCAAAACACCCTCGCCCACCAGCGCGGGGCTGTGGTCGGCTTCGGAGTCCACCAGGTGCACGTGCTTCACATACGCGCCCAAATTGCGGATAGTGATGGCGGGCTTCTCCTCGAACTCCCAATACGGGTGGCGCACCGACCACAACGCACCCAGGTAATCGCTTGCATACGCGTCCATGAGTTCGCGCAGACGCGCCGTATCGGCATAAATGCCCGTTGTCTCGATGAGCACGGACACCTGCTTTTCTTCGGCGTACGGCATAATGGCGGAAAGCGAGGCACGCGCGGCTTCTTCGTTGCCGGCAACAGCAGTTACGCACACGCCCGTTGCGAACACTTCGCTTGCAATGTTGATGAACGCCGTGAGCTCTTTCGTGTGATCCTGGCCGTCGGCAATGTCAACAGACGTGTTCAGCACCGGAATCTGCAGGTCTTTTTCGCGCAGCTCACGCGCCGTTGCATGCGTGTTGTAAATATGGAAGGGCGCACCCTTGCCCACCAGTTCTTCGTTTTTGGCGACATCGAACACTTCAATGCCGTTGAAATCCATTTCTTCGGCCAGGCCAACCAATTCGTCCCAAGAACGCTCAGACCAGCCCTTTGTGGAAAAAGACAGTTTCATTAGTTTTGCTCCTCGTAGACGATTTTGTTCAAAGCGTTGATGTAGGCGTGAATGCTCGAGCCAATAATGTCGGTCGAAATGCCGCGGCCCGAATACACTTTGCCGTCGGAGACCAGCTTGATTACAGCCTCGCCCATGGCTTCCTGGCCCTCGGTCACAGCCTGAATCTGGAATCCGTCCAGCTCATAGCGGCGGCCGATAATCTTCTCGATAGCATGGAACGCAGCATCAATGGGACCATCGCCCAAAACGATGCTCTCAATCGTCTCGCCGTTTTTCGCCATTTTCACGTGAGCAGAAGCAGTTGCAATGTTGCTCGTATTGATAACGTAGCTATCAAGCACGTACGTTGGCGGGACCTGCAGCGCAGCGCTTGCCACAATGGCATCCAGCTCCAGGCTGCCCACTTTCTCTTTCTTGGAGGCAATGCGCACGAACGCCTCGTACACCGCCAGGGCATCTTCTGCGGAAAGGTCGTAGCCCAACTTCTCAACGCACGCCATCACTTGCTCTTGGCTGTCGTGCACCGTGAGCACCATGGTTTCATCGCTTTGGACGGCCGCAGCAGAAAGTGCGGCGCCCTTCGCTTCGCCACCTTCGCAGATGCGTGCGATTTGAGCCGTGATGCGATCGATTTCCGTGGTACGAACCGAGCATGTTGCCTGGCACGCGTCCTGTTTTGCCGAGAGAATCTTCGCGATTTTCTTCGTGGAAGCAACGTTCAGAGCATACGATGCCGTTTTGATTTCGCCTGCGCCTTCCATAACGGCGGCAATCACGCACGCATCGGCCATGGCCAAGTCGTCGCTGCAGGAAACGCCCAGCGCCACGTTTGCCAAAGCGGGAACGGCCTGATACAGGTCGCGAATGAACTGCGCGAATTCGCCGGGCAGCATCTTTCCTGCCGTGTCGCACACCGTGACGGTGGTTGCACCGGCTTCGATTGCCTGGGCAATTACGTCTTCCAGGTAGTCCATGTCCGAGCGGCCGGCGTCGATGGCAACAAATTCCACGTTCGACGTTTTTTCGGCGCACATCTTAATGGTGTCCACAATGCTTTGCGCCATGGCGGCTGCCTTCTTGCGGTAAATGTATTCGATCTGCGCAGGGCTTACCGATGCCTCAACCTGCAAGCGAGCATTCTTCGCTTCAGCCAAAGACTTCCAGGTCAGGTCAAGGTTTTCGCCACCCAGCGCCACGGGAACAGCCAGCATGCTGTTTTTCGCAATGGATGCGATCGACTTGATCAACAAGCTATCGGCCTTAGCACGTTCAATGCCTTCGATTTCAATAACGGAAGCCCCCAGGCGATCGAGCAATTTCGCCGTTTCCAGCTTTTCTTTGAAGGAAAGAGAGAATGCCTTTGAGCGGGCAAACTGTTTCATGGTTACATCGCAGACGCGTACGTCTTTCATTTTTTCTCCTTGTTCGTGCCTCTATATGTTCATTTGGTTCTTGCATTTTTGGGTCGTACGTTCGCGATTTCGCGTTTCGCGCTTTACGTTGCGCACGCATCAGGCGTTCGCGGTCTGCGCGGTTTTGCGATTCTCGCTCTCGCGTTCTTCTTGCTTTCTGTTCTGCAAAAAAACGTACGAACCTAGTATTTTACTCTGCTTTCGCCTTTCAGGGCGCGAGCAGCACTTTTACCCCACAATCAGCGCAATTCGCTGTTTTGAAATTTTCCGCATGCAACCAAAAGGGGCAACGAGCCAAGCAGGGGCAAACAAAAACCGCCGACCCTCACGGACCGGCGGCTTCAATAACCCTTGAAACACGAATGCTATTCAGCAGCTTCCGTAGGAGTTTCCTGGTTGTCTTTCACCGGCTCGTGAATGATTGCATGCTTCACTAAGTACTTAGCAGCGCACACGCGTTCAGCACTTTCGCGTAACACGAAATTGCGGCCAGTGTCCTCTAACTCCTTGCGTACACGGGAAGGATATTGCGGATTCATGTTCTTGCATGCATCCATGATATCTTCTTCGGAAACAACCAGCTTCTTCTTGCGGAATACGGCATCCAGCGCAAAGCCGGTAACCAGCTGCTGACGCGTTTGCATCATCATGAGCATATTGACTTGCTGAGCTCCACCGTTTTCCTCAAGGAATTGATCCCAGGTCATACCCTGCGCGGAAATTTCCTGACGCAAGTTGTCCTGAATCATCTTGCTGGTGATTTCATATGCTTCATCGGCAATGGAACCCTGGAAACGGCTGGTCAGAGCCGCGGCGGCCTGACCGCGCAGGGCGTTATCGTACTGCTCACGCTGCATGGCGGTGAACTGGTCTTCCAAGGAATGACGGAAGTCTTCCAAGCTGCGATACATGGGCATGTAGGTCTTAACCCACTCGTCGTCGATCTCGGGAACCTGCTTTTCCTGCAGCTCCTTTACCTCAACGGTGCAGTGAACGTTCTGCATGACCTCGCCCTTTTCGGGATCCCAATCGGGAGCCTCGAACGAGAACGTCTTTGTTTCGCCCGGCTTCATGCCAATAACGGCTTCATCGAATTGCGGAGGCATGTAGCCCTCGCCAGCCGTGTAAGGACGACCCGGCGTGTTCAAGCCGGCCAGCGGCACGCCATCAACGGCGGCGTCGATGGAAATCAAGCAGGTGTCGCCCTTGCGCACTTCGTGCTGCTCGGGGGCAGTGCCGTAACCAGCATACTGTTCGGCAATGCGCTTGATCTGATCATCCACACCCGACAAATCGGGAGTAAACGGCGGGAACGTAAATTCAACGGGGTCATAGGAAGTCAGCTCGTAAGCAGGCTTCAGGGTGACCGTCATGGTAAACGCGAACTTCTTGCCGCGCTTGAATTCGGTGGTTCCCATAGGCGTGGGCGGGAACAACGGAATAATGTCTTTCTTGTCCAGAGCCATGGGGGCAATCAGCTCAAGAGCGCGACCTTGAACCATGGAGTCCAAATCGGTAATGCCCAGCTGGTCGCGGCATGCCTGCTCGACCGTGATGTCCTTCTGCGGACGCAGACCCATTTGACTTGCAAACTCCACAGAGGCGGTGTAGAACGCCTTCGAGACGTCTTCTTCGGAGGCAACGCAATCCAGCAGATACTTGCCACCATCAATTTTCTTCTGAGTTACCTTCATGTTTTTACTTCTCCCCCAAAAATAACTCGTATGCCATTCAACCTATTTTTTCCAACTTGAAATTGTAGCTTACCTATTGCAATATGGCAGCATAACATTAAACAAAAGAGCATTTTTTTGGGGAGCGGCGACAGTTTCCGATTTGTTGTCAAATTACCCCACCTTTTGTCAACAATTCTCGCACCACCCGCAACGTTCGCTCGCTGCCCGCCTGCAGCCCGGCCGTTCGCCCGCTCCCTTCGCACGCCCCAATGCATATAAAAAAGAGCCCCCTCTGATGAGGAGGCTCTTGCGAGTTCTCTTTTCGGTGCAACGAGCGAACTGATTCGCCCGACGTGCATCTGAACAGGTTGTGCGCCACTAACGGCGCAACATCAAGCGTTAAATCACCTGATTAGGCGCCAAAGATCTCAATCTTCTCGCCGGGAGCAAGCGTAACCATAGCCTTTTTCCAGGTACGGGTCTTGCCCTGAATGCCACGACGCTGCTTCGGCTTCGGCTTCACGTTCAGCGTGTTCACCTTGGTCACCTTCACGTTGAAGATAGCGGTGATAGCCTGAGCGATTTCCACCTTGTTGGAGGTCTTAGCAACCTCGAACGTGTAGGTGTTCTTCTCCATCATGTCGTAGCTGTGCTCGGTGATAACCGGGCGAATGATAACCTCGCGAGGATCCTTCATTATGCGAGCACCTCCTGAATGCGCTCCAGTGCTTCAGAGGTCACAATGAGCTTCTTGTTGTCCAAGAAGTCATAGGTGTTCATGAAAGCAACGGGGATAACAGTAACAGACTTGATGTTGCGGAAGGACAAGAATGCGTTGATGTCGTCGTCGCCGATGAAAACGGTGCTACGGCCTTCAACACCCAAAGCCTTCAGTGCAGCAACAGCAGCCTTGGTAGACGGCTGCTCGAAGTCGAACTTGTCAACAACGATAAGCTCACCATCAGCCAGTTTAGCGGACAGCGCAGAGCGCATAGCCAGCTTGATCTCCTTCTTGTTGACCTTGATGTCGTAAGAACGAGGATGCGGGCCAAACACAATGCCGCCACCGGGCATCTGCGGAGCACGGCTGGTACCCTGACGAGCGTTGCCGGTGCCCTTCTGACGGAACGGCTTCTTGCCGCCGCCCCTCACTTGACCACGAGTAAGGGTATTGCTCGTGCCCTGACGCCAAGAAGCACGCTGTGCGCGTACAACCTGATGCATCACAGGCACGTTCGGCTCAATGCCGAACACGGAGTCTGCGAGCTCGGCTGCGCCGGCACCCTGACCCTTCGTGTCTTTGATCTCAATAGTTGCCATATTCAATAGCTCCTCAACTTGCTCGAAAATTAAGCCATACGGACACGGACAATGCCGTCTTTGCCACCAGGAATGGCGCCCTTGACCAGAATCAGATTCTGCTCTTCGTCAACGCGCACAACCTTCAGGTTCTTCACCGTAACGGTGTCGCAACCCATGTGGCCCGGAAGGCGAACGCCCTTGAAAACGCGGGACGGCGTTGCGCACTGACCGATAGAACCGGGAGCGCGATGGAAGTGTGCACCGTGTCCACCAGGACCGCCAGCAAAGCCGTAGCGCTTCATAACGCCAGCGAAGCCCTTGCCCTTGGACGTGCCCTGAACGTCAACCTTCTTCGTATCAGCGAAAGCAGCAACGGTCACGGCATCGCCAATTTTGTAGTCGGCAGCGTTCTCAACGCGAACCTCGCGCAGGTAGCGAGCAGGCTCGGCACCCTGCTTGGCGAAATGGCCAGCCATAGGCTTGTTCAGGCGGGGAGCACCAGACTGCTTGAAGTAGCGAACTGCGCCAAAGCCCAGCTGAACTGCTTCATAGCCATCGGTAGCGGTGGTCTTCACCTGGCAAACCTTGTTAGGCTCAGCCTGGATAACGGTGACGGGGACCAGGTTGTCGTTCTCGTCCCAGATCTGGGTCATGCCGATCTTCTTACCATAAATCGTGTTAATCATATCAGCACCCCCTACAGCTTGATCTCAATGTCAACGCCAGCCGGAAGATCGAGACGCATCAGAGAGTCAACCGTGTTGCTGGTGGGCTCAAGGATGTCAATGAGACGCTTGTGAGTGCGCATCTCGAACTGCTCACGAGAGTCCTTGTTCACATGCGGGGAACGGATAACGCAGTACATGTTGCGCTCCGTGGGCAGGGGAATAGGACCGGAAACCTTTGCGCCCGTCTTCTGAGCGGTATCGACAATGAGCTTGGTGGACTGATCCACAATCTCATGATCGTAGCCCTTAAGGCGGATGCGAATCTTTTGATTAGCCACTTACCTTACCTCCAATTATAGTGGGCAAACGCCTTACGCGTTCGCACCAGCCTTGCTGATGATTTCTTCCTGAATGTTCTTCGGAACGGCCTCATAAGAGTCGAACTGCATGGTGTAAGAAGCACGACCCTGCGTACCGGAACGAAGATCAGTTGCGTAACCGAACATGTTGCTCAGCGGAACCTTCGCGGAAACGATAGCGGCGTTGCCACGCTTGTCCTGGCCCTGAATCAGGCCACGACGCGAGGGGATGTCGCCCATAACGAAGCCGATGTATTCTTCAGGAGTCTCGACCTCAACCGCCATCATCGGCTCCAAGATCACGGGAGCGCCCTTCTTCAAAGCATCCTTGATAGCCATGGAACCAGCGATCTTGAACGCTGCTTCAGAAGAGTCAACTTCGTGGTAAGAACCGTCGATCAGCTCAACGCGAACATCTTCAACCGGGTAACCAGCCAAAACGCCGGAGTTCAAAGCCTCCTGAATACCCTTGTCGATGGAAGGAATGTATTCCTTGGGAACCACGCCGCCAACGATCTTGTTCTCGAAGGAGTAGCCCTCGCCCGGCTCGGTCGGATACATGTTGATAACAGCATGACCGTACTGACCACGACCACCAGACTGACGAACGAACTTGCCCTCGGCACCCATAACGGGCTTCGTGGCGGATTCGCGGTAAGCAACCTGGGGTTTACCAACGTTAGCCTCAACCTTGAACTCGCGCAGCAGACGGTCAATGATGATTTCCAGGTGCAACTCGCCCATGCCAGCAATGATGGTCTGACCGGTCTCATGGTTGGTGGTCACGCGGAACGTCGGGTCTTCTTCAGCGAGCTTCTGCAAAGCGATGTCCATCTTCGCCTGCTCAGCCTTGGTCTTGGGCTCAACAGCAATGTCGATAACCGGATCAGCGAACTGCATGGACTCAAGAATGATAGGTGCACCCTCGCTGCACAGCGTGTCGCCCGTGCCGGTATCCTTCAAGCCAACAACAGCAACGATGTCGCCCGCGGAGCAGTGGTCAATGTCGATACGCTGGTTGGAGTGCATCTGCAGCAGACGGCCAATGCGCTCTTTCTTGCCGCCCTTGGTGGCGTTGATCACGTAGCTGCCGGAATCCAGCGAGCCGGAATACACACGCAGATAGGTCAGCTTGCCCACATACGGGTCGGTCATGATCTTGAATGCCAAAGCAGCAAACGGTGCCTTGGGATCGGAAGGACGCTCATCCTCTTCGCCCGTCTCGGGGTTCGTACCCTTGATGGGGGGAACATCAACCGGAGAAGGCATGTAGTCAACAACAGCGTCGAGCATTTCCTGAACACCCTTGTTCTTGTAAGCGGAGCCCACGAAAACAGGGTTGAGCTTGCATGCAATAACGCCCTTACGGATAGCAGCCTTAATTTCCTCGACGGTAACGTCTTCTTCCATCAGGACTTTCTCCATCAAGTCGTCGTCGCAGTCGGCGGCAGCATCCAGGAGTTCCTGGTACTTCTCGTCAACCAAGTCAACGAACTCAGCGGGAATCTCGTCCATAGGCTCAGGGTAGGTCATGCCCTTGTCGTCGGCCTTGAAGTCCCAAGCGGTCTTGGTAACCAGGTCGATAACGCCCCAGAAGTTGTCCTCGGCACCCATGGGGATCTGAGCCGCAACAGCGTTAGCGCCCAAGCGATCCTTCATGGTCTGAATCGCGTGGAAGTAGTCAGCGCCCACGCGGTCGTACTTGTTGATGAAGGCGATGCGAGGAACGCCATAGCGCTCGGCCTGACGCCAAACGGTCTCAGACTGAGGCTGAACGCCAGCAACGGCGTCGAACACGGCAACAGCACCGTCAAGAACGCGCAACGAGCGCTCTACTTCAGCGGTGAAGTCAACGTGGCCCGGGGTGTCGATGATCTGGAAGCGGTAGGTCTTACCGTCTGCGGCACCACCCGGGTACTTCCAAAAGCAGGTGGTAGCAGCGGAAGTAATGGTTACGCCGCGCTCCTGCTCCTGAACCATCCAGTCCATGGTAGCAGCGCCATCATGAACTTCGCCGACCTTGTGGGTCTTGCCTGTGTAGTACAGGATGCGTTCAGTCGTAGTGGTCTTGCCGGCATCGATGTGGGCCATGATGCCAATATTACGAGTATCTTCAAGCGTAGTCTTTGCCATGTTAAGTCACTCGCCTTAGAAACGATAGTGGGAGAATGCACGGTTGGATTCAGCCATCTTGTAGGTGTCTTCGCGCTTCTTCACGGCGGCACCGGTGTTGTTGGCTGCATCCATGATTTCTGCGGCCAGGCGCTCGATCATGGTGTGCTCTTTACGCTTGCGGGAGTAGTCCACCAACCAGCGGATAGCCAGCTGAGTAGAACGACGGGAGTTGACCTCCATAGGCACCTGGTAAGTAGCGCCACCAACACGCTTCGGCTTTACTTCCAAGGTGGGGCGAATGTTGTCCATGGCCTTCTTGAACACGGTCAGGGCATCTTCGCCAGTCTTTTCCTCAACACGATCAAAAGCGCCATACACAATGCGCTCGGCAAGGGACTTCTTGCCATCAAGCATAACCTTGTTGATCAGCTGGGAAACAAGACGGTTGTTGTACTTTGCGTCCGGCGTGGTTTCACGACGGACAGCTGCTGCACGACGCGGCATAGTAATACCTTTCTCTCATGCGCGCTTCGGGATGCTTTTTCGCATCCATTAGGCCGCTGGAATCCTTTGATTCCCTGTTGTAATGCGACCCGCGCGACTTACTTCATTATTTGGGGCGCTTAGCTCCATAACGGCTGCGAGCCTGACGACGCTTATCAACTGCGTTGCAGTCCAAAGCTGCGCGGATGACCTTGTAACGAACACCAGGAAGGTCCTTTACACGACCGCCGCGGATAAGCACCATGCTGTGCTCCTGCAGGTTGTGGCCAATACCGGGGATATAGGCCGTTACTTCCATTCCGTTTACCAGACGTACACGGCAAACCTTACGAAGAGCGGAGTTCGGCTTCTTGGGGGTAGTGGTGTAAACACGAGTGCACACGCCACGCTTCTGCGGGTTACCCTTCAGTGCCGGGGTCTTCTTCTTGTCGACCGTCTTCTGGCGTCCTTTACGGACCAGTTGGTTGATAGTAGGCAAAGCGATTCTCCTTCTTTTTCACCCAGCAGCTTGATTTCAAGCCGCTCAACCTTTAGGGACTTCATCCTGAAGCCCTGCCAATAATTTCGAGCTGTGTCTTTTCGCCCTCGTGAGTTAGGCGAAAACGAGCTCCCTACCTGCCCTTTTGCGCTTCGTGAGATTTTCGCGCCAGGACATTTTTTCGGGTGCGCTCAGCTGTTGCGCACGCGAAGCAACGTCTTCTCATAAAGACGCGAGGATGCAATTTAAAGGATAAAATGCAGCTTGTCAAACGCCACGCGCCCGGGCGTGTCTATATCCCCATTTTCTGCACATTTGGAAGGAGAAGGCGGAAGACGGGCTGCGAGCTTCAGGCGACGCGGCAAGCACGGGACCCGCGAAAAGGAGGGGCGCAGACGGAAGACGGGCCGCGAGCACTCCTGACGCACCGAAAGCGGCCTGCGCACGCGAAGGCAGCAAGCGCGATCAAAAAACAGGACGAGCAAGGCGAATGGGTGCGGACACAACCGCCCCCACCCGCACGCAGACGCAGCCGCTTCGATCCGCAGGGCACCACCGCGCGCCCGCACGTAGCTAATTCGACCCGCAGGATACCACCGCGCCACCGCCCTCCTAGAAAGAAAATCGCCCCCGGGCGCAAACCCAAGGACGATTCCAGATGCAAGATTGTCTGTCGAGATTTACTCGGCAGCAACTTCCTCTGCCGGCGCAGCCTCTTCAGCAGGAGCAGCTTCTTCAGCAACAGCCTGCTCGGCAGCCTTAGCGGCGTAAGCAGCAGCACGCTCTGCCTTAGCAGCAGCCTTAGCCTCACGCTCGGCCTTCTTTGCAGCCTCAAGTTCAGCAGCCTTTGCAGCCTTCTCTGCCTTCTTTGCAGCCTCACGCTGAGCAACCATATCCTTTGCAGAACCGAACTTGTCGGCAAAGCGCTGGACGCGTCCACCGGTGTCGATGAGCTTCTGCGTACCCGTGAAGAACGGATGGCAGGCGCTGCAGATATCAACCCTGAGTTCAGACTTGGTGGAACGGGTGACGAACGTGTTTCCGCAGGTGCAGCGAACGGTGCACTCCACGTAATCCGGATGAATTCCTTGCTTCATTTTTGGTTCTCCTTAATGCCTTGGTTTCCGACCAAAGCTAGACATAAGCCTTGATACTTTATCACATTTTTCTCGAATAGCAAGCGTTTTGTTTTGCGGGAAGGGAAAAGGAGGTCGCGGGAGCTCCAGAGCAAAACGGCGAGTACCCCTGATTTCCTTCCCACAGCAACCATACATGAGAAAATAGTATTGACTTGCACGTTGTGTGCAGATTTATGATATTCGCAATGAAGGAGGCAGGAAATGAAGAAGCTCAGCGAGGTGTGCAAAATCACGGGTCTTTCCCGGCGCGCACTTCAAGGATACGATCAAATGGGGCTTCTATCACCAACTGCGAAGACCGAGGCCGGCTACTGGCTCTACGATGACGAAGCCATTAAAAAGCTCATCGTTATCAAAATCTTCACCGAAGCGGGATATACGCGCGAACACGTCAAGGAGCTTCTGGACGCCCCTGTTATCAACCTTGCGAACGAATATGACTTGCTCGTATCCGCCCTGCGCGAAGAGCAACGGCATATCGAAGGCATCATACGGACCATCAGGCTCTTCAAAATCGAAAGTCAACTATCAGACTCGGCCCGCACGGCCTTGCAGGAAATTGATTCCCTAGTAGCTTACGGACAACGAGATTTCTCCACATGCTTTGGCTCCCTTGTATCAGAGGCTTCAAAACTCGATAGCGAGCTCGATGCGCACGAGATGGAGATGTTCATGCTGTTCTGGTACAGTCTGATAGTCGTTGGTCTTGTTACGAAGCGGAACGACGAAGATGCCACCGGCAACGCTATTTCGGAATGTTTCAATCATTTTCAGAACATGATTTCCTCCTTCGACAAGGAATCGGAGGCCGAAATTGAAGAAGTTGAATATCGCGAGATGTTCGCTGATTTCGTAAGCGGCCTTGTATCACAGAACGACACTTCCAACGCATTTGAAGAAATGTGCGGCAGCGGATCGAAAGAGCACGTAATCAAGGCTGTACATACCTGGTGCAAGGAATCCAAGGAGACACGGAATGGACAATGAACTCGCGGCACCCGCGAGCATCGGAAGCATACTGAACAAGACACCTGACCCCACACGCATATCCGATCAAGTCAGCTATTTCTTCATCAAGAACGTCAAACGTTGGATGGAGTGCCCCTTATGCGGAGAAGAGATGCACTTCAATAAAACAACGGAAACATGGGAGTGCGAGTCCGGCGACTTCTTGCTTCCGGAAAAAGATTTTCTAGACGGCTACGTGTTCTGGTTCTGCGACCAATGCGGATGTTTTCTGAACGTCCAGGAAGGGTTCGCCGCAGACACTGGGCACTGGACTTGCACGGAATGCGGATTCGAGAACAACGTAACCGAAGAAAATCTGGTGGGCACTTGTCGCGAGTGCGGCAGGTTGCTGGACAATCCCGATGCAAGCCTTTGTCCCGACTGCAACGAAGCTTGGATAGCCGCTCATCCCGAGGCCGCCCAATGAAGGCGATTTCGCTGAAATGCCCCGAATGCTCTGCCTCGCTTAGTGTGAAAGAAGGGCGCGACCAGCTGTTTTGCCAATACTGCGGGGCAAAAATCGTTCTGCAAAACGAAAACGAGCGCATATACCGTCGCATCGACGAAGCCGATGTCAAGCGATCAGAGACCGAGCGCCTCATTCGCTTGAAAGAGCTTGAAATGGAAGCCGCCAAAAGAGAAGACGAAAAGGCCTCCAAACGCCTGAAAGTCAAAATATCGCTGGCTTTGCTGGTGGCAGGCATCGCCATGGCGGTCTTTGGAAACGTTCTAGGCGAAGCGTCCGGAAACCCGGACTCAAGCTTCTACGCAATGTCGGTCATCGGCCTCATGCTCATGATGGGCGCAGGATACATTTGGTTGTTCGGCGCATGCAGCGACGATGACAAAAAGAGCAAGAAAAGGAAGGGCTGACGGGAGGGCTCCTTGCTTGCCAGCAGGTTTTACACCTATCATACGCGTAAAACCAAATGCAAAACGATTAGCGTTTCACAAGCGGTGGTTCGAATGAGTTACGTCATAGGGTCTTTCAACATTCAGAAGCTGAACTTCGTCTCAACTGAAGAGACGAAAAAGAACTTCGCGCGCATTGCCCAAATCATCAAAGATGAAAAATTCGATGCTATCGCCATCCAAGAGGTCTGTTCAGAATCCGCTTTAGAACGGATTCGCGGCTATCTTGGCCCTTCCTGGGATGCTGAATATCGGGAGACAGACAAGACGCTCGGCAATTCCTCTGCGCAAAGCGAGGGCTACGCCTTCATCTGGAACAACAAGCGACTAAGGCTCGTGAAGGGACCTAAAGGAGACACGGCCCTAAGCAGCGCTCAGACAATGAACGGGTACTCGATCGGCAGGGATAACACTGGCGCATTTATCCACAAGGGCTCGCTTGTTCGCCCGCCCATGGTGGTAAGGCTCACCCCATCGGGATTGCCCGGCGGTGCGCCCTTCGAACTTCGGCTGATTAACACCCATATCGCCTTCAACTCGCCCTCTATCTGCGCCGATAAATACGGACAGAAAGAACTCAGGTTAATGGAGTTCGAAACTTTAGCGAAAGAGATATACCGCAAAGTCTCAATGAAGCGTTATGGGACCAACATGCCCTCGTACACCGTCCTAATGGGAGACTATAACCTTTGCCTTGCAGGGGAATCCGGCATGAACGTCCCCGAGTTCACTTACTTCGCCGAAAACAGAACATTACGAACCGTTCAGCGCGACAAGACGTCCTTGAAGCAAGTGCAAGAATCGTACTCCTACCAGAATCTTAACGAGGAGCACGACAGCGATACCATGGACGAATCGGGCACAGATATCTACTCGCAAAACTACGACCACTTCTCATATGACAGCGATTACGAAACCAACCAGGGCATTTCGTTTTTAGCCGCACGCGTTGAACCACTTGCCAGCACGCGCGAGGCACTGGAACAATACCGCAAGGAAGTATCGGACCACGTCCCAATCAAGCTAGTCGTGGAGCTTAAATCAGGAATAAGGAGCCTCTCATGGAGTACACACAAGAACAGCTGAAGGCCGCATGCGCATTGAATCTTTGTACCGTGTCGGTGTCCCAAATCATAGATTACGATGACATCAACGTCATGGAGCAGGAATACGAGGCAATTCTCAACAACCTGAACCTTGAGCAAATGCCCAAAGATGAGGCGCTTCTCAACATCCTAAAGCAAATCCTGGATACCATCACGTTCTTCAGAATCCACGAGGTTGACAAACAGTTCGCGGAAAGAGAATACCAGCAAAAGATGAAAAACGCCATCTGGTCCGCTGTTCCCAATGTGGGGCTTCTTGTTGCGGGCGGCAACCCTGTCACAATGGCCGTCTCGCTTGCCTCCCAAGTTGGCATTGGCTATATGAACTACCGAAGGGTGAAGTCGGAAGCAAATCTTCAACGCGACAAGGAGCGTTGGGAACTTGAGCGCACTGCTATTGAGCAATTCAACGGACTAAGAAGAGAGCTCTTCGATACCGCCTGGCGCTTATCCGAAACTTACAACTTCCCTGATAGGCTGCGACTCACCGAGCGTCAGATAACCCAATACGACAACATTCTTATGGACGGGGATCTTTTGCGAAAGTACGACCGCCTTGACACCATCAAGGATGAGTTCGCGGCGTATCCTCCCTTCTGGTACAACTTCGGTAACACTGCCAACTCGATTGCCCGATCGGCCCTGGATTTAAGCGATGAGTCCAGGCAGGTGTACCTTGCGCTTGCGAAAAGCCACTTCGAACAGTACCGAAAATCGAATAGCCATGCGCTCCTTCGCGAAGACCCCATCGCCGCTGCATGCGCGCTGGAGCTTGTTGATCTTCTAGACTTCGATAACGATTGCGAATATATTGGCAAGCTGCTTGAAGAGGCGGTAAGATACTCGGGGCGGGCCAATGACGTGCTTCAGCTTGCCTCTGTTGCCTATCTCAAGATGAACGATTTCGATCGGGCCGCAAATCTTCTACGACAGCTGGTAAACGAGCAGTACAACACCGTCATGAACGCCCAACTGCTAAGCAGCATCTACGTTGGAAAGGCAAGCGAATCAAACTCGGCCGACTACATCCGCCGCTACGAAACGCTGGCAAATCAGGTTGGCTCCCAATACCTGCTCCCCCTGCCCGCTGATCAATCAGAGTCGGCAGGCGATGCCGCAGCGTGCTTCTTCGAGACCCAAAAGGGCATCCTCTCCGAGAAATGCCATCTGGTTATCAGGGCCCTTCTTGGGAAATACCTGGTCAAATTCGGCAAATTAATTCCCGTGCCCGATGCGCGACACGATTATCCCGACGCTTACTTTCTGCCTTCGAAAGAGGCGGTGCAATCTCGCAAACATGACACCCAAAGGCTTTTTACCAGCACAAGAGCCGCAGACGAATATCTGGAGCGTGTTGCGGAGGCAAACATCCCCTATGGAATCATCGAACTCATGAACGAACTCTTCGAAGTAAGCTGCGGCTTTTGCTTCATGAGCGAATCCGCAAAGGAATCCGCGGCTTTCGAAATCGAAAAGGCCCTTAAAGCAAACGGAAAGAACATCAACGATTTCGCGATAAAGGCCGACCAGGGCCAGCTTAACTACCTGGATATAGAGCGCCTTCTGGATATGAAAATGGGCAATTACACCGCCAACTTTTTCACAGCCCTCACGAAAGAAGCCGACAAGTACGTTCAATCTCGTACCGAGATGCAAGATCTCGCAATAATGGAAGAGTCGCTTGAAGACTTCTGCTCCGCAAACGGACTCAGCAGCCCTTCGGAGCTTTACGAATCAACAAGGGATCAAGTTGTCGAAACCATTGCTTGCCGCCGTTTTTCGGTGGACTTGCTTGGAGACGAAACAATCGTAAAATCCCCTGATATGTCGAGTGAGCAGAAAATGATGGAGCTCATTAAAGAGGCCATCCCCGTAACGGTTCAATCGATTGCGTACGTGGATTTCTTTACCGGCGACAGCCCCAAAAAGGAACGATATTTCCGAGGAAACGAGAAGCTATCGAACGAGAACGGGCTGATAGCAGGCACGCTTGCCATCCTGGACGACCTTGAGAAGAAAGGCGGCACTGATCTAATTTTCACAGTTCACGGCATTGTTCCAATAGTGAATGGAGCAAGGAAGAAGCTTGTTCCGTACGATAACGTTGAGTACCTTGAAGGCAAAGAGCAATCCCTTAGATTCGGCCTGTTCGGCGTCACCTTTGCAAACAGCTCCGTAAGAATCGACAAGCTAAACCAGCTCATAAAGGATTTGTCCTCCTACGCCCCGCCCTTGCCTGAAAGCGCAGATACAATCGACAAACCAGGTTTCAAGATTCCGTTTGCCAAAAAGGAATAGAAGATCGCCCTTGCCAGGCGCCTCTCACCGAAGCGCCTGGCAAGGATGGCTCGGACGTATTCGCCCTGCCCTGCACCGCCGTCGTTCGCGCACGGCTCAACCTGCCATCCGCGCCACCGCCACTCGCACGCAAATCGCCATCCGTACATCCCGGCAACGAACGCTTCTGCATTTTGTTACAATAACGCAGGTAAGCGCTGGGAATTGCAACTCGGCTATTGTTGCTACCCCGCGCTGGCCTGCAATCGAATACAAGGAGGCTTGAACTCATGGGATTTTTCACTGGTAAAACCGTCGTTATCACGGGCGCCGGCCGCGCCACGCTGCAAGACGGAAGCTGCGGATCCATTGGCTACGGCATTGCCACCGCATATGCCAAAGAGGGCGCGAACCTGGTCATCACCGGCCGCAATGTAGCAAAACTCGAGGCCGCCAAAGAAGAGCTGGAGCGCTTGTACGGCATTGAGGTGCTATGCGTTGCCGCCGATGTGAACGCCAGCGCCGACAACGAGGCCATCACGAAAGAGGTCGTGCGCCAAGCCGTTGAGCGCTTCGGCGGCATCCAGGTGCTTATCAACAACGCGCAGGCATCCGCTTCCGGCGTGACTCTTGCCGACCACACCACCGAGCAGTTTGACCTGGCCCTATACTCCGGCTTGTACGCCGCGTTCTACTATATGAAGGCGTGCTACCCCTATTTAAAGGAATCGCAGGGTTCCGTTATCAACTTCGCATCGGGCGCCGGCTTGTTCGGCAACTACGGACAGTGCGCGTACGCCGCCGCGAAAGAAGGCATCCGCGGCATGTCGCGCGTAGCCGCCACCGAATGGGGTCCCGACGGCATTAATGTGAACGTCGTGTGCCCGCTAGCCTGGACCGCAGCGCTGGAAAACTTCAAACTGGCCTACCCCGAGGCATTCGAAGCAAACGTAAAGATGCCACCCATGGGCCACTACGGCGACGTGGAGAAGGAAATCGGCCGCGTGTGCGTGCAGCTGGCAACTCCCGACTTCAAGTACATGTCCGGCGAGACCATCACGCTGGAAGGCGGCATGGGTCTGCGCCCGTAACGGCAACGGCGCCGAAACGGAATCCGCGCTCTTGCCCACATGCGAGACAGCGTTGCCGCCATTTCTCCACCCGCGACGCCGGCAAAAGTCTTTTCGAACGGTAGTTGTTGGAAAAACGGGTGCGAATTCAGGCAAATCGACGATAAAGAGTAGTTGAAGAGCTCCGATTGGGGCTCTTCTTCTGTTTTACGAGCACCTGACAAAACAATCATTCGCAAAAGCCCAGGTCAGATAGCTGCAGAAAAAACAGCCTTGCCAGCCTGACCGCGAATCGACCAACCAAACCACCATCTATCGTCGATTTGCCCGAGTTTGGGGGTCGTTTTCCAACAAGCAGCGGCACTACACAAGCTTGGCCTGGCGTTTTGCATGCCAGATATCGAAGCGCGTATATACGTAGTGGTAGAACATCGCAATAAGCACCATCATGACGCCCAGCGTAACCCACATGCCAATCGAAAGCGCCGAGATACCAAACAGGTTGTGGAACAGCGTCGCGCCCAGAATCGTGCCACCCGCACACACCACCAAAAGCCCTGTTCGAATGGGGGTAAACGGAATCGACAAACGAATGATAAGCATAATGCCCGTCCATGCCGTAAGCAGCACCGCCAGCGTGGAGATCTGCTCGTAATCCCAGTTCGCAAACACATTACCCACAACGTTCACGATAAGCACGCTGAACACCACCGTAATGGCGCCGGGTATAGCGCGCACGATAACGTTTTCCAGGAAGTTGCCCTTGATGCGATCGCGATTCGGCTCAAGCGCCAGCACGAACGACGGCAAGCCAATCGTCATGGCGCTCACCAGCGTCATCTGAATAGGCTGGAACGGATATTGCCAAGGCAAGAACACGAACAAAACCGCCATCGTTATCGAAAACAGCGTCTTGACCAGGAACAACGATGCAGAACGCTGCAAGTTGTTGATAGAGCGCCTACCCTCTGCCACCACTTTGGGCATGCTAGCAAAGTCGTTATCCACCAGCACCAAATGTGCCACGTTGCGCGCGGCATCGGAACCCGCCGCCATAGCAACGCTGCAGTCGGCCTGCTTGAGCGCTAGCGTATCGTTCACGCCATCGCCCGTCATGGCAACAACATGGCCCTCGCTCTGAAGCGCCTGGACAAATTGCTTTTTCTGCTCGGGCTTCACGCGACCGAACACGTGATATTTCTTCATGGCAGCCGCCACGTCTTCGTCGGTTTTCAGCGTAGTGGCGTCCACATAGGCATCGGCGTTCGGCACGCCTACCTTCGCCGCAATGCCGGAAACCGTGCGTGGGTCGTCGCCGGAAATCACGTTCACGGTAACGCCCTGCTCCTTGAAGAACTGGATGGTCTGCGCCGCCGTTGGGCGAATCTGATCGTGGATGCAAATGAACGCCAGCGGCTCGGGATCACCCACCAGCGCACCATCTTCCGTGAAGCCCGAAACAGAAGCAAGCACCAAAACACGCGCGTCTTTCGCCAGCTCAGAAACGCGTTCCTCGATCAGCGCGTAACGTTGCCCCATAACAAACTGCCCCGCGCCCATGACGTAAGCGGCGCCTTCGAAAACCGCGCCCGACCATTTTTTGTCCGACGAAAACGGTATCGCACGCACCAACGGCAGCGCCGTACCCGTTTGCCCCTTGCAATATTCCATGATAGCGCGCGACGTTTCGTTGGGGTCGTTCTCGGCGGCCATGAGCGATGCCAGCGCACTGGCAACCTCTTGCTCGCTGGCACCTGACACCAGCTCAACCGCATTCACTTCCATGGCGCCTGTGGTGATAGTGCCCGTTTTATCCAAACACAGCGTGTCCACGCGAGCCAGCGTTTCAATGCAGTACAGCTGCTGGACCAGCACGTTTGACTTCGAAAGACGAATAACGGCAACCGCCATAACCGTTGACGTAAGCAAAATCAGGCCCTCGGGGATCATGCCGATCAGCGCGGCGACGGTGCTCAGAATGCAGTCGATCAAATCGACCGGCCCGCTTGACAAGTAATACTGGCTGCAGAACAGCGCGCCACCCACAAACGGCAGCGCAATGGACACGTACTTCACAATCTTGTTCAGCGTGTCCATGATTTCGGAATTGACCTTCTTGTGCTTTTTGGCCTCGGCGCTGATCTTGCTTGCATAGTTCTCGGCACCAACGTGAATCACGCGCGCCGTAACGCTGCCCGCGTTCACAAACGACCCGCTCATAAGCACATCCCCGGGCTTTTTGGGAACAAGGTCGCTTTCGCCCGTAAGCAAGCTCTCGTTCATGTCGCATTCGCCCGCAATAATTTCGCAGTCAGCGGGAACCTGCATGCCACGCCCCAGACAAATCACGTCATCGCGAACCACCTGGTCAAGCTCAATTTCCTGGCGCTCACCATTACGAATAACGGAAGCATGAGCGCTTGCAACGATAGACAGCTTATCAGTAACCGCTTTCGAGCGAAGCTCCTGAATGATGCCGATGAAAACGTTCACGACAATAACGATCATGAACAGCATATTCTTATAAGAGCCGGTAAGAAAAACGACAACGGCAAGAATCAGGTTCACCGCGTTGAACAGCGTGACCAGGTTATCGAAAAGAATCTCCTTGATCGAGCGCGTATGCACGTTCGCATCTACGTTCACATCGCCCGAAGCAATGCGCTGACGCACCTCTTCGCTGGTCAGACCCGTTATCTTTTCCATTGAAACCTCGAAATCTCTTCTTCTCTACTTGCATGCGAAGGTCACGGCCAGCCGCTACTCCTGCACCGCGAACGGAAAGCCATGCGCGAACCAACCCAGGCTGGCACACCGCCCAAAGCATCTGCCGCCGCACTGCGACCACAGCTCCCACGCGCGCCGCGCTGCATCCAGAGCTCTCTCCACTCGTTGCGCAGCTGGGCAATCGTCGGCTACTCCTGTTCGCCGGACTCTTCCAGCGCCTCAAGCGCCGCCGCATAGCCGCCCGCGCCGTAGCTCAGACACTTCGACACGCGCGCGATGGTAGTTGCCGATGCCCCCGTTGCCGCCTCAATTGCGGTGTAGGAATTCTTCTTCGCAAGCATGCGTGCCACTTGCAAGCGCTGAGACGTGTCGCGAATCTCGCGAACGGTGAATAAATCTTGCAATAGCGCATATATGGTATCAGGGTCATTCAGGCAGGACAGAACCGTTAGCAACTCGTCAACCTCGGGCGTTCTCAAATTATCCACCACGTTCACCCTTTCGCTATTTACCCAGTTTGAACAGGCCAAACTCAATCGAATCAACAAGCGCGTTCCATGAAGCTTCTATGATGTTTTCCGAAACACCAATGGTGCCCCACATGTGCTCGCCGTTTCTGGTGGTAATGGCAACGCGCGTAATGGCATCGGTGCCCACGTTCTCATCCAGAATACGCACCTTGAAGTCCACCAGCTCCATACTGGCAACTTCGGGATATACCTCGGAAATAGCCAAACGCAGCGCATTATCCAGCGCGCCAACAGGGCCGGCGCCTTCGCCTGTGGCAACCACGCGCTTACCGCCCACGTGAACCTTGATGGTGGCTTCGGACATAGCGTCTTTCGCGAAGGCGCCTGTGTCTTCGTAATCATCCACGATCACGCGAAAGCTCTCCAACGTGAAATGCGGCTTGACCTGGCCCAAATGCCCCCAAATGAGCATGGCTAAAGAGCCATCGGCTGCCTCGTACGAATAACCCTTATTCTCGCGCTGCTTAATGTCCTCCAAAATGCCGGCAACGCGCTTGGGGTACTGCTCCAAGTCAATGCCAATCGCCCGCGCCCGTGCAACAAGCGATGCCTTGCCCGCCAGCTCGCTTACCACCATATGGGACTTATTGCCCACTGCACCAGGGGAAACATGCTCGTACGCCTGCGGAAAACGCGCGATGGCGCTGGCATGGAGCCCACCCTTGTGCGCGAACGCTGCCGAACCCACATACGGATGATGCGCCCAAACCGACTGGTTGCACGAATCGGCCACAAACGCCGCAACCTCGGAAAGCTCGTGCAGCTTATCGGGCCCCACGCAGGAAAAACCCATCTTCAGTTCCAGGTCAGCGATAATGGTGAGCAAGTCGGCATTGCCCACGCGCTCGCCAATGCCGTTGATGGTTCCCTGCACATGACGCGCGCCGGCACGCACTGCTGAAAGGGAATTTGCCACCGCGCATCCTGTGTCGTTATGCGTATGAACACCAACGTTCACCTGCGGAAACGCAGCAACAACCGCAGCGGTGATTTCCTCAACCTCGAACGGAAGCGCGCCGCCGTTTGTCTCGCACAGCGAAACCATGCGCGCGCCCGCGGAAACAGCTGCCCCCACACACGCCAACGCATATTCCGCATTCGCCTTATAACCGTCGTAGAAATGCTCGGCATCCAGCACAACTTCTCTGCCCTGCGCCACCAAGAACGCAACAGAATCGGAAATCATGCGCAGATTTTCTTCGAGTGTGGTCTCCAGTACGCGCGTGACCTGCAAGTCCCACGTTTTTGCAACAACGGCAATAACGGGTGCCCCGCATGCCACTAAATCAGCAAGACCTTTGTCCTGATCTGCGGAAATGTCCTTATGACACACAGAACCGAACGCCGTCAAACGAGCATTTTTCAGCTTGAGTTTGCCCACGCGCTGAAAAAACTCGATGTCCTTTGGGTTCGAGGCAGGAAAACCGCCTTCGATATAATCAATGCCGAACGCATCAAGGCGCTGCACGATACGCAGCTTATCCTCAACGGAAAGGGCGATCCCTTCGCCCTGCTCGCCATCGCGCAACGTGCAGTCGTACGTGTAGATTTTCGTTTTCTGAAGCGTTTCTTTACTTGCCGTCATAGCCACTCTACCTGGGAATTCTTTCGTTTCTTTGCTGATGTTCGCGCTAGGATCCCTTCATTATGCCCATCTGAACACACTCGTTTGACCTGGAAGGGCACCATGCGGACGCACCCGCGAACACAAGAGCGTCTATTATACTCCATCACGCGATAGTGCCACGGTTTGTCAAAAAACCTGCTCGGTAAAAGAACAGAGTCTTCAAAATCCTTCTTTTTTGCTTGGATATCGGAACGCAAAGCGCTGCGCGGCGAGACGAAAGGCAAGTGCGGAGTACAATGAAACGCAACAGCGCTGATCAAAGCAGCACAGCTCAAAGAACAAGAAGGCGAAGGAACACATGGCAGAATCGAATTACGAAAAGACGAAACGTGCCTGCGCGCAAGCGTTTTGCGAAACCGACCACAGCGCGCTTATTGAGCGATTTGGGCTTGAACAAGATGCCGATTATCTGTACGTGCGATTCTTTGAGCAGCCGTTTCGCCTGAGCAAGCGCACGGGCATCATCGAACGCCGCGAAGAATGCGAAGCCCCGGGCGCCGCCACAACCCCGGGCGTCTCCGTTTGCGCTCCCGCGGCCCCAGGCGCCCCTGCGGCTGGCACGACCGCCGATGCCAGCGCCGTAACCCCAGGCATCCTCAGCTCTCCCACCGGCGCCGCGACCCCGGGTGCCCCTGAAGCCCTGGGCGCCTCCGTTGGCGCCCCCACAGCTGGCGCGACCGCCAGCGCCGCGACCCCAGGTGTCTCCACAGAAACCACCTGGTCAGAAGCGCAATTCAACGAAGCCATGACCATCTACGACTTGCTGGGGTACGCTCAGCCCGCATGCCACGCCAGCAAAACCATGATCAACATGAAAAGCCTGCATACGAAAATAGCGGCAACAGCGCCACGGCCAAGCAGCATTTATGCAGCCCAAGAAGCACGACTGGCCGCCCTTGAAGCGCAGAAGAGCGGCATTTTGGCACAAGCCGCACAAGCAATCGGTGGAGCGGCGCTCAACAAAGCCGATGCATCGGCCCAGTTCACCGTCATAAATGATCTAACCATGCAAATTCAGCTCTGGCTTCCCGATGAAGATTTTCCTGCATCGCTTCAATTCTTCTGGGACGAAAACGTGCTGCAATACATGCATTACGAGACGGTTTGGTACGCAAATGGGTTCATTCTGGAAGAACTTGAGGCCCAATGTCGGAAGCTTCTCGGAACAGAAAGGGAAACTCTACCGCAGACTCTTCCTGCAAAACGCTAAAAGCCCTGTACAGCCCATGTAAACGTCATTGAATGTTGTTTCGAAGTCACCCGTATACCAGGGGTCGGCAACGTCGTCGGTCGATCCCGCAAACTCCATGAGCTTGTAGATCTTGCCGTGCGCGGCGGCGCCCAACGCATTTCTCATGTTGCGAATATTCGCAGAATCCATGCCGATGATCAGGTCAAACTCTTCCGCATCGCTGCGCTTCAAGCGCCGTGCGCGATGTTCTCCGCACGCAATGCCATTTTCTGCTAGCACCCGGCGCGTGCCACGGTGCGGCGTATTCCCTATTTCTTCCGTGCTGGTCGCGGCAGAGTCGATGGCGAATTCGCCAGCCAGCCCAGCCTCCTTGACCAAGTGCTTCATAACGTATTCCGCCATAGGGCTGCGGCAAATATTGCCATGGCACACAAATAGGATTCTAATCAATGTTTCAAACCCTCTCATACATCGGAATTCTTATAAGCGAATTGGCGCAACGAACTGCGCGTCGCGGTTCGCGTAACGCTACAAAGCATCGGTCAAAAATCACCTACAGTATTATGACGCTTGCCGCAAAACCAATCCACAACAACAAAAAAAGAAGGGCAAACCGCACCTTTGCAGAACGGTTTACCCTTATCGTCAAATACCGCAGCGCTTCACACGAGTCCACCAGGGTTATCCCAGCAATCACGCACACTTACTCCGAACATCCTTTGCTCCGAGCGTCCTCCGCGCGCGCGGCGCAACTCACTTGCGCGCAACCACGCGCACCCGTGCTCCGAGCACCTTCCGCACGCTACGCAGCATTACGCGCAGCATCTCGGCGTGTCGGAATTAGGCTTCAGAGGGCAGCCCCCCCCCCCAGGAAATGGAGGGTCATTTTCGCTTGCCACGTCAACCAATTCTTCTGCCTTACTACATCCGCGCCGCAGAAAATGCCATTTGCGGCATATTTTTGCGCAGCACCCATAATCGCCATAATGCTGCAGGTCTGATACTCGCGATCGCAATACTCGGGAACAACATCCCCCTGCTCAATAGCCAGATCGAAAGCATGATAATACAAATCGAAAATGGGCTCCATCGCATTGCGACAAGGAATAAGCGCCTCTTTATTGGACTCATCCAAGAAATATTGATCGACATTCGTAGTGAATCGCAGCAGGTCAAGCTGCTCTTCGTAATCTTGCACGAAGCCCATGAGCAGATACTCTATCTGCTCAATACCACGACGCTCATCGATTTTTTCCTCTTTGAAACGCTGCAGCACTTTCTCGGTACGCATACGCATCGCGTACGCGCATGCGCGAATAACCAGGTTCTGCTTTGTGCCAAAATAACGATAAATCGTTGCAACGCCAATACGAGCTTCGTCGGCGATATCCGTCATGCTAATGGAATCAATTGCAGCATGAGAGAACATTTTGAAGGCAGTCTCAAGAACATCGCCGCTTCGTTTCCCTTTGACCAAACCATTTTCGTCTAGCTGCATTACGACACCATCTCCTCTGCTTCGGTCTTCAACACAGTATCCGATTTATCAGAGGCGATAATACCAGTTCTTATTGAAAATATTGTGAAAAACTGTGATATGGTTTCTCTTATTTTCCCACTTCAGACACGCCATACTCATTCATGATATGTCGTAGGATCTCCGACCCGTCTTGGATATCTTTTCGCAGCGCCCAATAGTCAACGGGGCGTCCCTCCACACTTGTTATAGCAATGCGATTGATGTGGTGTTGCTCGTCGCTTAGGCCCCTAATCGGCTCTTTCAGCAGGTTGTACAAACCCCAAGGAACCGAACTGGTAATGTATGCGGCAATATCTTCCGGCGACATGTTCATGCCCGACTCGCCCCAATAACGAAACATCGAGCCCGACGAAACCAAAAACGCTTCAATCTGGAAAGCGGCAACGGAGTCAATGCGCTCGCGACGATACTTCGTAAGCGTCTCCATCAAAACATCACGTTTGTAGTCGAAAAGGGCGTCACCCGCCATGCTAGACGATGCGCCTTTCGGAGCGGACGAGAAATACGCCTTGTAGCGCAAGAACTCAAGACACGTGCGATACAAGCCAACAAACCAAGTGCACGTACGTCCTATTTGGGTGAATCCCGCATCAATGGCGCGGCGGCACACCCAAAGCGCCATGTCTTCTTTGTTGTCGAAATAGCGATAAAACGTGGGTTTGGAGATATGCGCCTCTTCACAGATACGCTTGATGGTGATTTCCGACACAGCAGCACCCTGCTCGATGCATCGATTGTATGCATCGAAGATGAGCTCGCGCCACTCTTCTTCGCGTTCTTTTGACGAACCCGCCATGTTGTCCCCTTCCCCAAGCGAGACTCATTATAGAAAATCAGAGCGCATGTTGAAATAGCAAAATACAAAATAATTGTCCTATCTTGCCCATTATGGCAGATTTTTACGAATCGAGAAATGGACATTTTAAGAAAGTGGCGTTGAACTGGGGAAATGCAGAATTGCACTATTTTGCGAAATATGACGTATTTTGCGGTTGCATTTTTCTGGGCACCGTAAACAACGTTGCAAAGGGAATAAAGCGAGCGCTTGAGTAGCGCCGTCAGCGCCCCAAAGCATTACGTTCTTGTACGTTCTTGGCTTTCGGAAGCTTCGCAAGCTGTAATTCCCACCCTTTCACTGCCGAAAAAATCCGCATGCGCCGCGCCGCAAGACCAACGCTCTTGGTATCATGGAAAAAACAATTTCCCGCGCGAAACTGACGCACGGTGCGCATGCATTGCGAAAGCGAGGACCGTCTATGATTACGCAAAAACTTGATCAGCACATTGCCGCTTTTCTTGAGGGCTACGAGGCCGAAGAGCATTTCTTCGCTGGCTACAAGAAGCATTTTCCCAGCAGATCGGCGGTTATCGACCTGCTTGACGACATCAAAGTTCTCATGTTTCCTGGGTACTTCGACAACGAATGCGCTGCGGGCGATAAATCCGAATACTTGCTAAGCGAGCGCTTGATGCACATTCAGCGCGTTACGCAGACGCAAATCAAAAAAGCACTGCTTTACGAAAACAACGGGCTCTCCGAAGACGAGGCCTCCCAACGCGCGGAAGTTGCTGCCGAAACATTCATGGACGAACTGCCCCGCGTGCAATCGCTGCTGCTCAAAGACGTGCAAGCCGCCTTTGATGGCGACCCTGCCGCTAGCAGTCGCGAAGAGATTGTGCTGTGCTATCCCGGATTCTTCGCCATTTTTGTACACCGCATTGCTCACGTGCTGTACCAGCAAAACGTGCCGCTGATTCCTCGCCTGATGAGCGAATACGCGCACGGCGTAACGGGCGTTGACATTGCTCCGGGTGCAACCATTGGCGAATACTTTTTCATTGACCACGCAACGGGCGTTGTTATTGGCGAAACAACCATCATCGGCGCGCATTGCAAGCTGTACCAGGGCGTTACCCTGGGCGCGCTCTCCACGCGCAAGGGTCAAATGCTGCGCGGCGTAAAGCGCCACCCCACACTGGAAGATTACGTAACGGTGTACTCCAACGCCAGCGTGCTGGGCGGCGAGACCGTGATTGGCGAAGGCACCGTGATTGGCGGCAGCGCCTTTGTGTGCCAGTCTACGCCGAAAAACGCGCGCGTGAGCGTGAAGAACCAGGAAATTACCGTACATGACCCTGCCACGGCCGACCCCGAGGACGACTTCGAGGAAGTGTAAGCGCTGAATCGCGGCACCACAAGCACCAGCGCATGCGGCGCATAACCGACGAACGCACAGCAAACGCGGAGCGCAGGGCGAATCGACAGCAGGTCGACCGCGCATGTAAACCTGCGCGCAAGAAAGCAGCAAAACAGGGGAAGCGCGAATCATGAAATTGCTGGAAGAACGTATTGTCGCTGATGGCGAGGTCAAAGCCGATGGCGTATTAAAGGTTGGTTCGTTTTTGAACCACCAGCTGGACACGGCGCTGCTTGATGAAATGGGTGCGGAATGGGCGCGTTTGTTTGCGGGCAAGCCCATCAATAAGATTCTGACCATCGAGGCATCGGGGATTGGCATCGCTTGCATCGCTGCGCGTCATTTCAACAACGCACCCGTGGTGTTCGCGAAAAAAGCGAAGTCCATCAACTTGACGGGCGACCAGTATACGACCAAGGTTCAGTCGTTTACCCACGGTAAGGTTTTCGATGTCATTGTTGAAAAACGCCTGCTCACGCCGCATGATCACGTGCTTATCATCGATGACTTCATGGCAATGGGCGCCGCCATGAACGGCCTCTTGGAACTCTGCGAGCAAGCAAACGTTACCGTTGAGGGCATTGGCATCGCCATCGAAAAAGGGTTCCAACCCGGCGGCAAGCAACTGCGCGAACGCGGCTACCAAGTGGAGAGCCTGGCCATCATCGAGTCAATGGATTCCGAAACCGGCACAATAACATTCCGCTCGTAGGCGCACACGGATTGGGGTTTTCAGGCTCTGCACCTTCAACCTCTGCCCAGTTCCGCCCATAGGCGCACGCGGGTGGGGTTCCCCGTTTGCACGGTTTCATCGAGCATTTTGCCGCACGAATCCCTGCCAAAACTCGAGCTGAAATCATGTTGTTGAAAATACGCCCTGCAATTCGAAGTTGTGGCAGGTTGGAAGTAGGTCGGAAGCGCAAATCGGGACATTTTTCAGCGCACGTCTTACGAGCAAGAAGCATGAATTTGTAAAATACCTGTTCATGATTATACTCAAACAAGCCGTATTACAGTGCAAGGCCGCTACCAAGGCCCAGACCCACCCTCAACCTACCACAACTTCGAATTCGACTCCACTTTTTCAACAACATGACCGAAATCGAACACCAAAGAGGCAGCTCCACCCCGCCATCCTGATCCCGCTCGAAGTTGATGCAAGTCTTTTCTGTTCCCCCTGCAAATACGGCAGAAGCACCCCAAAAATGCAGTATTATATGAGGGTTACACAAATTACGGAAACTGCAGAAAGGGATATTCGTGTCTACGCTTTCCGACCAAATAGCATCAAGGCGCACATTCGCCATTATCAGCCACCCCGACGCGGGCAAAACAACGCTTACCGAGAAACTGCTGCTGTATACGGGCACCATTCAATCGGCAGGCTCGGTAAAGGGTAAAGGCGGGTCCCGCCAGGCAACCAGCGACTGGATGGACATCGAAAAAGAGCGCGGCATTTCCGTGACCTCCTCGGTGCTTCAGTTCACCTACGGCGGAAAGTGCGTCAATATTCTTGATACCCCTGGCCACCAGGACTTTTCCGAAGATACGTACCGTACGCTCATGGCTGCCGACGCCGCCGTAATGGTTATCGACGGCGCAAAAGGCGTTGAAGCGCAGACAAAAAAGCTCTTCAAGGTTTGCACGCTGCGCCATATTCCCATCTTCACGTTCGTGAACAAGTGCGACCGCGAAATCCGCGATCCCTTTGAGCTGGTGGAAGAAATCGAGCAGGTGCTGGGCATCAACACCTACGCTATGAACTGGCCCGTTGGCAACGGACGCGATTTCCGCGGTGTGTTTGACCGCGACACGCGTCGCGTGATTTCCTTCTCGGGCGACGGTCACGCGAACGCCCAGAAAATGGTCGAGGAAATTGAGAGCGAGCTGGATAACCCGCAGACCATCGAGCGCATTGGTCAGGACAACTACCAAACGCTCACCGACGAGCTGGAACTTCTCGACGGCGCCGGTGATGAGTTCGACTTGGATGCCGTGTTAAGCGGCAAGCTGACGCCCGTATTCTTCGGATCGGCATTGACGAACTTCGGCGTTGAACCCTTCCTGAAGGAATTCCTGAAGCTCACCCCCACGCCGCTGGCATACCGCGACGTGAACACAAACGAGCTGATTGACCCCATGCGCGATGAATTCAGCGGTTTCGTATTCAAAATCCAGGCGAACATGGACAAAAACCATCGCGACCGCATTGCCTTCGTGCGCATTTGCTCCGGCAAATTCGAGCGCGGCATGGACGCCTACCATGTTCAGGGCGGTAAGAAAATCAAGCTTGCCACGGGCACGGCAATGATGGCCGACGACCGCGCCATTGTAGACGAAGCATACGCCGGCGACATCGTGGGCCTGTTCGATCCGGGTATTTTCAGCATTGGCGACACCCTGTGCGGCGGCAACTTGCGCGTTCAGTATCCGCCCATCCCCACGTTCACGCCCGAATTCTTTGCGCGCGTGAGCCAGGTGAACACCCTGAAGCGCAAGCAATTTGTGAAGGGAATGGAGCAGCTGGCTCAAGAAGGCGCCATCCAAATCTTCCGCGAACTGGGCATGGGCATGGAAAGCGTTATTGTGGGCGTTGTGGGTGTTTTGCAGTTTGACGTGCTGGAACGTCGTCTGAAGAGCGAATACGGCGTGGAAGTTCGCCGCCAGCCTTTGCACTACAGCGAGATTCGCTGGGTCATGAACGACCCCGAAAAGCTGGACATTGCAAAAATGCGCCTTTCTTCCGATGTTTTGCGCGTGGAGAATATGCGCGGGCGGCGTCTGCTGCTGTTCACGAACGAGTTTAGCGTGCGTTGGATAACCGAGCGCAACCCGGAACTGCAGCTTTCCGAATTTGGCAACGTCGAATTCTAGTAACAACGAACGGAGACATCAGCCTTGCCCAAGACGATTACCGGGAAAATCAAGCTGAAGAAACCGACGCGCCACACAGCGTTATCGCTGGTGGCGCTCATTTTATGGTGCGCTTTCATCTTTTACATGAGCGCGCGCGTTGCCCAAGATTCCGATGCGCTGAGCCTGGGTTTTGCGGGACGTTTCTTGCACTTGGTGGTTCCCGGATTTAGCGACATGAACGCGGCCGACCAGCTTGCCTTAGCAAAAAGTATCAATCACCCCGTGCGCAAGCTGGCGCATTTCACGGAATACCTAGTACTGGGCATACTTGCCGTTAATGCGCTGCGATTGCATGTGGGCAGTTCAGAGCACAATCCGAAAGACGGAACGGCTGCATTTTCCCAAAACCTCCTTATCCCTGCATTGAGCTGGGCATTCTGCATTCTCTATGCCGCAAGCGACGAATTCCATCAACTGTTCGTGCCTGGTCGCGCCGGCCTGATCACCGACGTATGCATTGATTCCGCAGGGGCGCTTCTGGGAATCCTGCTCTTCCTTGCCGCGCTGCACCTAACTTCGCGCCGTGCCAAACGCAAGTAGGGCACGACAAACGCGTGGCCGGCGTGTGACCGATACGCGATGAAAGCGTGACCTGCACCGTTGTAAGCCGTAAGGCCATCGCGGCAAAGTCAAAAAAACGACAACAGATAGCGCGTGTTCCTACACAGTTCCGCTTGACTTGGTACAATAAAAAGCAATACGATTCCGATAAATCACCGAAAGATAGGAGACGCTATGGGATTGATCAGCAGCCTTTTTACCCTGCTCCCCACGCTTGTCATCATCGTTCTCATTCTGCTCATCATGGGCGGCGCGTTTTTCGTTGTGCAGCAGCAAAACGCCTACATCATTGAACGCCTGGGCAAGTACAACCGTATTGTGGGGCCGGGCTTCCACTTCAAGATTCCCGTCCTTGAGCGCGTAGCCGCAAAAGTAGGCATGCGCACGAACCAGATTGACTTTCGCATTGACGCGAAGACGAAGGACAACGTAACGGTAACCATGGACATTGCTGCGCAGTATCACGTAAGCTACGATCAAGATGGCGCAGGTCAACGCGGCAATGGCGTATATCGCAGCTACTATATGCTCAGCGAACCCATCAATCAGATGCGCGCGTACCTGATTGACGCGCTTCGTTCTGCTGTGCCCGGTTACACGCTTGACGAAGTGTTCGACAAGAAGGATTCCATTGCAAGCGATGTGAACGCTACCGTTTCCGCCATGATGCGCGAATACGGATACGACCTGGTCAGCACGTTGATTACCAGCATTGGCCTGCCGCCCGACGTTGAGCAGTCCATGAACAAGATCAACAGCGCGCAGCGTGAGCGCATTGCCGCACAGAGCCTTGCCGAAGCCGAGCGCATCAAGATTGTCACCGAAGCAAAAGCAAGCGCCGAAGCCATGGAGGAAGCCGGCCGCGGCATTGCCGCACAGCGCAAGGCAATTGCCGATGGCATTGCGGAATCGCTTGAAGTCATCAAGCAATCCGGCGTTTCCACGAACGAAGCGAACGAGTTGTTCTTGTTCACCCAGTGGACCGACATGATGAGCGAATTTGCGAAGAAGGGCAACGCAAGCACCGTGGTACTTCCGAGCGATTTCCGCGAAACCGCTAACATGTTTGACCAGCTCACCGTTGCGGGCATTGCGAAGGATAACAAATAGACGCGGAGCTGAACCTGTACGCGGATGCGCGCCGCAAGCGCGCTGCCGCACGTTCAGCCGTATGAAAATGTATTTTGAAACACAACAAACGGACGGCTTCCCTCTTGCGGCGTACTTGCTGCTAGAATGGGAGGTCGTTCGTTTTATATAATGCTCGTCCCGAACGCATCCGTAAAAAGAGGAGATCTTGAACCCGCACCCTTCCGAACAGCAAAACAAAACGTTTGTCGCATCGCTTATAGCGCTTGCGCTGTTCAACTTTGTATTTTTGGGAGGCGAATTCTTCTTTGATCGGGAAATTGGCGGATTTGTATCCCCCGAACGTGTCGTGGATGCACAAGGGCTTATTTTAGGCGCAAGCGTTTTAGGCTTTTTAGCATTCGCTCCCCTTTGGATGCTGGCGCAAAAGCTCAACCGCACTAATCCTGGACAATGCACCCAGAAAAGCGCCGCCGGGACCCACAATAACAAGCAAAATAAAAGAGGATACGCATTCCTCCTGATAGGAAGCTCAATAACTGCCGCGATTGCCATTGCAAGCTGCATTACCGTGTATGCCTCGAACGATTCCATGCTTATCCAAATATCTGGATGTCTGGGCATTTTCGCGCTGGGCATTTTCGGAAGCTGGGCGCACTGGAATGTTGCTCGGTCGTATTCCAAGGCGCACAAACGGGCAACCGCAATCGGTTTCGCGTACGCCGCTGGCATTCTTCTGCAGTTCGCAAGCAACCACCTACTGCACGGCAGCCTGGAAAACCTTGTTGCATTATGTCTAGGAACATGTGCTCTATCAGGCATTTTGATTGCTTTGACCGTTCGCGGTACCGCAACGGCAACCGCCCCACCTGCACCATTGCAAGCCGCCTCGCAACCGACCGCCGCTGCGCACCCGACCGCAACCCCACAAACAGCGGCACCACAATCCGCATCGCAACCAGCGCAGCCTCTTTCGCGCGCTCTATGGCTTGTTGCCCTGGTTGCGCTGCTGGCCTGCCTGTTCTCAACGCTCGATGGCGTAATCACCGTCGCCGATGCCCAAGGCAGTGTTTCGGTTGAGGACTGGCCACGCCTTTTCCTTGCGGCGAGCGGCCTTCTTGCCGGATTCCTCTTTGACATTCGCGAACGCCGTTACAGGGGACTTTTGATGCTGTGCATCACGCTATTGTCTGCCATCTCCGTTTTGGCTGTTGAAGCGGGAGCGAATGCACTTATTGGCCTTTTGGTATTTTACGCAAGCTCGGGATTCTTCGTTGTGTTCTTCACCACAACGTTTATCGAGCTTTCCCTTAGCATGCGCGTTTCGCCGCTGTGGGCGGGCATGGGTCGCGCCACGAACAACCTGTGCTCGTTTGCGTTAGCGGGATCGTTCGTATCGTTCGCGAAAACAAACGACGTAGCAACCATCATGATTGCGGTCCTGGTTCTATTTGTCCTGATCATTGTTGCATTTACGGGCGCAGGACTCTTTCGCTTCTCATCGTCCGAAAAAAACGAGGATGCAATTGCCGCAACGCCTGAAGCCACAGCATACGAAACATCTGCTACAGCCGCAGCGGCAAACACAACAGCAATCGCAAGAGAAACAGAAGGCAAAAGCGAATCGCCATCGCCCGAGAAACGGCAGGAGCGCCTGCGCGCGTTCGCGCAGGAATACCAGCTCACTCCGCGCGAACTTGATGTGCTGGCAGCGGTGACCGCCAACGAGCAACCTTTGAAGCAAGTAGCCGATGATCTGGGGATTTCGCTTCGTATGGTACAGCGACATCTTACGAGCATCTATGAAAAGACCAGCACGCAAACACGTGCTGGTCTGGCGCGTAAGTGTTGGGAGAAGCGTTACTGATACTGCGCGATAACCTCGCTCAAACGGGGCAAAATCTGCTGCTTGCGCGATAAAAGCTCAGGCTGGAACGGATGCTCTTCAGTCTGTTCGGCCTGCTCATCCGCACAAACGGACGGATCAGGGAACGCCTCGGACGCCCAAGGAGCGCGATTTCCCGCTGCATACACAACGGAACCGTTATCCAAAATGCTCGTAAACACGGCAACTGCCAGGTCAAACTGCTTTTTGCCCGCATACACTTCCAAATCTTGCTGGATAGCGTTCGGCTCGAACGGCAGCTGTTTCGCCGACGGCACAACAATCTGAGAAATCGACGTCTTGCAGCCGTGAATGTCATACACCTTAACATCCTGGTTGATCATTTCGCTCACCGTTTTTCCTTCGGTGTTCGCGGTCACGGTAAACATATCGCGCGCGAAATCATCCAGGTCAACGTCTGCCAGTGCAGCCAAAATGTCGGCAGTTTTGCGATCTTTCTCGGTGGTTGTGGGCGACAAGAAGTCCATGGTGTCGGACAAGAGCGCACCCAGCAAAAGACCGGCAAGGTTCTGCGGAATAGGAATCTGGTTCTCGCGGAAAATCGTCGCGATAATGGTGGATGTGCTACCAACAATCTCGTTTCTGAACGATACCGGACGCAACGATGAGAAGTCGTTGATGCGATGATGATCGATAACTTCCAACACGCGCGCCTTCTCAATTGCGCGAACCGATTGCGAGAACTCGTTGTGATCAACCATAATAATCTGCTTGTTTTCGCAGTTCATGATGTGATAACGAGAAGCATAGCCAATCAAGCGCTGATCGACATCCACCACGGGATACACGTGATAGCGGCTCTTCAGCATTTTCGCGGCAACGTCTTCGGCAAGCTCGTTTCCCTTAAACACCACCAGCTTATCCAGCGGCGTCATAATCTGATCCACCGAAGGAGCGCAGTACAGGTAGCGCGACGTGTTCATGCCGCCGTGGCCAGAAACGATAATGGGGCAACGATGCTCGGAAGCAAGCGCCACCACATCATCTTCAATGCCGCCCGTCCACACAACAATAAGCAAGCCCGCACCGTTTTTGATGACTTGGCGCTGCGCATTTGCGTCGTTACCAATGATAACAATGCGGTCACGAATGTCGTAACGATCAAGGTTCGCATCGGACGTTTGCGCAATGAACGACACACGACCATTCAGGTGCTTCTCATCGTTATCGCAGATGACAGTGCCGTTTATAGCTTTTGCAATGTTCTTGACAGACGTATTCGCCAAAAGCCCTCGGTCAAGATCGGTGTCACCCAAGCCGACCGAGCCCATATCGTTTTTCGTGACAAGACCCAGCAAGCGGCCTTCTTCATCCACCACGCCGCAATACGTGCGATCTTCTTTTTGCATGTGCTCCATTGCTTCAAGAATGGTCGCACCCTGCCCGATGCTCATAACGGGATCAAGCTTTATCTCGTCCATGCGCACGCGCGCATCCGTCAAAAGCAGCGGCTCCGAAAAGCCAAAACGATCCAGCAGGTACTTCGATTCGGCGTTTAGCGCGCCCAAACGGCAAGCCACCGCGCGCTGCCCCATGGTTTTCTTGAAGAAGGCGTAGGCAATCGCCGCCGCCACTGAGTCGGTATCGGGATGCCTGTGCCCCGTCACATAAATGATGTCTCTCTCACTCATAGATATCCTTTTGTTCGTTGGTCGCAGCTGCGTAGCCCATCGGCGCCAGCCACTCAGCCACACAGCCCGCCCGCGCCAGCCGCATCGCAACCGCGCGATTCGCCCCTGCTCGCAGCCTCGGCGCCGCCAGCCGCGCCGTCAGCCGCCGCCAATCGAAGCATCAGCAGCAATCGCGCCGCAACATTCGTCCGAAAAAGCGAAAGCCGCCCGTGGCAACATGCCCCAGGTGGCTTTCGTCGGCAGACGCCCCATTCGGGCACCTGGCACTACTTACTTTAACGTAGCAATCAGCTGACCAGCCTTAACCTGGTCGCCAGCCTTGACAAAAATCTCTTCAATCTCGCCTGCAGCCTTGGCAATAATGTTCGTCTCCATCTTCATTGCCTCAATAACGGCGATCGGCTGGCCTTCCTCAACAACTTCGCCTACGCGCACCAGCACCTTCACGATGTTGCCCGGAATGTTCGCGCCCACTTCCATGTCGTTATTCTCATCGGCAATGCGCTGCGACGCACCGGAAACAACAGCGGCTGCAGCATCGTCTTTGATGCGCACGCTGCGACGATTTCCATCGACCTCGAAATCAACGTCGCGATAGCCTTCTTTATCGGGCTCATGAATCTCAACAAGGCGAATGACCAGGATTCGTCCTTCTTCCAGCATAACTTCGCTTGTCTCGCCTTCACGCAGACCGTGGAAGAACACGTCGGAGCCCATCATGCTGAAGCGACCGTCTTTGCTCAGCGCGGTCATGTAATCCGTGTAAACCTTGGGATACATGGCGTAGCTGATAATGTGGTGCATATCGGGCTCCAGGCCAAAGTGCTCATACAGCCCGTTCGAAATGTACTCGAAGTCTTCCGGATCAAGCAATTCGCCTGGACGGCACGTAATGGGCTTGCGATCTTTCAAAACAACTTTCTGCAGATCAGCAGGGAATCCGCCTTCAGGCTGACCCATCATGCCCTCGAAGAACGACACAATGGAATCAGGGAAGTCAAGCGATTTGCCCTTCTCCAAAATGTTCTCGGGCGTCAAATCGTTTTGCACCATGAAGATAGCCATATCGCCAACCGCCTTGGACGAAGGCGTAACCTTCACAATGTCGCCCAGCATCATGTTGACGGACTTATACATATCCTTGACTTCTTGGAACTTGTGTCCCAAACCAAAGCTTTCCACCTGGGGTTTCAGGTTGGTGTACTGACCGCCCGGAATCTCGTACTTGTAGATTTCCGCAGATGCTGCCTGCAAATCGGACTCGAAATCCTTATACACCGGACGTACATCCGACCAGTAATCAGCAATAACTTGCAAGCCATCCAAGTCAATGCCCGTATCGCGCTCGCTGCGCTCAAGCGCTGCAATAATGGAGTTCAACGAAGGCTGCGAAGTCAAACCAGACATGCTGCTAATGGCTGCGTCGATGATATCAACGCCAGCTTGCGCTGCCATCAGGCACGTTGCTACGCCATTGCCGCTGGTGTCATGCGTATGCAGATGGATAGGCAGTGCAATTTCGTCCTTCAAAGCACGAATCAAACGATACGCAGCGTTCGGCTTCAGCAAGCCCGACATGTCCTTAATGCCGATAATATGCGCGCCACGCTTCTCCAGCTCGCGCGCCATGCGAATGTAGTAATCCAGGTTGTACTTCTCGCGGCTGGCATCCAGAATGTCACCCGTGTAGCAAATGGTTGCCTCGGCGATTTTGCCTTGGTTGAGCACTTCGTCCAACGCGACTTCCATACCGGGAATCCAGTTCAGCGAGTCAAACACGCGGAAAACGTCAATGCCATCCTTCGCGGACTGCTTCACGAATTCGCGAATCACGTTGTCGGGGTAGTTCTTGTAACCCACCGCATTCGCGCCGCGCAGCAGCATTTGGAATGCAACGTTGGGGATAAGCTCACGCAGCATCTCCAAACGACGCCACGGCGATTCTTTCAGGAAGCGATACGCCGTATCGAACGTTGCGCCACCCCACATTTCCAGCGAGAACGCATCTTTCTCGTACAGCGCAACTGCGGGAGCAATCTTCACCATGTCGATGGTCCTCATGCGCGTGGCCATAAGGGACTGATGCGCATCGCGCATGGTGGTATCGGTGATAAGCAGTTTCTTCTGGTCAAGCACCCATTTCGACACGTACTCGGGACCGTGCTCGTCAAGCATCTGCTTGGTGCCGCTCAAAGAAGCAATGGCCTCTTTCGGGATCTCGGGGTACGTGGGCACGTTAAAGTTCGGCTTCTTGCCATGCGTCTGGTTGACCACCACGTTGCCAATGTGGTTGAGCACCTTGACTTCGCGGTCAATCATCGGGCGAATGGTCGTAAGCTCGGGGTTGGCCTCAATGAAGCCCGTGTCGCAGTTGCCCGCAATGAACGTGGGGTGATTGAGCACGTTCAAAATGAACGCCGTGTTCGTTTTGATGCCCTTGATCTCGGCTTCTTCCAGCGCACGAATGGCCTTGCGACGGGCATCGTCAAAGCGGTTAGCGTAAGCAGACACCTTTACCAGCAAGCTGTCGTAATACGGCGAAATGGTGGAACCGGTGAAGCCGTTGCCGCCGTCCAAACGAATACCATTGCCAGAAGCAGTGCGATACAGCTCCAAAAAGCCCGTGTCGGGAATGAAGCCCATAGCGGGATCTTCCGTGGTAATGCGGCACTGAATGGCATAACCGTGCACCGAGATGCTTTCCTGCGAAGGAATGTTGATTTCATCGGAATCAAGCGCGTAGCCTTGCGCAATAAGAATCTGGTCTTGCACGATGTCAATGCCCGTAACGCATTCGGTCACGGTGTGCTCTACCTGAATACGCGGGTTCATTTCAATGAAGTAGTGATTGCCGTCTTTGTCCAGCAAGAATTCCACGGTACCCGCGCTGCGATAGTTCACGAAACGCGCGATTTTCAGAGCGTCTTCGCAGATAGACTGGCGCTGCTCATCGGTCAGGCACAAAGAAGGCGTGAACTCGATAACCTTCTGGTGGCGGCGCTGAATGGAGCAGTCGCGCTCAAAGAGATGCACGATGTTACCGTATTTGTCGCCCAGAATCTGAACCTCAATGTGCTTGGGGTTCTCGATGTATTTCTCAATGAAAATGTCGTCGTTGCCGAACGCTTTTGCCGCTTCGCTCTTTGCGGTGTGATATTCATTGAGCAAGTTGGCTTGGTCGCGCACAACGCGCATGCCGCGTCCGCCGCCGCCTGCAGCTGCCTTCAGAATAATGGGGTAACCGCATTTGTTTGCGAAATCGATAGCTTCCTGATCGCTTTCGATAGCCTTCTCAACACCCGGAATGGTGGGAACGCCCACTTCGTCGGCAACAATTTTCGACTGGATCTTATCGCCTAGCTGGTTCATCATATGCGAAGTGGGGCCAATGAACTCAATGCCCGCGCTCTCGCATGCCTGCGCGAAATCGGGATTCTCGGACAAGAAGCCATAGCCAGGATGAATTGCGTCGGCACCTTTCGCCTTTGCCAGAGCAATGATCTCATCGATGGCAAGATACGCGGCAACGGGAGCCTTTCCCTTGCCAATCTGGTACGCTTCATCGGCCTTTGTTCGGAACAGGGCAGTCTTATCCTCCTCCGAATAAATCGCGATGGTTCTGATGCCCAACTCTTTGCAAGCGCGAATGATGCGAATCGCAATCTCGCCTCGGTTGGCAACAAGGACCCTCTTGATGTGCTTAATCTCGCTCATGACGGTCTTCCCTTCTGTTTGCTTTAAGCGTCTCAAGTGCGCAGTGCATTCCTGTATTATTCTCGTAGGCCACGCGTCTGTCTGACCAGCAAACACCAGTAGCATAGAAAATACAGATATCTATACCATTTTTCCGCGAAATTGAACCTGGAAAACAGGAAGTTAAACGGTAAGCACTAGGGGGAAATCCGAGGAACGGAAGGAGCAGATGACGTTTTAAGCAAAGGCGGGAACCCGCGGGCACCCCGTTCTTGCGCTACTGACGATCCCATTCATCAAGGGAGCCACCGGTATCGGCCTCCCAATCTTCGGCGGAATCGTAATCGCGCGGGCTGTACTTGTTCGGTTTTTTCGACGTGCCCGAAAAGCTCGATGAACCGCCGCCACTGCCAGCAGCGCTGTCTGCCGAAGCATCGGATGACCCACGGCTTTTCGCAGGAGCTTTGCCACTTTCTTTTTTGGAGGGGGATTCCGCATATAAATTGGGAAGTCCGTCTGAATCGGGCCAGTAAACAGTTCCAAACTGGTATCCAAGCTTGAGCGTTACGACAACGACCCCGTTCGCACAACCAGCATAGAAGATTTCGTCTTTCGAGCCGTTTTTGGCATACCACGTGTAAAAGGTGCAGCTGCCTTTTCTTTCCACTTTATCGCTGCATCCCAAAAATGATTCGTCGATGTATTTTTCAGGCAAGCCTTCTTCAGGGAGGCTCTGCGAAAGTTTCTCCAGTTCAACTTCTATTTCTTGGCTTTCAGCAGGTGCCGCGCTTGAAGCAGATGCCGCCGATTGCGAAGGCGAAGTGCCCGAAGATGCCGAAGACGCGGGCGCAACGGGCGTGCAGACAGTCGCTCCCAGAACGACGGTCGTCAAAAGCGCCACTAAACACCAAGCCGCCAAGGACACGTGCTGGCGTGCATGAAAGGAGCGGGCGAGGCCATCAGAAAAACCGCAACGGCGGCGGCAATCTTCGTCCCTTTTTCGCATAACGTGCACGCTCCTTCCAAGCATCGCGCATTCCTTCGCCGGCAGTCAACCGCACTTTTCGCCAAAGTGCGAATCATCTTCGAATAATTGTACTTCTTTGGGCAATTTTACGCGTCCCAAGAAACGGACATGCTTGAAGAAAGAGAAATCGACGCTTAATTTGGCGAAAAAAATGCCTGATGGTAGTACAATATCTGCTGTTTGTGTTTAGAAGAAAACGTGGCGATTTTGCCACAGCAAGACCGCGCGCAGCCCGCGTGAGCAGAAAATCACGCCCCTGCAATCTGTGCCGTAGACCCGCGAGAAGGACGTTCCATGAGCGATATTGATTATGAAAACCTTGTTATCAGCCTGCCCAACTACCCTCAACCGGGCATTATGTTCAAGGACGTGACGCCCGTTTTCGCCGATGCGGAAGCTTTTTCGTCGCTCGTGAACGACATTGCGGAAGCTTTCAAAGACGCCGGCATCACGAAAGTCGTGGGCGCTGAAGCGCGTGGCTTCATCCTGGGTGCACCCGTTGCGCTGAAGATGGGCGTTGGATTTGTGCCGGCACGCAAGCCGGGTAAGCTGCCGCGCAACACCATCTCCGAGAAATACGGTCTGGAATACGGCTCCGATGAGCTGCACATCCACGCCGACGCCCTTTCCGAAGACGACGTTGTACTGCTGGTCGATGACCTTGTTGCTTCGGGCGGCACCGCTATTGCGCAAATCCACTTGGTCCATAAATGCGGCGCGCGCGTGGGCGGTCTTGCCTTCCTTTTGGAACTGGCGTACCTGCATCCGCGCGAGAATATCGCAAAGGAACTCGATGCTCCTATTTTCTCTGAATGTGTTGTTGAGCAGGAGAACTGGGACTAAGTCGAAGCCAAGCCAAGCCGTGCCGCGCTTGTACGGTTTTGACAAACCTCTTAGCACTAAAAAACGGGACCACGTTCGGTCCCGTTTTTGTTACTCGCCCGTTTTTTGCAGCGGGCGCAGGCTCGGCGGGCTTGCGGGTTCAGCAAGTTGCGGGGCTCGCGAGCCCACGAACACAGCCCGAATCTCCGCTGCTGCTTGCTTTATGCGCGCAAGCGGGCGATTTCTTCCGCCCAGCCGCTTAAGTTCTCATGGGGCGTTTCCAGGAAGAACGGCAGGTCGCAAAGCAACGGATGACGCGTTACGGCACGCAGTGCGTTAAACCCAATGTGACCCGCCCCAATAGCGGCATGGCGATCTTTATGGGAGCTGCGCTCGTTCATGCTGTCGTTCAAGTGGATGGCACGCAGGCGATCCAAGCCAATGACCTGGTCGAACTCACGCAGCACGCCATCTAAGTCCTCAACAATGTCGTAGCCGGCATCCCAAACGTGGCAGGTATCCAAGCACACGCCCACTTGTTCGCGCAAGCCAGGCTCAATGCGCTCAATAATCAAGGCAATCTCCTGAAACGTGCCGCCTACTTCACTCCCCTTACCCGCCATTGTTTCTAGCAGAAGCGTGGTGGTATGCGGCGGCTGCAGCACATCGTTGAGCATAGCGGAAATCTTTTCGATGCCCACGTCAACACCTTGACCCACATGGCTTCCCGGATGCATGTTGTAAAGCTGACCGGGCGTTGCTTCCATGCGTTGCAAGTCATCGACAAGAACCTGATGAGCAAACGCGCAGGTCTCGGGCTTATTCGATGCGGGATTGAGCGTATAGGGCGCATGCGCCAAGAACACGGTTATGCCATTTTCCGCCGCCAGAGCCTCGAACTTCGCAATATCCGCTGGATCGATGGCTTTTGCCTTGCCACCACGCGGGTTGCGCGTAAAAAACTGGAACGTGTTCGCATTAATAGATGCCGCCTGTTTTGCCATGGCGGCATACCCCTTTGAACAGGACAAATGACATCCAATAGTAAGCACAAGCAATCCTTTCCGTAAGCCGCTTGCCAGCAAGCGAGAACTGTTTTATATCCAAGTTATCGTAAAAATCGTTCACAGTTATCGTTTTTCGAGAGTTTATTCCAATAAAGTCGCTTTTTTCAATAACTGTGAACGATTTTAGAATCCGAAGAGAGCAAAAGCAGCATCGATTTGATCTCTCAAGGCTTGCTGCTTGTCATGAAACACCACGGTGGACGGAAAAAGAATCCTGTTGCATTTATGTGCATGCGGTTTTTTATATGCAAAGATTTGCTTCTCCACCAATCGTGCAACATGGTTAAAAGAAGTTAGATTTCTTAGCTGACCTGCTGTTATATTGAATATAGGAACACCAATAGAAGCCAGATCATTACCATGAAGGGCATCTGCCTCAAGAGAACCGGGCAAAGCATGCTCGAATGCGCCATGATATTCCACCGCAACATTTTGCTCGGGCCAGTACAAATCGCAATAACGAGCGCGCGTTGTTGACGGGATATCCAGCCGGTAATTCATTTCGGGAATACCAAGACCACATCCTCCCAGTTCAACTGGATATCCCAATCTAAGAGCACATTCGATTTCCTTTGGACTTGCCGCCCCACGAACAGCTAAGGGAACAAGCTTTTTAACACGCGAGAGTCCATTGGGCACCTTCAAACAACTCTGCTCGCACGATTCAATAAACGCCGCAACTTTAGCAGGCGTTGTTACGCTTCTACGAGGCACAAGACCGCCCGTTTCTCTGTCTTTAGCAAAAATCCCAAACAGCATGCTCATCAGCACAACAATTTGGATATCCGTGCATTCTCTAGCAAGCTGCAACAAAGCAAGCTCGGGCAAAATACAATAAAAACCATCTGCCACTTTAAAGCATAAATCACCAGGAATGCCGCCAGGTTGAACCGAGCAACGCATGCTCTTAGAGTTTCGGCGACACGATGCCGAGGAAACCATGATATGCAAAGGCAATGAAACCGAAAGCATCTGCGCAAGCTGAGCGCCCTCTTGTTTCGACATCCTCGGACGCCCCTCAATGGGACAAAGAAGCGGCGTAAAATCCATTGAGCCCGAAAGATAGGCCATGAAATTATTCGATGACCGGGAGATATATGCTGCGAATTCATTATCGGCATCAAGCTGTTTCACTAGAGAAGACGTCAAAAAAGAAACAGCATCACGCCCCGAAAGAATGACATTCTCCATTGATACATGCGCCCCCTCGCAAAAGTCGTTCACAGTTATCGTTTTTTGAGAGTTTATTCCAAAAAAGTCGCTTTTTTCAATAACTGTGAACGATTTTTGAGAAAACAAAAAACAAGGGCGGCCATCAACACTAAAATAATGTCAATAGCCACCCTTGTCGGTTGCCCTATTCGAATATCGTGGGCCCGTCGCTCTTAAAGAGTTAATTTCCGTTTTCCACCAGGGAAATTGCTTTGAAGTTAAGTTCAGCGAACTGCGGTTTCACGCATGCTTGGATAGCAGCACGCAGCTCGTCAAAGCTGATGGGAAGGCGCCCGGTTTTCACCGCCGCTGCAAGCAGCAGCGTGTTCAGCGCTTTCGTAGTTCCCACCGAAGCCGTAAGCGCTGCATCGTCCACAACCACCACGCGATCGGCCAGCAAGCGCTTGAGTTCTGCAAGCACGCCTGCAGCCGTGTACGGTCTCTCGGAAAGCGCCGCCGTTACTGGCTGCACGCCCGTCGATGCCGTGACCACCACACCGTTCGGGGCAAGGTACTTCAACGCACCCGCCGCCTCAGCTGGCTCGAACGCAACAATGACCTGGGCCGTTCCGCGCGCAATCAGCGGCGAGCTCACCCGTTCGCCGCAATCACCCATGCGCACATGGGATGTTACGTTGCCGCCGCGCTGCGCCATGCCAATCGTCTCGGCCGTGCGCACATGCCAGCCCTTGTCCTGCGCCGCCTGAGCCAACACCTTGGCCGCAAGCACCGTGCCTTGGCCGCCAACGCCCGCCAAAAGGATGTTAATCATTGCTCTCCCCTTTCTTCGCGTGCGCACTCGCCGGCATAATCGCAGATGATGGGCATATCTGCACGCATAAACCGCACCCGTTGCACAGCCCTGCATTCACGAACGCCTGGCCACGCGCGGCACTCTTCGGACCTTGCAGCGCCTTATCGAAGCCAATGCCAGGGCAGCCGATTTCAGTGATGCACTTCTTGCATCCCGTGCATTTTTCCGTATCGATCACTACCGCAGGAAGCGGCTTTTTCAGCTGGATGCATGGCTCAACAAAAATAACCGCCGAAGGACCCTCAAACGAAACAGCCTTCTGAACAGCAGCGATGCTTTCTTCCAAATGCAAAGGGTTCGCTGTTTCAATGCATTTCACGCCCAGCGTTTCCAACGTGGCAGCAATGGAAATGGGCTCGCTCTTGGGTCCCATGAGCGTTTGGCCCGTACCCGGATGCGGCTGCGCACCCGTCATGGCAGTGGTCGCGTTATCCAGCACAATAATGGTAATGTCATGCTGGTTGTACACCGCATTTGCCACGCCCGTCATGCCGCTGGCGAAAAACGTGGAATCACCAATGAATGCAAGCGCCTTTTTGCCCGGGTCAACAAGGGAAAGTCCCTGCGCCATAGTAATGCCCGCACCCATACACAGACACGTATCCACAGCATCGAGCGGTTTCGCGTTGCCCAACGTGTAGCAGCCGATATCGCCGCAATACGTGGCGGGCGTCTTGCCCAACGCGCGCTTCACCGCATAGAAGCTGCCACGATGCGGGCAACCGGGGCACAACACGGGCGGACGCACCGGCAGCGGATCAGTTTCCGATTCGTACAAAACGGCCGGCTCATCAGGACCGCAGCTCGGAATGCCCAGGTAGCACGCCAGACGAGCCGCAAGATTATCCACATCATTTTCGCCGGCAGCACGCACCTCATCCGTAACGCGGCCATGTACGTTGTAGTTCAGATGGCGCAGGCCCGCCAAACGCAAAAGCTCGTCTTCCAAAACGCCATCAAGCTCTTCGATTACCAGAATGTCGGTCAAGCCCTGCGCAAATTCCAGCACCGCGTCTTGCGGGAAGGGGTATGGCAAGCCAATCTGCATGAACTTATACGCAGGAACGAATACACCCTGATCAGCAGCGCGTTTCTCAATCATCTGCAATGCTTCGCGCACATACGCCGCGCTTACGCCGCCGGCAACAATACCCAAAATCGGGTCATGCGCCTCTTTTTCGCCGCCGCGCACCACGGGGTTGAACGCCGCCGCCAGCGGACCGCGCGAGAACTCGGCTCCTATCTCGGGCAGGCGCTTATTGATGTCGTGATGCGCCGCGAACGCACGAGCAGGGAAAATAACCCACTTGGAATCGCGCACGAAACCCTCTTCGGGCACGGCGCGCGCCACCGTATGGTCGGCCACGTCGAAGAACGCCGATGCGTGGCAGATGCGCGTGGTGGGACGCACGATAACAGGCGTGTGATAGCGCTCGGAAAGCTCGAACGCCTCTTTCATCATGGCAAAGCCCTGTTCAGGGGTCGAGGGATCAAGTACAGGCACTTTCGCGAAGGCCGCATAACGACGCGTGTCCTGCTCGGTCTGGGAAGAGATGGGACCGGGATCGTCGGCTACGTACAGCACCATGCCGCCCTTGATGCCCACATAATTCACGCACATCAACGGGTCGCTTGCCACGTTCATGCCCATCTGTTTGCAGGTATACAGCGTGCGCGCGCCCGCATACGAAGCGCCCGCCAAAAGCTCAAGCGCAGCTTTCTCGTTCGTGGACCACTCCACATGCACGCCTTCTGCTGCGCCTTGCGCGTGAAGCTTGGCGATGGTTTCCACCACTTCAGAAGATGGCGTTCCGGGGTATCCCGCCACCACGCGCACGCCCGCCTCAAGCGCCGCGTGGGCAAACGCCTCGTTTCCCATCAAGAACTTTTTCATTGCGCTTCTCTCTTCTCTTTCCGATTCGCGCTTTTACGTTTCATTTGGCCTGTTGGCAGCCGAAGGGCCCTGCGGCCGAGTGGTCTACAGGCGAAGGGTCCAGCGCCCTTCTGCGCCGCGCAAGACGCAACGCGCGGTCCAATCGCAACCGAGCCACCGCCGCAGCCATGCCGCAACCGCAACCCGCAGGCTCGCAAGCGTTATTTTGCCATGTCCGCCTTGAAGTCGATGATCTTCTGACGCGCGGTATCGCAACCCGTACCAAGCATCTGAACAGCCAAAATAGCAGCATTCTTAGCGCCGTTGATGGCAACGCACGCAACAGGAACGCCACTGGGCATCTGCACCATGGACAGCAGGGAATCCAAGCCACCCAAGTCGCTTGTCTTCATGGGAACGGTGATAACGGGACACGGCGTGTATGCAGCAACAACGCCACCCAAGTGCGCCGCCTTGCCAGCAGCAGCAATGATGACTTTCATGCCGCGCTCGTGCGCACCTGCTGCCCACTCATGCACTTCCAGCGGCTTGCGATGCGCGCTGGCGATTTTCAGCTCATAGGGAACGCCAAAGGCCTCAAGCTGATCCATGCAGGGTTGCATGGCCGGCAAATCGGATTCGCTTCCCAAAATAACGCCTACAACAGCGGTTTTACCCTCTTCATGACAATTTCCCATAACGCTTCTCCTTTTTTCAATCGTGACAAATTACCCCACCTTTTGTCAACAAAACCCTTGGCAGAAGGCGGCGAGATTCGCTTTGTCGTGCTCGTGCATTCCGAAGCCCGCGCAATCAACCACTGCATGCCCGAGCGCGCTCCACGCATTTTTTTGCTGCGCTTATTGTACCCGTTAGCTTGCGTTAGAAAGGGCAGCACGCCACGCAATCAGGTAATCAACCCATTCGCCGTACGATTGGGTGCCTTCCTGCTGGCCAAACGTCTTCAGATACGCATCGTTTACCGCTTGGCCTGCCTCGGAAACCGTGCCACTATACGCGGTGTAATGATTGCTCGTTTGCAGCATATCGCGAATGACCAGCGCTTTTTCAGCGGTAACATTATCGGCGCTCAAAAGCTGCTCCACCAACGACGGGTAGTTTTCCGCCAGAGCGTTGAAACATGCCACAAACGCGCGGTAATACCCAGAATAGGCGAAGTTGGGATCGCCGCTTGCCGAGCATGCCATAAATGCGGCAAAGTTCGCTTCCTCTTCGGCAGCAATACCCAGACGATGAGCCGCTTCGTGGCACATGTTGAACGCAAGCGTGGCGGGAGCGCAGTTCTCGGGAACGTTCGCCTCGCCCGTTAGAGGAATGAAAATGCCGTCCGACCCCGTATACAGCAACGCGTCCCCCAAAAGCGAGAGGCGCTTAACAGGCGCCGTGGAGCCGTTGAACACATCGTATTGGGAAGCAAGTGGCGCAAACGCAGTACCGCCTTCTGCCGCTAGGTCATCAAACGATGCAGGAATTACCTGGGCTGTTTCGGAATCGCGCTGCACTTGCGTTGCGTACGATGCCGCCTGCTGCCAGTAATAATCTGTGGTGTCATATAACTCCTCGGCCGTATATTCGCGCACGTCAAGACCGATTTCTTGAGACAAGGGCGGCGCATAATGGTTCAGCGCCCAACCGCACACCACCACCGTTGCCAACGCGGACGCAACCAAAAGCGCGCGCGAAAACCACGTCAAAAGCGACTTGCGGCGCGCCACGCAACATGCAAGCGAAACAACCGCCAACGCAACAAGCGCCACCAACAAGAAATCGCACACAGAAACTGAAGGCGAAAGCACGCTGGTCAGCGATGCAAGCGCAGCCATAATCGTGCGCGAGGCCACGCGATACGCCGGAAAGAACGCTTCGCCATAAACGCTGAAAAGCGTCACGGACCCCACCACGACCAGCAGCAACACTACCGTTATGGCGAAACGCCGTGCCGTTCCCTTCGTCATGACCGCTTTCATCCCCTTCCGTTTTCGCATCTGCGTCGCGGCCGCTCGCACACGCCCGCAGCTGCATCACGAACACACCCGTAGCCGCCCACGCCCGCACGACCGTCGCCGCTCACGTGTTCTTTTCGCAAATTATCGAACATACAGCACGCCCCAAACAAGTCGCGCGGGAAAATGCAGGAAAAGAAAAGAGGACATCAACGCCCCGAAAAAACAGCCAGGAGACCACCGTGAACTACCACAACGTACATCTTGCCGAAAGCGCTATGGTTGCGCCGAGCGCATGCCTTGTAGGCTCTGTCGAAATCGGCGAAAACGTTACCGTCATGCATTCCGCCAGTGCGCGCGGCGATTACGAAGGACACATTGTAGTAGGCAATCGCACGAACATGCAAGAGCACGTCTGCATCCATGTTGACCTGCACGGATTGTGCCAAATTGGAAAAGGCGTGACGATTGGCCATGGTGCCATTCTGCACGGGTGCACCGTGGGAGACGAAAGTCTGATTGGAATGGGAGCCACGGTGCTCGATGGCGCCGTTATTGGCAGCCATTGCCTGATTGGCGCTGGCGCGCTGGTGACTGGCACGGCGAACATCCCCGATGGCATGCTCGCAATTGGCGCACCCGCCCGCCCGGTTCGTCCGCTTACGCCACAGGAAATAGAGCGCGTGTCAAAAGGCGGGGCCGAATACCAAGAAATCGGCGAAGAAATGACTGAACAAGGACTTCTTTTCCGGGGGCCGGAAAACGTACGCGCCAACTGCCCGCAAGTTGCCCTTGCATAACAGCTGGCGCGCAAAATAGCATCTTCAGCGCTTGGACGCCCTATTCGAGTGCTGCATCCAGATGCCATACCCAAACACAGCGCCCAATCTGCGGCTAAACGCTTAATCGGTTAGACGAAAGCATGTTTCGCCTAACCGATTTTTTTGCAAAAACAGACAGCGCTATCCCTTACTCCTTGCGCGTCCTTTTCGCCAAAACCACCGCACCGGAAACGCACGCGGCCATCAGCAGAACTGCAATGCTCATCAGGACTGCGGTGTTATCGCCCGTCTGGGGGATGGTCTTGCCATCCGCAGCAGGCTGCGTCTTGCCATCGGCACCCGGCTTGGGCTTGTCGCCCGTACCCGGCTTGTCGCCGTCGCCCGGCTTGGGCTTGTTCGGATCGTCGCCGTCACCCGGTCCCGGGTTATCGCCATCACCCGGGTCGCCACCAGGAGCGTTGTTCTTGGTGTAGATGTTCTCGAACTCCATAACCCGTACAGGATCCACATTCGGCACCGGCTCGTAGAATTCGCCGTTGTCGGTCACTACCAGGTGCGCAGGCATAATGGTGTAGCCCGAAACAATATTGCCACCCTGAGCGTTATTGTCGGTGATTTCAATTTCGTAGCAGCTAATCATGTACACCGCGTCCGAATACGTCCAATCCGGAACTGCGGTATTCTTCTCACGAACCAAGAAGCCTTCGCTCGTAAGACCCCTTACCTGGTCCTTCGGTCCTTCAATGGTCAGTCGTCCCTCGTAAGTTTCTGCGCCGTTCGTCATGACCTTGCCCGTTATGGTCACGTCGGCATAATACTCGATTACACCCGCGCCAACGTAGAAGATCTCCAGCTCAAACTCCTGCTGACCAGGAGCAATGTCGCCACCCTTCACAACCCTTTTCTCAAAGGGGAAGCTATACGAAACAATCGCGTCACCCGTGGTGAAGTGGATGTTCTTGTACAGGTTAAGGTAGCCCTTAGCCGCCTCAACGCCATCGTGCTCGATAAGGTCAATCGTTGCACCTTCGCTATCAACGGCAACGGCGGTCTTCAGCGTGTAGTCATCCAGGATAACGGGGTTATCAGCGATTGCTGGAATATTTTCCTGGTTCGTGTTCTTCGCATCAACGTCAACCAAACCAACCCTGAACGTTCCGTTGCAACCAGAAGGATACATGCCGGAAAGCTCAACTTTCGCGCCACCATAGATGGTGAGGTCGCCTCTTGCCCAAATGGGAGAATCCTTGGCGGACGTAGCCTTAACGCTGCCGCCGCTGATTGACAAGTCGGCCTGAGCGAACAGACCCGGGAAGAGGCTTTCTGCCACTACGCTCGAGTTGTTGACGTAGATGCTTCCACCGCCAGTCTGACCATCACCAGGAGCAATGTACGCCGCATTGCAGCCTTCTTCCGTGGCAGAAAGCTTAACGTCGGAGCCGTTTGCGATGATCAGATTGAACGCATCGATACCCGCATACAAGCCGTTGGCCGTAAGATTCACGTTGTCCAAACGCACCGTTCCATAGGCGGAAATGCCAATACCGCCGGATGAGTTAATAACAATCGTGGCGTTCATGATGTCAACGCTTCCCCGCTGGCAGGTAATGCCATCCTGCGTATCCCCGGTAACGTTAATCGTAAGCGTGCCTGGACCCTCGATCTTAAGGTTGCTCTTGATAATAGCGCCCAGATTATTCTCCAGGGTGATCTGATTGTTGCCCTGAAGCGTGATGGTCAAATCATTCGAGAGCATCGAATAAATGCCGCCACTCATTGTTGCTTTCGTGATGGTGGCGTTGTTCAAAGTAAGATTTTGCGTGGCAGGGTCGTATGTCGCGGTTCCCTGGCCGCAGTCGATGGTAAGCTTTTCGCTGGTGAACTGCTCGCCATTAACATGCAAATCGTACTCGTCTACCGCGAGCGCTGTCGCGGGCAGAATAGCCAGGGCGAACGCAAACGCCACAGCCATTCCCAGCAATTTCCGTATTCTCTTCATGGCACTCCCTTCCTGTTCAGCGGACTCGCAAAGAAGCGAAACCGGATAAGCGGCAAGCGCATTCGGAAGAAACAGCGATTGTTCAGGATCAACACATCGCCAGTTGCTTCCAAACGCAGCCAGGCTCATTGTGCCTGGTAGCGCCTGCACTATAGGCAGCTCCGGTGTCTTAAAGACTTTGCAATCATGTTCCATATTACAGGGGTCGTGGGAGATTTTGCAAGACTATATGGCTCATTTTTGGAGGATTTGGGTAACCTTATGGCTCAAAGCGAGTAAAAGCGCCCGGGTTGCCGCTTGAAAAGCAGCGAACCCGAGCGCTTATGCGTTTGTACGTTCATTCGTTTACCCGTCCGCAAACCTGCAATCCACGATGAAGCATTCGCGAAGCCGCAACTCGCTGGAAATCTCGCCGCGAACACGCAGATGAATATGAGGAGCGAAAAACGGATGCGAAGGGTCAGATGCCCTTACCTTGTTTCTTGCCTTGGCGCCTACATCGATTGCGCGGCGCGTGCCACCAGGTCAACGCAGGTATCCATGCCCAAGGTGCCTGTATCAAGCGCCATGGTGTACTCGTGGACGCTGCCCCAATGACGGCCGGTGTAGCACTCGTAATAAGCGTGACGGCCAGAGTCAATCTTGCGCATAATGCGTCGTGCCTGTTCAGGATCGGTGCAATCGTTGAGCTCCATGGCGCGCGGCAAACGATGCGCCTCGTCGGCGAACAGGAACACGCTCATGTGATCGATGTTTTCCTCTTCCAGCGTAACACCAGCGCAGCGACCCAAAAGCACGCAAGGACCTTCGTTTGCCAGCTTGATAATGGCGCGGCGCTCATACTCGAACACGGTGTCTTTAATGTCGTAAGACGCAGGAAGAATCGCGCGCAGGAACGAATCGCGCTTGCGCATGACTTCTTCTTCCTCGATGACTCGGTCAACATCAAGACCGCTTTCGCGCGCAGTGCTCAGAATAATGTCGCGGTCATAAAAATTGATGCCCAGGCGCTCGGCAACTTGGCGTCCAATGGTGTGCCCGCCTGCTCCGTATTCACGGCTGATGGTAATGACTTTCATGTGCGCACCTTTCCCACGGAAACTTAGATGGCGATATTCGTTATACCGATGCATTAGCGCATCCGTATCAGTTTAACGCGAAAACAAACGAACGCCTAGCAAAGACCAAAAGCAACATTTGCAGCGGAAGCGTTTTTCCGCCGCAAGGCACCATTCGGTGCAACGCGGCAAAGCACTTCGGATATCCTGAAGCTCCAATCGTCAAGCTCCAAGAGTCAAACGAAATGCCCAACCGCGAACCTCAGCTACTCAAACGTATCCAAAAACTTGCGAAGACGCTCGCGCGCAACTTCAATTTCGTAGAAGTCTTGCCTGTTCAGCACGCGATCGAACTCCATCATTGCAGCATCGATCATCTCACGTCGCTGACCCGTTGCTTCTTCGTACATGCGCTCGCCACGCAAAAGCTGCAAGCGATTCGCTTCATCTTCGCGCGGATTCTGCTTCAAATACGACAAGCGCTCGAAACGAGCAGCTGCTTCTTCATCGGAAATCTTGTGCTCTTCATTTTGGACGACCATCTTGTGCACTTCGCCCGTGGAAAGAATGCAAACTTCCACTTCAAGCAGGGAATTCACATCGTAGGTGAAAATCACGTCAATGGCTTCTTGCCCGCGTGGACCCGCCGGAACCGACGCAGAAATCTCGCCAAGCAGCAAGTTGTTGGACGCCATGCGGCTTTCACCTTGCAAGATTTTCACAACCACCTGCGACTGATTGTCGTAAACGGTGCTCACGCGCTGGCGGCGGCTTACCGGAATCACGGTGTTGCGCTCGATGATAGGAAGGAAATGCCCTGCTTCTTCGAACGTGCCGTTGCCGGCAACGACCTCGGTGCCCAGCGTAAACGGACATACGTCGGTCAAAACGACTTCGCTGATTTCCGCATCGCGCATTTTCATGCCGCACTGTAACGCAGCACCCAATGCAACGGCGGTATCGGGATCAACAAGCGTTTCGGGCTTGCGGCGAAACACCTTTTCCACAAAACGCCGCACCACGGGAAGACGCGTGGCGCCGCCCACTAAAACAATGCGGTCGATATCTTCCAAATGAACGTCGGCGTCGCGCAAGCTGCGCTCAATGGGGCGGCGCAAACGCTCAAGCAACGGCTGACATGCTTGTTCATATTCTTCAAGCGTGAAGTCTTCCGAGTAATGCTTTTCTGCAAAAGTCCAGCTCATCGTAACGGTTTCTGATTCCGAGAAGCGACATTTCGCCTCTTCGGCCGCTTTAGTAAGCTCTGCCTGCGCGCGATTATCAAGCACCTGCCGCGCCATGCCAATGCGCGCCAGGAACATGGTTTCCAAAAGCTCGGTGAAATCTTCGCCGCCAATAAAATTGTCGCCCGCAATAGCATGGACCTCCATGATGCACGCGAAAAACTCCAGAACCGAAACGTCGAACGTGCCGCCACCCAGGTCAAACACCAGGCAACGCTCGTCCACCGGCTCACCTTGCGCGGCCTGAACCGCAATGGTTCCCATGCCCGCAGCCGCCATTTCTTCGGTCGGACGTGCCGCCGCGCCGCCCACGCCATGCGCAATTGCCGCCGCCGTGGGTTCGTTGATAATGCGGCTCACCTTGAGTCCCGCCAGTTCGCCGGCACGTTTTGTGGCTTTGCGTTGCAGGTCGTTGAAGTAGGCGGGCACGCTGATAATGGCCTCGTCCACTTCGCAGCCCAAGTACACTTCGGCGTCTTCCTTCAGGGAACGCAACACGAAACGGGACAGCTCTTCGGCGCGAAACTCCATACCGTCAAGCTCGAACGTTCGGTCGGTGCCCATACTGCGCTTGAAAACGCTTGCCACGCTCAAGGGATGCAGCATGCCGAAAGCGCGCGCTGTTTCGCCCACCAGAATCATGCCATTTTCGTCGATAGCCACCACCGAGGGCGTGAGCAGCTTACCCAACCTATTGGGAATTACCTGAGCACATCCATCGCGGAAGCACGCGACCAGGCTGTTTGTTGTTCCAAGATCAATGCCAACCAACATGCGAAGACACCTACTACTAAATTCCTCTTTCACTCTCTGCCGCGGCTGCGCTCTGGCAAGCAGCCCCGCGCACACCGCCAGCAGCCGCACACCCGAAGCGCCTGCGCCCGCACGCACCGCCAGCAGCAACGCACCCGCTGCCGCCCACGCGGATGCAGCGCAGCTACAGCTCCCCTTGCCGCTTGAGCTCCTGCTCAAGGCACGCAAGGCCCAGGGAACCCGGCCACTTCTTTCGGCCAAGCTTAACCAGCTCGCAGCACGTGACCACATCACCCTGAATCAAGCCGACCAGCGCCTTGAACAGCACGCTGTCACAGCATGCTCCGTTACCGCACCGTTCGCATAACGGCAGCTCATCGGCTTGCGAAAGCGCATCGCGCATCTGATCGACCTGCCCCAACAAAGCAAACATTGCCGCTTGCCACAGCAGGAAATGACGCCGATGCGTGCTATAGGGAAGCAGCAGAGCATCAATCTCTGCCACGGCCTCTTGTGCATATTGTACCGCAGCTTGCGCATTGCCCCGATGCCACTTTAGCAATGCCAGGTCCGACAGCTCCTGGAAGATGGTTGCCTCTCGCTCCTTCTTGTCCTTAATGCGACTCAACAAAAGCGATTCATACGCCCGAAAATCCCTGGTATGCGCCGCCAGAATCCGTTGCATCTGAAAACGCTGGTCATCGCTCATATGAGGACTTCCCGCGCGCGCAAAATGCTTCGCACGCCGCAAGCTTCCCGCACTTAAAAGCTCCTGAAGAGCGCGGTAGTACGCCAAGCCGCCTAAACTTTGCGGCGAAACATCGTGCTTTTCGTTCACGTCGCCCCACGAGTCAAGATGGGCACACAGCTGATCGAACAGGCCAAACTGCAAAAGCACGTCGGCAACATCCGCGTACACGGAATCGTACGCAAACGAAAACGACGCATGGAATAGCATTTCCACCGCTGCACGCGCCCGCCCCGCCCGACGCAACACCAGCGCCTTGCGCAGATAATGGCTCACCGCCAGCTTCCCCGCCGTCTTCGACTTGAGCAGCAGGCCGTCGCATTCCCGCAGCGCATCGTCATAGCGACCCAGCGCCTCATACACGAACGAGAGCATCCGATAGCTATCGGGGCTTTCCGGCTCCACCGCGCGCTCGCGCAAGAAGTAACTCTCTGCCAGGGCGAAGTCGCGCACAAAGTACGCATACAGGCCCACGTAATAAAGCGTTACAGGGTCTTTTGGCTCCTGCTCAAGCACCTGCTGATAGTAGTCGAGCGCTTTTTGCGCATTGACCTCGGGATTCTTCCCGTACAGCTGCGCCAACGCACGCTCGGTCTCAATATCGTCATGGGGAAGCCGAGCCAAACGAAGATACGCCTCAACGGCATCGTCCGTGCGGTCCAAACGTCGCAAAAGCCACGCCCGAAACGAGAGACAATCCGCATCGTTCGGGTCAAGCTCCAAGCCTTTGTCCAGCACCTCAAGCTGCCATTCGGGTGACGCATCTTTTTCGTCTTGCGAAAGGATTGCTAAGCGAAAACACGCCTGACCAGGCCAATCCATCTCTTCGCCTTGCTTTAAGCGCTCGTAAATTTCGCGATAGATTGCAAGCGCCGCCGCCCGCCCATGCTCAAGAACGAACAGCGTGCCATCGTAGAGCTTGCCCTCGTTCGGCAATGCCTCTTCCGACCCAATAGCTGCCGCATCGGTAGCTTCGGCATAGAGCGCTTTGCACCATAAAACGGGCAGGTAATCGCCGCATTGGCTGTCTTCCAGAAATCGCAAATCGTCGGCGGCTTGCTGCAGCGCACCGTTGCGAAGCAGAATGCGCAGACGCAAAACATACACGCCCAAGTCGCCTTTTTCCAGCTCGAGCGCATAATTCACCTGATAAAAAGCATCGCGATCGTTGCGCATCTCAAAACAGTACTGGGCCAGCAAATAATGGGCGTGGTACGCCCCCGGCATCACGTCTATCAGGCGCTCCGCCGCTTGAGCCGCCTCGGGCCATCGGTTCAGCGACGCCATAACGCGCGAATAATGCGTCAAGCGCTCGGGATTATCGGGGTCCACTTCCGCTGCTTCCTGATAATAGGGAAGCGCCAGCTCGGGGTGCTTTTGCGCGTAAAGGGCATCGCCGCAGCGGGCAATCATCTCCGCTAGGCGCGCCATACGTTTCCTGGTGCGCTCTGTTCCATCGGGCTGCATGGCGCGCACCACTTCTACCAGGGCTTTTGAGTCCTCGAACGCCCGCTCATAACGCTCCGTTGCCAAAAACGCCTGCGACGACAAGTTGTAGTACTCGTACGGTTCAATGTTTTCCGGGTCAATGCGATCGATGAGCTCTACCGATTCTTCATCGCGCTCGTTTTGCAAGTAGCACCACGCCAGCTCGAAGAGCAGCTTGTCGGAACAATCCCCCTGTTCAAGGCGCTGTTCGTACTGCTCGATAAGCGATTCGTTCCATTGCTGGCGAACGTCGCTCAGCTCCATGAGCTCCTTTTGGTCGCCGCCCGCGGCATGCATCAAATCGCCCAAAAGCTCCACGCCTTCGGCAAAGCGCTGCTGACCCGCCAAAGACTGCGCTAAAAGCCAGATCAAACGACGATCCCCACGGTTATTTTCAAGCAACCCGCGAACAATCGCCTCGCATTGCTCCCACGATTCGCCATCGGCATATGTTTCCGCAAGCTCCTCTTTAAGGTGCTCGTCTTCCGGGAACTCCTTCGTTAGCTCCAGAAGCTTGACAACGCCCATGCCGTCACCCCGAGTTGCCAAGTAGTGATAACGCAGCGCGCGCCCGTACGGATGCGTTTCGGAAAGCGCGTCCATTTTATCCAAAAACTGCGCCGCATCTTTCCACTCGCAATGCCCCGCTTGCAAGTAAAGGTCCAGGTAGGCATCGCATTCTTCAGCGTTTTCACCAGGCGAAAACAGCTGGAACGGAAGCGCCGGCGGAAACTTCGCGCCATCAATCAAAAGGTGATCCACAAACGGGCGCGGATACGTTTCGCACAGCTCTTCGCGCCGCTGCGACCACTTGAACGTATCTTCCAGAACCTGCCACACCTCTTGAGGAAGATTCCCGTTATGAAGAAGGAAGAACAGCAGCATCATTTCTATTTCGGGGCGGCTATCCAACGCAACGGCAACATCCTGCGTGAGCAAATTACGCCACAAAGCGGGATCGATACGCTTCTGGAAATCCGCATACAGCGCTGTGAGCTGGAATAACCATTGTTCCTCGGGTGTTTTTGCCGTCTCGGCGACAAGCGCTTCGGAGTCGCCTTCCGCTGCAGCTTGGGCGGATTTCGCGTTCTTCGCCGCATCCTCTTGACGCGACGCCCACGAAAGCGCCTGCTCGTATGCTTCGCGCAGCACCTTGAACTCTTCGGGTTTATCTTCGGGATTCGTGTGCATCAACCGCGTGCGATACGCTTTCGTTATCGCTTTCTTGTCGGCAGTTGGCTCAATGCCCAAAACTGTCCAGTCCATGCGTCCTTCCCTTCCCTCTTTTTTGCGCACGCGTTACCTGCAGCCGTTCTACCTGCGTCTATGGCAAACGGGCACAGGCGAATCAGCCAATCGCAATTGCGCCGCCAGTAGCAGCCTCGTTACGCGCTCTGCCTGCACTAACCGCTAACGCCCGTCACGGCATCTGCGGCGCACGGCACTGCCCCTGAAACGCGCAGCCCGCCGCTAAATCCACCCGAAATGACGGCATGCATGATAAATGCCGTCTTGATCGCACGCATCCGTCACGTAATTGGCGCGCTCTTTCAACGCAGGCACGGCGTTTCCCATGGCAATGCTTGTCCAGCTCGGACAAAACATGGAAATGTCGTTTTTGCCATCGCCAAACACCACCGCATCTTCGTACGGTGCGTCGAAGTAATCCATCAAATAGCGGATTCCCACGTCTTTATTCATTGGTTCAACGAACAGCGCCCCTGAATTATACGTGACCCACGGCACGTCATCCAGAACGCCCGTGGCCACCAACGCGGGAATGTTTTCCGTTGCGCACGGAATATACACTTTCATGACCTGGGTCAATGCGTCAATATCCAAGTTGGCATCGTAGCGCGTGGACAGATAATAATCGCCTGATATCGTTGCAAAATCAGGATTGCTCGACACGCGCCACGGCACGTTATCCGTGGTTACCGCCCAGGGAACGCCCAGCTCATCAAGACGATGCAGACACGCTTTCACCGACGGCAAGTCAAGCGAGCGCATCCATAGCAGCTTGCCATCTACCGTAACGGAATTTCCACCATCGGACACCACGTTGCGAATGCCCGCGCTATCAATGAAATCAAGCGCGTTGCACTGCAAACGCCCCGTGGCAAGCGCCACAAAATGCCCCTGCGCTTCCAAAAGGCGCAACGTTTCACGCGTGCTATCGGGGATATTGCGCGTAAGCAGAATGGCAAGCGTTCCATCGTAATCAAAGAAGAAGTACCTTTTCGTTCCCATAATTATTCTTCACCTGGCTTTTGCGACAACTGGAGCATTATGCAAGACCAAACAGCAGGCCCACGCAACGCACGATAAACGCCACGATCCACGCCACCGCGCACTGCCCAACCACAATGCCCAGCGCCCATTTCCCGCCCAGTTCGCGGTTGATGCTTGCAATTGCTGCCACGCACGGCGTGTAGAGCAAGCAAAACACCAGCAAGCACGCACCCGCCAGCGGTGTGAATGCCGTTGCAAGAGCCGATGCTCCGCCATAAAGCACAATCATGGTGGCCACAACGCTTTCCTTCGCAATAAAGCCCGAAACCAGCGCCGTGCCAATGCGCCAATCGCCCAGGCCCAGCGGAGCCAAAATAGGCGAAAGCAGGCCCGCTATCTGCGCCAACATGCTGTCGGCGGAATCCTGCACCACGTTGAGTCCAAAGCTGAACGTTTGCAGCGCCCAAATCACCAGCACCGCAAGCAGGATAATCGTGAACGCGCGATGCAAAAACTCGCTACATTTATCCCACATCAAGTGGCCAACGTTTTTCGCCGCTGGCATGCGATAGTTCGGCAGCTCCATAACAAAGGGCACAGCTTCGCCCTTCAGCACGAACTTCTTCAGCAAGAACGCCACGAAAATACCCACGACAATGCCCAGAACGTAGAGTAGCCCCACAACCAGGCCCGCTTGCTGCGGGAAAAACGCCTCGCCCAAGAATACGTAGATGGGCAGCTTTGCCGAACAGCTCATGAACGGCGTAAGGATGATGGTCAGCTTGCGGTCGCGCTCCGAAGGAAGCGTGCGCGTTGCCATAACGCTGGGTACGCTGCAGCCAAAACCAATGAGCATGGGCACAATGCTGCGCCCCGAAAGGCCCAGCTTACGCAGCGGTTTATCCATAACGAACGCCACGCGCGCCAGGTAACCGCTGTCTTCGAGCATAGACAGGAAGAAGAACAGCACAGCGATGATGGGCAAGAACGACAACACGCTGCCTACGCCGCCGAAAATGCCATCGATCACAAATGATTGCAGCACTTCGTTTATTTGGGCGCTTTCCATGGCGGCGGCGCATATATCGCCCAGCGCACCAATGCCCGTTTCAAGCAAATCTTGAAGGAATGAGCCAATAACTTCAAAGGTCAGGAAGAAAACCGCCAACATGATCAGGATAAATGCGGGAATGGCCGTGAAGCGTCCCGTAAGAATGCGGTCTGCCTTTTGGCTGCGCGCGTGTTCGCGGCTTTCATGCGGCTTCACCACGGTCAGGCCGCAGACGCGCTCGATGAAGGAAAAACGCATGCTGGCCAGTGCCGCCGCGCGATCAAGGTGGCTTTCTGCCTCCATTTGCAACGCAAGGTGCTCGATGGTTTCCAGCTCGTTTTCATCCAAATTCAGCGCACGCGCCACCAGCGGATCGCCTTCTGCCAGCTTCGATGCGGCAAAACGCACGGGAATGCCCGCTTTTTGGGCGTGGTCTTCAATCAAATGCATAATGCCGTGAAGGCAGCGATGCACCGCGCCGCCGTTTTCCGTGGCCTCGCAGAAGTCCTGACGCTTGGGGCCTTCGCCGTAATACGCAACATGCATGGCGTGGTTCACCAGCTCGGCAATGCCTTCGCCTTGCACGGCGCTAATGGGAACAACAGGAATGCCCAGCTGCGCTTCCAGCTCGTTGACCAGCACTGATCCGCCGTTTGCGGACACTTCGTCCATCATGTTCAGCGCCAAAACCATGGGGATATCCAGCTCAAGGAGCTGCATGGTCAAGTACAGATTGCGCTCGATGTTCGTTGCGTCCACGATGTTGATAATGCCGCACGGCTTGTCTTCCAGCACGAACTGGCGCGTAACAATCTCTTCCGCAGAATACGGACTCATAGAGTAGATGCCCGGCAAGTCCGTGACCAGGGTGTTTGCATGACCCAACAGCGGGCCATCTTTGCGGTCAACCGTAACGCCGGGGAAGTTGCCCACGTGCTGGTTGGATCCCGTAAGCTGGTTAAACAACGTGGTTTTGCCACAGTTCTGGTTTCCTACCAGGGCAAATGTCAGTTTCTTGTCTTGGGGAAGCGGCGCTTCCTCGGATGCGTTGTGGTAGCGGCCGCCTTCGCCAAAGCCAGGGTGATCGGTTTCATGAGGATGCCCGCCCGGGAACACACCGCGCTTTTGCGGCTGCCCCGTGTTTCGCTGGGCATCGCCAATGCGCGCAACTTCTTCGTCCACCACATCGCACAACGTGATGCGCGCCGCATCTTCCAAGCGCAACGTAAGCTCGTAACCGTGAATGCGCACCTGAACAGGGTCACCCATGGGGGCATGCTTCACCATGGTCACGTGCGCGCCCGGGATCAGGCCCATGTCAAGAAAGTGCTGGCGGAGCGCGCCTTCTCCGCCTACTTGCTGGATAAGCGCGTTCTTCCCAATGGGAAGAAGATTCAGGGTCAGAGCGTTATCGTTGGCGTCGATATCAACCGACGGACGACCCTCGCCCATTGCATCAATGGAAACAGCTGGCATTTCAGTACCAAGCTCGCAGCAATTCGCCATATGAACGTTCCTTAAAGCGCGCGGTTTTTGTTCTTGATTCGTGCGCCATCGCTTCGCGTTAAAACCTATCTTTCAAGTGCGAAATTATAACGCAACCGCTCTTCAGGAACGAAAAGCATCTCAGAACTCTGACATTTCAACGGCGGGAATCAAGTTGGAGCCGCGCGAAGACACAGCGTTTATCGCTGGTTGATGGCGCGTTGCGGACGGACGAGCCGTAGCCAAGCCGGCATCGGACCGAAGCCGCATTGCGAAGTGGCCAGCAGCGAACAAGCAGCTCGTGCGCATCAAGGCACCTACCTGAACAACTCATCATGGCTTCCCGTTCGCTGCATCAAGGCGATTCCACCCGATGTCCTCCACACAAGAAGCCAATCCCCGGCATTGCACACGTGGCACTCGGAACTTCCCGACCAATTGCCAACAAGCATATGCATATCGTGCCTACGCTTGAGCGTTTCAGCCGATTCAGGAGTATTTTCAATAATCAGGTCGATAACCTCGGACAGAGGGCGCGTGTCCACGTGCTTTTTCGCCAGGCGCTTCACATCCCTAGAAAAAAAAGGCGCAAATTGGGCTTTCAACTTTGCCACAAGCTACGCCTCCAAAGCCGCAGCGATAAGATCCGCGCCATTATCGAAGGATCTTCCCGTGCCACCGGCGGACAGAATCGCATCAGCCTCGCGAATGCTCTCAAGGCTCTCTTCATTGGGTTCCCAGCGTCCAAGATTCAAAGGAATTGAATGCGTACGCGCCATTTGCCGCCACAGAGCACGAGTTACTGAAGACAGGTCGAAGCCGTAGTACTCAGCAACCTCTGCAGCAGCTTTTTTATCAGCTTCATCGCATCTAATCGTCATTGTTGCCATGATACCTCCTAACGTACTTCTTATGCATATGCATTGTAACACATCGCAGTAAGATATAAAGCCAAACACAACGCTAACCAATGCCTCCCCCCCCTTTTTCCCTTCGGATTTTAGTCCTTGCCGATAACCACGCCATAAACGCAAACCATCCCAAGATTATTACGCGAGCATCGAGCACGGTATAATCGCAACATCCAAGCTTGAATTGAGGCAATCAATTGCCTTCGCTATCCGCGGTCGCCATGCCTGAATTCGAAATGGTCGCAGACTTCACCATCCAGGTCGGGAGCGTCGTTTTTCAGAATGCGGTCAATCTTCAGGCGGTAATAAACCCGACACCCGTCATCGCGGGTATTGCAGGTTGGCTTCGTATCAATCCAGTACTTGCAGTTGTAGCAGCGGTGCGCCCGGACACGCGGCTCTTCTAAATACTTTGGAGTTGCAATCGCTCCGATAAGGTCCTCGCTGTTCCGAGGCGCGAACCAATACCTGTTTTCTTCCCCGAAGTCGTCAAAATCGTCCAGCACGTCTCCGTGCTCAATGCTGAAGCCATCCCAGTCGTCGTCATCGTCGTCGTCCCAGTCGTCATCGTCGAAGTCGTTGTCATCATCGAAGTCATCGAGAAGACTGCTGATACTGGAATACGGCTTGTAGTCGTCATCGTCGTCGTAGCCCAGATCTTTTTTCAGCTCCGGATCAGTAGTTGTCGTGTGGGGCACCAAAGAGCCCGGGTATGCCCAGTTGTCCTCTTCGTAGCGAACGCGCTCGAAGCCCGTAAGCTTTCCGTCGCCGTTTCGGTCGTAAAACGATTGGAAGAAATCCATAGCGCCCTCCCTTAATTTGCCCTGCACCATTTTACAGCGGGCAATCATTTTTGGCTCGTTTTCCCTTTTCGAGTACTATAAATAATTGCAAGTTCACGCCATGTCCCAAAAAACGGACAAGCTGGTTTTCGAAAAAGAATACCCTAGGTTTTGCTTCAGTGTTATGCGACATCACATTATTATCGAAGCGACAGGAGGAACCATGCCAACATGCAATCACTGCGGAAGCGAATATTCCGAAAATTCAAGATTCTGTCCAAATTGCGGAGCGAATACCGCAACCGAAACACCCGAACCGCAACTCGCACAGACTTCAATCCCGCAAACCGATAAAAAGGCCGCGCCTAAAGACAAGCCTTTCTATAAGAGAAAATGGTTTATTGCTGTCGTAATCATCCTTGCACTGGGAATCATTGGCTCCTTCGCCAGCGGTGGCGAATCTCAAACATCGGGATCAAGCTCAAGCGCGTCATCTTCCCAGGTGGCAAGCAAGACCGTTGATAAGTCAACGCTGCAAGCCGTTTACGACCAATATATGAACTTTGACCCCGATACGCTTGCCAAATACACCCAGGAAAGCCAAGCGGGCCTTGCCACGGCGCTATCGGAGGCGAAAGCCGTCATCGACAAAGAAGACGCCAGCGAAAGCGAAATCAAGAAGGCCTACGACAACATTTTTGATGCTGTCAAAAACCTGAAAGAGCCTGAAGTATCAACAGAGTTCAAGAATGCGCTGAAGAAAGCACAAAGCTACAGCGACAACATGCATATGTCGAAAGCGGGAATATACGACCAGCTAATTAGCAGCTACGGCGAAGGTTTCCCCGAAGATGCAGCCCAGTACGCAATTGACCACGTTAAGGCCGACTGGAACCAGAACGCTCTTGCAAAAGCCAAGTCTTACTACAAGAACATGAACATGTCGAAGAGTGCCGTATATGACCAGCTGATCAGCCAATACGGCGAACAATTCACCGAAGAAGAAGCGCAATACGCCGTCGATCATCTTGATGATTAAAGAAGGCTTCTGATCGAATAGGCAGGAAGCGCCGCATGCGAGTGCGGCTTCCGTTTCCATTAGACATACCTTGCATAGTTTTGCGATTGATGGAACACGTGAGCGATGTAAACGGTGTCACCCTTTAATTTGTAAACCGCAAGATAATTATTTATATGCACAATTCGGTAGCCTTTTGCCTTCAGCTCGGGCATAGCGCTCACGCTGAATAGCTCGGGCGTATCACGCAGCTGCATCATCTGCGCCTTGAACTCTTTTTTGAAGCTTTGAGCCGCTTGGGGGCTTCCAAGAGCTCCTTCCAAGTAACTCACAATGCTCAAGTATTCCAGCTGCGCCGTTTTGGTGATGACCACTTCAGCCATTTTTATGCCCTGGGCTTGTCCAAGAACTCGAACACATCCATATAATCACCGGAATCGATTTCTTGTTCTGCAAGTATAATGCGCGAGAGCAGCTGGGCTTTCGCCGCTTCCTGCTGAAGCGCTTCGTAATAATCAGGACGAAGCGCATAAAACACCTCGTAGCCGTTCTTCGTAACGGTGATTGGGCCGGACGCTTGCTCAACCTTCCTCGCAAACGATGCGGTGTCTTTGAGGTCTTTAACAGGTACGCAAGTCTGCATGATACGTCTCCTTCCTTAAGGTGGCCTAATTATACCATTTACATACAGGTGCAGAAACCAGCTTCGTGCATTCTCGACCACATTGTCGCGTTTCATGTTGGTGATAATCGTAGCGTTTTCCCTTTTCAGATGTCATAAGTGTCCAAAAATCACCAGTATGTACCAAAAAACGGACAGGAAAATTTTTACAATGGGCTATCCTAGGTTCAGTTTCAACATAAAACCCGGGCAAGCGGGAAAACGGGATCGCGAGCAAGCGATTCCCCAGGCACTATACCGCGCAAGGAAGGAACACAAGCCATGATGATTTCACCTGAAGCGTACGCTGAAGAACTTAAAACCGACGACCTGCAAAACCTTATCGAAGAACGCAACGAGCTGCTTGATTACATTCATAACTTTGAAAAGAACTGCATCGATTTCCAGAAACGCGAGCTGATTTTCAGCGGGGACGGTTGGAATATCCACCCATCCCCCGATGTTCTGTACCAAGTGTACCTGGAATACCTAGCAAAGGTAAGCGTCGCGATCAGCAACAAATTCAACCAGGAATTCGAATCCAACGATATGTCGGCATAGGGCATAGCGACACAAAACAGTCCAACTTCACTCGGTCCGGATCATGTTGTTAAAAAAACAGCGTGAAATTCGAAGTTGTGATAGGTTGGAAGTACCTTGAAACCTTTGCGCGTTCAGCGGATAAAAAATCCTATTCGCCTGCAAGCGTTTGAACTGGGGTTTTACTAAAGCGCATTTATAGGTGACAGAGCTTTCGTCGAAAAATGTCCAAATTTACGACCCCAACCTACTTCCAACCTATCCCAACTTCGAATTTGGAAGTCTTTTTTTGACAACATAGAATTAGGGTTTTGATCCGTCCACCCCAAAACGACTGCACAAGAACGCTTTTTGGCAAAAACGACCAATAGAAGCATCAGGCGATGCCGTAGCTACCATTCATCGCGCGCATATCGGCATTTCGGAAACGCGCTGCACGCAATAAACGTATGCCCATCGGATTTCCGCTGGTGCTCAACAAGATCGGCTCCACAACGTGGGCATACCACACCCGCGGCAACTTTCTTTGCTTCTTCGATATGCTCCTCGCGCGCCTCTCTTGTCGATGCTTCCGAAAGGCTATCAAGTTGCCTTTTGATTTCCTCAAACGCCTTCTCGTCAAAAAGAACGGAGCGTGATGCAAGGTCTTTTTTCATCATTCTTACCAAGTTCTGACGGCGAAGCACGCAAAAGAGCTCTGTGTCGTCGGGAACCTTTTTTAACTCGCAACGCTCAGAGAACACAATATACGAACGAAAAACGCTTTCCGGCTGGTCAAGCCATTTTGCCAGCGCCCTTACATGGGCGGCGTTTTGCTTGATGGGATTATAGAAATGTTCTTTATGACCACCCTTAAGGCTCACCGTCCAGTTTTGTTGCTTTTCCGAACCGAAAATCCAACCAGAATAGTTTTTCGATTCGAACAGGAAAATTCCTTTTTCATGCAACATCAGAACATCAATTTCCGATGTGGACGTTACCCCCTCGCGAGGCACCAATACATTGGAATACGTCTCAAGCCGACCCGGCAGGTTATCATGCCCCAAAGCATATTCCGTCAGATACTCCCCATAATGTCCTTTGCCCTTAAGAACATGCGGTATTCTCTCGATGAATCCCGGAGACTCCCCTTTGATGAAACCAAGCAAAGACATGACGTACTCCTTGAGTAGAGTTTGACTAGAACTTAAGAGAAAATCCATTGGTTAGATTTTATTCTATTGTTGCCATAAAGATAAGCTCGTTCTTTTCATGAACGGTACCTATCAAATCCTTCGCAGGAATGCATTGCACGGCGGTATAATTTGCAGCGTTGTTTGCGTTTCAAGGAGAATCAATGCGGAAATCAGAAGATGGCATTTCTAAATGCCCTAACTGCGGTGCCGTTATTACGGGAAAGTTTTGCGAATATTGCGGCACGCACTTTGCGTCTGATGACGACGCCAAAGTTGTCATCATCAACAACTTCTACGGATCCGCAGACAACGATTCAGCCAATCAAAGCGCTTTTAATCGCGACTTCTCAGCAAACAACAACGCGCAGGCGGCTTTCGCATACGCTGCTACAGCCAACACATGCGCAGACGTTTCCCGCAAATCGCGCCTGGTCGCACTCTTGTTGGCCGTGTTCTTGGGATATTTTGGCGTGCATCGCTTCTACGCGGGACAAATTGCAACGGGCATTGCTTACCTTTTCACGTTCGGACTTTTGGGCCTTGGCTGGGTGGTTGATATTATCCGCATCGCACTTGGCTGCTATCGCGACGGCCGGGGACTGACCATCCGTAACTGGTAGAGCCATCACGCAGCGCGCAATAGCGTGCACGGATATATGAGCGACAAGTGAAGTCTACTCAAAAAATTGCAATAAATTTTATACCTGTACTTTTATTCGGACACGCTCAAGGGTATGTGCAGATTATCATGCTATCAACATCCTCAAAGGAAAGGAGATAGCAATGTACGAACCCACTAAGCAAATCGATCAATTCCTGATTGCCGGATTCCAATATCACGACGGCGCCGACGTTTTGGACAAACTGGAAGTTGGCACGAAGCTGGACCTAGTACCCGAATTTGACGTAAGCGCCAAAACCGCCGCGTCTTAACAGACTGATTTTCTTCTGCCACAATCCTCCCATCGCGAACCGATAGGA
>CAKUFS010000007.1 GCA_934648845.1 uncultured Eggerthellaceae bacterium
CCAGCATGCTCACGGTGCTGTTCGCGCTGGCCAACGTGGCGATGTGGAGCCGGGCGGGGCGCCCCGAGCTGCCGGCGTGCTCGCCGGCGTAGGCGGAGCCATGCCCAGATCCGCCCGGGACGCCCCCGATCAGGGCCCGGGCGGACGGGTGCGGCGGGGCCGCCGCCGCACGGCGGCCGGGAATCGCGAAAAAATGGCGGGAAGGCGCATCGGGGAGATAGAAACCTCAGTTAATCAGCGCTTCCCTAGGGTTACCTCGTATTCCTTTGCCGCCAGCCATGCGGAAGAAGTCGAAGGCGACTCATCCAATAAGAGTGAAACGCGAATCTGATTTTCGTCGCTGCCGGTCCGTGCGATGGAGAAGAGCTCGGTGTCAGACTTGCACCCAAAAGCCTTGCCGCTTAAGGTGATTTCTTCTCCATGGAAGTATATGGCTGTCTTTCCGATTCGTCTTTCCTTCGAGAGCGCCTCGGCTATGTTCTTCATGCTTGTAGAGTGCTGATTGTTCTCTTCGTCCGTCATCGTTCGCCACTCCTTTCAGGTCTGTCGGACATCTTAGGGAAGGATGTGGTTCAAAAACGCCCCATGCCATCAACATTTTTGATGCGTGTGCTTAGGGGCGATAGGTACGAGTGGGTTTTCGACGGGGGTCTTGGCCGGCAAGCTCGTTGCGTTCAAGGATGGCACGCGGGTACTCGTGGAAGTAACTCCTTGCGACCTGACCCTTTGCTTGAGCAGGCTATCGGCGCGCCATTTCAGACCAGATTAGATAGTCAATCTCTCTTGTAGTTAACGATGGGTAATCGATTTTGAGCTTCTCGGTCACGTCGTTAAGAAGACTCAGGGCCTCAACCGTATTCGGCTCGTGTCCAATAAAACGAGCCAAGAATCTTAATATATGACGATCGGGCTTTGCTTCGTCATCCTTTCCGCATAGCATTTTAAGGTACATCAGCGATATGCCGCTACTTTGTCCTTTCACGCTCATGAAGGCGCGATCGATTGATGGGTTCATTTTATCTCGAAATTCAGCGATGGTTGTAATGCCTTCTTTCGCGAGAGCCTCTGCGCAAAGTTTCGCTGCCTCTGCCTTGAGGATGCCCCCACGGCTGGATGTGCGTTGTTTATTCGAGACGACCTCTTCTGCAAAACGGGCGGAAGAACCAAGCTCATCGTATACGGCAAGCATATCGATAAGCGAATGGCGAAATTCCGATTCGTCGCCTTTCTCTCGGTATTTAGGGATACCTAAGTAGTCACAATAGCGAGTTACGGTATTTTGGGTTGATCTGTAGGTAACCCCAATGGAAAAGATTGCATCGAGTAAGCAGAGCGGCAGGCATGAATAGCGATACTCGTCTGGAAGTATTTCTGTTTCGTCAAGAGCGTAGTTGTCCTCCAGATAACGCGCCACATCGCTGCTTATTTGACGCTCATTTTCGATCATTGCTTATTCCCCTCTCTATTGCTGAGTTGATGCAATTATTGCACAATGTCGTTGGCTTGCTTACGTCTTTGAATCTACCTTATGATGCCTTGAAGTTGTAGATCGGCCCCCATGACATCAATGATATACACCGCATCGGCGATGGGGCCGATGATGTCCTCGATGGGCTTGTATAGGCACCCGGCGCTTCGTCGATGGTCCGATCGTTCGCCAAGGTCGAGTAGGCATCTTCCGTGACAGCCCTATAGCCCTTCATTCATGATTCGCATCACCATGCGACATATTCGTCCCATCTTCCTCGGTATATTGCCTTCCATCGCAGGTAATCAAGGAGGTAGAAAGATGAGTGCGTTCGACAAGATTATTGGATACAAGCAGGTCAAACATGAGTTGGCGCAAATTGCGGACACATTGAAAAACGAGGAGGTTTACAAGGCTCTGGGCGTTTCGTCGCCGCGGGGCTTGCTTCTGCACGGGGTGCCGGGCGTGGGCAAATCTTTGATGGCTCAATGCCTTATCGAGGAAAGTGGGCGACAGGCGTTTGTTTGCCGCAAGACGGAACCGGACGGCAAGTTTGTTGACACGATCAGGAAAACTTTCGAGTCCGCTGAGGCTGCGGCTCCATCCATCGTCTACCTTGACGACATGGACAAGTTCGCGAACGACGACAAGTTCCATCGCAACTCCGAGGGGTACGTCACGGTGCAATCATGCATTGACGAGCTTAGCGGAAAAGAGGTGTTTGTGCTGGCTACCGTTAACGAGATGCTCTGTCTTCCGGATTCGCTCACTAGGGCGGGGCGATTTGATCGAGTTATCAAGGTCGATGTGCCAGAAGGGGACGATGCCGTTGAAATCATTGAACACTATCTGAAGGGCAAGAGGATCGCGTCTAACCTTGATGCGAAAGCAATCGCGGATATCCTTGAGGGCAGATCGTGCGCAACGCTTGAAACGGTTATCAACGAAGCGGGTCTAATCGCGGGATACAAGCGCAAGGAATGCGTGACAATGGAAGAAGTTGTCAAAGCTTGCCTTGACGTTGTGTTTCGCGCTGATGGTGCTGCGGCAGATGCTGGCACAATCGACGTGACTCGACCAGGCAACGACTCTAGAGTTGCGTGGCACGAGGCGGGCCATGTAGTTGTCAACGAGGTCGTGCGGCCTGGCAGCGTTGCGCTCGCTTCCGCTCGATGGCGATCGTCCCGTTGCGGTGGGTTTGTGCACACGGCTCGTTCTGAAGACATCGATCCGGTGGTTTCCATGCAAGAGCATCTTGCCGGGGCGCTTGGCGGGCGCGCTGCTGTCGATCTTGAGTTCGGAATCGTAGACGCGGGCGCGCAAAATGATCTGCAACAGGCGTTCAATCTGGCGCAACAGCTTCTTTGCGACTTGTGCTACGGTGGTTTCTCGATGTACGAGGACGAAAGCGACGAGCAAAAAAGGTACGTGGAGGTTGCCACTACCGCCTTAGTGGAGAACTTCTATCGAAAAGTAAAAGAAGCGCTTTGTAAGAATCGAGAGTTCCTGGAGAAGATCGTGGTGGCGCTGGCAGAGAGGGATGTGCTGCTGGCGTCTGATATAGCCGCGATAAAGGAGGGCTGCCGCATCGTCGAGATGACTTTATAGGATGTTCACTTCCGATTCATATGCATTAACGGAAGTGAATCTTAATACACTTCCGTTAAGTTGACAATTGGGGCATTGAATCGTGTGAGCCTTTCGGCGACGTGCGAGCCGTTTCCTTCTTCTTTTTTCTTAAAAACCATCGTTTGTTCGATAGGGCTTGCGCAGCAATGCTGGTATGATTAGGAGTCTGCAAACTAGGCCCGTTGCCGTGCGAAAACAGCGGCGGGATACTTCGGATTTTTTCATTTCAAGGACGGTTTCATGGCATTTGTTCACCTGCACAATCACACCGAATACTCGTTGCTTGACGGTGCAACGCACATCAAAGATATGGTTCGACGCGCCGCTGACCTGGGAATGCCCGCCGTGGCAATATCCGACCACGGCGTAATGTCGGGCGTGCCCGAACTGTGCGACGCCTGTGCGGCCGTTGAAAAAGAGACGGGCAAGAAAGTCAAGCCCATCTATGGCTGCGAAGTGTACTTCACGACTGACGACGAGCTTCGCCGCGATGGCAAGCCCGCGTTGTACCACTTGCTGCTGCTCGCCAAAAACAACGAGGGCTACGTGAACCTGATGAAGTTGGTTTCCGAATCCCACGTTGACAACTTCTACTACAAGCCGCGCACAACGTTTGCCATGCTGCAGAAATACGGCAAGGGCATCATCGGTTCGAGCGCTTGTATCGCGGGTCTTGTCCCTAAGCTTCTGGATGACCGCCGCTTTGACGAAGCGCTGGAGTGGGCCAAGAAATTCGCGTCCGCTTTCGAGCCGGGCGATTTCTACATTGAGCTTCAGGACCAGGGCCTTACAACCGATGGCGGCATCACGCAGCACGACTTGAACGTGCAGCTTACGGAAATCGCAAAGCTGTGCGGCTTGAAAACCATCGCAACGAACGACTTCCACTACCTTTTGAAGGAAGACGCACGCGCGCAAGACGTCATGCTGTGCATCGGCACGGGTTCTACGTTCGACGACCCCAAGCGCATGAAGTTCTCGAACGACCAGTTCTACATGAAAACCGAAGAAGAAATGCGCGAGGCGCTGAAGGACTTCCCCGAGGCCTGCGATAATACCGTTGAGCTCGCGGAGAAAATCGACGTCGTCCTTGACCGCACGCAGATCCTTCCTCGTTTCCCCTTGCCTGAAGGCGAGACGGAAGTCAGCTACTTCCGCAAGCAAATCGAGAAAGGCCTGAAGGAGCGCTATGGCGACCCGGTGCCTGAAAACGTGTGGAAGCAGTATGAATACGAAGCGGGCATTATTATCCAGCAGGGATTCCCGGCGTACTTCCTGATTGTGCAGGAGTATATCTCGTGGGCGCGCAGCCAAGGCATTGGCGTTGGCCCTGGTCGTGGCTCTGCGGCAGGTGCCGTTGTCGCGTATGCCATGGGCATTACCGACTTGGACCCCATTCCCAACGGCCTGATGTTCGAACGCTTCCTTTCCCCGGAACGCGTGGAAATGCCCGATATCGACGTTGACTTCGAAGATGAACGTCGTCAGGAAGTTATCGACCACATCAAGGAAGTCTACGGCGAAGACCATGTTGCCGGCGTTATCACGTTTGGCAAGCTGCAGGCGAAAAACGCCGTGCGCGATGCTGCGCGCGTGCTGGGGTATCCGTATGCGGTGGGTGACAAGGTTGCCAAGCTTATTGGTGATGAGCTGGGCATTACCATTGACAAGGCGCTGGAGACGAACCCCGACTTCAAGAAAGAATACGAAAACGACCCCGAGGTGAAGGCGGTTGTTGATGACGCGCGCGCCATTGAAGGGCATGTGCGCGGCGAAGGCGTGCATGCCTGTGCAACCATCATTTGCCGCGACCCTATGACCGACCACGTGCCGGTAAAGCGCGACACCAAGGGCGGCGGCATTATCACGCAGTACGACGGTCACTACACGCCTGAACTGGGCCTTTTGAAAATGGACTTCTTGGGTCTGCGTACGTTGGGCGTTCTTTCCCGCGCGTGCCGCAACGTGAACGAACGATACGGCCTGAATCTGGTTGCCGAAAAGATTCCGACCGAGGGCGACGAAGAATCCTACGCACTTATGCGCAGCGGCAACATGGATGGCCTGTTTCAGGTTGAAGGCGCGCTGTACGTGAGCCTGTTCAGCCGCCTTCCCCCGCGCCGCTTCTCCGATATTGTTGCCTCCATTGCGTTGAACCGTCCGGGCCCTTTGGAATCCGGCATGGTTGAGGACTACATTAAGGTTGCGAGCGGTAAAACCGAGGTCCATTACTACGATGAGCGCTTGAAGCCCATTTTGGAAGAAACGTACGGCACCATGGTCTACCAAGAACAGATCATGCAGGTTTCCATGGTCATGAGCGGCTTTTCTGCAGGTCGTTCCGATGTTTTGCGTAAGGCAATGGGTAAGAAAAAGCTCGACGTCATGCGTCAGCTGAAGGAAGAATGGAATACGGGCGCCGTTGCAAACGGCTACAAGCTGGAAATTGCCGAGCAGATTTGGAACGACGCCGAGAAGTTCGCTAAGTACGCGTTCAACAAGTCGCACTCGGCTGCGTACGCCATTTTGGTTATGCGCACGGCGTACTTGAAGGCACATTATCCGAACGAGTTCATGGCGGCTGTTCTTTCCAGTTACATGGGCAACACGGACCGTCTGATTCGCTACATTGCCAGCTGCAACCATAACGGCACGCCGGTTTTGCCGCCGGATGTGAACCAGTCGAACGAGGAATTTACCCCTGTTGACGAGGGCATTCGTTTCGGCTTGGTAGGCGTGCGCGGCGTGGGCCGCAACGTGGCGGAAGCAATTGTTGCGGAGCGCAAGGCGAACGGCCCGTATAGCTCGCTGCACGATTTTGTGAATCGCTTGGACTCGAAGTGCTATAACCGCAAGACGCTTGAAGCCCTGATCAAAGGCGGCGCGTTCGACTCGACGGGCTACACGCGCAAGCAACTGATGAGCTTTGTTGATGACACGAACCTGCTGGAAAACGCTGCGAAACGTCAGCGCGACCGTGATGCGGGCCAGGTTTCCATGTTCGATATGTTTGGCGAAGACGAAGAATCCGGTTTCGAAGAGGAAGTTCCGCCTCCCGATGGCATTGAGTGGGATAAGCGCACGAAGCTTGCCTTCGAGAAAGAGATCATGAAGATCTACGTTTCGGAGCACCCGTTGCAACCGTACGAGCGCATGCTGGCGCGCATGTCGAAATTCACCATGGGTGAGCTTTCCGAGCGCACGAAGGAAATCCGCAACGGCGATTTCGTGGGCATGGTGAGCGGCGTAACCACGAAGCTGACGAAGACGGGCAACCGCATGGCAACGTTCACGCTTGAGGATACCTCCGGTTCCATGGAGTGCATTTGCTTCAAGTACAGCGATTTCGCCGATGCTATTGTGGAAGATGCTGTGGTGAAGATAAAAGGCAAGTTCGAGTGCGGCGATCGCGGTAGCCAGATTATCGCGTACGAAGTTGAAACAATTGAACTGGGCGATGAGCAGGCAAAACCGTTGCACATGCAGATCAGCGTGTATTCAAATGAGTACAACCTGGATGTTTCCATGAAGCTTACGGCGCTTTTGAAGCAGTTCCCGGGAAGCGATGGCGTGTCGCTTCTGTATACGCAGGGCGATGGACGCCGATTCCGCGCGGAGCTGCCGGTTCATGTGGATGCTACGTCGCGCGTGTTGGCGCTGGAGCTTTCGCGCTTGTTCGGAAGAGACGTGCTTCATGGGTAGTTGCGCGGGAAAAGATATGGCGGCGCTTGCGGGTGTGGCTGTGGAAGTTGCGGGTGCGGCGGGTGCTGCCGTGTCGGTTGCGGGTGCGGCGGATGTTGGTGCTGTGCCGGGCGTGTCGGGCACTGGTGTGGCTACGGCGGAGGCGCCTGGCGCGATGCTCGCGGACGAGCCGCTGCGCACGTACGCCTTGACGCTCGGGTACAACGGTGCGCCCTTCGCGGGATTCGCACGGCAGCCGGGTCAGCTTACGGTGCAGGGGAACGTCGAAGAGGCGCTTTCGCTGCTGTTCAAGCAGTCTGTTTTGACGGTTTGCGCAGGTAGAACTGATGCTGGCGTTCATGCGCGTGCGCAAGTCGTGTCGTTTTCGGTTCCCGTTGCGGCGGTCAGGGGAAGGTCGCAGCGCACGTTGCTGCGCTCGCTGAACGCTTTGACGCATGAGCATATTGTTGTGAAAAGCATCGAGGAGCGCTCCGATGGCTTTTCGGCTCGTTTTGATGCCGTGTCGCGAGAGTATCACTATCATATCTGCATTGACTCCGTTCCGCCGCTCTTCATGCGCGACTACAGCTGGCATATTTCCAAGCCGCTGAATGTTGCAGCCATGCAGCAAGCAGCACATCTTTTGGAAGGCGAACACGACTTCAAGTCGTTTTGTCTGGCTGCTTCCGTAAAGGATAAAACGACTCATCGTTATGTGGAAAAAGTGCAGGTAGAGCCCGTGCAGGTGATGGGCGAGAACCTGCTGATAATCACCGTGAAGGGCAATGCGTTTTTGCATTCCATGGTTCGAACGATGGTAGGCACGCTCGTGAAAGTGGGTACGGGGCATCGTGAGCCGGAGTGGATCAATCGCGTTTTAGCGGCATGCGATCGCAGCGCGGCGGGCGAAACGGCTCCCGCATGCGGCCTGGTGTTTTGGTCAGTTGACTACGAAGGCGAACGCTGTCCCTATGCTCCCGTTGTTGATTCAGCGGGTGCCGCGAAAGCAGTTCGGGGGCAGGAGGTGCTATGAAGCTGACGAATTCTTTTCGCGATGCCGCCCAAATACGACAGGCACGTGGGCTTGACGCGTTTCGTAGCCGCGAGGAAGAAGAGAACTTGCGCGCGTGGGAGCGCGTGGTAGAAATTGCCGATGAGCTGGGTAAATGCGATGATTCTGCGGCTGTGCGCGCCATGAAGGAGCTACAGGAGTTAGCTCACAAAAGGCTCTCTTTTGCCGACGAGCTCGGTTTTTCCGAGCAAGAAATGGAGTCGTGTGAAACGGCATCGGGCATGATTGTGGCGTCAGGGGGCGTTGCGTCTACATCCGAGGGCTCGAGCTTGGCTGCAAGTGCTACCTGCGCTGTGGGTGCTGATTGCGCGGCAACGTCGGTGAGCTTTTCTGCTGCGGCTCTTGATGATGCGGAGATGTTTGATGGCGATGAACTGGAGGAAGTTGTATTGCCTTCGAGTTTAAGGGCAGCGGATGACTGCGTTGCTGCTAGTGGGGAAGTATTGGCTCCTGTTGCTGATGCGTGCGCCGCGGGAAGAGTCGCTGGTCCCGCCGCGACGGGTGCTGCTGGCAACGAGATTCCCGAGCTGCTTGGCGTGCCGGCACGACCTGCCCCTGCCGAGGTTGCAACGTTCAAGCATCTTTGCGCGGGTCGCGATGGCAAGCTCTGTCTTTTCGAAGACGCCGACGGTCACCTTGTAGCTGTGCGCGCTTCCCGCCTTGCTTAATGTTAAAAAGTGACGGGGTCTTTTTAACATTTCGGTCGATTTAAAAGTATGTTGTTGAAAAAGCGGTGCCAAATTCGAAGTTATACAAGGTTGGAAGTAGGTTCGCATTTGGCATCGATCGAAAATTAAAACACACCTCAACAAAGAATAGCTTTGAACTGGTATTTTTATTGAGGCTATTTTTCACAAGCCGTGAGCTTGCTGTAAAATGCTCTAATTTGCGCTCTCGACCTACTTCCAACCTGCCACAACTTCGAATTTTGAGGTCATTTTTCAACAACATAAAGTGACGCAGTTTGATTTGTGTTCAAAGGCGCTGGCCATAAAATGCCAAGGGTGTCCGTAACAGCGGACACCCGCTTTTTTCGAAGAAGCTATACTGGACTTTGAGTTAAGAATCCAGCACGCAAGGAGCGAAAAATGGCACATCTCGCATATGATCAAAACATCGTGGTTGACCTGGAATTTACGCCCTCCATACGCAATGCGCGAAAGCATGGTGTGCGTCAGGCATACGAGGTAATTGAGATTGGTGCGGTACGAGTGAGCCCGGATGGACGTGTGCTTGATGAATTCAGGTGTTTAGTAAGACCCGAAATGGCGACGTCTGTAAGTGGAAAAGTGCGTCGACTTACGGGAATCACCACTCATATGCTAGAAGATGCGCCCCGCTTTGCCGAGGCATTGCTGCTTTTCAGCGAGTGGGTGGGCAAGGGAAGGACCCGTATGGTCGCCTGGAGCGAAAGCGACAAGGCGCAGATTGTCTCTGAGTGCTCCGTGAAGGGAATCGAGATGCCCGCGAACATGCGTCGCTGGATGGATCTTCAAAGGGTGTTTCCTCGCGCTATGGATATGAGGGGTCGCCGCAAGCGCATGTCCTTGCACGATGCTTTCGCGTGGTTTGACCGCGAGCTTTCGGCCGATTGCGAGCATCAGGCGCTGGCAGATGCGGAGCACACCGCCGAACTTCTGATCGCGCTTATCAAGGGAGAGCACCTGGAGCACAAGCGCGCTCTTGAAGCCGCCATGACAAATGTGCAACCATGCGGCTACAACCCCATGGCGAGCGCTTTGGCTGGCCTTCTTGAGAAAATGAATGAAGCGGCATAGTGCGATTTTCGAGTTAAAGGTGATGTGTTTTTCGCCTTTGCCCTACATTTAGCGCATTTACGAAAAGTGTAGGGCAATAGAGATAATTTACCCGTTTCGTCCGTTTCGTATTCTCGAACAGCCTTCTGGCTTGGCTGCAGCCTGCATAAGAAAAGCCCCGAATGGTTTCGGGGCTTTTGGCGGTGCCACATTAAGCGGGCAAGCTTTGCAGGAGTGCCGTGCTCGGTGTTCCTCCTTCGCAATTGTTGACAAAAGGTGGGGTAATTTGACAACAATTGTGCTCTGGCCAGCCGATCTCTCCTTCTCGCTTGGCGCTAATCCTCCTTGACCTTCACCTTAGGTGCAGCGGGGGCATCAAACGAACCGGCGCAATGCGGGCAGCGCGTAGCGCCTTCCTTGACTTCTTCCAGGCAGAAGGGGCAGGTGGGAGGCTCGGTTTCGTTCTCTTCCGCTTCTTCTTTCTTCTTGCCCAGATTCTGCATGTTGTTCACGGCCTTGACCAGCAAGAACACAATGAACGCTACGATCAGGAAGTTGATAACGGCGGAAATGAATGCGCCGAAGTCAATGGATGTGCCCGGAATAACCAGCGCGCCTGCGGTATCAATGCCGCCGCCTGTGATAAGCGTGATCAGGGGATTGATGATGTTCGAGGTCAGCGCGGTAACAATTGCCGTGAACGCGCCGCCCACGATAACACCAACGGCCATATCCATCACGTTGCCGCGATTGATGAACTCCTTGAATTCGTCGAGCATTTTCATAGAAGGCTCCTTTTCTCTTTGCTGTTCGCGGCCAGGTGTTTCGCCTGGCTCTTCGCATAAATAAGTCGGCACGATTATAGGGCAAATATTACGACCTGATGACGCTTTTTAAGGAAACTTGACACAGTTGCACGCAGAAGTACAATCACCTTTGGCACTCGATACCCGAGACTGCTAATGCGTCGCTATCCATCGTTCGCGGAGCGTGCGTTGTGCGTGAATCGTGTGAAAATAGTGCAGGTAAATGCATAAAAATGCGCCGGCGGTACGAAAAAACGCATAAAGCGGTCTTGGCAAGCAATATCTATTGCGTTTGTTTTTACTGTGAAGGGAAAGAAGGATCGATGAAAAAATTCAAGACAGAGAGCAAAAAGCTGCTTGATCTAATGATCAACTCCATTTACACGAATAAAGAGATTTTCCTACGTGAGCTTATTTCGAATGCGTCCGACGCCGTGGACAAGCTGTATTTCAAGAGCCTGACCGACGAATCGGCCGCCGTTGACAAAGACGAGCTGTGCATTCGCGTGAACTTCGACAAGGGCGCGCGCACCATTATTGTTTCCGATGACGGCATTGGCATGAGCAAGGATGAGCTGGACAAGAACCTGGGCACCATCGCTCACTCCGACAGCCAGTCGTTCAAGACCGAAAACGCCGAGCAGCAGGGTTCCGACATTGATATTATTGGTCAGTTCGGCGTTGGTTTCTATTCGTCGTTTATGGTGGCCGACCACGTGCGCGTTGTGTCCCGTGCATTCGGCAGCGACGAAGCATATGCTTGGGAAAGCGACGGCGTGGAGGGCTACACCATTGAGCCGGCAGAGCGCGAAACGCACGGCACCGACGTCATTTTGACCATCAAGGAAAGCACGACCGAAGAAGATTACGACGAATTCCTGACTGAAGAAGGCCTGCGCCATTTGATTCTGCACTACAGCAACTACGTGCGCTATCCTATTCGCATGCTGGTAACGAAGGAACGTCAGAAGCCGCTGCCGCCCGATGCGCCCGAAGATGCAAAGCCCGAATGGGAAGAGTACAAGACCATCGAGACCATCAACTCTATGGTGCCCATTTGGAAGCGCAGCAAGTCCGAGGTCACGCCCGAAGAATACAACGAGTTCTACAAGTCTAACTTCCACGACTTCGAGGATCCGGCGCGCACGGTGAGCTTCCACGCGGAAGGCTCGCTCAACTACGATGCGCTGCTGTTCATTCCCGGCCGTGCGCCGTACGACATGTACAGCCGCGAATACGAGAAGGGCTTGGCGCTGTACAGCTCGAACGTGCTGATCATGGAGAAGTGCGAAGACTTGGTTCCCGACTACTTCAATTTCGTGCGCGGCATTGTGGACAGCCAGGACCTTACGCTGAACATTTCCCGCGAGACGCTGCAGCAAAACAGCCAGCTGCGCGCCATTGCTCGCAAAGTCGAGAAAAAGATCAAGTCCGAGCTGGACGCCATGCGCGACGACGATCGCGAAACGTACGAGAAGTTCTTCGAGAATTTCGGCCGCAGCCTGAAGTTCGGCATTTACGCCAGCCGTGGTCAGAAGTCCGATGTGCTGTCTGACCTGCTGCTTTTCTATTCCGCCAAGCAGGGCAAGATGATCACGCTTGCCGAATACGTTGAGGGCATGACCGAGGGTCAGGACAGCATTCTGTACCACTTTGGCGTGGGCGAGAGCATTGAGCGCCTTGAGAAGACGCCGCTGGTGAAGTCCGTGCTGGACAAGGGCTACGACGTGCTTTTGTGCAACGAGCCCGTCGATGAATTCGTGCTGCAGCTCATGCAGACGTTCGACGGCAAAGAGATGAAAAACATTGCCACCGAGGAACTGAATTTGGGCTCTGACGACGAGAAAGCCGATGCTGAAGCGGTAGAGAAGGATAATGCGGACCTGTTCACCACCATGGCTAAGGCGCTGGACGGCAAAGTGGAGAAGGTTGTTGCCTCTACGCGCTTGACCGATGCGCCGGCGTGCCTTGTGTCTACGGGCGGCGTATCGCTGGGCATGGAGCGCGTGTTCTCGGCCTCCGAGGGCTACGACGGCATGAAGAGCGCGCGTGTTTTGGAAATCAACCCCAAGCACGAGATTTTCGAAGCGCTGAAAGAAGCGCAGGATCTGGGTCAAACGGACAAGGTGAGCCTGTACGCGAACATCCTGTACAATCAATCGCTGCTGATTGAGGGCTTGCCGGTGGATGATCCGTTCGAGTTCGCGAAGGCGGTTTCTTCGCTGATGGTGTAGGGGCTGCCGACGGCGCGCGGCGGTTGAGCCGGGGCCGCTGCTGATGGCGGTTGCGCCGGAGCGGGGTTGTGGCTGGCGGTTTGCGGTTGGGGGCTGCGACCTGTGTCTCCGCCTTCGCCTTCGCTGTTGGCGCGCTACTGATGGTGTGTAGCGGCGCGTGCCGGTGGCGGTGCGGCGGCTGCACCGGAGCGGGCTGTGGCTGGCGGGTTGCGGTTGAGAACCGCGCCCTTCGCCTTCGCCCGATTTTGCCCTTTATTCGCGCAAGGGAACATACGAAATGCGTTCCAGCTGGTACAATGCCAGCTGGAACTTTTTTTCGGAGAGGATCAACGCATGAGAGAACGCAAAAATGCCCTGGTACTGTTCAGCAAGCCGCCTATTCCCGGGTTGGTGAAAACGCGTCTGACGCGTCTGAAGGACGGCATCTTCGAGCCCGAGGTTGCATCGGGACTGTATCACTGCATGTTGTTCGACGTGGTTGAGATTTGCTGCGCCGCCATGACGAAGATGGAGCAGGATAGCGAAGCGCAAGTGATGGCGCTGCGCGAAGAGGGCATTCCTGAAGACGAAATTGTGCGCGATACGTTTGAGCTTATCATTTCCACAACGTCCGAGAAAAACGTTGCCGTTATGGAAAAGCTTTTTTCCGATGCGGGCGAATGGCCTCGTGACCTGGTGTTTATCTGCGATACGGGCAAGAGCTTCGACGAGCATTACAATGATTCGTTCCGCCAAGCATGGGAGCGCGGCGCCGATTGCATTCTTTCTATGGGCGCTGACATGCCGGCGCTACACACGAAGGACGTGATCAACGGCTTCGAGATGCTGCATTCCCTTGACGGCGTTGATGGCGGCGGCATTGTGCTGGCTCCCGACCAGGCAATGGGCGTTTCTATTGTGGGTTGGACGCGCGAAACCGATTTCGACCACGCAGGCGTTTTCTACAACCCCTCGGGATTGACCGTTCTACCTGCGTATATTCAAAAAGCGCGCGAGGCGGGGCTGCCTGCGCTCTATCTGCCGGCCGTGCCCGACGTGGACACCATGGGTGACTTAATGCATAACGTGACGCTGGTCGAGGCGCTGAATTACTGCGCGCCGTTCGAGGACAACACGCCGCCGTGGCGCACGGCGCAGGCGCTCAAGGAAATGGGCTGGGACAAAATTGTGGTGCCGCCGAACGATCTGCACGATCCGCGCGAGGAAATTGATAAGTAGAGGGGCAAGTTTATGCTGGTCAGACTTGAGTCGGTAAGCGACCCGCTGCTTGATGCCTACGCGCGCCTCACCGAGGCGCAACTGCGCAACAAGTTGGAGCCCGAAAAGGGAATATTCATTGCCGAGGCGCCCAAGGTCATTGAACGTGCGCTGGCGGGTGGTATGGAGTGCCAGTCGCTTCTTTTGGAAGAGAAGATGCTGGAAAACACGGCGCACGTTATTGATATGGTGCATGCGCAAAATCCGGAAACGCCGATTTTCGTTCTTCCGCACAGCGAGATTGAGCAGCTTATCGGCTATGAGCTCACGCGTGGTGCGTTGGGGGCGTTTCATCGGCCGGCGCCGCGATCGCTGGAGGATGTGCTTGCGGGTGCGCATCGTGTGGCGGTGCTGGAAAACATCACGAATCATACAAACGTTGGAGCCATTATGCGCTCTGCCGCCGCGCTTGGCATGGATGCCGTGCTAGTAACGCCCGAGTGTTACGATCCGTTGTATCGTCGTGCGGTACGCTGTTCCATGGGCACGGTGTTCCAGATTCCGTGGACGCGCATTGATAATTGGCCCGAAGGCGGCATGGCGCGCCTGCATGAGCTGGGGTTCAAGACGGCGGCTTTGGCGCTGCGCAAGGATTCCATTACGCCGCGTGACCCCGCGTTGGCGGCATGCGACAAGCTGGCGGTTGTCTTGGGGACCGAAGGCGACGGCCTGAGCTACGACACCATTGCGGCGTGCGATTTCACGGTGTGCATTCCCATGTATCACCAGGTAGATTCCCTGAATGTAGCAGCGGCAAGTGCCGTTGCGTTCTATGAGCTCGCCCGCCCTTCTGCGCAGTAGCGCGCGGATGTTAAAAAGTGACGGGGTCTTTTTAACATCGGGCTTGTCCGTGTGACTTTGATAGGGGTCTGGCCTGATCGGGCGGCTCCGCGCCTTCCAGGGCGACCTTGTTGCGTTCATGGCTCCTTCGTGCTTTCCTGCTTGGCGGGATTGGCGCCCATTGACGAATATGCGGGCTCGAAGACTCTCGCAATGACAGCGCGAGCTCAACTTGTCGATTTTTCGACTCCGATGTGCAAAATATTCCTGTTCGGGGTAGGTGAGAGCACGGATTCGACGCAAACTGCTCATCGCCGCGCGTTCTTAATAATGGTCGATTCATATAATCCCAGTTCACAAGCTAGGCAATGCTTTGGTTTTTTCGAGGTGACGCCGACAAAGCTCCATTGACCTACCCCGAACAGGAATATTTTGCACATTTGCGGCATTTTTTTGACAAGCTGACCCGTGCAGCGTTTTTTTGAATGCGTTTTGAATGCGTTTTGAGCGCGATTCCTTGCTTGCCATTAATAGTTTGAGTGATAATTCGAGCCATTTGCTCCTTGATTAAGCTTATAAAAATCGAAAAATACCAGTGAAAAATGCAAAAAATACCGTTTATCGCTAAAAATAATGCATAAAGTTACGAAATTATTAATTAAATCAAACAACAATGCATTTTTGTCGTATAGTTCACCTTGCAAAACGCACGACGGTTTGAGTACAAAGCTCGTCCGCCAAAGTGCAACAGAGACAATCGTGCGCATGCGTTGTTGCTGGAAACTCGGACAGCGAAACGTAGAGCGCAAGAGAAACAAGGAGAATGGTTATGAAAAAGCAATTAATTGCCATCGCAGCAGCCGCATTAATGGTGGTTGCTCTGGCGGGCTGTTCCAGCTCTGCGGGCTCGAGCAGCGCATCCGCAGGCGCATCGGGGGCGGCAAGCGCCGCTGCAACGGAAGCGAAGCTTGTCAACGCAGGCACGCTGACGGTGGGTACCTCGCCTGATTATCCGCCTTTCGAGAACCTGGAAGGCGATCAGATTGTCGGCTTCGAAGTTGACCTGGTGAACGCTGTTGCCGACAAGCTGGGCTTAAAGGTTGAGTACAAGTCCATGAACTTCGACTCTATCATCGCGGCTGTCGAGGCGGGCACGCAAATTGACCTGGGTATGAGCGGTTTCTCCATCACGCCCGAGCGTGCGAAGGAAGTAGACTTCACCACGTCTTTCTACACCGATGACCTGGGTGTTGCCACGCTCAAGGACGGCCAGTTCACCACGGCTGATTCGCTGAATGCAGAGGGTGTGAGGATTGCCGTGCAAAGCGGCACTACGGGTGAATCATCCATGAAAGAGAATTACCCCAACGCGGAAGTGATTTCCTATACCAGCTCGAACGACATTTTTGCAGCGCTGACCGCTGGCAAGGCCGATGCTGCCTGCACGAACATTTCCGTGGTGGGCGCCATGCTGAACGGTTCCTACAACGACTGCGCGCTGGTGAAAAAGATTCCCTCGGGCGAAGATTACGGCCTGGTCATTGCGAAATCGAACCCTGCTTTGACGGAGCAAATCAACGGTGCCCTGGAAGAGCTGACCGCAGATGGCACGATTGATGCGCTTCTGGAGAAGTGGGAGCTGAACCTGTAAGGTCGCAATGACTCGCAAAGGTGAAGCGTGTTTTGTTGGATGGGTGCTTGCTGATTGGCGGGCACCCATTTTTTTTGCACCGCATGTTCTTGGTGCTTGGCTTGAAAGCTCGCTCGCCAGGCAAAACAGACCGTTGCGCTGCGGCGGGACGTAAGAATGTTTGTCTAAAATAGCGAGTTTTTGCATAAAACAGTAAAATTATCCGCAAAAAATGAATATTTTAATAAAAATATTGCTTTTTCAAATAGAACGCCCTAGAATAAGTGCACTTCAGCTTGAACAAGCCGAGTCCGCGTGTGCAGCGCAAATGCAGCGCGCATGACTCACGTGGCGCACCGCATGCAGCAAGCTGCTGCTCAATAAAATGAAAGGGAAAGAGGAACCAAATGAAAAAGAAATTGATCGCAATCGCTGCGGCAGCCCTGATGGTTGTTGCTTTGGCTGGTTGCGCTTCTTCTGCGAGCTCAAGCTCCGCAAGCGCATCTGCCAGCACCGATGGCCAGTACAAGCTGGTCAAGGAAGGCACGCTGACCGTGGGTGTGTCCCCCGACTATCCGCCCTTCGAGAATCTTGAGAACGGCGAAGTTGTGGGTTTCGAGCCCGACCTGTCTAAGGCTATCGCTGAAAAGCTGGGTCTGAACGTTGAATTCTCCATTCTGAACTTCGACGCCATTTTGACGGCAGTTGACGCCGGCACGCAGGTCGACTGCGGCATCTCGGGTTTCTCCATTGACCCCGAGCGCGCAAAGCTCGTTGACTTCTCCACCTCGTACTTCACCGACGACCTGTCCATTGCAACCATGAAGGACGGCGCATACACCAGCGCCGATGCCCTGAAGGCTGCAGGCGTGAAGGTTGCCGTTCAGAGTGGCACCACGGGTGAGTCCTACATTCGCGAGAACTATCCCGATGCCGACGTTGTGTCCTTCACGAACTCCAACGACTGCTTCGCCGCAATGGCTTCCGGCAAGGTTGATGCCGTTTGCACGAACGCTGCCGTTGTTGCCACCATGGTGAACACCTCCTACACCGACGCCGCCATTGTGGGCACCTACGCCACGGGCGAAGAATACGGCGCTGCTGTTTCCAAGAGCAACCCCGAGCTGCTGGCCGCTATCAACAAGGCGCTTGCCGAGCTTGAGGCCGATGGCACGCTGGATGCCCTGAGCAGCAAGTGGCTCTAATCTTTTTGAAGTAGCGAAATAATTCCGGCGGGAAGCAATGCGCTTTTCGCCGGATATTTTGCGTTTAGGCGGTTGTACGAAGCACCCATCAGCCCAAACGCAAAAACGCAACACAAGCAAGAACGCGGAAGCGTAGTAAAGCGTAGTAAAGAAAAAGGAACATCCCTATGAATCATCACATTGCAGTACCGCAACAATCGAGAAGCACTCGCGTGGTGCTCGCGGCTCTTGCCGTACTGGTTGCCTTCGCATGCCTGATGGCGCTGCCGCTGCAAGCGCATGCTTTGGACACCGTGAAAACCACGGCGAAGACGAACAGCGACTCGGGCGCCGAAATCATGGGCAACAAGGCAACGCGCATCACTTGGGAAGGCCAGGCCGATGCAGGCGAGACGTTGACCCAGGTCACGCTGACGTTTCCCAAGGGAACGACGTTCGGCGTGGACGACGCGCGTGTGACGCTGCTGAAAGATGGCGGCTCCGAGCGCGTTGCTATTCTGAAGAAAGCCCAGTTCAGCTCCGAGGGCCAAACGATCACGGCCACGTTTGACATCGCGGGCTACGAAGGCGATTACTACCGCTTGGAAGTCTATGACGTGATATTTCCCGCTGCGGGTGGCTCTCAGCAGATAACGGGCACGTACACGTCGGCCGGCATCGAGCACGAACTGACCAGCATCCCCGCCATCAATGTGACGGAAATGACGCTGCCCGAACAGCTGGCCGAGGCCATTGAGTCTTCCGGTTGGTATAAGTCCTGGTGCGACAACAAATTCCTGAAGCTCTTCCTGAACCCCGCCCTCATGGTCCGTTCCATCCCCGTGGTGTTCAACGGCTTCCTTATGGCGCTGGGCATTGTGCTGTGCGCCTTCCCCTGCGCTATCCCGCTGGGCCTGCTGCTGGCGCTCATGCGCATGTCGAAGCTGGCCGTGCTGCGCGGCATTGGCAGCTTGTATGTGAACATTGTTCGCGGTACGCCGCTGTTCTTGCAGATTTACGTGGCGTTTTTCGGCTTGCCGCTGGCGGGCATCAACATTCCGAACTTCCCGCTGGGCGTTATCGTGCTGTTCATGAACTCCGCGGCTTATTTGTGCGAAATCTTCCGCGCGGGCATTCAGTCCATTCCCAAGGGTCAAAACGAGGCATCGCGCTCTTTGGGCATGAACGCAGCGCAAACCATGATCTTCGTTATCATTCCGCAGACCGTTCGTCGTGTTATCCCTACTATGACCAGCGAATTCATCTTGCTGTACAAGGACACCTCGCTGTTGGCCGCCGTTGGCATTATGGAAGTCGTGCAGTACTCCAAGAGCATTGTGGCGTCCACCGGCTCCATTACGCCTTACATTGTTGCGGCGCTGTTCTACCTGGTCATCACGCTGCCGCTTGCTAAGTTCGTGGGCAAGCTGGAGATGAAGCTCGCGGGTACCGATGGAGGCGCAGCCGGTTTTTCGCGTAAGAAGCGTTTCGGCAAGAAGGGCGACGCTGCTCCTGCAAGCCGTTGCGCCGATGAAGAAGCCGTTGTCGCTGCAAACGCCGAATTCGCAGCTCAAGAAGCCTCTATGGGCATACCCGTGGTAAAGAAAGGGGGCATGTAATGACAGCCGCCAATAATTCCGCCGTTTCCGCGACCGACGCCGCCGCTGTGGCCGAAACCGCTGCCGCCGCTACTGAGACCGCCGCCGCAATTGCCGGCTCTGCATCTACCGAAAATCTGCACCACGTAGGGCAGGACGTGGTCGTAAGCATCCGCGGCCTGAAGAAAAACTTCGGCGACCTGCATGTTTTAAAAGGCGTTGACCTGGATGTTCATCGTGGCGAAGTGGTTGTAATTCTGGGTCCTTCCGGCTCGGGCAAGTCCACTATGCTGCGTTGCATCAACCGTCTGGAAGAACCCACGAGTGGTCAAATTTTCTTCGAGGACACGGAAATCACCTCGAAGGACACCGACATCAATGCGGTGCGCGCCAAGCTGGGCATGGTCTTCCAAAGCTTCAACTTGTTCCCTCACTTGACCGCGAAGAAAAACGTCATGTTGGCGCAGCAAAAAGTGCTTAAGCGTAGCAAGGAAGAAGCGGAGAAAGTTGCCATCGAGCAGCTGACGAAAGTCGGCCTGGCAGAGCGCGTGGACTACAAGCCCAGCCAGCTTTCTGGCGGCCAGCAGCAGCGCGTTGCCATTGCGCGTGCGTTGGCGATGGATCCGCACGTGATGCTGTTCGACGAAGCGACCAGCGCTCTTGACCCCGAACTCGTGCGCGATGTTTTGGGCGTTATGAAGGAAATGGCCAAAAACGGCATGACCATGATTGTGGTTACGCACGAAATGGGCTTCGCGCGCGATGTTGCCGACCGTGTGGTGTTCATGGACGGCGGCGTTATCGTTGAGCAGGGCACGCCCGAAGACGTTTTCGACCATCCGCAGTCGGAGCGCACGAAGGACTTTTTGGGCCACATTTCGTAGGGAAGTGTTTCTTTTCGCACCCTTTTGTTGCCTAAATGTCTTAAAACGGCTCCTAACAGGTTACTATTCGGTTTCTTTACCGAAAACGCTTTAGTGCGTCATAGTGTTTGCGCATATAATTCGGCGTGAGGAAAACTCGCGAAATCTTTGCGCTGTGTGCGCAGGTTTCACCTTAGAAGCTGAATGCCCAAGAGACGGCATTCACCATGAAGGAAAAAAGGAGGAAGCACATGAAGAAGAAGCTCATTGCGGTTGCGGCAGCAGCGTTGATGGTTGTCGCCTTGGCTGGCTGCTCTAGCTCCAGCTCCAGCGCGTCAGCGTCTGCATCGGGCAGCGCGTCTGCTGGCGCAAGCGGTTCCTACACGGGATTGGGCGATGGTTCTACCTTGAACTTCGTGACCGGTGGCGAATCGGGTACGTACTACGCTGTTGGCGGCGTCATTGCTCAGGACGTGACCAACAACCAGAAAATCAAGGTGACCAGCCTGTCTGGCGCTGGCTCCAAGGCAAACGTTATTGCTCTGGAAGACAAGGAAGCTCAGTTGGGCTTCTGCCAGTCCGACGTTCTGTCTTACGCTTATGAAGGCAAGAACCTGTTCGACACTGCTGTTAAGGACTTCAGCATTGTTGGCGCTCTGTACGACGAGACCGTTCAGATTGTTACCTGCGACCCCACCATCAAGACCGTTGCTGACCTGAAGGGCAAGAACGTTTCCATTGGTGCTGCTGGTTCGGGCGTTTACTTCAATGCGATTGATGTTTTGGGCGCTTACGGCCTGACCGAGTCCGATATCAACCCCACCTATCAGTCCTTCCAGGATTCTGCTGACTCCCTGCAGAATGGCCAGATCGACGCCGCTTTCATTGTAGCAGGCGCTCCTACTACGGCTATCACGCAGCTGTCCACTTCCAAGCAGGCTTACCTGGTTGCTCTTGACAGCGAGCATGTTGACTCTCTGATGAAGACTTCTCCGTACTACAGCAAGTCCGTTATTGCTGCTGGTACTTACAAGGGCATCGATGAGGATGTGACCACGGTTTCTGTTCAGGCAGTTATCATTGCCGATAACAGCGTTTCCGAGTCCGCCATCTATGCGTTCACCGCTGATCTCTTCGAGAACTTGGACACCCTGGCTGGCTCCAACGCCAAGTTCGGCGAAATGAGCCTGGAGAAGGCAACTTCCATCACCAACGTTCCGTATCATCCGGGTGCTGCGAAGTACTATGCCGAGAAGGGCAAGACCGTTACTGCTGCGTAATTCCTACGAATTGGCATAACGCTGCTTAACGCACAAGAAACGGGTCGCGACGGGGAATTGTTCCGCCGCGACCTGTTGTATCAAGAAATACTCGTTCCCTTGATTGGGAATTCCATGCTTCTATCAGGCATTTCGTTGAAATACGCTCCTTGGGGCGCTTTTCGCCCTTGAGCCCTCTATCGTTGAAGTGCCTTCCAGCTGCGCTATTCGAGACGCTTGTTTGGGGCGCGGGTTTGGATTGCGCACCCGAGCCGTTCGCCTGGCTGACCAGCGCCGTCCGGCCCGAACCGCGCCGTCCGGGCCGCTCAGTGCCTGCCCGAGCTTCCCCGGGCGCTGCCATGCACCGAGTATTTTTTGAAACAGCAGATCCCCTTTTATTACTAAGCGAAAGGAGAAAGCTTCCGTGGTTTTCAAGAAGAGTAAAAAATCCCCCGAGACCGAAGCGCTCAAGGAAGAGCTTGCGCAGGAAATCGAATCGGTTGATGTTGAAACCGATGTCGAGGCGGTTATGCGCAAGTACGACCGCGAGTCGAACACGCGTGTTTGGGAAGGCGCTCCGAAGGCGGTTATTTCGGCGATTATGGCGTTGTTCAGCATTTACTGCATTGGCATGACGCTGTTTTCAACGGAGCTGCCCGAAACGAAGCTGGCGCGCTTCTTGGCATGCGTCATTATCATTGGCTATCTGATTTACCCTGCACGCAAGAACGGACGCGTGCGCGTAAACTATATGCCCTGGTACGATGTTGTTATCATGCTTGCCGGCGCGGGATCTTTCTTGTATTTCGCTTTTAATGCGTACGATATCTTGATGCTGACAAGCCGCATTGAACCGCTGCATATCGTACTGGGCATCATCGGCATTCTGGTTGTTGCCGATCTGTGCCGCCGTAGTGTTGGCGTTCCGATTCTGGTAGTTGTTGGCTGCTTGCTGATTTACGCGCTGGTCTGGCGTTATGATCAGTGCCACGACTTGTACCTGACCATTCGCTTGATTATCTTCAAGCTGTTCTACACTACAAGCGGTGTTATTGGTACGCCCATCAACGTGTGCTACACCTACATTGTGCTGTTCATCATCTTTGGTGCATTCTTGGAGCGCACGGGCATTGCGGCGTTCTTCATTTCGTTCGCGAATCGTGTTGCCGGCTGGTCTTCGGGCGGTGCGGCGAAGGTTGCGGTTATTTCTTCCGCCTTGTGCGGCATGGTTTCCGGTTCTTCGGTTGGCAACACGGTAACCACGGGTTCGGTAACCATTCCCATGATGAAGAAGACAGGCTACAAGCCCGAGTTCGCGGGCGCTGTTGAGGCTGCGTCATCCACGGGCGGACAGATCATGCCCCCTATCATGGGCGCTGCTGCGTTCCTGATGGCCGAGTACATGGGTATTCCGTACATCGAGGTTGCAACAAAGGCCTTGATTCCCGCGCTTCTGTACTTCACGGGCATCTTCATTACGGTTCATTTGGAGGCAAAGAAGCTCGGTCTGAAGGGCATTCCCGTAAGCGAGCTGCCTAAGTGGTCGTATTTGGCGAAGAACTGCTACTTGATTCTGCCGCTGGTGTTGCTGGTGTGGTTGGTGTCCACGGGTGCGCGTACCATGGCTGTTTCCGCAGCTATTTCCATTGTGGGCGCGTTCTTGATTGGCTGCATCAACTTCTTCTTGACCAACCTTCGCGAGCGCGAAGAGGGCCAGACCATCGGCGATGTGTTCAAGCAGACCGCTGTTATTGCAGGCAATATGCTGTACGAATCGCTGCAGGCGGGCGCTAAGAGCGTTATTTCCGTTGCCGTTGCATGCGCCATGGCTGGCTTGATTGCTGGTTGCATTACCGTAACGGGTCTTGCTTCCACCATGATTAACGGCATTGTTGCGATTGCAGGCGACGCGGTTATCATCGGCCTGCTTCTGACCATGCTGTGCTGCATTGTTCTGGGCATGGGCGTTCCCACCACGGCGAACTACTGCATCATGGCTTCTACCTGCGCTCCGATTCTGATCCAGCTGGGTATTCCGGCGGTTGCTGCTCACTTCTTCGTGTTCTACTTTGGCATTGTGGCGGATATCACACCACCTGTTGCGCTCGCGGCTTACGCGGGCAGCGCCATTGCGCGTTCGAACCCCATGAAGACGGCTGTCAACGCCACAAAGCTTGCTATTGCGGCGTTTATCGTTCCGTATATCCTGGCGTTTAACCCCGTGATGATTCTTGAGGGTGACGTCACGGTTATTTCGGTGGCGATTATCGTTATCACGTCGCTGGTTGGCTTGTTCGGTGTTTCTGCTGGTCTGAACGGGCATCTGTTTAAGAAGATTCCCATGGTGCTGCGTGTTGTTATTATTGCGGCGGGTATTTGCATGATGATTCCGGAGGTTTATTCCGACATCATTGGCCTTGTTGCGGTTGGCGGCATCTTTGTGCTGCAGTACTTCATGATGAAGAAGCAAAAGGCTGCACAGGCGTAGCTTTCGAGCGCTGGCTTGCCAGCACCAAGGTTGTGCTTGAAGCGGGGACGGTTTATGCCGCCCCCGCTTTGCGTTTACCGGTGGTTTTAGCGGCTGCTACACACCCAGTGCTTCTGCCAGGGCAAGCAGCACGCGATTTTCCCGGTTCAGCGCCGAGGCTTCGGGGTCGTAATCAAGAACAACGATATTCATACCAGGGAAACGTTTCGCCAGGTCGTGCATGCCGCCGCGTACGTTAACATGCCCTTTCAGGCATCCGAAGCTTTGTAGGTAAATAACATGGCGCACGCCTTGGTCGTAAAAATGCTGAAGCTGATCAAGGTAGCGCACGTCTTCGGCAAATAGCGCCCCGAGCTGCGGAAGGATTGGCTGGCATCCGTGCGATTCGATGGTTGCCAGCAGATTGTCGTTGAGGAACGAGTCGAAGACAAGGGGCGCCGTTCCGATAACGCCGACAAGGGGTTTTGCGGTTTCAGGCGCATTACCGGGGTTGATGCTGCTGGTCGTCGCACATCCGATTGTGCCGCTGGCGCTGTTGTTATTGGGCATTGCGCCGGCACCGTGGGTTGCGCGGTTGCCGGCGTCGTTGCCAGCGCTGCGTGTTCTGCTGTAGATACAGCTTCCTGTGAATCCCCGACCTTCCTCTATCGCATCAATTGGCCATGCATTTTCCCAGGTAATGTTGATGTTCCTTCCTGTAATGCGTTCAAGGAGGTACGGTACGGCCTCAAGAACGCATTCGTGACATACGTTCGGCAGCGTCAACACATCAAGCTGGGGGCGCGCGGCAAGAATGCGCAGGCTGCGCCCGACGATGGCAGCGGTGCTGTAGCAAAGGTCGCGCGTGTAGGATCGCGCTGCTTCGATGTCGGCGATGCTCAAGTGCGCAAATGCGGCAGCGTTTCCTTCTTCGGCGTATTGTGCCAGGTGGGGGTCGAGCGCGGGAATACGCGCCATTGCAGTATTGACTGCCGTGTCTTGTTTCGATTTATATTGCGGAGTGACTTCGGACACCTCGGCTACGGCTTTCGTGCCGGATGTGCCTTCTGCGGTGATGGTTTCGGGTGCTTCAGTGTCGGCCGCTTTTTCCTTTCGGGCAAGATCCAGCTGCTCGATGTTTTCCGCTAACGTGCGCAAGCGAATGCGCAGATGGGCTGTGTCGGTGATTTCGTCCACTTTGAGCGCGGTGAACAAGCGGCCATGTTTCTGCAGGTAATCGCCGACTTGCACGACGTTGATGCCGTCATAAAGGCATCCGAACGACTGTAGCGCAACAACGTCGATGCGTTCGTGATGCATTGCGTAGTTTGAAAGGCGCAGCATGTGCGAAGCTTTCTTCCATGGGCTGCTGGCGGAGTCGGCTGGCTCATCACCTGCCGCATCTGTTTCGGTAAGCCGTGGCGCATCGTTGCGCGTTATGACATTAGGCGATAGCACGGCAAGCCCCAGGCCAGTGAGTACTTCGTCAATGCGATGCCCCGTTGCGGCATCAATATGGTACGGGCGCCCCAAAAGCAGAATGCCATGATGGCTTGGGTCGCTCTTAACCCAAGCAAGTGCCTTCTCATTTGCCTTGCGCACCACGTTTTGGTGTTCTTGCTGAGCGGCAAGACCTGCGTGCAGTGCGTGGTCGAATTCTTCGCATGACAACGCATCACCGGTTTCTTCCGCCAATGAAGAAACCGCGCTGAACAGGGCATTTCTTGCTTCGTCGGAGCTTGCAATCCTCTGTGGTTTTGCAAACGGCAGCAGGGGGCTTACCATGTGCTGCGCAAGTTCAAGCGTTAGGCTCGCGCCATCTTGCAACGCAGACGCATACCCCGTGGAAACCGCGCAGTTCACGCCGCGTTGGTAGCGGGGTGCGAATACATGCGTTGCGCCTGCCTGGCTGAGTTGCTTCAAGCGGCGATGCGAGAGTTTCGCGGGGTAGCAAACGCTTTCCGAGGGAACGGTTTCGGCACCCGCGCTGTCAACATGGAAAGAGCGTTCTGTTCGTTCGCGGGGAAGAAGCACGGTGAAGCCCAAGTCGCTGAAAAACGCATGCCAAAACGGCGCGAACTCATAGGTGAGCAACGTGCTCATGATGCCAACGCGCACGCTGGCGCGCTTTCCCCTTCCCGGGCAATCGGGGATGTGCTCTAGAAGCGCCCTTTGCGCTGCAACGGCGTTCGGCGCGCCATGCTTGCCATCCCGTTGGCCGGTTGCGTACAGCTCCAGTGCTTTGCCGCAGCGGTTCCCGCCAATGTAAGTGCGCGTAGGCGTGGCTTCGTGCTGTTTATTGCCCTCGGTTGCGCCTGTCGTACCTGCTGCACCCGAAGCGCCTGGTGCACCCGCCGCCTTCTCCTTCGCAACGGTCACCACGGAAAGCGTGCAACTGTTCGCGCAGCCTTCGCAGGTGCGCGTTGTGCGCTTGGGAGCGAAATCGGCAAGCTCCTGCCGCGAGAGAAGCGTGCTTCGCGCACCTTCGCCTGCCACCTGCGCTCTTTTTCGTGCGACCAGCGCGGCACCCAGGGCGCCCATCAGGTTCGCGCGGTTCGGACGTATGACGTGCTTGCCCGTGAGCAGCTCGAACGCGCGCAGTACGGCATCGTTCATGAAGGTTCCGCCTTGCACCACAATGGTGTCGCCCAAGGAATCAAGATTGTCCAGGCCGATGATGCGAAACAGTGCATTTTTCACCACGGAATATGCGCAGCCGGCGGCAAGATCGTTTGTGTCCGCGCCTACTTTTTGCGCATGCTTCAAGCGAGAGTTCATGAACACCGTGCATTTTGTTCCCAGGTCAACGGGGTTTTTTGCGACGAGTGCCGCATTAGCGAAACTGTCTTTTGGCAAGCGAAGCGTATAAGCGGTTCCTGAAAGAAACGAGCCGCATCCGCTGGAGCACGCCTCGTTCAGGATGGCGTTTTCCACCAGGCCGTCTTTAACCCAGATGGCTTTCATGTCTTGTCCGCCAATGTCCAGCAGAAAGCTCACGTCGAGCGCAAACGACAGGGCGCCTTGCACGTGCGCGGTTGTTTCGACGATGCCGGAATCAACGCCTAAGCAAGCTTTCAGCATGTCTTCGCCGTAGCCGGTTGCCACGGTATGGGCGATGTAGACGCTATCGGGTCCACGATACTCCCGCGGGAAGTCGGCATACATATCGCGCAAAAGCTCAGTGGTTGTTTTTAGGACGTCGCCGTGGTTTTCTTGGCTGTTTCCCCAGATGAACTGCCCTTTTTCGTTCACAACAGCGATTTTTACCGCGGTGGAGCCAGCGTCGATACCTACATAGACAGGGCCTCGTTGAAGGAAGATATTCTCACGGGTCACGATTTCTTGCGCATGACGCTGCTTGAATTCTTCGCGCTCGGATTCGTTTTGGAAAAGCGGTGCCAAGCGCGCCAGGCTGTCGTCGCGAAATTCGGCGGCAGTAAGCTGGTCTTCGAGAGCCTGCAAGCTGGTTGTTTGGGGTTCAGGCAGCAGGGCGCCGTAAAGACCTGCTCCACGTGCCGTGAAAAACTGCGCGTCAGCAGGGCGAATGCCGGTTTCTCCCGTGAGCCCCAGCGCTTTTCGGAAACGTACGGCAAGATCGGAAAGGAATTGGAAAGGGCCTCCCAGGAATACGACCGTGCCCGTTATGGGACGTCCGCACGCAAGGCCGCCCAGCGTTTGACGAACCACCGCGTCAAGCGTGCTCCCCGCCAGATCGTTCGTGCGAGCGCCTGCGTTCATCAGGGGTCGGATGTCGGTTTGTGCGAACACCGCGCAGCGCGACGCAATGGGGTAGATACGTGAAGCCCCCATGCTCAACTTATCCATATCGGCGGTGCGCACGCCTAAAAGGTACGCGATGTTGTCGATGAAGCCACCCGTGCCACCTGCGCACGTTGCATTCATGCGTTGCTCAAGACCGCCCGTTAGGTAGATGATCTTTGCGTCCTCGCCGCCCAGCTCAATAACGCAATCGGCTTGTGGGTATTCCTTTTTGACGATCTTCGTGGTGGCAACAACTTCTTGCACAAAGGGAAGCCCCAGCGCTTCTGCAACGCTGATGCCTGCCGATCCCGTTATGGCAATACTGCCCTTCAAGTCGCCGTAGCGCCAGTTCAGCTCATGGATTATTTCTAGGAGCGTAGTCTTGATGTTTGAGCGATGCCTGCGGTATACGCTGTAAACCAGTCGCGAATCCTGATCACTTATGCAGACTTTCACGGTTTTCGATCCGCAATCGATGCCGATTTGGTAGAAGGCATCGGTCGTGTGCGGGCATGCTTGCTGTTCGCTGTCTGAGTTGCTTGTGTTTCCCATAGTGTCCTACCTGCTCAAACGCATTTCTCTCATGTTCAATTGTATTTGTTGGGCGGATAAAAGGGAAGTGAAAAAGGAGTAAGGGGCTTGCTGTGCCCGTCTTGGTTCGGTTGGTTGATTTTTGAATTTACTCGAATGCCTATTGCTGCTTGTTGATCTTGGCTTTTGCCTGTCTGAATTGGCTCACGGATCGGGTTGTTCGGGATCGGATGGTTCTCGGGGCGATTTTGAAAAAATCTCTTGCACGAGGCGGGGAGATGTGGCATAATGACGAACTCGAACATGCAAAGCGTTCGTTTCGGGCGATTGGCGCAGCGGGAGCGCAGGTGCCTTACAAGCACAAGGCCGGGGGTTCAAATCCCTCATCGCCCACCACTAACTCAGAGACCTCCAGCAACGGGGGTCTTTTTCGTTTCCGGGGAAGATTCCCTGGATTTGAACCCCGCTCGAGGACTTCGTTATGCTCGAAAGGCGATCCGGGGAATGAGGTATTCGTCTCACGGTCTCGCTTGGATAATGCCTCTCCTATCTTGTAAGCCAATGCGCTTATCCATAGCTCGGCAGTTCGGCTCAATCTTATTCTCCGTACCGCTTCTACTCGCGCTAAGGTTTTCTGGAGCTTCGTTCGGGCAGCTTTGAAAATCATCTTGTCGGAAAAACGACGCGAAAACGCCGAGATTTACGATAGAGGGCAGTTCGGCTCTTCGAAAGAGCGGAGAAGCGTGAATCAGATTTACTTCAGGAAGCTCATGACCTGGGGTTTTGCAAATCGATACAAAATACAGGGCAGATGAAGGGCTGTATTTACGCTTTCTACCTGCCCCGTATCGACAATTTGGGCGTTTTTGTCCCAAAATTTCGACAAGGTGCGCTCTGGCGACTCGCAGGGAAAACTGCGGGTTAACACTTTCCCAGGCAACTGCATTCGATGTGGATAGTTGGTCTGCGGTGGAGCTATCGTTTTGCGGGATTATCTCTAGTTTCTGAAATAGCTGGTTGCTAGCGTTTTTAGTAATCGTTTTGCATCCCCATTTCTCTTCGATTGATTTTCAACCACCGCTTTGTAAAGGGCCGATTTCCATCAGCTTGAAAGAAGCATTCTCGTTTGGATTGAGCCTTTAATCCGCCTATAAGTTGCAAAAGAAAGAGAAAAAAGTTCCGAAAATGACGCAGCTCACCAAAAGGTAACGAAATGTTGTTCCCTAGTTGACCCCCCCCTCAATCATTTGCAACACTCAATGTCATAGCAACGAGACTGCGCTATTGCGTCCTGGTAGGGGCCGGATGGGCAAGTCAGTAGGCTTTGCGCGTGCGTTATTTTGCATAAAAAGCGATAAGAAAGGAAGGGGCATGACAAAGGTAAAAGGTTCCACAAGGGGTTTTCTGGGTGTGCTGTTATCTCTGATGTTGGTTGCGGGTTTACTGCCGGTGTTGCCAACAGCGGCAGTGGCTGATGAGGTTGATTACTCTCCGGTGATTACGACTCAGCCTTCGGCATACGAAACCGCTGATTATTCTGATTTTGCCGGTGTTTTTCTGGAGATAGAAGCTGAAGCTCCGGGCGGAGGTGAGCTTTCGTATCAGTGGTATCGTGTTGGCGAAGACGATGATGAGCTGCTTAGTGACGACATCGCCATGGGTAACATGCTTTTGGCGCCTGCGAATATCGTGGGAATAAGTAAGTATTATTGCGTTGTGACAAACACAGTGAACGGCGTTGCTTATTCTGTCAGGTCAAATGTATCTACCGTGACAATAAATGCTCCGCATAGGGAATATATTGCAAAAGTAAATGTATTCAAGGGAGATGAGCAAATCCTCAACGGGCAAGGATTCTGGCAGGGCAAGCAGTTTGATATCGATGTCGATGCAACTAGCTCCTATAAACTTCAGCTGCTTCCTATCGATATTTCATCCGAATCTGCCTACTCTATGTCGCTTAGCTACAATGGCCAAACTGCTTCACCCGTGCCTTTCCAGCGCGAGACCGCGCTTGATACTTCCCAGTTTCCTGTGGGAAGTGAGGGTTATCTGGTTGTAACGGTGGGTGAACTTGCTGCCGATGGCACCACATTTGCTTACAGCGAGACGTATCGTATTAACGTGACAAAGGAAACCGCTCCGACGTACTTTAAGGCTAAGGTCTCCATTGAAGCGAATAATCCTGTGAAAGTGGGCGATACCATCACTGCCAATGTGGTTGCTACTGCAAACAATGGTATAGCTGCTTTGCAAGGAACGTTGGTTTACGATTCATCTCTATTAGAACTTATTGGTGTGACGAAGGGCACTGGTTTATCTCGGGACGCATCTTTCTTGCCCGCCAATGGAGCCCCCGAGGCGTTGTTCAGCTTTTACGAAAATGAAGCAGATGCCACCCATGGCATTGTTGTGGCTACCGCTATTTTTAAGGTACTGAAGGCGGGTGATGCTTCTATTTCGATTTCCGATAGCGTTGCCTCTTTGCGGGGGGATGCTTTGGATTATTTGGTTGCTGTAGACGATCCCGCTACGGTGACTGCCATTTCCGATGCTTTGTTAGGCGACGTTAACGGTAACGCGAAGGTGAATATCGTTGATGCTCAGGTGGTTTACGACATGGCAACGAATAAATACGGAGCCGATTACGCGTCCCTTCCTTTGCCTGACTCTTGGAATAAAGCTACTTTGCTGTGGGCGGCCGATGCGAACAGCGATGGCACGATAGACGCGACTGATGCGTTTGCCATTCAGCATTTCGCGCATTACGGTGCCTGGAACTAGCGATGCGGTAACAGCAAATTACATGATGCTCGCGGGTCGTTTATAGATTCGCGGGCGTTTTTTATCGGTCCGAAATAAGAGCAAGAAAGGAAGGGGAGGAAAGTGACGAGGGCGGGAAAGCTTACGCGTGCGGTGAACGCGCTGTTGTCGTTGGTGCTTGCGGCGGGGCTTTTGCCGGCACTGCCGGCAGTGGCTTCAGCCAATGAGTTGAATATGCTGGCACCCGCTGAGCCTGCGGCGGAGTTGGGCAGTGTGCGTGTGATTGTGGAAAACACCACATTTACTGAACCAATTGACGATGCGGAGCCTGCATGGAAGGGGACGCTTGTGGATGCGGATGTTGCTTTGAAGGCTGAGTCCACCATGGGAACATGCATAGTTGACGCTGTTCAGGCAGCGGGCAAAGAAATAGACTACACAATGAGTTCCGCTTTTGGGTTTTATATTTCGGGTATTGCGGGGCTGGAGCAGTTCGACGGTGGCGACAATTCCGGCTGGATGGGCACCCTCAATGATTGGTTTACCGATAAGGGTTTTGCGAATTACACGGTTGAGAATGGTAGTCTGTCGGCAGGCGATGAGATTCGCGTAATGTATACGTGCACCATGTATGATTTGGGCAATCCTTATAATACCGACAAGACGCTGGCGAATATTGACTTTTCTGCGGGCAGCCTTGATCGCGCGTTCAGTCCTAGCGAACATGCCTATACGCTCACAGTGCCCGAAGGCACGACTTCCGTGAAAGTAACGCCTACGGCGGCGAACAAGAACTTCCAGGTGCGTACGTTTGTGGGGGACACCCAATACAAGCGGGGCGTAGATATCCCTGTGTCTGACGATTCCATTATTACAGTGAAAAGTGGGTATGCGAATCTTGAGGCAACGGATGATGGTGGCGTGGAAGTATACACATTTGCAATCAAGACCGCTATGGATTTCGCCCCGCGCATCACGGCACAACCCGCTGGTTTTACTTGCAAGGTGGGTGATTCTGCGAGGTTGACCGTTCGGGCAACCGCCGCTGAAGGGGCGGTGTTGTCTTATCAGTGGTTCGAGGCCTCCGATGGAGAATATGTTGCCATTGAGGGGGAAACGTCATCGCGTTTTCGTGTTCCTACGGTCGAAGCTGGAACAAGGACTTATTGTTGCGATGTTACTGCTACCATAAATAACCAAACGTATACTACGCGTTCCCATGCCGCAAAAATGATTATCAAGTCTGCTGGTGCAGAGGTTGTAGGCCAGGGCACGTTTAAGAATGCAAATTGGACCGTATACGATAGTGGCGTGTTGAAATTCAGCAAAGTCGAAGGAACCGATGGAAGAACGGAAGATGCCTCGGCCTTTGATGCTCTGCCCTATGTGACTTATCACAAAGGGATGATTTCCTCGGTTGTAATCGATGAAGGGATTACTTATCTTGGCGAGTATCTGCTGCAGGGCCTGAATGCTGCGTCCATTACGTTCCCAGAATCTCTGATTGATATCGGCGAGAAAGCTTTTTTCGGTTGCAGTACCCTTAAGGTGTACAACTGTGCTAAGGGTGGCGCCGTCTACATTGATGGCAATTACCTTTTGGCCGATCACGGCAAGAAATTGGTGAAGGTTATGGACGCCTCGCTGCTTAAAGGCGTTGTGACGATTCCTTCTACGGTAACAGCCATCGGTGAGCAATTTCGCGGTGCGACCGCAATTACGGGTATCGAGTTGCCCGCAGGACTTACTTCTCTTGCTCCGTTTGCCTTCTATGGCTGCAAGGAGTTGAGGGATATCACCATTCCGTGCAATCTTCCAGCTGGCTGCAACGCATTTGGCGGTTGTTCTAGTTTGACAAGCATTACGTTTGCTGAGGGTGTTACTTCCGTTTTGGGTGGCGGCCTGGGATCCCTGGATGGTTTGAAGTCTATGTATTTCCCCTCTACTATCGTTGAGCTCGATGGCTTGCTTATTGGCAGTGGCGTGACCAATGTGACGTTTGCCGAAGGCAGCCCTTTTTCGGTCAAGGAGGGCGTGATTACGAAGACTACCGATTCTGGCGTAGAAATCGTTAAAGCGCTTGTGGGTGCTAAAGTAGCTGATGAAGGCGGTATGTTAGTCGTTCCACAAGGTATTATCGCTATCGGCAATGGTGCGTATCGAGATAATACCGACATTAGGGCAGTTGCTCTTCCTGACACGCTGGACAGCATTGGTGATTATGCGTTTAGTGGATGTTCTAGCCTTTCGGGCGATCTTTCTTTGCCCCAAGGCATTACTAAGCTGGGGGCTTTCGCTTTTTATGGTACGAATATCTCTAGAGCATTTGTGCCATTTGGCGTTGCCTTTGTTGGACAGGATCTATTCAGTAACTGCAATAGCCTGAAAGAGTTGGTTTTGGCTAGCAATCTGAATTGTTCGGTAAGCATTTGCAGAAGCAGCGACTCTCTGGAACGCATTGTGGTGGCCGAGGGCGTTACATCGCTTACGGGCAGTGCCCTTGCTGCTAGCAGCGCTACGTCTTTGCCAAAACTTGCATTGGTGAGCTTGCCAGCAAGCCTTGAAGATTTTCAGGCAACGGCATTACGGAATCAGGCGGCGTTGACCACTATCGATTGTGCTCAGGGTGGGAAGTTTTCTTTTGAAAATGGCCTAATGATTAACACGCTATCGCACGAGATAGTTTTTTCACTCATGTCGCTTAGCGGATGCGTTGACGTTCCGCAGGATATTGTCTCTATCGGAGACGACGCTTTTTTTGAGAGAGCAAACATCGAAGGCGTTGTCTTTCCCGATGGGCTGGCTTCTATTGGAAAGCGGGCGTTTAATGGGTGTGTCGGGATTGCAGGCGAATTAGTTATCCCTGCTTCTGTAACGTATATTGGAGAAAACGCTTTTTACGGTTGCACGGGCTTAATGGAGGTGAACTGCCTTTCCCCTGTTGATGCGGTTGATATTACGTATGAAAGGTCGGCGTTCGGCTGCTGTTCAAGCGTTGTTAAGGTGAAACTGCCTCAAGGTCTAACCACGTATAATCGCCTATTCTGGTACGGTGACAAGGTGACGTCGTTGGCATTGCCCGATACCGTAACTGCTTTGGACCCGCTGGGTGATAATTTCCGCGGCATGAAGACTCTACGCAGCGTGTCTCTGCCTGGTGTTACCGCGCTGGAATCAGATGAGTTCTATGATTGCGACAGCCTGGATACTATCGACATATCAAGTGTCAAAGAGATTCCTGGCGGCGCTCTTTCGGGGGCGGGAAAGAATCTAAAGGAGCTCTATTTGTCGAAGAGCCTTGCATCCTTCGGGGACAGCAGTATAACGACGTATCCTGCGTTCATCTATTATCCCGGCTCTCTTCAGGACTGGGGCAAGATTACGTTTGGCGATTCGGTGCTCGACGGTATTGAAAAGAGTGGAACCACCGTGGTATGTGACTATAAAGCCTCCAGTGAGCCTCTGGTCATAACCTCTCAGCCCAAAAACGTCGCTGCGTTCACCGGTTTGCCTTCTCCAGCTACCTCTTTTGAAGTTGAGGTTCCACAGGACGCTACGGTCAACTACTTTTGGTATGACCAAAATGGGGCGTGTGCAAGTGTGACCGATGACGCGACCTTCAGTGTTGCTTTAACTTCTCCGGGCGCATTTACGTATCGTTGTGTTGCTAAAGCCATTGCTCCCAATGGCGTAGTGCGCACCGTCTCAAGCGATGAGTTTACGGTGACGGTGCGTGCCGCTGACAGTTTGTTCGAGGGTGCTGGTACGGAAGAAGATCCTTATTTATTGAAGTCTACGCAAGATCTAACAAACTTATCCACGCTTGTAAATAATGGCGTGCCATATGAAGGTGCCACGTTCAAGATGACGGGGGATATTGAGCTTTCTTCTGGTTGGGTTCCTCTGGGTGCCACTAAGGATGGCTCCGACGATATCAGGCGAGGCAAGAACCTGAACGCTTTCAAGGGCACATTCGATGGTGGCGGCTATACCCTGATTGTGCCTATTGGTGAAAAATCCCTGTTCAAATACGTATGGAATACCGCCATTAAAAATTTGAATATTTACGGTGAGCGCATCGAGGGCGGTGGTCTTGTTGATTCGTATACGGGTGTTGGACTTGACGGTTGTGCCGTAGATATTGACGGAGTGACTTTGAAGAGCGGCTCTCGGACTCTGAAATCGGGCTTGGTGGCTTCGGCTGGTGGCAGTGGGTTTGCCCATGCGAGTTCGGGTTTCGTTGTTGCCATTCGAAACTGCGTTGTGGAGGATGGTGTGATTGTAGGTTACGATGGCACGCAGAATCAGATTGGCTCTATAGCGGGACGCGTTAACGGTGTTATTGAGGACTGTTCTTCGTACGCTACGGTGAAGGGTGTGAACTACGTGGGAGGAGTGCTGGGCACGCGCGATAACGCTATGGGTCAGTGCGTGGTCAAGAACTCGTCTTTCTATGGTGTTGTTGAGGGTTCCGGCGATTGCGCAGGCGGTGTCGTGGGCGGCGGCTACGACAACTCTACTGCTCCTAACGGAGCGCGACCGACCATTGAGGGGTGTAGAGTTGACGGGTCGGTGATGGGTTCGCGTTACGTGGGTGGCATTTTTGGCGGCGATCTGTTTGTTGCTCAGACCTGGGATAATGTTGTTGGCTCTATAAGCGGTAACGTCTTTTCTGGCAAGGTGAGCGGTAGCGAATACGTGGGCGCGGTCATTGGCTACCTGGATAGCCTAAATCGCTACGATAGCGTTTCGGGGAATGTGTTTACGTATGGGTGCGGAGCGGATAAAGGTATCTCGTTTGTGAAGTACATTGATACTAGTTGCCAGAATCCTGTTGTTCCGAATGGGACCGTGGTTTTTAATACCGCCAACGGTACGGCTGCTTGTCCCGAGGTTGCTGGCTGCGCTTGGAGAGCGGACCATAATCGCGCCGACGACCCTCTAGGCGCCGATGCCAATGCGCTGTGTAAGATGATTGTTCCTGGTCCTGAAGAGATCCAGCTAGGCGATGTGAACGGAAATCTACGCGTTAACATTGTGGATGCTCAAATTGTTTACGATATGGCCATGGGTCGGTATGGAGACAACTATGTTGACCTACCCCTTCCTGCGGATTGGACGTATGCTACGTTGCTATGGGCGGCCGATGTGAATAGAGATGGTGTGGTCGATGCGGCCGATGCGTTTGCCATTCAGCATTTTGCGCATTGCAGTAGCTGGAACTAGCTATCGCGCGAGCGATACCTTTTTCGATCTTTCTTTCTTTTTTCTGTGCGACCCCCGGCTGACCCACCCTGGGGTCGCAGCTTGTCCAGAGCTCGACCGTTCGGCTCAACCCCATTCCCCGCACCGCTTTTTTGCATCAAGCCTTCCAGGGTCTTCGTTCGGGTCTCTTCGAAGGCCATCTTGTCGGAAAAACGATGCGAAAACGCTGAGATTTACGATAGGGGGCAGGTAAACCCTTCAAAAGAGTGGAGAAGTGCGAATCAGATTTACCTCAGAAGGATTATGACCTGGGGTTTTGCAAATCGATACAAAATGTAGGGTAGGTGAAGAGCCATTTTTGCGCCTTCTACCTGCCCCGTATCGACAATTTGGGCGTTTTCGCCCCAAATTTTCGACAAGATGAATTTTTGGCTCGCAAGAAAGATGGCAAAGCAACGTTTTCGGACCGACCTACTTCGGGAGTCGCAGCTTTGTGCGGTCGGGATTGCGTCGATGCTTTATGGGAGGCGTAGGAGCGGGGCCTAAGCACCCGCCCCTACGCCTTCGGTTTGTGCGCTACGTGCACCGCAGCGATGCCGCCTGTATAGTTTTTCCAGGTCACATCAACAAAGCCGGCATTCTCCATAAGGTGAGCCAATCCTTGCTGATTCGGAAACGCCTTGATGCTCTTCGCCAGATACACAAATCCCGATTTGTCGCCCGTGATCAGACCTCCCCAGAAGGGAATCAGGTGCTTCAGGTAGAAATTGTACAGCGCACGCCACGCAGCATTCGGCGGCGTGGAGAACTCTAGGCACGTTAGGCTGCCGCCTGGCTTGAGCACGCGAAACATTTCTGCCAGCGCACGCTCGCGATCAGGCATGTTGCGGATGCCATACGCCATGGTAATGGCATCGTAGCTGTTGTCGGCGTACGGAATGTTCTGCGCATCCACGACCTCGAAATCAATGGGCACGCCGCAATTCTTGCCTTCGAACTCCACGTGAGCGCGCGCAACATCCAACATTTCGTCTACTAAATCGGTGCATTGAATGTGCGCGGGGTGCTTTGTGCGCGCGACGGTGAAAGACACATCTCCCGTGCCACCTGCGATATCAAGCACATCGTCGGTTTCTTTGATGGGTGCCTGGCGCATCATACCGCCAAGCCATGCTTTATACGCACCAAAGCTTGAAACGGCATTGAACCGTTCGTACTTCTTGGCGATGCTGCTAAAAATATCTTTCACGCGCTCCGATGAAATCTCGGCAGGCGCTTCTTTTCCTGTTGCGGTGTCAATACTCACGTTGTGTTATTCCTTTCAAAATGCGGCAAATGCCCTGTTCGGGTTACGCGCGAAGGCGAAGTCGAAGGTCCGAGTTTCGCGGCGAAGGTGTCGGTGGAAACTCCAGCTCAAGTCATGCTTGCTGGCAAAGGAGCAGCTGCGTCCTGCCCGCGCCGCACGCCGCACGCCCGCCGCACGCCGCACGCCCGCCGCCCGGCGCCCCCGCGCTCCGCTCGACATCCGCGCCCGCCGCCGCCCGCCCTTACTGCTCGCGACGACGCAACTTGTCCAGCTTGCGGGCATCGCGCGCGCCGGCACGTCCCGCTGCTCCTTTCAGGCCGCCTGCGCTCAAGGGGCCGTGGTGCTCCGTACGCTCGGCTTCTTCAGCCATCATCTGCTCCAGCAGCGGATCGCGCATCACGCTGCCACGCTGAGCTGCGGGAATGGCGCAAGCGTCGCCCACAACGGCATCGGTGCCGGCGCGGCTTGCTTCCAGGTCGGCGTTTTCCGCATCGAATGCGGCATTCGTGTTCTCGCGCGCAAACCCGGGCGCCACCACGCTTCCGAATGCTGCCACTTGCTCGCCTGCATCGTTCGCAAGCAGGCGTCCGTCGCCCATGCCATCGGTGACTGCGCCTTTGAACGTGCAGTTCGGCGTGCCATCGGGGTTCCAGGCGGGCGCTTGCACGCCATTTTTCTGCGGAGGATACGCAAACTCGCTTGCCGCCGCACGCCATGTTCCCGTCAAGCGACTTGCCAAGTTTGCCGGAACGTTAGAGACCCCCAGTTTCGCAAGGTGCAGTGCATGCGTGGGCTTGATATCAAACGCCCAGTTCAGCTCGCTCTTTTCTGCAACCGTATTCTCTGACAAGCGCTCGAATTCCTCTTTCAGCGCTGCCATGCGCGCGTCGATGCGCCCCGTGCCGTTGTACAGCACGTCATCCAGACGGTTCATCTGCTCGCGCGCCTCGCGCACGCGCTTGTCTACCGCCGCGCTCATCGCGGGGTCCAAAATGCCGTGCTCGCCTTTAATGCGGTTGATGTCCAGCGCCGCGTCATACGTGGCGTCTACCATCTCGTCCACGCTCATGTAGTCGCTCTCGTAGTTCATGATATGCTTCCAGCTGGGAAGAATCATGCGCTGACGATGCTCCTCGAACGTGCGTGCGCGCAGCTTGTACCCGTAATGTTCGGGGTTGTCGAACGCGATGGACCCCACGTCCAAAAACGGCGCCATGGGGCTGGTCATGACCACCAGGCGCGGGTCGTAATTCACGCGCTCGTACAAATGTTGCACGTATGCGCCGGTCTCGCGCACGCTGGCGGCGGTTTGCTTGGGAATGCCTGTCATGAAATACAGGTCAAAGCGGTCACAGTTGGGGTGCGAAAGCGCCTCGACAATGGTGTCTTCCAGCTCCGCCATTTTGTAGTGGCCCTTGCCGAATGCCGCGCGCACGTCGTCGTCGTGACTCTCGGCGGAAATCTCCACCGACCAGCTTTTCAGGTTGGCATCAAGCATGTTGTAGAAGTCGTTGCCGCCCGGCGGCGGGCCGAAAAACTCAAAGCCAATGGGGTTTTGCAATTTGCCCTTCAGGCCGCAAATGAACTGCTCGGTGTATGCGGGGCCGGCTTGCAGGAAATCGTTCAGCACGAAAATGGGCCCCCACACGTGATTTTGCACGTGTTCGATGTCGCGAATAAGCAGCTTAGGGTCGCGCCACGCAACTTTGCGTCGCCCGAAATGGTTCTTGAACGCGTAAGCGCTGCCGCCGCATGTGGCGCAGTTGCGCGCGCATCCGCGACACGTCAGACTGGCGGTCACGGGGTACTGCAGCCAACCCTTCATAGGCAGGTAGCTGGTGAAATCAAGCTGTCGCAGCACGCCCTTCATGGGGTAGTCGTAATCCATGGAAATGGCGTTCATGTCGTCGGGCACCCACGAAAGCGGGTTGATATGCACGCGACCCGTCTCATCTTTCCAGGTCAGGTTCGGGATATCGCTCAAATCGCCCACGGGAGTGCCCGTCTTTTGCGCACGAACCACGCGCTCCACCAGCATGCGCATGGGCTCCTCGGTGGAGTCGCCGCGAAACACGTAATCAATGCAATCGTAGGCAATCAGATCCTCGTGGAAGATGCTCGATGACAGTCCGCCGAAGCTGATCGGAACATGAGGGTGCAGCCGTTTCAGGATTTTTGCCACCTCAATGGAGCCGTGACAATGAGGCATCCAGTGCAGGTCAATGCCGAACATGCGACTTTCCAGGCGCGCCAGATTCTTCTCTACGTCGAAGTTTTTCTTGTGCAGCATCATCGACGCCAGGTTGTAAATGCGCGCGCGAAAGCCGTTGCGTTCGAAGTACTCGCACAGCGTGGTGAGTCCCAGCGGGTACATTTCGAAAATAGGCGTAGACGGCACCATGTCAGACACGGGGCCGTACATAATCGAGCGCTCGCGAAAATCGTACGTCGCGGGCGCGTGTATGAAAGTGAAGTCTAATTTATCCATAATAGAGGCAGTATACGCATTTTCGCCGCCGCGGGGCCGGTCGCACGTGCTTTCCCCCTGCGTACGCTTGAAATCTACAGAGATGCAAGTGCTTGCGAAGGGCGGGGAAGCAATCAGCCCGCAGATGTTCTGACGCTTGGAAAGGGTGGGGAAGCGATTGGCGCGGATTAACGGGCAGATCATGGCGCCGCGCGGGTATTGGCCTGCTGCAAAAAAGAGGCAATAAACGGGTGCTTTTGCGTTGAATTTGTAAAGCCGCTCCTCTTTGTTTTCGGTGATGCTAAGATACACTGTTCAGGGATAGAATGACTTTTCGTGTGCAAGAACAGGGAAGGTCGTGTAGAGATACAGTTCTATAGTTAGTGTTTCCCGCATTGGTCGGCAGTATCAAGAAAGCGCTGGTCAGAGGCAAGGAAACGTTGCGATTAAGGAACGTAATGGGAAAGCAGAAGACAACGGCGAAGCAGCGCGACGCGCGCATGCAGGCCGCGATAGAGCGGGAACGCCTGGCGGAGGAAAAGAAGAAGGCCGCCGAGCGCACGAAGAAGATTTTCACGGTGGCGGTTTGCGTCATCTTGGTGTTGGCGCTGGCGCTGCCGACCATGGCAGTGGCGCTGCTAGGTGGCGGTGCGTAAGCAGGCGCAACGCTCAGTTTGCGCGTCTGCGCGGCGCGATTGTTTGCATGCCAGGTGGCAGTACGTAAACATGCGTGCGGGCAAAGTGAGAGGGTTTTCCCTGTTCAAGGCTATAAAGAGGACCAGCGAATGGGGTTGCGGGGCTTTAGCAAGGAGAAAATGTGTTCGGAATCAGCGGTTTTGAGCTGCTTATCATTTTGATTTTCGGCTTTATCTTAGTGGGCGATCGTCTGCCCGATGTGGCCAAGACGTTAGGGCGTGCGATTCGCACGTTCCAAAGCGCGCAGCGCGATATGAGCAAAGTCATCAAAGAAGACGTCTTCGACCCCAACGCGGAGGATCCGTTCAAAGATCCGCTGGCTGCTTTGGATAAAATGGGCGGCATCGCAAAGAAAACGGGTTCTTCTTTGGCGGGCGATTTGAACGAAATGGCTTCTATTGCCAAGAAGAAAAAGCCGGCTGCTTCTGCTGCTTCAAATGGCGCAGCTACGGCTGCAACAGCATCGGTAAAAGATGAATCCGCCGAAACACCAGCTCAGAGCACTGTTTCTACCGATAATGCCGCCGGCGCCACCGCTAACGCCGGCAAAGAGGCGCCCGCCGAAACGTTTGCCGAGCGCCGCGCCCGCTACGAGAAAGAGCGCGCTGCACGTCTTGCCGCGCAGGCAGAGCAAAAAGCCGCCGAAGAAGCCGCCGCTGCGGCAGCAGCCGTGCAAGCGGCCGATGCTGCTGTTTCCCAAGTTGAGGCCCAGCAGGCCGAAGCTGCGGCTCCCGCGACCGACGCACCCGAAACTTCCGCAGCCGATGCTGCTCCCACCACTGCACCATCTACCATTGAAGGGAGGGAGTAGATTATGCCTATCGGACCTGCTCGAATGCCCATTATGGACCACCTGGGCGAACTTCGCATGCGCTTGGTTCGCATTGTTGTTGCCCTTGCCGTATCGGTCTGCGTCTTCTATCTCGCAACGCCGACCATCGCTCAGTTCCTGGTTATGCCTATCGCGGAGTTCCTTCCGACCGATGCGCAAGGCATGGCGGTGCTGACCGCTATCGACCCGTTTGAGTCGTTTAGCGTGCGCTTCAGCGTTTCGTTCTGGGTGTCTTTGGTGGCGTGCTCGCCCATTATTTTGTGGCAGATTCTCGCATTTTTCCTTCCGGCGCTTAAGCCAAAAGAGCGCAAGTGGTTTATTCCCACGTTCGCCGCGGCGGTTGCTCTGTTCATTTTGGGCACGGTGTTCTGCTACTTCATTATTTTGAACCCGGCTTTCTCGTGGTTGTGCGACCAGGCGTCGGGCTTCGCCGCCGTGCTTCCGCGTGCTTCATCGTACGTAAGCATCATCATCAAGTTCGAAATTGGTTTCGGCCTTGCGTTTGAGCTGCCGCTTGTCGTGTTCTACCTGGTGGTATTTGGCATTGTGCCGTACAAGAAGCTGCGTGCTTCGTGGCGTTACGTATACATGGGGCTCATTGTTGTTTCCGCTATGATCACACCCGATGCATCGCCTGTCACCATGATCTTGATGTTCGCCGCTATGGTTTCCCTGTACGAGTTGAGCCTGCTTATTTCCCGCATTGCGCTGGGCAAACGTCTGAAGGAGCAAGAAGCCCAGCGTGCACGCGATGAGGCCGAAGAAGCCGAAATGATGGCGGAGTGGAAGAAGATGCGCGCGGAGCGTGCGGACGACTAGTTCTGGCGCGGGCGGTGCGATGGATTGTCGTGACACAAAGCCGCTTGCGACGTGCGACGTCTGGGTTTGATGCCATATAGACGCAAAAAGCACGAGCGCAATAAAAGCGTGCGGCGGCGGTGATTTGTTTCGCAACGTATTGTCGCTGAAAACCAGTAGAGGAGCTTTTACCATGCATGAACTGGGAATTATGACCGGGGTCATGGATACCGTGTGCGATTCGGCGAAAGAGGCGGGCGCGCTCAGCGTAACGTCTATCTCGCTTTCTGTGGGGGAAATGACCGAATGCATCCACGAGGCGTTGATTTTTGCGTTCGAGGCGTTGCGGGAGTTGCCCGAATACGAGCTGTGCGCCCATGCTGAGCTTAACGTGAACTTGGTCAAGCCGGAAAGCGTGTGCCTTGACTGCGGCGAGCGTTACCAGCATGACCGCTTTCATGTGTCGTGCCCTGCGTGCGGCAGCTTTGTCACCGAACTTCTTTCGGGGCGCGAGATGCAAATCGATTCCATTGAGATTGAAACGCCCGACGAAGAACCGGGCGAATAAGAAAAACCGCGGAAGCGCTCTTCGGGGCGCTTTTCTTTTGCTTCAGGATGTGACGTGCAGTCGCACATCGCGTTGCGCATTCCCTAAAACGTTATGTGCGCAGCCAATCCCGCGGGCTTTGAAGCTTTCCGATCTGCTTCGTTCGATCGCAAGAAGGATGTGAAGAGAAAACTCCGTGAACCGCTCAGTAATCGCCCGATAAAACACCCGCTGAGCACGAATGAGCGTGCAGGAGATGCGGTTATGGCGTACACTGTCGCAAACGAAAGATTCGGGCGGCTGCTTGCTAGGCAAGCCAACGGCGCTGCCCTAAAAGATAAACATCCAGTTCAATGCAAAGGATATGCCATGAAAATTGATATGAAGCAGCCTATCTTGGACAAAAACGACACGCTTGCGGCCGAACTGCGCAAGCGCTTTGCGGAAAACCACGTGTTCGTTCTTGACTTGCTGGCAAGCCCTGGTTCGGGTAAGACGTCCACCATTTTGGCAACCATCGAAGCGCTGCGTGACGAGTTCAACATTGCTGTTATCGAGGGCGACATTGCAAGCTCCGTGGATGCCGAGCGCATTAAAGCGCAGGGTATTCCCGCAGTTCAGATCAACACGGGCGGCGCGTGCCACTTGGAAAGCGCCATGCTCAAGCGCGCGATTGACGTTCTTGATTTGGGGCGTCTTGACCTGATTATCATTGAGAACGTGGGCAATCTGGTATGCCCCACCGACTTCGATTTGGGTGAAAACGCCAAGGTCATGATTTTGTCCGTGCCCGAGGGCGACGACAAGCCGCTCAAGTACCCGGGTGTGTTCCAAATATCGGAAGCCATTATCCTTAACAAAGTGGACACGATGCCGGTGTTTAATTTTGACGAAGAAGCATTCCGCGCATCCGTTACGCAGCTGAATCCGCAAGCGCCCGTTTTTCCCATTGCCGCCACGAAAGGCGAAGGCGTTGACGCTTGGGCATCGTGGCTGGCGGAGCGCATTCGTCAGGCATAACGGCCGAAGGAGGCATCTCCCATGGATATGAATCAAGTACACCAGGAGTGCGTTTCCCAGTTGCGCGCATTCACCGAGTCAATTGGCTGTAAAGAAGTTATTGTTGGCTTGTCGGGCGGCCTTGATTCTTCCGTGACAGCTGCGTTGTGCGTGGATGCGTTCGGCGCCCAGCACGTTCACGGCGTTTTGATGCCGGGTCCGTTTTCTTCCGACCACTCGTTGACCGATGCGCACGATTTAGCGGAGCGTTTAGGCATTGAGACGCGTACGTTTTCAATCAAAGAGCCGTTTCTTGCTTTTGAGCAGGGGTTTCGCCAGGCGTATGGCGAAGAGCTCGCAGGGCTTGCGGCGGAAAATTCGCAGGCGCGCTGCCGCATGATCGTTCTTATGGCGCTGTCCAACCAGTATGGCTGGATGGTGGTGAACACCGGCAACAAGAGCGAAGCGATGATGGGCTACTCCACGCTGTACGGCGATACTGCGGGCGCGTATGCGCCTATTGGCGGCTTGTATAAAACACACGTTTTCGAGCTGGCCGAATGGATGAACCAGCAAGCGCGGGCGGCAGGGCAGGTGGAGCCTATTCCGCAGCATGTGATTGATAAGCCGCCTTCGGCAGAGCTTTCCGCAGGTCAGGAAGATGAGAAGAGCCTAGGGGTAAGCTATAAGTTGCTCGATCAGATTCTTATTCGCTTGGTGGAGCGCGAAATGTCCGTGCAAGAAGTTGCCGCCGAAGGTTTCGATGCGGCTGAAGTGGAGCGTATCGAAAAGACGATGCGCAGCTATGCGTTCAAGCGGGCGCTCGAGCCGCCGTTTCCTTCCGCTGATTTTTACCAGTAGGGAAGAGCTGGGGCCCAGGCGTATTACCATGTGTCGCGCTTATTGCGAGCGCGAGCGCTCGTGTTCTGCGACGGCTTCGGTCTAAGGTTCGCGGTGGCTCGTGCTTGGTTCAGCGCGGTTAGCGCCTTCGCCGTTTTCTTACATCTAAGTGACAATCAGATAGATTTCTTGAGTCATCCTTGAAACTAAACGTCATGGTGCTAATATGCAAACGTTATCTGATTAGCACTCGATATGACTGAGTGCTAAGAAACAAACAAATGCGTGCAACGCAGAAAGGATGGCTTCAAAATGACTTTGAAACCACTGGGTGATCGCGTGATCGTTAAGCGCGACGAGGTTGAGGACAAAACTGCTTCTGGTTTGTATCTGTCTCGCGAGTCCAAGGAAAAGCCTCAGACTGGCGTCGTAGTTGCTGTTGGCGAAGGTAAGCGCGACAAGGACGGCGCTTTGATTCCGATGCCGGTTAAAGTTGGCGACAAGGTTCTGTATGGCAAGTTCGGCGGCACGGAAGTAACCGTTGACGAGGAAGAACTGCTGATTGTTCGTGCCGAGGATATCTACGGCGTGTTTGAGTAGTCTTGCTGCTCGTTTAGAAATTCATCTCGAAATTCAACTTCGTTAAGAGGTGTTTCGAGCGAGCAGATTGACTTGAAGGTTCCAGAAGTCCGAGCTAAGCGGCCTGATGCGCCGTGTGCGAGGGCTTACTGGGTTCTGAAAGTCAAGGTGCCGCTCCAAACGCCGATGCTACAGAAAGAAGAGAATTATGGCTAAAGATATTAAGTTCGAAGCCGACGCCCGCAGCGGTCTGGCCGCAGGCGTTAGCAAGTTGGCAGCTGCCGTTAAGGTAACGCTTGGCCCCAAGGGTCGCTACGTTGCCCTGGAGAAGACCTACGGCGCTCCCCTTATCACGAACGACGGCGTGACCGTTGCTAAAGAAGTTGAGCTGGAAGATCCCATTGAGAACATGGGCGCTCAGCTGGTTCGCGAAGTTGCCGTTAAGACCAACGACGTTGCTGGCGACGGCACCACCACCGCAACGCTTTTGGCAGACGTCATTGTGACCGAGGGCCTGAAGAACGTGACTGCTGGTGCTGATGCTTTGAGCATTCGCCGCGGTATCCAGAAGGCAACCGATGCGGTTGTTGAAGCCATCAAAGCCGATGCAACGCCCGTTTCCACGCAGGCTCAGATTGCCAACGTTGGTACCATTTCCGCTGGTGATCCCGTTATTGGCGAGAAGATCGCCGAGGCTATGGAGGCTGTTGGCAAGGACGGCGCAATCTCCGTTGAAGAGAGCCAGACCTTCGGCTTCGATACCGAAATCGTGGAAGGCATGCAGTACGACCGCGGTTACATTTCTCCGTACATGGCAACCGATATGGAGCGTATGGAAGCTGTGTTGAAGGACCCCTTCATCATGGTTACCGATCAGAAGATCACCAACATTCAGGACATGGTGCCGCTGCTGGAGACCATTATGCGCTCTGGCCGCCCGCTGTTCATTGTTGCTGAAGACGTTGAGGGCGAAGCGCTTGCTACCATCCTGCTGAACCGTCTGCGTGGCACGCTGACCTGCGTTGCTATCAAGGCTCCGGGCTTCGGCGATCGTCGTAAGCGCATCTTGGAAGACATTGCTGCTGTGACCGGCGCTCAGGTTATTGCCAAGGACTTTGGCATGACCGTGGCCGACGCCACCATCGAGTCAATGGGTACCGCAAAGACCGTCAAGGTTTCCAAGGACAACTGCCTGATTGTCGATGGCGCAGGTGACAAGGAAGTCATTAACGCTCGCATTGCTCAGATTCGCTCTGAAATCGATCACACCGACTCCGATTTCGACCGCGAGAAGCTGCAAGAGCGCCTGGCAAAGCTTTCCGGCGGCGTAGCCGTTCTGAAGGTGGGCGCTGCTACCGAGTCCGAGCTGAAGGAAACCAAGAGCCGCATTGAAGACGCTCTGCAGGCAACGCGTGCTGCTGTTGAAGAGGGCATTGTTGCTGGTGGCGGCGTTGCTCTGGTGAACGCTATCTCTGCGTTGGACGGCCTGGAGGGTTCCGACAAGGATGAAGAAGTTGGTATCGCTATCATCCGCAAGGCCCTGGAGGCTCCGCTGCGCGCTATTGCGCAAAACGCTGGATTCGAAGGCTCCGTTGTTGTTGATCGCGTGAAGAACATGGCTAAGGGCGAAGGCCTGAACTGCGCAAACGGCGAGTACGGCAACATGATTGAGATGGGCGTTTCTGACCCGGTCAAGGTTACCCGCACCGCACTGCAGTCCGCTGCATCCGTTGCGAGCCTGATTCTTATCACCGAGGCTACCATCAACGAGATCCCCAAGCAGGGTCCCGATTTGTCCGCACTGGCGGGCGGCGCTGCCGGCGGTATGGGCGGCGGCATGATGTAATCGCGCGCAAGCCGATTCATTTTTTAGTACCAGCTGCTTGATTGTGCGTAAACGAAAGGCGAGGCCTGCGGGCTTCGCCTTTCTTGCTGTTTCGGGGCGTCTGTGTGTGTTGCTGCGAGCAAGCTGGAATGTTTCATGCGAAGCGCGTGGGTGTCCATGCGTGTTGCTGGGGCGTTTGCCGCCTTCGCGTGCTTGCTTCGTCCCGCGTTGCCTGTCCGCCCGCGTGCCAATCCCGTGATTAGGGGAGCTTTCAAGGAGATTCACATTTCGTTGGCCTCGCTTGAGCTTTGAGCGCGAATCGTTCTGTTAGAATGCGCCTTATGGAAGAATTTATTGACATAGCTCTTGATGTGCTGGCCGATGCCGCCCTTGATACCCTGAAACTCATCCCGTTTCTTTTCGTGACATACCTTGTTATGGAGTGGCTTGAGCATAAAACGGGAACAAAAACGCAGGAAGCGGTGCGCAAGGCAGGCGCGGCTGGTCCTGCTATTGGCGCTGTTCTGGGCGTGGTTCCCCAATGCGGCTTCTCTGCTGCTGCTTCTACGCTTTACGCGGGGCGCGTTATCACGTTGGGCACGCTGTTCGCAGTGTATCTTTCCACGTCAGACGAGATGCTGCCCATTTTTATTGCCGAGCAAGCCCCCATGGGGACTATTGCCGGCGTTCTGGTTACAAAGCTGATCATTGGTATGGTCATGGGCTTCGTCATTGATTTTGCGGTGCGCCGCAGGAGCGCTGCGCAGGAAGGTTTGCGCATTCACGAGCTGTGCCAGCGTGACCGTTGCGATTGCAGCCATAGCTGCCAGACGTGCGCTGAGCATCCCGAAATGGTGTACGGGCACCACGACGATTGCGCGAAAGATTGCGACCACCAGCATCATGCGCACGATCACAGCCATGATCATGACTCCGGCGGTTGGTCGGGCATTATCCGCAGCGCGCTTAAACACACGCTTGAAGTAACCGTCTTCATTTTCGTTATTTCACTCGCGCTCAATGCGGTTATCGAAGGGGTCGGCGAAGACGCGCTGGCAGCATTCGTGAGCCAAAATGAGGCGCTTTCGATTGTGTGCTCTGCGATTGTGGGTCTTATTCCGAATTGCGCGGCAAGCGTAGCTATTGCGCAGCTGTACCTTGAAGGCGTTTTGGGTTCCGGCGCCATGATTGCCGGACTTTTGGTTTCCGCAGGCGTGGGCCTTTTAGTGCTGGCGCGCGCGAACCGACCCGTATCGCGCACCGTTGCGATTATAGCGGGGCTGCTGGTCACGGGCATTGTTTGGGGTCTTCTGATAAGCTTGGTGGGCATTACGTTCTAAAAGTTTCTCAAAAGCTTCAAAAGTCCGCGAAAAGTGTTTGACCTTGCGGGGTAAGCAGGTTACAATACATGCTTGCGTGTAGAACGGACCGTTAGCTCAGCTGGTAGAGCAGGGGACTTTTAATCCCAAGGTCCAGGGTTCGAGTCCCTGACGGTCCACCATTCACGTGCTTGGAGACTGGGGTATCGTCCAGCGGCAGGACTCTGGTTTTTGGTACCAGCTACCTAGGTTCGAATCCTGGTACCCCAGCCACAGAAACTCTGTGGGACATTATCTGAGGTCTTTCTCTCAACCTCACGTAGCCGAAGTACGCTACGGTTTCGAGACAACCTCATCTAACGTCCCACAGAGCTTCTGAAGGAAGTGAGGTTCGGCGTTGTTTTCGTAGTCGAAGTACGCTACGGTTTCGAGACGGCGCATCTAAAACCTTACAAAGCCAAAATACATGAGCTTGCTCATGTGGATGGCCGGACGATTAGGTGTCTTCTCTCGACCTTACGTAGCCGAAGTACGCTACGGTCTCGAGACAACCTCATCTAACGCCCCACAGTGCTTCTGAAGAAGCAGATTGCGAGATTTTCTCCTTCGGCTGCAAAACCGAAAGATCTCGCCTAAGGCGTGAGTCTTAGAGAATCATGGCACCGACAAGGCGGTGGCGTTCTTTGCAGCGCAAGTACCTGGCGGCTTCGTAAGGGAATACGAGAGCTGCGCGGCCTGACCGCACGCCTGACATGCAGGTAAAAAAGCCAACAAAAATTTGGTTTGTCGGTTCGTGCACTTTTTTCCAAAAAATACTGTACAAATAAATAATTCTTTGCTATCATTCATCTTCGCGTTAAAGGCAGTTTTGGTTAGAGGAGAACTTTTGGCCAAAGAAGATGTTATCGAACTCGAAGGCACCGTTCTTGAGGCGCTACCGAACGCTATGTTCCAGGTAGAACTTGAGAATGGTCACAAAATCCTGGCCCATATCTCTGGCAAGATGCGTATGCACTACATTAAGATCTTGCCTGGCGATAAGGTCACGGTTGAGCTCTCGGTTTATGACTTGAACCGTGGGCGCATCACTTACCGTTTTAAGTAGTTCGAGGCGGTACGCAGTCTGCGCAGTCGGGACAACTGTGCGGGCTTTTTTGCGCGTGAGTCCCAAGACAAGCCAGCCACTTGCCTTGATCGTAAGCAAATAAACACCAGCGGCTGGGTGTGAAGATAAAGTAGTTCACATTACCGAAAGGAAGACAAAATGAAGGTACGTCCTTCGGTCAAGAAAATGTGCGACAAGTGCAAAATCATCCGTCGTCATGGCAAAGTTCTTGTGATTTGCGAAAACCCGCGTCACAAGCAGCGTCAGGGCTAGGAAGAGAGAGGGGACGATAATTATGGCACGTCTTGTTGGTGTCGACCTTCCTCGCGATAAGCGCATTGAGGTCGCCTTGACCTACATCTACGGCATTGGCCTGACCACTTCTAAGAAGATTCTTGCGGAGACCGGCGTTAACCCCGACACTCGCACCAACGATCTTACTGAAGAGGATTTGGGCAAACTGCGTGACTACATTCAGGCTAACGTTAAGACGGAGGGTGACCTTCATCGTGAAGTTAGCATGAACGTAAAGCGCCTCATGGAAATTGGTTGCTACCGTGGCCTTCGCCATCGTAAGGGCCTGCCCGTTCGCGGTCAGCGCACCCATACGAATGCTCGTACCCGTAAGGGACCGAAGCGTCAAATCGGTGGCAAGAAGAAGTAAGGGGTAGTCAGTCGTGGCAACTAAGAAAAATCTTCGTGCACGCGTAAAGCGTTCAGAGCGCAAGAACATTGCTGTTGGCGCTGCACACATCAAGTCTACCTTCAACAACACCATCGTTACCATCACCGATCCGCAGGGCAACGTTATCTCCTGGAATTCCGCTGGTACCGTAGGTTTCAAGGGTTCTCGTAAGTCTACCCCGTTTGCTGCCCAGATGGCTGCAGAGCAGGCTGCGAAGACTGCTATGGAGCACGGTCTGCGCAAGGTTGCTGTTTACGTCAAGGGCCCCGGCTCTGGTCGTGAAACCGCTATCCGTTCTTTGCAGGCTGCTGGTCTGGAAGTTTCCAGCATTCAGGATTGCACGCCCATTCCGCACAACGGTTGCCGTCCGCGCAAGCGTCGTCGCGTGTAGTTGAAAGGATTAGCTAAATTATGGCTCGTTACACTGGAGCGGATTGCCGTTTGTGCCGCCGTGAAGGCGCGAAGCTCTTCCTGAAGGGCGATCGTTGCTTTACGGAAAAGTGCGCAATCGAGCGCCGCAATTATGCGCCAGGTGAAGCTGGCAAAAAGCGCGTGAAGGAATCCGAGTACCGTATGCAGCTTCGTGAGAAGCAGAAGACCAAGCGTATTTACGGTATTCTGGAGAAGCAATTCCGCGGTTATTACGATATGGCTAACCGTCAGGAAGGCGTTACGGGTGAGAACCTGCTTCGCATTCTGGAAAGCCGTTTGGACAACGTTGTTTATCGTCTGGGCTTTGCCAAGTCTCGCGCAGAAGCTCGTCAGCAGGTTCGTCACGGTCACATTACCGTGAACGGTCGCCGCGTTGACATTCCTTCTTTCCGCGTGCGTCCTGGTGACTTGGTTGCTGTTGCTCCCAAGGCCAAGGAAATGGTTGTTATCCAGAGCGCTCTGATTTCCAACGAGCGCACTTCGGTGCCTGCTTGGCTCGAGGTTGACATCGAGAAGCTGCAGGGCAGCGTTCTGTCCTTGCCGCAGCGCGATCAGATCGATCTGGACATTCGCGAGCAGCTCATCGTCGAACTTTACTCGAAGTAATAACCGCAGCAGCATAGCAAGGAGGCTCATATAACATGACAGAGTTCATGAGGCCGACGGTAACAATTGAAGAGGTAAACGACACAGTAGCTCGTTACATCGTGGAACCGCTTGAGCGTGGCTATGGCTATACACTGGGTAACTGCATGCGTCGCGTGCTGTTGTCTTCCTTGAATGGTGCGAAAGCAACTGCTATTCAAATCGAAGGCGTTCAACACGAGTTCACCACTGCAGAAGGCGTTGTTGAAGACATCACCGACATTGTACTCAATGTTAAGGGTCTGGTCTTCTCTGCTCTCAACGATGACGTTGAGTCTGCTGTTGCGTATGTAACTGCTGAGGGTCCCTGCACGGTGACCGGTGCGGACATTTCTGTTCCCACCGAGTTCACCCTGGTCAACCCCGAGCATGTGATTGCGACGGTAGCCGATGGCGGTATCCTGAACATGGCTATCCGCATTGGCGTTGGTCGCGGTTATGTTTCCGCAGAGCGCAACAAGCGCGATGAGGACCGCATTGGAACTATTCCCGTTGATTCGCTGTACTCTCCGGTACGTCGTTGCACGATGAACGTCGAGGACACTCGCGTTGGTCAGCGCACCGACTACGACAGGCTGGTGCTTGAGGTGGAGACCGATGGCAGCATGAATCCGACGGATGCCGTGTGCCGCGCTGCGAACATTATCAATCAGTACATGGGTGCTTTCCTGAGCCTGACCAGCCTTCCCGAAGGCGAAGAGGGCGAAGTTGCTTCGATTTTTGCTCCCGAGGGTCAGGAATCGAACGTCGAGCTGGACAAGCGTATTGAGGATCTGGACCTTTCCGTTCGTTCCTACAACTGCTTGAAGCGCGCGGGCATCCACTCTGTGCGTCAGCTGGTTGAATACTCCGAGAACGATTTGCTGAACATCAGGAACTTTGGTACGAAGTCCATTGAAGAAGTGAAGGATAAGCTCATTTCCATGGACCTCAACTTGAAGCAATAGGAGATATCCATGAGACACTACAAGAAAGGGCGCAAGCTCGGCACCGACTGGAGCCACACCAAGGCAATGAAGCGCAGCTTGGTGAAGTCTCTCTTCCAGAACGATCGCATTAAGACCGTTGAAGAGCGCGCCAAGGAAATCCGCCCCGATGTTGACAAAATCATCACCTGGGCAAAGAAGGGCGACCTTCATTCTCGTCGTCTGGCTATCGCTGCCTTGGGCAACGACAAAGAGCTCGTGCGCGAGATTTTTGAGAAGGTTGAGCAGGGCATGTTCGCCGACCGTCAAGGTGGTTACACCCGCATCATGAAGCTTGGTTACCGCAAGGGCGACAATGCTTCCATGGTTATCATGGAGCTTTGCACCGATCCGGTTGCTAAGAAGGAAGAGAAGGCTGCTCCTGCCAAGAAGGCTGCTCCGAAGAAGGTTGTCGAAGAGGCACCTGCAGAGGAAGAGAACGTAGCAGAGGTTGCTGCCGAGGAAAAGTAAATCGCTGAGTAAGTGATTCTTTCCAACTCTTTTGAAGTGCTTTGAAAGGCAGGACGAAGTCCCTATAGGGGCGGCGTCCTGCCTTTTATGTTTTGCGAGCATATGCTTTGCTGCTCGGCGCTGCTGGACATGCTCTATTTTGGGTATTGTCTCAGCCTACCCCAATCTAGAATGAGCCGGAACGCTTCCTTTGCTCGTCCCCTCATGTTCGATGTGTGCGCAGGTGCGCTTGTTTACTTTAGCGGTGCGCTCATGAAGTAAAATACTGCCTTATGAACATTACGCTGAAAACATACTACGCGGGAAATTCGATTATTCATCGCATTGATGTCCGTTTGAAGATTGTCCTGCTAGCGCTTGTTACGGCAGGCATTTTTTTGGTGGATACGCTTGTGGGGATGCTTGTTTGCTGGGCGCTGTTGCTGCTTCTGCTTGCGCTTTCGCGTGTTCCGGCGCATGCCTATTGCGCGTTTTTGCCTGTCGCGCTGGTGTTCATGCTGTTTCCCGTGCTGTTCAACGGTTTTTCGTTCGATGTGTATGCAACGCAAGATGCGCTGTTCGCGTATTATGACGTTGCCGACGATTGGCTGGCAGATGCTAATCCCCTTGCGTTGTTGGGCACGTTTGGCGTTGTTCCCGCAGGTCTCGTGCGTGGTGCTGTTTTGGGCCTGCGTATCTTCATCCTGATTTACCTGAGCCTTCTCTTCACATTTACCACGCCGGCCAATGCGGTGGTCGATGCTATTTCGTGGTTTTTGGCACCTCTGGCCCGGCTGGGCGTTCCGGTGCGTGATATTTCGCTTGTGTTTTCGCTGGTGCTTCGCTTTATCCCCGTGATTGCGCAGGAGTTCAATACGGTTGCAGCTGCCCATCGGAGTAGGGGCGCGCAGCTGGACGATGGATCGCTATTCGAGCGCATGAAGGCATGGGGCGGGGTGTTCATCCCGCTTTTCGTTCGTTTGTTTCATCGAGCGGATGTTCTGGGATGCGCTATGGATGCCCGCTGCTACGGCGCCCCGCGCCCGCATGTTAAAAAGTGACGGGGTCTTTTTCACCTTGTTGTCAAATTACCCCACCTTTTGTCAACAAATTTGGCTTTTGCGACGGTTTATTGTCGCGCGAATTCCCTGTTGTTGAAAAATGGCTCGCTAATTCGAAGTTGATGCAGGTTGGAAGTAGGTCACGGGTGCGAATCGGGCATTTCTTCTGCCGCGTGTTGCGCTTGCGAAACACGGGATTTACAAAGCACCAGTTCAGAACAATGCTCTGTTGAGATTAATTATACAGTTGAGCTAATATCAAGGCTGAGACCTACTTCCAACCTATCACAATTTCGAATTTCGACCGCAAAATTCAACAACATGAACTCAGCTGCATGCTCGCAGCGGCGACAAGGGATTTGCTGGGCGAGCTTCACTTGGATAATGCTTCTTCGGGCTCGTGAATCATTCAACAAAGCGTCGCACGTCGACCCATTCCCTTGCCGCCGCCCTTTTCCTGTCGGGTTTTCGATACAGCCTGAATGATTGGGCGGGTAAGCGCAAAGGCTCCTTCGCCGTTATCTTCTTTTACCTAGGAAAATGTTCTCAAAGCGGCTCGCGGATTCGCGTGGTGTTACAATAAAGAGCGTGTCATTAAAACCAATCCTGTAAGGAGGATGCAATGGGCGTCATTATTGATGTGTATGGTCGTGAGATTCTTGACTCGCGCGGCAACCCTACCGTTGAGGTCGAGGTCGTTTTGGACGACGGCTCCATGGGTCGCGCGGCTGTGCCATCGGGTGCTTCTACCGGCGCTTTCGAGGCCGTTGAGCTGCGTGACGGCGACAAGGATCGCTACCTGGGCAAAGGCACGCTTGATGCCGTTGACCACGTGAACACCGAAATCGCCGAGGCGCTGTATGGCTTTGATTCCGAAGACCAGCGCGGCATTGACTATGCTCTGCTTGAGGTCGATGGAACGGACAACAAGGGCGCTCTGGGTGCAAACGCCATTCTGGGTGCATCGCTTGCGGTTGCGCGCGCTACGGCTGACTCCCTGCAGGTTCCACTGTACAAGTACGTGGGTGGCGCAAACGCGCACATTCTGCCCACGCCCATGATGAACATCCTGAATGGCGGCGTGCATGCCGACAACAACGTTGACTTCCAGGAATTCATGATTATGCCAGTGGGCGCTCCCACGTTCCGCGAAGCGTTGCGTTGGTGCGCTGAGATTTACCATACGCTGAAGAAGGTTCTGCACGATGCTGGCCTGGGCGGCGGTGTTGGCGACGAAGGCGGTTTTGCTCCGAACCTGAAGACGAACGAAGAGCCGTTGAAGTACATTGTCGAGGCGTGCGAAAAGGCAGGTTACAAGCCGGGTTCTGACATTATGTTCGCCATGGATCCCGCTTCCACCGAGTACTACGATGCTGAGCGTCAGATGTACGTTTTGGCTGGCGAAGGCGTTGAATACACGCGCGAACAGATGGTTGATTACTGGGAAGCGCTGGTCAACAAGTACCCGATCATCTCCATTGAAGACGGCATGGCCGAAGAAGACTGGGAAGGCTGGAAGATGCTGACCGATCGCATTGGCGATCGTGTGCAGCTGGTGGGTGACGACTTGTTCGTTACGAATTCCAAGCGCCTGGCCAAGGGCATTGAGCTGGGTTGCGCAAACGCCATTCTGATCAAGGTAAACCAGATTGGTTCGCTCACGGAAACGCTCGAAGCAATCGAAATGGCAAAGCAGGCGGGCTACGCGTGCGTTATGAGCCATCGATCCGGCGAAACGGAAGACACCACTATCGCCGATCTTTCCGTTGCCTGCAACACCGGTCAGATCAAGACGGGTGCTCCGTGCCGCTCCGACCGCGTTGCCAAGTACAACCAGCTTCTTCGCATTGAAGAAGAGCTGGGCGATTCTGCGCAGTACGCCGGCATGAAGGCGTTCTACAACATCAAGCGTTAGGTAAGGTGTGCCATGTCTGTGGAAAAACCCACATTCGCGATTGTGACCTGCTCTGATACGCGCAGCATGAAGCAGGATACGGCGGGCGCGGCGCTCGAAGCGCTTATTGCCGAAAAGGGCTGGGAGTGCCTGAGCCACGTTGTGGTGAAGGACGATCGTGCGGCAATTTCTGCCGAGATTGTGCGCGGTGCCGATGAGCTGCATGCCGACATTGTTTTGACCTGCGGCGGAAGCGGTCTTTCTCTGCGCGATGTTACGCCCGAGGCGACGGCCGACGTTTGCGAACGCAACGTTCCTGGCATTGCCGAGGCTATGCGTGCGTACAGCCTGCAAATCACGCCGAACGCTATGCTTTCACGCGCCGTTTGCATGCAGCGCGGCAGCTGCATTGTGATCAACCTGCCGGGCAGCGAGAAAGCCGCCCGCGAGAATTGGGCGGGCATCGAAGGCGTTTTGCCTCATGCCGTGAAAATGATGGCGGGTGGCGGACATTAGTGTCCAAGGCAAGCCGGAAACATCGGAACGCGGCTGCTGCTCGTAAGATGCCGCAGCGTTTGCGGGCGTCGATGCTTGGGGATGACCCGACGACGTTGGCGCAGCAGCAGACGGACGCGCCACAACAGGCGCGCTCGGGGGAGACGTGTACACAAGAGCCCGTTGCAAAAGCAGCGGGCTCTGCGTGTGTCGAAGGGTGCAGCGCCGGAGCTCCCGCCGCGGGTCGCGCCGTTGGTTGCGGTGGTGGCAACGCTCGCGGCAGCGGTGCCACCTGCGTCGATGCTTTCGCCACTGGCAGGCGCGACGCAAACCAGTGCGGCGGCAATGCCACCTGCACCGACACCTTCTCTCGCAGCAGCTTTGCTTCCGCGGACTCCCAAGAAATGTGCACGAACAAAAAGCTCGACCAGAAAGGAAAGCCAGTGGAAGAGCTCATAAATGGCTTCACGGGTTTTGCTAAGAAAAACACCATGTCAAGCGCGCGTCTTCCCCATAAAGAGGAGTCGCCGTCGCAGGAAACCGGGGGTCATTTGACGTTTGATCCCGAAAAATTGGCAGAGATTGAGCCTATTGGCAGGCGCTGGTCGTGGCTGGAAATCGATTTGAACGCGATTCGCAATAACGTGCGTGTGAGCAAGAACCAAATTGGGTATAACTGCCGTTTGTGCGCGGTGGTTAAAGCCGATGCGTACGGTCATGGGGCGGTGCGTGTGGCAAAAACGGCGCTGAACTCCGGTGCCGAGTATTTGGCGGTTGCTACGGTGCAAGAGGGCATCGAGTTGCGCGAAGCCCTGATTAACGCGCCGATCCTTCTTTTGTGCGAGCCCCCGAAAACAGCCATTCCGCTGCTTTTGGGCTACAAGATTATGCCGAGCATTTATTCGCCCGATTTCGCTATTGAATATGCTGAAGCTGCGAATGCATATGGTGTTACGGCGCCGTATCACCTGGCCATCAACACAGGCATGAACCGCATTGGCGTCCGTTATGACCAGGTTGTTGAGTTCTTGCGCAATGTGAGTTTCCACGCGCAGCTTGAACTAAAAGGCGTTTTCACGCATTTCGCCACGGCGGATTGCGCGGAAACGTTCGATTTTGAGATTCAGGCGCGCCGTTTCGTGGACGCAGTGAACGCGATTCAGGCGTCTGGTTTTGACCCGGGCATTGTCCATTGCGCGAATTCGGCCGCGCTGCTGCGGTATCCCAATGTGCATTTCGATATGGCGCGTTTGGGCATTTCGCTGTACGGGTATCATCCCTGCGTGGAGACGCGCGGGTTCTATGATTTGCAGCCGGCAATGAGCGTTCATGCGCGCATTACGGACACGCGCACGCTGGGGATAAACGATGGCGTGAGCTACGGGCTGCATTATCGCAGCAACGGCGGCTCGCATATCTGCACGCTTCCCTTGGGGTATGCCGATGGTTTTAATCGCCTTCTATCAGGCAAAACGAGCGTGATTTTTGAAGGACGCCTGCATCCGCAAGTGGGCAACATTTGCATGGATCAGTGCATGTTCGAGTACCTTCCGCTGCGCCGCGAAGTCAATCCGCGCCTGCCGCAGGTTGGCGATGAGGTGTTGCTGGTGGGCAAGCAGGGCGATGCCGAGGTCACCATTGATTGGATGGCGCAGGAGTGCGGCACCATCCCGCACGAGATAACCATTGGGCTGAGCCATCGCATGCCGCGTTTGTATGTGTAGGTGCGCGACGCGCGGGTTGCGGAGCCCCGATGTGGGCCGCGGGGCGCGATCGATCGGCACGGGCTGCGGGAACTGGCGCGAGAGGCGGGTCTGGGACGCGGGTCGAAAAGGCTTCCGGTCCGCGGGCTGTTGGGCGGCGCGGCTGTGAAGGTTGCGGGCCGCAAACGACGTGAGTTGCGACTGCCGTTTGCATAGGCAGGTCCTGGTGCGGGCTGCAAACGGCGAAGAGCGAAACGAAAACAACAAGCAAGGTGGCAGAGATGAGCAAGCCCCATATTCCTTTGGAGACAATTCGCGAGCAAGTATGCGCATGTCATGCGTGCCCGCTTGCCGATGGTCGCACGCAAACGGTGTTTGGTGTGGGAAATCCGCAAGCGCGCGTCATGCTGATTGGTGAAGCGCCTGGTAAGAACGAAGATTTGCAGGGCGAGCCTTTTGTAGGGGCGGCAGGTAAGAACCTGAATGCCATGCTGGAAATTGCCGGTTTGGCGCGCGACGACATCTACATTGCCAACGTGCTTAAGTGTCGTCCTCCCAGCAATCGCGATCCGCGTCCGGAAGAAATCGAGCTCTGCACCCCGTTTTTGCGCGAGCAGACGCGCACCATCGACCCCGAGTTTATTGTAACGTTGGGCAACTTCGCCACAAAATTCATCTTGAAAACCGATGTCGGCATTACGCATTTGCACGGCAAGCTGCAGCAGGCGGGGAAGTTCAAGGTGTTTCCCATCTATCATCCTGCAGCGGCGATTTACGATAGAACGAAACAGTCAGCACTTGAGCAGGATTTTGCTACTTTGGGCGAATTGCTGCGCCAAGAGCGATAAACTTTCGCATGTTGTAATGGGGCGCTGTAGCGACCGCTGGTGCTTCTGCTGCGTCCTGCTGCGCCGCTTTGATTTTTTTTGCGTCTACCTGCGCTTTTGGAGGATTTCATGGAACAGTTCGATGCCGTTGCTTACATAAACACGCCGCGCTGGCAAACGGTGAACCTGGGGCTTGATCGCACGCGTCTTCTTATGAAGAAGCTGGGAAATCCGCAGGATCAGCTGAAGTTCGTGCATGTTGCAGGAACGAATGGCAAAGGTTCGACCTGCGTTTATACGGCGCATATCCTGCAAGCCGCTGGTTATACGACGGGCATGTTCACCAGCCCTTACATTGAGACGTTCGAGGAGCGCATCCAGGTGAACGGTCAGCTTATCTCCATTGATGAGTTGACCAAGGTGACGCTTGACGTGAAAGAAAGAGCTGAAGAGGTCGAGCGCGAAACGGGTGAGCATCCTACGGAGTTCGAGTTGATGACGGCCGTTGCGCTGTGCCATTTTGCGCGTTGCAACTGCGATATTGTTGTTTTGGAAGTGGGTCTGGGCGGTCGTCTTGACTCCACGAATATCATCGACGCGCCTGAAGTGTGCGCTATTGCGCGCATCGGGCTTGACCATACCGCCCTTCTAGGCGATACGCTGGCGCAGGTCGCAGGAGAAAAAGCGGGAATTATCAAACAGGGCTCTGCGGTGGTGAGCTATCCGCAAGACCCTGAAGCTGCTGCAGTTATTGCGCAGGCTGCTGCTCAAGTGGGTTCGTCGGTTGTGCAGCCTGACTTTTCGCAGCTGAGTACAGGAAGCACCGCCCTTGCGTCCGATGAGGATGGCAGCGAGTTGATTGTTCGCACGTTCTCTTACAGCGAATACCAGGATTTGCATACAGCACTTTTGGGCGAGTACCAGCCAGGAAATGCGGCGTTTGCCATCGAGATTATTCGCGCGCTGCAACAGCGTGGTTGGGCTATTTCGCCAGAGCACGTTCGCGCTGGTATCCAGGCTGCTCGTTGGCCGGGGCGCTTTGAGGTGTTCCCGCATAAGCCTGGCACGCCGTGGGTGGTGGTCGATGGTGGGCATAATCCGCAAGGCATTGAAGCGCTTCGTCGTACATGTCAGGACGTTTTCCCTGGTAAGACGCCTTGGGTTGTGCTTAGTCTGCTTGCGGACAAAGATTACGATTCCATGACTGAGACGCTTGCAGATTTTGCTCAGGGCTTCGTTGCCATGACGCCGCCAAACCTGCGTGCGCTTCCTGCAGAGGATCTAGCTGCGGTTCTACGTCAGAAGTGCGCCGCTTGCGGACGTGCGGATGTGCCAGTGGTGGAGGCACAAAGTTTCGAGGAAGCGCGTGATAAGGCCAGGGAGCTTGCTGGCCCCGATGACTTGATTGTTGTTTCGGGCAGCCTGTACTCCGTTTCTTCTGCGAAAAAGGCGTTTCGCGCGTAGTTTTGCGGCATGTTGTCGTTTTTTAGTCCCGAATGCGCAAAATATGACGGTACGGGGTAGGTGAGGAGCGTCTGTACGTGCGCTTCGCCGTCGGACGTTTTTTGCGATCTGGGGTTTTACGGGATGCAAGCTGCTCTTGCAGCTCCGAATGACGCTATTCATGTTTCCGACCTGCCCCATACTGGAATATTTTGCACATTTGCCTTGATTTTTCGACAAGATGCCCTTTGCGGCCGGACTGATTAGCCCTTCGACTCTGCGCGATCTGTTTTGCGCGCGGTTCCATGCGGCATCTGTGGGCTTTTTTATGTGCAGAGCAAGGTTATGCGGCTCGCGTGCGCGGGTATCGGGTATACTATGAGGGCATTTGACTGAGAGTATTTCGAATGGGCTTGAACGGCGCCATGCCTCGAACCTGGTCAGGTCCGGAAGGAAGCAGCCATAAGGACCTCTGACGAGCGTTCAAGCCTACTCGCAATACTCTCTTTCCGTTTAGGGCGGCGCGCTCCATCCCTTGCTTCGAGCCTCACGTACGTCCAGTACGCCACGGCTCTCGCGCGGGCGGATCGCATCCGCCCTAAACGGAAAGGTCCGATGGCCGGGCGGGAGCGGTGCTTTCGTCCCCGCGGCCGCATCTTGCTGGAAATGTTTCTCCGAAAGGCATTATGGGTATCATAGAGTTCTTCATAAACCTGCTGAAAGACCCGCGCGGTTTTATTGCGAGCTGGATTGTTGCTTTAGGTCCCATCTGGGTGTATTCGCCGCTTTTCCTGATTGTATTTGTGGAAACGGGTCTGGTGTTTTTCCCATTTTTGCCTGGTGATTCGCTTCTTTTTGCAGCGGGTGTTTTCTCTGCCGAGGGCGGCGGTCTGCATCTTGGCACCACGCTCATCGTATTCTATGTTGCTGCTATTTTGGGCAATACGTCCAATTACTGGATTGCGCGCTTTTTTGGCAAGCGCATTATCGATTCTGGCAAAGTAAAGGCACTTACGCCTGAACGCATGGCAAAGCTCGATGGCTTCTTCGAGCGCTTTGGCGGCCTGACCATTGTCATCACGCGTTTTATGCCGTTTTTCCGCACGTTTGCCCCGTTCATCGCGGGCACGGGCCACATGAATTTCGGTAAGTTCACATTGTATAATTCCATCGGCGGCATATCGTGGGTGAGCCTTTTCGTGCTGGTGGGATACTTCTTCGGCGGCGTTCCGTTTGTTCAGCAGCATTTCGAAGTCATTGTGCTGGGCATTGTGGGCATCTCGGTGCTTCCTGCCGTTATTGGCGCGGTGAAGGCGGCGCTTGCTGCACGTAAGGGCGCAGCCGCTAAGGACGCCGAAGGCTCGCAGGATACGAGCGCGCAAAACTAGGGGATACTATGGCCGAAGCTCTGTATCGCAAATACCGCCCTCAGGTTTTTTCTGAGGTCGTGGGTCAAGATCATATCGAACGCACCATAAAGAACGCCATTGACCAGGATAAACTGAGTCATGCATATCTTTTCTGCGGTCCACGCGGAACGGGTAAAACCACCACGGCGCGCCTTTTGGCGAAAGCCTTGCTGTGCGATAACGGCCCCACATCAAATCCTGATGGAACCTGCACAAGCTGCCAGGAAATCGCCCAAGGCGAGCATCCCGACGTCTACGAACTCGACGCCGCGAGCCGCACGGGCGTGGAAAACGTGCGCGAGGAAATTATCAGTCGCGTGCAGTTTGCCCCCACGCGCGGCAAGTACAAGGTTTACATCATTGACGAAGTGCACATGCTTTCGGTGGCGGCGTTTAACGCGCTGCTGAAAACTTTGGAAGAACCCCCAGGTCATGTGGTGTTTATCCTGTGTACCACGGATCCGCAGAAAGTCCCTGAGACTATTTTGTCGCGTTGCCAGCGCTTCGATTTCCGTCGCATTGACAACCAGGGGATGACCGATCGTTTGGCGGAGATTTGTCAGGCGGAAGGTGTGGAGTTCGAGCGCGAGGCGCTTGAGATCATCGCTGGCAGATCCGATGGCGGCTTGCGCAACGCCCTGACCGCTCTTGAGCAGGCCATTGCGTTTGGCGAAGGCTCTGTGTCGGTTGCTGTTGTGCAGCAGCTGGGCGGTACGCAGGCGGCGTGCGATTTGACGACTGCCATTGACGCGCTGGCCACGCGTGATATTGCATCGGCATTCATGTGGGTTGACTCGTTTGCGCAGACAGGCGGCGATTTCGCGCGTTTGACGGCGGACTTGGCGCAGCGCGTGCGCGACATGTATTTTCTTGCGATGGCGGGTGCCAAGGCACCGCTTTCGGTTGCCGATGAAATGCGTCCGCAAATTATTGACCAGGCAAAACGCTTTGCCCCTGATCGTTTGGCGTATATGCTGGAAACGCTTGGCGATGTAATGGTGCAACTGAAGCAGGCAACGAATGCGCGTTTGTGCTTTGAGATTGCGCTTACGAAGATTTGCCATCCCGCAAGTGATGTGACGCTTGAATCTTTGGCAGAGCGCGTGGAGGCGCTGGAACAGCGTCCAGTGGCGGCTGTTGCTGCTGGTGAGGCGGGGACTGCGTCGGCAGCGGGCCTTGCGGCGTCTGTACCTGCGGCCCAGGCGACGCCGGTTGCGCGCGCGGCGGCTCCCGTGGCTGCTACCCAGACGGCACCGGCGACCGGACCGCGCCCTGCGGCGACTCATCAGGTGGAACCGGTCGAAAGTAACGCTGCCCGAGCGGTTGAACCTCAATCGGAAGACCGTAAATCCGCTGTTCAGAGTGCCGTATCTCCTGCTGTATCTGCTTCGGTGCACACTCCCACGTCCGTGTCTGCGCCGGCTGCATCTTCGGTTGCAGCACCGACAAATATCGCGACTGCTGCAACGGCGGAGAAGCTCGAAGGTTTTGCAAACCCTGCAGTGGTGCAACGCATATGGCAGCGCGCGTTTGCAGAAATCAAACGCGATCGTCCCGCGTACACCTCGCTGCTTATGAGCGCTCATGTGTCTTTTGACCAGGCAAAAGGTTCACTCGATATCACGTTTCGGCAGAATTATGCCTTCGCGCTGACCATGCTGCAAAAGCCTGACGCGCTGGAGTATTTGCGGCGGGCTGTTTCGCACGCTGCGGGTGCAAGCATTCCTGTTGTCGTGTTGGCGGAAGGTGCTGCGACATCCGCTGCGAATGATTCCGCGTCAATCGTTACAGGTGCCGCTACGGCAACCCCTGCGGCGGCTTCCGATTCTGTGGAAGCGGATCAATCGGCGGCATCATCCGAGGTCAGCCGCGAATCCGAATTCCTCTCGAGTATAACGCGGACTACGCGCGGTTCGGCTGGCGCTGCACGAAAAGCGCAGCCGGCACAGCAGGCGGAGGCAACGAAAGCGGCGGCGTCAGCCCCTGAGGCGGAGGAAGAACCCGACGCGATGACGCAGGCAGCGCCGGGCTGGTCACCCGATGGGGTAACGCCGGGTGCCGAAGAGCACGCGCAGGCGAAAGAGGAATCGTACGCGTACGAGGAAGTGCCGTTGGATGCGTACAGCGGCTTCGATTCGTACGGATGGGATGACGTGCCGCCCTTTGATGAGGACGAACCGCCTGTTCAGAAGCGAGAAGTAGCAACTGGTACGGCAGCGCGGTCTGTGTCCGAGTCTGTGTCCGGGTCTGCGCCCGAGCCCACGGCAGCAACCCCGGCGGCAACGCCTGCAGCGGCCAGTCAGCCCGCGAAGCAAGAAGTTCCGCCTTGGGAAGACGACCCCTTCGCCATTCCTGAAGACGATGGCCCGACAATCGGCCTTGAGGAGTTCCAGCAGATGCTGACCTCGAGTTTCGGCGAGGGCGTGGTTGTGCAAGAAGCGTAAAACTCCGATTGCGTGCGGATGAGCGCAAGGCGGCTCCCAGCACGCAACGATGAAAAAGGAAAGAAAGCGGCGCGTTGGTGCGCCCTACTTGATAGGAGAAAACTCATGGATATGAAGAAAATGATGAAGCAGGCGCAGAAGATGCAGCGCGACCTGGCTATTGCGCAGGAAGAAATCAAGTCAATGGAGTTCGAAGCATCCGCGGGCGGCGGCATGGTGAAGGCTGTTGCCGCAGGTGACGGCTCCGTGAAGTCGCTGGAGATTGCTCCCGATGCCGTTGACCCTGAAGACGTGGAAATGCTTCAGGACATGGTTATTGCTGCGGTGAACGAGGCGCTGCGCGGTGTTGCCGAGATGGGCAATCAACGCATGAGCTCGGTAACGGGCGGCATGGGCAATATGGGTCTGCCGTTCTAGGCGCACCATTGAGCCTGTTCAAACGGATAAAATCACGACACTGCAATTCGCAGATTCGCTAAGGTCTTCGCTGAATTATGTTCGCTGCTCCCGCTATACAAACCCTGCTCGATGAGCTTGAGCGGCTTCCGGGCATTGGCCCGAAGTCTGCCCAGCGCATAGCGTATTGGATTCTGAACACCGATTACGATACCGCCATGCGCTTGTCCGAAGCCATTGTGGAAGTGAAGGATACGGTACATTTTTGCCCGCGTTGCTTCAATTACGCGCAAGGTGATGAGTGCGAGATTTGCTCGTCGTCCAAGCGTGACCAGGGGCTTTTGTGCGTTGTTGAGGAGCCTCGCGACATTCCGCCCATCGAACGCACGGGCGTTTTCTTCGGGCGCTACCATGTGTTGGGCGGCGCGCTTTCTCCCATGGAGGGCATTGGGCCGGATCAGCTGCACATTGCGGCGTTGATGCGTAGGCTTGCCGAAGAAGACGTTCGCGAAGTGGTTTTGGCTACAAATCCTAATGTGGAAGGCGAAACCACGGCAACATATTTGGCGCGCTTGATCAAGCCGCTTGACATCAAGGTTTCGCGCCTGGCCAGCGGTTTGCCCGTTGGCGGCGACTTGGAGTATGCCGATGAAGTGACGCTCGGTCGTGCCTTGGAGCAGCGTCGCGTTCTGTAGCGTTGGTCTGCGGTAATTGCGTGGTTGCCCTGGTCACGCTGTTGCGGCTGCTGCCCTGGTTGAGTCGTCACCGCATCAGCGCAAGGAATCTGTCGGCTTCCAACTCAAATTGATTCCAATCAAAAAGCGAGGGACGACTTCTGCCGTCCCTCGTCTTTTTTTGCGTTGTCCGGTTTCGTAATAAACACAGGCAGCACCTCGGGGAGGGGTCCGGGGCGCTGTCTGTAGGACGGAAACCGTCTTTATTTAGTTTTTGTTTCGATGCCGCGCTAGGTCAATCGTTTGCCAGCACGGTATCGATTGCCCACAGGCACTTCACTCGTCGGCGAAGCGCCTGCTTATATGGCGCTTCGCCGGGGCAATACGATGCAAGTCTGCACTCAAGCCATAACTGCTATTCAGCAGCTTCCTCGCGGCGAGCCATGGCCTTCTCGTAATCCTTCGTGCCCACGAACACTTCGTGCTTGTACGGGTTCACGCCCAGCTTCTTTGCGCGGTAGATTACGTAGCTCACGGCGGCGATGTTCGCGATCAGGGCAATTACCGAGATAACCAGGTTCACATCGGGGTTGTTCACGGACTGCACGGCAAACACGGAGTCGTTTGCAAACATGGGCACGACCTGGCAGAACATGCACCACAAGCTCAAGGTGAAGGCGCGGTTCTGAATCCAGCCGCCCTTGTTCCATAGCAGGCCGGCAACGGTCGGGGCCAAAAGCAGCGCCAGACCGCAGTACCAAGAGTGCGTGGGCAGGCAGTTGTACGTGTAGCAGAAGTTCCAAAGGTCGTAGCTGATGATAAACACCCAGGTCATGTCGGGCCACAGCATGTCTTGCTTCTTCTTCGACGTGTAAATGCCCCACCAACCAGTCATGACAAAGATGTTCAGAATGCCGGCGATACCGTTAAACACGTTGTGCATGCCGCCGTACAGAAGCACGCCCTCCGAAGAGACCCAGGTCGTACCGAATGCGCGCACGGCGCTTTCGAAGTCGCTGACCACGGCGATCAGAATGTTGATGGCCACAATGACGAATGGGAAGCATTTGAACCAGTCGGCCTTGCCCAAGCGGCCCCAGTGGTACTTCAGAATCAAGAAGCCAATGCATCCAGCGGTTGCCGCGTAGAGTTTCGCGTAGTGGAACCAACTGTTCATGTAGAGATGCGTTGGGTTGTTGAGTGCCCACTCGGCGCCTGAACCAGCACCGATAGCGATGGCAATGAAGTATACGGTCAAAATGCCGGGAATCACGAAAAAGCAGGTGATACCGCCGATTTTCGACCTGCGAGCAACTTCGTTGAGACCGATTAGTGCTAAGAATACAATTGCCCAGCCGATCCATTGGTAAAAAGCAGTGTCGCCATATACTTGAAATAACACGGCATCCTCCTTGTTGTTTTGTTTTGCTTATCCCCTTGCAAGCCGCGTTGTCGGCGCCAACCTCGCGGTCTGAATGGCGTGTTTACTGCGTGCCCCCTAAGGCAGCTCGCTTAGACGCTCCATGTGAAGCGTTTGCGCTATCAGGCATTTCAGTACTTCATCGGGCACGTTGCGGTGTGTTCGGATGTAGCCGCACAGGCCCAAAATCAGCATATAGAAGGTTTCGTAGAGGTGCTCAATCTTGATATCGTGTAATTTCGCATAATCGCGCACGGTGGTGTCAATGATGTAGCTGGTGGTTTGATCGGCCACGCGATTGACGAATTCCAGGTAAAGCGCGGCGTTTTCGCTGGTGTCAAGCGACCGGCGAAACGACGAACCCTCGAATACGCCCATACGCAGCACTTGCACAACGCCGTCTAAGGCGTGTTCGATGTTGCCGACTTCGCGTTCGGCGTTCCACATGCGAAGTGACTCAATGTAGTCGGCAATGTAATCGTCAAGCACTGCCGACGTAACGGCGTGTTTGTCGGGGAAGTAGTGGTAAAACAGCGAGCGAGCAATACCACATTCGTCGGTGATGTCTTTTACCGACGTGTGAGCGTGGCCCTTTTTCTCGTAGAGCGTTCGAGCGGCCTCGATAATCTCTTGCTTTCGCGTATCGCTCATGATTTGCCCCTTGCTGTTGCTTTTGCGCTTTGACTTGCGTTTTCTGCATCATACGAAGGATGTTGACACTACGTCAATGAACAGATGTGCGGATTCGTCAATCCTTGTATTTTGGTTTTGGTGTGGTATTTCCCGGCTTTTTACTGGGAAACAAGTGCTGCTTTGAGGTGACAATCGTGCGGGCGCGGTTGACGTTTTGTCGATGTAGGTGCAGGAGACGCGGGGCAAGGGCGAGGAAAGCTTTGTGCGCATTCAGGGCGGGGGTTGTGGATTGCGGTGCGGTGCTGCGGGTACTGCGGGCAAAAAGCCCCGGAAAACAAAAACCGCGCCCGAAGGCGCGGCTATTCTCAGTCGGAAAAGATCAAAACTCCGTCCCCTCCAAAAGCGAAGTTTGAGCTTTCCCGAAGCTCAGAAATCAAAAATCAACATTGCCTAGTATAGCTGGTTTACTGCGCCGTTGCAAAGGTTTTTTCTTGCTAGAAGTTATCACTGATTTCGCATCACTATTTTTTAAGTAAGGCCTCGCTATAATCTGCGTATTCTCTTCTATTCTTTTTCGGGATGTCCTATTCCAAGGGTGATATGCGGAGTAGGGGGATGACTTGCTATTATGAATATGCAGCGAAAATCGTTGAAGGATGTTCGTGGTGAACTCCTTCATTTTTTCGCCATCCCCCCTCCCTAAAAAGGACCCAGCTGGGTCCTTTTTTCTACCAATGGTGGTTTTTCATGTAGCGCTGCAGCTCTTCGATAATCTCGTTGCAGGTTTGGAGCTCTGGTCGCTTGTCGTCCTTTGAGATGAAGGCACTTACTTCATATGATGTGTCAACGCCGGCCAAAGGCATGAAATCAACGAGGTCTCGATAGAGCGGTATGTTGTGTTCCGACGAAAATCCTATCCGATCGGAAGAATGCACGCGCAGCATTGCGGTATCGACATCTGGATAGAAATCAAGGTTTTTCTCAGGCAAATCATTAGGAAGAAACTCTTGAATGAATGTTGCCATGTTCCCGTACGACGCTTCGTCGGGCAGAAGGATGAGTTTGTCTTTCAAAGATTCAAGGCTTACGCATCCGTCAACGAGCTCCTTGTGAATGGGGTGATCGGGTCTTGCCACCGCATCGAATCGATCCGTATAAAGAGGCTCAACGCGATACGCTTCGTGGGCCTCGGGGAAGAAGTCCATGCTGAAAACCAAATCGGGATTCTGCGATCCAAGGGAAAGCCGAATCTCCCAAAATTCGCAGCACCGTAAGTTGACGTGCACTTCGGGTGCATATTTGCGCATTTTCGACAAGAACAGGTGCAGGAAAGGCCGTGACGCACCGCGAAGATAGCAGATGTCAAGGTTGGCGGTGTAGCCTTCCTCTAGGCAGCGCAAGTGTGTTACGGCGCAATCATACCGTCTCACAATGTAGCTTGCGTCTTTCTGAAAGATCTTGCCCTGTTCGGTGAGGCTTACTTTATGGGAGTTTCGTTCGAACAGTTTGGTATGGAGCTCGTCTTCCATGGCTGCTATATGCTTGCTTAACACCGATTGGCTCAAAAAGAAGTGTTTTGCCGTTGCGCTGAAGTTCAACGAATCCGCCAAGAAGCTGAATTCACGCAAATGATCGATATTCATGCATCCCCCTTCGATATAAAATCCCCCAAGCAAGTTGTTTATGTCTGTGCATAAGATACACCGTTTACCAGCGGTAGCAGCTATTTTAATCAGGAATTATTCCATGATAATTCTTTTGCTGGAACTCGCTGAAGCAAAAAAGCCCCCCTGCAAGAGGGAGGCTAAAAGAGCGAGACGAGTTAATGGGGTTTTACGCTACCAGAGGCAAGCCCATGGCGGTGCCGACGAAGTAAACAACAAGAACCTCAACAACAACGTAAGCAATGGAGCACAGCCAGCCAGCCTTAGTCAGCTCGGCGGAGGTGTAATAGCCCTCGGCGAACGAAACAAGCATGGGAGGGCTCAGCGGCAGCAGGAAGGAACCTGCGGTAATGGAGCCCATAAGCATGGCGAACATTGCGGGCGATACGCCAGCGGCAACCAGATAGCCCATGACGGCGGGAACGAACAGTGCGCACAGAGCAGGGGCGGCGGGAACGAAGGTATGCACGATGTAAGCCAAGGCGGTGAACACCAGCAGACCGGCCAGAACAGGCAGATTCATAACGCCTGTTGACAACAGGGAGTTAACCAGGAATGCTGCAGCACCCGTTGAAGCGCAAGCGCCCGCAATAGACATAACGCCAGCAACCATCAGCACTACGCCCCAGCCAACGGTGTCTTGGAAATCTTTCCAGGTGACCAGTTCCAGACCAGGAATGAAAGCAATAGCAAGCATAATCATGACAACGTTGACGTTGGATAAAACGGGAACCCAGGTACCGGCAATAAAGCCAGCAACCAAAACGATCATGTAGACCAAAGACAGGATATCCTTGGTGGTCATAGGGGTCTTCTCGCCGGTACCCTTTACCAAGGCTGCTTCTTCTTCGGAAAGATCTTCGGGAGGAAACACCTTGCAAATAACAAGCCAGCAGAACGGCACCAAAATAACGGCAATGATCAAGCCGGGAACGAACCACTGGAAGAAATCGATGGTCAATCCGTAGGTGCTGGTCAGAAGGCCAGAGCACAGAATGTTCAAGGAATGGCCGAACGGAGTGATGAAGCCGCCCAGAATTGCCGCAAAGGCAATGCCCAAAGCCAGGCAGCGACCCAAATTCGGGTGGGTTTCCTTTGCGTTGATGCCGCGCAAGAACGGCAAGGCCAGGGCCATACCCACGGCAACGGCGCCCGTGTCGGTCATGAACATAGACACAATAGCGGTTGCAATCATGTAGGCCAAAACAATCGACTTCGGCTTGGTGCCCGCAAGGCCAACCAGCGCTTGGACAAGGCGCGTACCCAGCGAGCTTTTCGTCATGATAACGGTCATAACGAAAATGCCGAAGATGAACCACGGAGTAGCGGTGACAAAACCGCTCCAGGCATCGGCAAATTTAGGCACAACACCCAGAACCGCCAGCAGAATAGCTCCCAGTAAGCCCGTTACGCCCACGGGAAGAACGTCGCACATCCAAAAAACGATGCACATCAGCAAAATGCCGATAGAGGTCAAACCCTCATGAGTAAGTTCTTCGTTGCCAGGAATCAACATGCATGCAATCAGGCAAACGATACCCAAGACTAAACCGATATATTTTTTCATCGGTGTCTTGGCTTTTTCGGTAGACATAAGTCCCCTCCTTTTTACTATCAAACGAATACACCAGTTGCGTTTTCGTGCAAAACAATCAGTTTTGCGCTACCTCCTTCTCTTCTTGCTCTTTTCAATGTGCGAGGGCTTGCTTTGCTTAGTAAGGGTTGAAGCCATTTGAAGCGGTGCTAAATCGAGGGCCTTCGAAACGCTGTCGCGGGGTTGCGCGTCAATCCCGAAGTATTCTGAGACTTCGCGCATGGTTTCTTTTACGGTTGGCTTGGAGGGTTCGCTCTGATCGCCGTTTTTCTTCCAGCGCAAATAGCTAAGAAAGATGGCGCCGACAAGAATCGCGCCGCACAGCGCGGTGATAAGAGCTTGATCCATGATTCCCCCTAGAATTCGCCCCTGCGTATGGAGAGTGTTTCGAATGCCTTGATGGGCCCCTGTCTCTCGCAAGGCAAATAGTACGTTGTTATGGTTTTCCTGGGCGTTTCCTTAATGGGGTCTTTCTTTCCAATACCGAAATGCCATGTGCTTGCCAACCTTCCTATCATTTACGTCAGGCGTTTCCTCTTCGAGCATTCAAGCAAGCATCCAACTGTTTGACCGCTTCTCGAAAAACGCCGGCAGAAGAGAGAAGTTCGTTTTACGGCGAATAAGATGAAAGTATGGGAGGAGTGAAGAATGGCTGAATTCAAAGACGTGTCGCACGAGCGTGCTGAAGGCGAAAAGATTGGCCGTCCCGACAAGTACGAGTACGTGTCTCACGAGAAGCCATGGCGCTATCAGGAAGGCGAGTACACGGTAACCCGAGGTTCTGCTTGGTCTGGCCCCGGATGCCATTTGGGCTGCGGCTTGCTGCTGTATACCGACAAGGAAGGCAATCTTGTTAAGGTCGAAGGTGACCCCGAGAATCCTTTCAACCAGGGTCGTCTTTGTGTGCGCTGCTTGGATCTGATGGAGACCACTTACAACGAGTCTCGTGTTGCGTACCCCATGAAGCGTGACCCCAAGGATCGCGGCAAGGATGCTTGGACTCGTATTACCTGGGATGAAGCCTATGACCTTATTGCGGAGAAATTCTTGGCATACAAGAAGGAATTCGGCGCTGAATCTGTTTTGTTCTATAAGGGAACCGGCCGCGATATTGCTCCTTGGATTTCGCATTTGGCCTGGTCTTTCGGTAGCCCCAATGTTGTTTTCGGCCTTTCTGGCTGTGCTTGCTTTGTTCCGCGTATTGCCTCGTCTATGTGCACCTCTGGTTCTTTCTGGGTTGGCGACTACTCGTCTCAGTTCACTAAGCGCTACGAGGATCCTCGTTGGAAGCTTCCCGAGTGCATTGTTCTGTGGGGCAACAATCCTGTTGTTTCCAATTCCGACGGTCTGTACGGCCACTGGGTTGTTGACTGCATGAAGATGGGCTCCAAGGTTATTTCCGTTGATCCTAAGATGACGTGGCTTGGCGCTAAAGCGGAAATCTTCTTGCCGCTGCGTCCTGGTACCGATGCTGCTTTGGCCATGGGTATTCTGCATGTCATGATCGAAGAGGAAATCTACGATAAGGAATTCGTTGACTGCTGGTGCTATGGTTTTGAGGCTTTGGCTCAGGCGGTTGCTCCTTACACTCCCGAAAAGACAGCTGAGATTTGCTGGGTAGATGCCGAGGATATTGTTCAGGCTGCTCGCATGATGGCCAACGCCGATGGCATGATTCTTCAGTGGGGCGTTGCCGTTGATATGTCCAAGGAAGCTGTTCCTGCATGTCAGGCTCTGTCTGCCCTGTTCCAGATCACGGGCAATGTTGATAATCCCGGCGGCATGATTGCTCCTCCGTCTATTCTTCCGTACTACGCTGGTTGGGGCGGCGAGAACCTTTCCGACGAGCAGAAGGAAAAGCGTTTGGGCATCCACAAATACCCGCTGTATCGTTACGGCTTCAAGAACGCTTCGACCGATGTGGTAATCAACTGCCTGGAAACCGGCCTGGACGAGAATGGCAACCCGTATCCGCTGAAAGCGGCTTGGATGCAGACCACGAACCCGCTGATTAACTCTTCGCCTGATAGCCGTCGTACGTATCATGCTTTGAACAACCTGGAATTCATTGTTTCGGTTGATATGTTCATGACTCCTACCGTTCAGGCTTTGGCTGACGTGTTCCTGCCTGCTTGCACCTTTGCCGAGCGCAACGGTATCCGTATTGGCGATGGCGTGCAGCGTGGCGAAACCATCAACAAGGCTATCCAGGTGGGCGAAGCCAAGTCCGACATGGTTATCAACATGGAGATTGGTTGGCGCATTTGCCCCGAGTACTACCCGTGGAAGACCGAGGAAGAGATGTTCTCCCATATTCTTGAGGGCATGGACATGTCTTTCGAGGAATTGCGCGAGAATGCTCCTACGTATTTGGATTTCGAGTACAAGAAGTACGAGAAGGGCTTGCTCCGTCACGATGGAAAGCCTGGTTTCGAGACCGCAACGGGCCGTATCGAGCTTTGGTCAACGTATTTCAACCAGATCGGTATCGACTGCATTCCGTCCTTCGACGAGCCTTCTCCTGGTCCTATTGCCGATCCCGATATGTATAAGGAATACCCGCTGATTTTGACTACGGGCGCTCGCAATTGGTCGCTGTTCCATTCCGAGCATCGTCAGGTTCCGCGTTTGCGCGCGTTGCGTCCCGATCCGGGTTTGGAGATTAATCCTCAAACCGCAGCAAATCTTGGTCTTTCCGAAGGTGACTGGGTTTGGGTTGAGAACCATCGCGGTCGTGCAAAGCGCCGCTTGATTTTCAACGAAGGTCTGGATGCTCGCTATGTGGCAACCGATCACGGTTGGTGGATGCCCGAAAGGGAAGGCTACGAAGATGGTGGCTACTCGGGTATATATGACTACAACATCAACCAGCTGCTTGCATACGATCCCGGTCGTTCTGGTTTCGGCTCCAACTACAAGACGGTTCTTTGTCGTCTTTACAAGTGCGAAGAGGGCGACCACAACACCATGGCAAACCCGCTGGGTCGCGATGAGGAGGAGTAATAATGGCTAAGGGTATTTTGGTTGATTACGAGTGGTGCTCCGGATGCCACTCTTGCGAGATGGCCTGTGCTGTTGAACTGTCTCATGATTTTCCCGACAATCATGCCGGTATCAAGGTAGTGCAGGAAGGTCCTTACAAGATTGGCGAGAAGAAATGGACCTTCATCAACATGCCTATCATCACTGATTTGTGCGATCGCTGCGCAAACCGCGCAGCTGTGAATGGCGACGAGCGTCCTACGTGCGTTAAGCATTGCCAGGCTCGCTGCTTGAAGTATGGTGAAGTGGAAGAGCTGGCAAAAGAGCTGGCCGCAAAGCCGAAGCAACTGTTGTATTGCCTTGAGGCATAAGTTTTAAAGGCAATTGCCGTTTTCAAAGGCGCCAGGCGATAGCTTGGCGCCTTGGCGTATCGTTGGTTGGCGCGATGGAGCAATAAAGCAAGGAAAGGCAGAATTCTACTATGTGCCAAACATGCATTGGTTGCGGGAAATGCAATGGAGAACCGCGCCCGGGGCTAGACCAGGGCGATTGTCCCTATTGCGGCACGAAAAACGATACAGGTGCGCTGAAATGCTCGAATTGCGGTGCCTTTTTGCCGCTTCCTCCGGGTAGGCCTGGTCAGCGCTGGAAATAACGGCGGTGCATCCGATTCGTTCGTAACCGGTTAATCCTTTTCGAAAACGAAAGGGTTTTGGTTGCAAGAGATACGGGCGGCTGCGTAGCTGCATAGGGAAGTGCAATTGCGTAACCATTGGTAAAGAGAGAGCGCTGTGCAAAACAGCACAGAAAAAAGCCGCCAAATGCCGGGCTTTTTTCTATTCGATTCGACGGGTGAGATCGGTTCTTTTAGCAGACGTAATGTATGTGGAGACCATCTTCGGTTGGAACGCTTCTCATGCGATCCGTCATGGTGACGTCGTGGGTGAGCACCAGGCGGGACAGGTCGCCTTCGATCTGCTCCAAAATCCAGTTATAGGCATCGAAGACTTTGAGCATTGATCCCGTGCGGCCCAAAAGGGGAGCCAAATAGCCTTTCCAGTCTCCCATTCCAACAAGATTCGCAGGGCGTGCGGCAACGTCTCCCGCAATCAAGTATTTCTTTGCAGGGGCGGGCACCGCATCACGTAAGGGAACCTCAATGCGTTGTCCCTGCTCATTTGCTATTACATGGGAGTCCGACTTGCCAGGTGCAGCAGCGTTCTTCACTACAACGACTTGCTCGGCAACTGAGTGGCAGTCCCGTAGAACATGAATGTCAATGCCCGGTAGGAAGTTGATAACGTCACCGTTGAGCAGGGTGATTATTCCCTTATCAATCATCTGGCGCACCATGGGGTAGTCAGATGGCATGCAGGCCGGTAACGTTGCTTGGGCATATTCAGGCTGCACTACCATACGCTCCCAAGCTTCGAACTCTTCCTGCTGAATGTAGATTCGTGCGTTCTTGAAGTGCTCGATGCCGCCTATGTGGTCAATGTGAGCATGGGTAAGGATTACCGTGTCAATGTCTTCGGGTTTCAGATTGACTTGCTCAAGAGCCCATATGACGCCTTTACAGGTATCGATTAGCTGGCTCCATAAAGCCTCTTTAGCAGGGTCTTCAGTGTCTACGCCCGTGTCCACTAAGATGTTGTGGCCGTTGCCCTGAACAACCGTTACGGAATGGACGTTGTATTCGGTTTCACCCGGTTTGGGGTTTCCGACCATGCCGTAGATGAATTCCGAGCCCCAAGGACCAATGCCGTACTCGATATTTGTGATGGTGTACATAACGCTTCCTTCCCCGATATGGCGTTCTTTCTTGCGCGCAAGATTTGTTTATGCGGGGAATGCCTGAACGACACCCAGACCTGCGCAGATGAGATATGACCAGCAAACGGTGACGAACACGAACAGGATTGCCGCCAGCCAACCGCCCTTGGCAACCTCGCCGAAGCGATAATAGCCTTGTTCATAAGTGATAGCAATGGTCGGGTTGAGCGGAACCAAGAAGCTGCCTGCAGTGATGGATGCCATAACGAACACGGGAATCACCGTGGGAATGCCAACCGTTTGCGCCCAGGTGAGCAATGGGGGCAAGAACAGCATGCACAGCGCTGGTGCAACGGGGCAAATGGTGTGGATGAGATACATCAAATAGCCCATGATCAGTAGCGCCAAGAAGGGATGAATGCTCAGAATGCCGCTTTCCAGCAGAAGTCCTGCAATGAAATCGGTGCCACCAGTAGATGAGATGGCGTTGCCCAGGCACATAACGCCGCCGAAGAACAAGAACACGTTCCAGCCCGCGATATCTTGGAATTGCTTCCAGGTCATAAGATTGATGCCCGGGAAGAAAATCAAAATAACGCCCAGCATGGCAACAATGGTGGTGTTGAGGAAGGGAATCCAATTGCTTGCCACCCAAAGGGCGGGCAGCAAGATAATAATGGCGATTTCCTTTTTATCCTGAACGCTCCAAGGACCAAAGGATGTAGCAGAGCTGCGAATCTCTTCTTCTTTGCTCGAAATGTCTTCCGGCGGGAAGGCGGTTGTCAGCAAAAAGCACGTAATGGGAAGCATGACAGCAAAAATGGGAATGCCTACAAGCATCCAGCCAAGAAAGCTGACGCTTTCGCCAACGGTGCTTTCCATGATACCTATCCCCAAAACATTCAGGGAATGCCCGCAGGGCATGGCAAAGCCTCCAAGCACGCCGGCGAAAGCAACACCAAGCATGAGGCATTTTGCAAGATTGCATGAACCTGGCTTTGCATCGATGGCTTTTAGAAGCGGCAGCACCATGCTCATGCCCAGAACAACTGCTCCCGTGTCGGTCATGAAAAACGATGCCACAGCGGTGCCCAACATAAAGGCGAAGACGAGTTTTCGGCTGTTTGCACCGGCCCAGGCAATAAGACGTGCTGTAAGGCGAACGCCCAAGGAACCGGTTTGCATAATTGCGGTCATGCAGAATACGCAAAGAATAAACCAGGTGGTTCCAGCGGTGAAGCCGGAAAGAGCGGAGCTCAAAGAGGGAACAACGCCAAGAAGCGTTAGCAAGATGATGCCTATGATTGAGGTGACCCCTTGCGGGAACGTGCCGCAAAACCATAGGGCGACGCATGCGAACAGGATGCCAATCGCCATGCGGCCCTCGTAGCTGAGCATTTCCGACCCAGGAATCATGTATGTTGCAACAAGTATGAGAGCGGCAATGATAATGCCAAAAAACCCTTTCGGATTATGCTTGAAATAATCCATTTTTATCTCCCCTAAAATGAATCAACCCAATTTCCGATGAGGGCAATTCTATACGGGGTCGCTGAAGAGGCGCTATTCAATTTAAGGAGCAGCGTGCGAATATTGGAAAGCAAGGCCGCGTTTCCAGACAGCCCATTAGGGTGTCCTTCTCGGGCGCTTTTCCTTCTTTCACGTTAAACCCACGATTGCGAGAAGAAATTGCGCACGAACGCGGTTTTATCTTGCTCGGGCACGGGCCACAGCGTTGGCTCGAAATCGAAGATATCCAGCATGTTTGCATCCTCAAGCTCTATAGCGTTGTCGCGGCAAACGTGCTGGCACAGCTTGCAGCGAACGCAACGCGAAGCATCGAACTCGAAGTAGCTGCCGGGTGCGTCTTCGCGCTCGATGGTGCTTTTCGACAGCGCCTTGGTGGGGCAGATGAGCACGCATTTCTTGCAGGACGTGCACGCTTTCTCGTCAATGCTGAGCGTGGCGAATCGGCGCGAGGAGACAACCATATCTTGTGGTTCTCCCAGCTCAGCAAGTGCGTTGAGTATGTCATCATGGCGATGCGGCTCTTCTTGGATAGCCTGCGCGACTTTTTTCGTTATATCGATGCCCGTTGCCTCCTTGAGGCTGACCGATGCCACGGTGCGTGCGGTTTCGGCGGCGGCTTCCTTCGTGTGGAAGAACAGCGAACGGCGTTCCTCGTTCAGATCTTGCGAGGTGAAGTCGCTGTGAAGGCTCTCGGGCACGCCGGTCATGCACTGGATGCGCACGGGACTGCCCATGCCCATAAGCAGCTCGCTTGTCTCGTAGGCCAGGTCGTGGGCGAGTTTGCCGCACTTTTTGAATTTGCAGGTTGTGCAATCGCCATCGGCCAAAATAATGGTGTCAATGCCGTGTACCGCTAAGCGCAGCAGCAGCGATTCCTCGATGCGCGAAAGGCAATCGACCGCGACAACCTTTGTCTTGTCCGGCCCGCGCCGCGCCATGATGCGCGCGCACGCGAAGCACGCAACGCCTTCGGCGGCTTCAATGGCGCTCACGGCTTCTTGCGCGAGCTCGGTATCGGTTGGTGTCAACGGCGTAAGCGCCTGGACAGGGCAAACTGTGGTGCAAGCGCCGCAGTTGACGCACGCTGACTTCTCGATCTCAATCGTGCGCGGCAAAAGCGTGATGGCGCCCGTGGGACAGGCGTCCACGCACAGGCGGCACTTCGAGTACGTGTTGCGCAGTGGCATGCAGCGACGCTTATCAAGAACCGTGTGGTCTTGGACAAGCGCGTCGCTCATTTCGATGAGTTTTGAGAAGTCGGGCATGGCGTTGCCTTTCCAGGTGTTGGTTTTGGTTCGGCAGTTTTTGCGGCGGTGCGCGGAAGCCGTGCCTTGTGGGCGGCTTCCGCGGCGTGCGATTTACGGGATTGCCGTTGCATGGAAGCCGCCCGCCGGTCTTTCCGCGCGGGGCCTTTCGGCTGCCGCTCATCTTCCAAAGTTAGTCGAAGCAGATGTCTTCCAGTCGCGCAAGCTCCTCGGGCGTGTTAGCGTTCACGAAGCAGCCGCCCATGGGGGAGGTTTCCAGCACGCGCGCCTGGGGGAATTCCTCTACGTTAACCAGGTCAAAGAACGATTGCGCGCGCTTGTTGCCTTCGTCAAGGCGCTGCTTGATGGCGGGCAGGCACGTTTCCTTGCGGTACAGGGCGTGGAAGGGCTCGAAGCCATGCTTGTTCACGGGCACCACAACATCGGTGCCTTTTTCGTTCATTTCAATGGCTTCGCCGCGCACCAGCGAAGCGCTGGCCAGCACCATATCGCATGCTACTACAGCAACGTAAGGGCTGGTGGCGGACTTGATTGCAGTGTAAAGGCCGGGCAGCGCGCCGCGGTAATCGCACTCGTCCTTTACCAGGCGAATGTTCAAGTCGGGGTACATCTCGTGGACGAACTGCAAGCGTTCTCCTTCGTTTGTAGTGATGACCAGCTCATCAGCAGCAGGTGAGAGACGTTCAATCAAACGGCAGATCATGGGACGGCCGCCGAACGGCACGGTCGCCTTGCTCTGGCCCATGCGACGGCTTTCTCCGCCCGCCTGGATGACCACGGTCACGCGCGGACGCACGTAATATCTTTCGATGAAGTTTACCAAAGGCGTAATGTCGTCCAGCGGGAATGCCTGGATGCCGTACGTTTGCGCCGCCGCTACCACTTCAGGGATATCGGTGACCACGGCCACGGTGTTGCTCGCGGGCATTTTTTTGGCAACGTCAAGGGCAAGGTCGCCCGTGAGCTGAGAAACAGGCGTTTTTGCTTCAAGCGCTGCTTCGATTAGGGCTTGGTCTTCTGCGTTGTTGGCAGACGAGAGGCCGCGTACGAACTGCGTGAAGTCAGTCTCAAGGGGAAAGCCGCGCTTGGCGCCTTCCACAAACACGCGCGCAACGTTGGCGTCGGCCTTGTTTCCGGAGCGCATGATTTCAATGGAGGGCAAGCCGCTTTTTCGGTAGCCTTCGACCACAACAATGTCGTGACCAGGCATGCTGCGAACAATTTCGCTGCACTCCAGCTCTTCGTCGAGCGTTTTTATGCGCGCAAGCAGGGTTAGGGACGCAATGACGGTCTCCGATGCGCCCGCCGCGCGGTGGCGAAACGAGTCTTTACCCGGATGGTCGATCTCGAAGTTCATGTGATGGTGGTGTTTGATGCTGCCAACGTCGTGTCCGCGAGAAACGAGTTCGGCAATAACGCGTTCAATCAGGGTTGTTTTGCCTGAATTGTGACGCCCCACAAAGGAAATGGCAGGGCTGGGAATATACATCGGTCCTCCCCCCGAGTGCTGTTTATCTTTAACCGCGAATTATACCATTCTCGGGTGATGTTGCACGGCTTGTGCGCTCGCGCGGTTGGGCAGGGCGCGGTTTCTGCGGACGCTTCCTCTGTTTCTGTGGCATGTTGTTGAAATTTGGGCTCCAAATTCGAAGTTGTAGTAGGTTGGAAGTAGGTGGGGGGCGTATATCGAAGTGTTTTCTCGTAAATGTGCGGTTTGCGTAAAATGATGCTTAGCAAAATCCCAGTTCAAAATTATTCTTGAGTAGGTTACGTTTCGCAACTTGCTTGCATGCGAATTACGACCTACTTCCAACCTACCACAACTTCGAATTTCGACCTGGTTTTCCAACAACATGCCTCGAGATACGGGAAAGCGCGCTATTCGTGGGCGATTTGGTGGTGGTTTCGCGTCCTGGAGCGTTTGTGTGCGTGCTCGTTTTTCGCAGCTGCGGATTTCCTGAAAAGACAACGCCTTCGTTTCGGCGATTGCAGCTTGCCGTTGCCGCTTGAAAACCGTTCGCGGAAGTTTTTTCAAATATTGTTGCACAGTCGAATACTGTGTTATACTTCGCAACGTACTTTAGCACGGTGGAGTGATGGAGTGCCCCAAGAGATCGCTGGGAGCAAAAAAGCACGGCAATCAATCGAAGGGCGGCGCCACGCAAGCGCAGGCAGAACGCCTCCAATCACTCGCTGAACTGAACTTACTTAAGAAGAGAGCAAGAAAGGAAATATACTATGAAGAAGAAAATCGTTGCCGCCGTTGCCGCGTGCGCTGCTCTTGCTTTGAGTGCGTGCCTGCTGGCGGGCTGCTCCAGCTCGTCGTCGTCCGCCTCTGCGAGCGCTTCCGCAAGCGCTTCGAACGCCACTAAGTTCGTGGTGGGCTTTGACTCCGAATATCCGCCGTACGGCTACGTGGGCGATGATGGCAAGTACAAGGGCTTTGACCTGGATCTTGCTGCCGAAGTCGCTCAGCGCAACGGCTGGGAGTTCGACGCTCAGGCAATCGACTGGAACGCTAAGGACTCGCTGATTGAGGCGGGCACCATCACCTGCCTGTGGAACGGCTTCACCATGGAAGGCCGCGAGACCGATTACGCGTTCTCCGAGCCGTACATGAACAACAGCCAAGTGATTATGGTAAAGGCTGGTTCCGACATCAAAACCGAGGCTGACCTGGCTGGAAAGAACGTTCTGACCCAGGCTGGCTCCGCTGCTGAAACGCTCCTTGAGGACGACAGCGCCGATGGCAAGGCTGCTTTGGCTGCCACGTTTGCCGGTGGCAAGGTGAACACCATCGCCGACTACACGAACGCTGTTATGCAGCTGGAAGCCGGTGCCGTTGACGCTATTGCATGCGACAGCTCCATCGCCGACTACTTCATGGCTCAGAAGCCCGACACTTACACCGTTGCGGTGACGCTTTCCAGCGAGCACTACGCTGTTGGCTTCAAGAAGGACAATCAGGCAATGGCCGATGCCGTGACTAAGACCTTGAAGGAAATGGTCAAGGATGGTACCGTTGCAAAGATTTGCGAAAAGTACGCAGCGGAAGGCATTAACGCTGACGCCTGGTGCTTGGAGGCATAAGCTCGCGGTACAAAGCTCGCGTCGCAGGCTTCAGGGGTCAAGCTGCTTTGCATTGCCGCGTGGCCTTCTGCAGAGAAACGCCGCGAAACTTCTGCGGAAATCGCAGCTGATTTGAATGTTCATAGTGGATGGTCGGCAAGGGTGCGCCCCTGCCGACCATTTGCGCGTAACAAGGGAAATGAATGGAAACCACAATTTTTACCAGCATATCTCAGTTTCTGGGTTTGAAAATGGACTTCGGTGTGTTCATAGGGCTGCTTCTTGACGGCTTCGGCTTCACCGTGGGCATTTTCTTTATCACGCTTATCGGCTCGCTGCCGCTGGGCATTTTGGTGGCGCTGGCGCGCATGAGCAAAATCAAGCCCCTTTCTTTTATTATGGGCATCTACATTTCGTTCATGCGCGGCACCCCGCTTATGCTGCAGCTCATGTTCTTCATGTTCGCGCCGTATTACCTGTTCGGCATGCCGCTGGGTGCCGATTGGAAATTCTACGCGTGCGGCATCGGCTTCATTCTGAACTACGCCGCGTACTTCGCCGAGATTTACCGCAGCGGCATCCAGTCCATTCCGCGCGGCCAGTACGAGGCGGCGGAAGTGCTTGGCTACACGAACACGCAAACGTTCATGAAAATTGTGTTGCCGCAGGTCATCAAGAGAATTCTGCCGGCTATGGGCAATGAGATCATCATGCTGGTGAAGGATACGTCGCTGGCGTACGTGCTGACCATTGCCGAGATGTTCAGCGCGGCGAAGGCACTTGCCGCAAAAGAAGTGAGCATGGTTCCCTACGTAGTGGCGGCGCTGATTTACTGGGCGGCATGTTTGATCATCGAATTCTTCTTGAACAAAATTGAGAAGAAGCTGAATTACTATCACGATTAGGGGGCAGCTGTGGTTGCAATTGATGCGAAAGAGTCTTTGGCGGCGGATTCTGATGTCGCGTGCACCGATGCCGCGTGCGCGGGCGCTACGGGTGCTGCGGGTGCGGCGCAAAAGTCCGAAGTGCTGCTCTCGCTGGAGCGCGCGAAGAAGAGCTTCGGCGATAACCAAGTTCTGAAGGATATTACGCTGAAGGTCGAAAAAGGCCAGGTAGTTGGCATAATTGGTCCGTCGGGTGGCGGTAAATCCACGCTTCTGCGCTGTGCCACCATGCTGGAAACGCTTGACGATGGCACGCTTTCGTACGGCGATTTAATGGTGTGCCAGAACGGCGCGTATTCGGGTAAAGAGGTGCTGCGCCAGGCGAAGATGCGCTTCGGATTGGTGTTCCAGAGCTTCAATTTGTTCCCTCATTACACGGTGCTCAAAAACGTCATGGACGCGCCGCTTACCGTGCAAAAACGCGATAAAGCCCAGGTGGAAGCGGAAGCCACGGCGCTTTTGGAGAAAATGGGTTTGTCGGGAAAAGAGAACATGGTGCCGTGCGAGCTTTCCGGTGGTCAGCAGCAGCGTGTGGCAATTGCCCGCGCGTTGGCTATGAAGCCCGACATCCTGTTCTTTGACGAGCCCACCAGCGCACTTGACCCCGAGCTGACGCAGGAAGTGCTGCGCGTTATCCGCGAGCTGGCCGAAGAGCACATGACTATGGTTATTGTTACACATGAAATGACGTTCGCGCGTGACGTGGCTGACCATATTGTGTTCATGGATGGCGGTGTGATTGTTGAGCAGGGTCCATCGTCCCAGGTCATCGACAATCCGCAGCACGATCGCACGAAGGCGTTCTTGCGCAAGTACGAGTAGGCGCGGGGGAGCGAAGCGGCTGTGACGGCGCTTGCGGCGCGGTGCCGTGCGATGCGGGGTGCTTGCGGGCGCACGTGGTTGCAAACAGGGGAGCGTTCGGTTGCGGTTGCGCGAAATGCAGGGTTGTGAAGCGGCTGCATTTGTGGTTGTTGCTGCGCTTGCGGCGCGCGGATTGCGCGAATTGCGCGAGCGTGTTGCGCGGATGCCGCCCAGCACTTCATTCGATTGCCTTACGAAAGGTAGCTATGGCAGAGAAAAAGGAATACTTGGAGCAAGTTTTAGCGGGTCAAAAGCCGCTTCTTTTTGATGGCGGTTTTGGTACTCTGCTGCAGGCGCGTGGTTTGAGCGTGCCCGGCAAAACCGCAGATGAGCTGTGTATTACGGCGCCTGACGAGATAACGGCAATCCATCGTGCCTACGTGGATGCTGGCTCCCAGGTTGCTACAACGAACACGTTCAACACGAACGCCCGAGCATTGGCGGCGGCGAGTTCGCCTTACTCGGTGGAAGAGCTGTACGCAGCCGCTGCGGAGTGCGCCCGCAACTCGGGGGCGTTTTTCGTGGCGGGGGATGTTGGTCCTATTGGCGAATTCTTGCAGCCATACGGTGAGCTTGAAGAAGACGAAGCATACGAGCTCTATGCGCGTTGTGCGCGTGCTGCCGAAGCTGCAAACTGCGATTTCATCTTGATCGAGACAATGATGGACGCGAACGAGGCTTGTCTTGCCGTGCGTGCCGCTCGTGAGGGCACTAAGCTGCCCGTTCTTGCTACGATGTCGTTCAACGAAAATGGCCGCACACTTTTTGGATCGACTCCCGAACAGGCAGTCGAAGGGCTGTTGGCAGCAGGCGCGAAGGCGGTGGGCCTGAACTGCTCGGTAGGGCCCGTTGAGGCGCTGCCGGTGATTCAGGCGTACGCCGACGCATTGCGCGAAGCCGCAGGTGGGGAAGGCTTTGCGGTGCCGTTGATGGTGCAGCCGAACGCGGGTCTTCCCGACATGGGCACGGGGCAACCGGTTTATCGCTGTGCGCCGCAGGAGTTCTGCGAAGCGGTATCTTCGCTGGTCAATGCAGGTGCGACTATCGTCGGCGGATGTTGCGGAACAACGCCGGAGCATATTGCGGCTCTTCGTGATGTGGTTGCTGGGTAGCATTTTGTTGCGGTTTTAAGCTGCGTGTTGGGCTGATTCTGGTCGGGCATAGTTGGGCGCTGGTTTCGTGCTGGTTGATTTTCATTGTTAGCCGAACACCCACGTTATGGCCGACGTTTTCGCAGTTAACAGGACGGGTACGCGAGCACCCGTCCTGCGTTTTCCCAGGTCGATATCGCTCCAATCCCGACCGATCGCGGTGTTCGGCTGGGTTCGGGGCATGGCTCCGCCGGCCCGCCCGGGTCGGATTTCGGACTCATCCGGACGGGCTGGAGGGCCCTGCCTATTCGGTTCCCCGGCCGCCGGCTACGGCACCAGCGGCTCCTCGCCGCGCACGCGGCGGGCGGCCTCGATCGCCCCGAGCGTCATGTCCGGCCCGTCGAACGGGACCTTCTCGATCCCCAGCGCGTCAAGCAGCTCGCGACCGTCGCCGCCGAGCGCTGCCAGCAGCATGTCGATGGCGCACATGCCGCCCAGGGAGGCCTGGGCTCGGAGTTCAGCTGCGACATCAGGACGGCGCAGTCGCGCCCGTCGAGCCGGTCGAAGCTGACGCCCCGCCCCTTGGGCAGCAGCTTGCGCAGCTCGACGTGGTTGCGCTCGCAGCCGCCCTTCTGCTGGGATTGGCGGACGTCGCAGTAGTAGACCGAGCAGCGCCCGGCCGCCGGGTCGAGCGCGGAGCGCTCGATGGCCGCGCAGTCGGAGAACTCGGGGCCGTTGTCCGTCAGGAGCAGGGAGAACAGGCGGGCGAAGGCCTCCGGCGCGGCGTTCTCGAGCATATCAAGCGCCGATTCCGCCGCCGCCGCGGTCTTGTCCGGCATGAGCAGCGCGAGCTGGAACCTGAACGGCCTCAGGTACAGCGCGGGCAGGCACTGCCGGTCGGACTTGAGCCCGACCACCGTGTCCATCTCGCAGGCGGCGGCCCGCCGCTCCTCCGGCAGCTCCATGAACGCGGAGAACGAGCGCGCCCCGCCGTGGGCCGTCTGCCTGGGCGGCGCCGTGCGCGAGCGCGGCTTGTAGCCGCATTTGCGGCGCAGGTCGAGGTCGCTCATGCCGGCGTAGCCGCGCGATATCCACCTGTATATGGTGGCGGGCGACGCCTTGACCTGCCCGGCCCTGGACAGCGCTATCTGCTGGGGAGACAGCCCGCGCGCGACGTCGTCCCTGATGATCCCCATGATATGCTCGAACTCCGCCTCGCCGCGGTCCACGCCCGTCCGGGACTCGCGCAGCTCGGCGTCGGCCAGCGCCTGCGCCCTGGCCGCCGAGTACTCGCACCTCCAGCGCCTGGAGCAGCGGTACCGCCGCAGCTTGCACCCGTTGCAGCAGCGCGGCCACGACATCAGCCTCGGGCACGCGTCCCCGGGGGCCGTGCCGGCGCGCCCCCCCCTTGTTCGGCCCGCGGCACACCGTGCGGTTGCGCGCCACCTCGTCGGCGACCGTCGACGGCGAGCGGCCGAGCTCCCTGGCCATCTGCCTGCACGACTTGCGCTTGTCCAGGCCCCTCTCGATCGCGGCGCGCTCCGATCTGTCCAGCCTGCGGTATGGCTTGGACGCCCTTTCCCCATGCCGTTCTCCTTTCTTCCGGGAGGGCCCTTCGCCCTCGCCTGCAGAAAGGAATTCTCGGACTCATCCGAACGCGTTCGGGTCAGTTCGAGAATAAAACGCAAGTGTTCGGATGAACTTGCGAATTAACTCAGGTTTCGTGCTGAGGTAATGCGGTAGAATTTTTTCAAGAAAAAGCTTGACCCTGCGTTGTAAATGTATACAATACTTCTTGCCCAATTTTTTGGGGTGTTAGCTCAGCTGGTAGAGCGCATGGCTGGCAGCCATGAGGTCACGGGTTCGAACCCCGTACACTCCACCATAGAAATCTTACAGGTTCAGCAATGGACCTGTTTTATTTTAAAAAGGCCGTTCTGACGAACGGCCTTTTTTGCTGCCGCTGCGCGCGAGCTGGACGGGCACCTAGGCGCTTGACGCTTCGCTCGTCGGGCTCTACGCGTATGGACATACGCTTGGCCCTCCGCCGCGCCTATCTGTTCTGCCGATCCCGCGCTCGCTGTCTTCCCATGGGCGACATGCGGCGCTAAATTGTTGTCAAATTACCCCACCTTTTGTCAACATTTCTGACTTTTTGGCGGTTTGCTGCTCTGCGGAATTCATGTTGTTGAAAAATGGCTCCCTAATTCGAAGTTGTGATAGGTTGGAAGTAGGTTAGGGTCGCGATTCGCGGTATTTTTTCGCGCATACACCGTAGGACGAAAAGGGCTTTCAGTAAAATGCCAGTTCATAATTATACTCAATAAAACTTAATTGAATTGCCAGGCCAACAACAACGTTCCGACCTACTTCCAACCTGCTTCAACTTCGAATTCACGCCCGTTTTTTCGACAACATGCTTCAATGTTGTTGGCAAATGCCTTTGAAACTCTTTCCGCTACGCATTAACGCATATAAAGCGACGATTTCGTGTTGGTTGCCTTCGTCTGCTTGTTTTTTCTTTTCTCTCTTGACGCCTGTGATAAAATACTTGGTTGGACTTTAACTTATCGGAAAGGTTTTATATATGTCAGGACATTCTAAGTGGGCCACCACGAAGCACCGCAAGTTTGCTCAGGACGCAAAGCGCTCTGCGCTGTTCTCCAAGCTCTCTCGTAACATTACCGTTGCTGCTCGTGAAGGCGGCGACCCCAATCCCGAAAACAACGCTTCTCTGGCGGCCGCTGTTGAAAAGGCGAAGGCCAACTCGCTGCCGAAGGACAAGATTAAGACCGCAATCGACAAGGCTTTTGGCGCTGGCAAAGACGCCGCCAATTACGAAACCGTCGTGTACGAAGGCTACGGTCCGGCTGGCGTTGCGTTCCTGTGCGAGGCGCTGACCGACAATCGCAACCGTACGGCTGCCGACGTTCGTTCCGCATTCTCTCATGCAGGCGGCTCGCTGGGCACTTCCGGCTCCGTTTCCTACATGTTTGAGCGCAAAGGTCAGATTATGGTGGAAAAGGTCATCGAAGGCGACGGCAAGAAAGTGGCGGATCGTCCCAATGCTGTTGACGAGGACGAATTCATGATGGCCGTTATGGAAGCCGGCGGAGACGAATACGAAGACAGCGACGATCAGTGGATCGTGACCACTGCTCCTTCTGACCTGATGGCCGTGAAGAACGCGCTGGAAGAGCAGGGTATCGAGACTAAGGGTGCCGAGCTTATCATGGTTCCCCAGACCACGACCGCTGTTTCCGTTGTTGATGCAAAGAAGGTTATGCGCCTGTTCGACAAGCTTGAAGAGCTCGAGGACCTGCAGAACGTATACCACACCATGGAAATGACGGATGAGATCGCCGAGGCTCTTGAAGAAGACGAATAAATTCGGCATCTAGGGCGGCTGTTTCGCCCTTTTGCTCCACCTCATCGCGCGAAGGCGTATTCGGTCTCGCAACGGGCGAAACGGCTCGCCCGATATGCCGAAGTGCGAGTTAAGTTTCGCGGGGTAACGCCTAAAACAACCTCAAGAAATCAGGTGGGCAATCCAGACCGTTTTTTATG
>CAKUFS010000008.1 GCA_934648845.1 uncultured Eggerthellaceae bacterium
TATTTCCGCAGGCCGGATGGCAGATTGGGCGGCATGCGGCGCGCCGTCGGCCGCGAATTAATCAGCGTTTCCCTAGAAGAGAATCGCTTCCCTTCTAACCTATCCAAAACTATTTTCGCTTAGTAGAAGATCGTGAATTCCGACAATCAAATTCCCTCTTCGTCTTTATCGAAATTAGAGAAATGCCCCTGACGACAATAACATTATTTTAGGTTTTTGTCTCTTTTACCAGTTTTTTGAAACGTAGCCAGGTGCTCGCTTGTCGATGCTTTGACGGTCGCAGAAATCGATTAATACTTTCAAGTTATCGTGTCATATTTTGGTTTTTTCTAAATAATTGCAGCGTTAAATAGCAAATAAAATGACCTTTCCTATAACTCGACGTACGAGCAAGAAAAGGTCACAAAATACCACGTTTAAGCAAGATTGCTGCACAGCGGCTCTCAAGCTTGCCCAGACTGAAATCGGGCAACTAAACACATCGAGGAGCATTTCTCCCAGACGACAGCTTCCGGAAACTCTTTACCCCCGGACCAAAAGCGCTACCGTCTCTACATGAGCCGTGTGGGGGAACATGTCAACCGGCTGCACAATTTGAAGCTCGTAGCCGCGTTTTTGCAGCAGCTCAATGTCGCGCACCTGCGTTTCGGGATTGCACGAAACGTATACAATGCGCTGAGGAGCCAGGTCTGCCGCTGCCTGCAAAAATTCCGGCGTAGAGCCCGCGCGTGGCGGATCCATGAGAAGAACCAGCTCGTGACCTGCACTTTCGTTGGCGCTGGCGGCAGGGACGGGGGCGTCGGGATCAGCAGTGGCAGCCGCATCAGCTTCGCGGTCAGTTTCAGGCGCAGCACCATCGAATCCAGCGGCGCGCGCAGCTGCGTCTTCTGCCTCTTCCCCCAGCTCGGCTGCGGCATTCATCCTGGCTTCTTCCATGAACTCGTCCGTATCTTTCTGGGCGAACTCGCGCATAAACTGAGTCGCATCGGCCGCAATGAACGTCGCGTTCTCCACGCCGCTGTGGCGCGCGTTTTCCCATGCGTCACGCACTGCCGCAGCATTGCTCTCAACGCCAATAACGCGCTGCGCGCCGCGCGTTGCCGCAACCAAGCCAATCGTGCCCGTACCGCAGTACGCGTCAATGACAGTCTGCGCGCCGGTTAACCCCGCAAGCTCAACGGCGGTGTTGTACAAAACTTCTGTCTGTGTTGCGTTGACCTGGTAAAACGAGGTAGAAGAAATACGGAAGCTCAATCCGCAAAGCGTATCCAGAATGAAGCCCGGACCATAAAGCACCGTTTCCTGCTCGCCCAGAATCACGTTCGTCTGGCGCATGTTCACGTTTTGCACCACCGTTGTGACCTGCGGCACGCGCGCGATGAGCTCCTTCGCGAACGACTTGCCTGCCGGGAATTTCTCTTCGTTCGTGACAATGGTCACCAGCACTTCGCCGCTTTCGTGACCCACGCGCACTACCACGTGGCGCATGAAGCCCTCGCCCGTGTCCTCGTTGTATGGCTCGATTGCGTGGCGCTGCATGATGGCCTTGATGGCAGAAACAACCTGCTGACCCACTTCGTTCTCAATCAAGCAACTCGTGGTGGGGACCAGTTTGTGCGTGCCCTGCTCGTACATGCCCGTCAAAATTTCGCAGGTCAGGCCGCACTGGCGGCGCTTCTTTTTCTGCTCATCGCCCTTGTCGGCGCCAGCGGCAGCTTTCGGCTGCTCGATTTTCTTGCCCGGCGCAAACGGGCTAATAATCTTGTTGCGGTAGCGGAAAGGATCCTGCATGCCCAGAATCGAACGCAGCTCGAAATCGCCACCCACACTCTCGAAAAGGTCGGCCACCAGCGCGTTTTTCAGCAAAAGCTGCTGCTCGTAAGGCAGCGCGATGGCTTCGCAACCGCCGCATTGGATGTCCACGGGACACGGAGATTTCATTGTCTTGCGAGCGCGCGCAACGGCAGCGGAGAACACCGATGGCTTTACGGGCGCAGCAGATGCCGGGCGCGTGGCCGGGCGCACTGCGCGCATGGGACGCGCAGAGCGATCCGAGCGTTCAGCACGCGCAGGACGGTCGGCACGATTGGGGCACTCCGCGCGATTAGGCTTGCCAGAAGCAGGGCCAAAGGGCTTTGAACTGCGGCTTTGCTTCTTGTCGAAATCTTTCTCGCGCTTGTGGCCATCAGCCTTGTCATTTTTGTGGCCGCCCTTAAAGCCGCCCTTTGCGGCAGCTTTATAGCCGCCCCTGGTTTCACCCTTGAATCCGCCTCGAGAGCCATCCGCCTTGTCGAACTTCTTGTCGCTTCGCTTTTCGTACTTTTTGTCGAACGAGGACGATTTTCTTTCCTCGTCAAACTTCGCGGACTTCCTTGACGCGTCCGAAGTGCCCGGCTTGCCCGACCTTCCCATACCGGCCGGCTTGCCCGCGCCAGCGGACTTCCCGCGGTATTCGAGTTTTACAGATTTGCCTGCACCGGCAGGTTTTCCGGCACCCGCGAACTTTCCCGCGCTCGCGGACTTGCCCCTCTGCTCAGGCTTAGCCGACCTTGCTGCGCCATTCTTTGCAGCGCCTTTCGCGTAAGACGACTGCGAACCCCGTGCATCGTTTCTCTCCGATTTTGCGCGCGACCCGTCAAGCTGAGCCTTCAGCTTGACAGCAATATCGCGCGAAACTTCCGTTTGAGCAGCCTTTTTGGCATTTCTCTGCGCAGCTTTCTGGGCTTCGCGCTGAGCTTTCGGCGGCCTGCTGGTCTTATGCGGTTTTTTCGAAGCAGCATCGCGTGGCATGTTTCCTCCGTAATGTCTCGCTTTTGGTTATTCTTCCTTACGATTTACCCACAGCATTTCGTTGGCATTTTTTCGTCGACTTTTTATTGTATAGTTTTTCTTCGGCAGAATCTTTCGCAAAAGAGCGCCATAGACAATGCATAGAATTATGCAGGCGAAACGCGTTTGATACAAGGCGCGACATACCGCACCGCACGATGTGCTATTTTGATTCCGCACTTGATTTTACGCGCCGTTGCGTTGTTGATCGCACCCGCAGGAGGTCCTTATGAAATTCGTAGCTCGCTGGATTATTACCGCCATTGCCGTTGCTATTGCGGTGAATCTTGTAGGCGGCGTGGTGCTTGTCGGCGGAACCGGCTGGGGCGCACTGGCGGCGTTTGCGCTGGTCCTTGCGTTTGTCGATACCGTGGTCAAGCCTATCTTCAAAATTATGACTATCCCTATTTCGTTTTTGACGCTGGGCATCTTTTATCTGTTCATCAACACGATTATGCTGTACGTGGCAGCGTCGCTTTCGGGCGGGCTGTTTGGCATTGGGCTTGAGTTCGCCAATTTCGGCACCGCATTCCTTTGCAGCATTATCATCAGCGTTGTGAGCGCTATCGCGAACGCGCTCATTTCGGATTAGACCGCGCGTCCGAAGGGTGGCGCTTGCAATTCCGTGTTTCCGCATCGCACGCGCAAGACAGCAGACAGAAAACAGCCGATGATCAGGTTCGATGATACGTTCGAAGCATTCAACACCGTGCTTACGTTCTCGCTGTGTCTTGAAGGCAGCGAAGGAGTCGATCGCGCCAAGGGAGCCGAAGGTAGCGAGGGCGTTTCCCCAACCCACGAAGACGCACCACCGCAGGTCAGCACCGCTTTTCACGAGTTGCGCGCGATGTGCGAACGATACGAAAACCTGTTTTCCCGAACCATTCCCACCTCGGATGTCTCTCGCATCAATGGTGCGCAAGACGAAGCCGTTGCCGTTGCAACCGAAACCGCCCAACTGGTAGCGCGCGCGTTGACGTATTGCGAAAAGAGCGGCGGGGTGTTCGATGTGACCGCAGGATGCCTTACGCGACTCTGGGATTTTCATCAGGGCATTGTCCCCGAAAAGCAAACGTTGCAGCAAGCGGTGCAGCATGTTGATTGGCGCACCGTAAGCGTTTTTCAGAAAAACGACACCTGGTACGTGCAGCTTGCCGACCCCGATGCCGCCCTTGATGTAGGCGGTATTGCGAAAGGCTGGATTGCCGATGAACTGGGAGAATACCTTCAGCACGAAGGCTTTGAGAACTTCCTTATCAACTTGGGCGGCAATGTCTTAGCGCACGGTCACAATGCAAAAGGCAAGCCCTGGACCATTGGCATCACGAACCCCTTCCCCGATCAAAGTGAGAATGTGGTTGTGCGATGCACGGGGGAATCGGTGGTAACCAGCGGAACGTACGAGCGCTGCTTTCAGAAAAACGGCATGCTCATGCATCACATTTTGGACCCGCAAACAGGGTTTCCTGTAGTGACCGATGCCGTAGGTGTCACCATCGTATGCGAAAAATCAATCGACGCGGAAGGCTTCTCCACCACGGCGCTGGCCTTGGGCGTTGAGAGCGGTCTGGCTTTCTGTAAAGCGCAACCGGAAATCATCTCCGCTATCTTCATTGACGTCCGCGGCAACGTTCGCACTTACGAAGCAGAAGACTCGTAGACAAGTCCAAGACAAAAGAGGTTGGAGTTTGTCTCCGAAGAATCAAGCAAGCATCGTCATACGTCAATAATTAAGGCCAAACGCCCAAAGCGGGATCACATTCCCGAAACCGTATTCGATTCCGTCCTTCACCACGTAACCGTCGTCAACATCCTTGATTTGAGATTGCCCCTTACCAGGTCCCCCTATTTCGAATGTACGTCCATCTATCATAAAATCCGAAGCCCCCGATGCTGTGACCAGGTGATTTACTCTCATCTGGTTGAAGAAGAAGGTTTCCCGCACGGTACCAACGCTGCATTCGTTGCTTAAATTGAAAAGGATATTCGGATTATCCAGGTAGACTTTTTCCGCCTTGCCTAACGCACCTAGCCCACTCGCGCCCGTTCTAAGCAGGGAAATCATTCCCGCTTTCTCCATGTAGACAAGGTATTCCTCTACATTATTGCGCCCAACCTGAATCATCTTAGCCAAGTTGCTCATGTTTGGCTTGAAGGGAACCAGCTCGCTCACAACAACCATCAGCTTCAGCAACTTGCGTCCCGTTGCCACATTCATCTGGGCATACGCAGGAATATCCTGCTCCAGCGTTCGCGTTATGACCTGACGAAGCTCCATATCAAAATCAACATCTTCCCCAAAAGGATAATATCCGCAGCGAAGATATTCCTCGAACAAAGGAAGGGGGTGCTTCAAACCAGGAATTGCCGCCTTGTTGTCAAGAATCTGTTCGAGCGAGAATACCTGCACGTCAATTCCGTGACGGATTTTAAGGAACTCGCGAAACGAAAGCCCCTGCATGTGGTATCGCGGGGCACGACGAGAAAGATCCGCTTCGCCCTTCTCGATATCAAGAACAGAGGAACCGGTAAAGTAAACATGCAGATCAGGGTAGGAATCGTAAATGTTTTTGAGTTCCCGAGACCATCCAGGATACTTATGGACCTCATCGATGAAGAAATAGGCGCCGCCGCGCTTGTAAAACGCGTCCGCCACCTCAAGCAACGTATGCGTTGCAAAATACAAATGATCAGCGCTCACATACAATGCCCCACCATTGGCATGGGCATCACGAATCCGCTGTAGGAAGAGAGTGGTTTTGCCCACGCCGCGCGGGCCAACCAGGGCCAACATGCGATTATCCCAATTGATTCGATCGTATTGATACCGCTTAAAAGAAAAATCAGTGTTGTTAAGCTGGTTCTGCATGTACTCATAAAGCGATTCCATCTTAACTCACTCCTTTTCGAATTGTGAGAACTTAAAATTTGCACTGTGATAGTGCAAATTTTAGCAGAAATTGCACTGTGACGGTGCATTTTTTGGAGTATTTTGCACTGTGATGGTGCAAAATTTGGCTGAAATTGCACGGTAGCAGTGCAATTTGCTGACCGGAAGAAGCTGGCAGTACGAAAGAAGGGCGCACCCGCGACAGACACGCCCTTCGATACGTCGTTGAGTTTTCAACGTGCTCCGAACGCTAATATCCGCACACAACGCGCGTTTGAACTGCGTAAATGTCACAAACTACAACGCACTGCGATAGATTTCGCGGGCATCATCCATGGTCAGCTTCTTAAAGTTGCCGAAGACTTCTCCCTTATTTGCGCGCAGCGTAGGAATCATCTTCTCAATGTCGTCTTCTTCAATGCCAAGCTCGGCCAACGTAGTGGGCATGCCCAGCGATGCGAAGAACGCGCGCGTCTCATCAACGGCGGAAAGCGCATCGGACATGGCATCGCCCGTGGGAGCCAAACCGAACACTTCGCGGCCATAATACGAAAAACGACCTGGGTTTTCGCTGCAGACGTACTCCATCCATGCCGGGAACATAACAGCCAAACCAGCGCCATGCGTAATAGCCGGGTTCAGCGCAGACAGCTCGTGCTCCATGCCGTGCGTTGCCCAGTCCTCATGGCGACCAACGCCCGCAAGGCCCTGATGGCACAGCATGCCCGCCCACATGATGTTCGCGCGCGCATCGTAGTTCTCGGGATCTGCCAGAACGCGCGGAGCTTCGGCACGTACCGTCTTCATCAGGCCTAAGTTCAGATTGTCGGTCACGGGAACCGCGCCCACATCATCGAAGAAACGCTCCAACAAGTGCGCAAACATGTCCGTAATACCCGCGGCCGTTTGGTATTCGGGCAACGTAAACGTGAGCTCAGGGTTCATGAATGCGAACTTCGGGCGATGATTGTTGTTCGCATAACCCGTCTTGCGCCCCAGCTCATCGTTGCTGATAACGGTGTTCTTGGAAGCTTCGCTGCCCGCCGCCGGAATAGTGAGCACCACCGCAATTGGCAAAACCGCATGATCAGTGCGCTTCGTTTCGAAAAGCGTCCATACATCTTCATCAATGCAGGCGCCGTTCGCGATTGCCTTGGAAGAGTCAATGACCGAACCGCCGCCCACAGCAATAATCCAGTCGATGCCCTGCTCTTTGCAGATTTTCACGCCTTCACGCACAAGCGTCACTTCGGGGTTGGGGCGAACACCGCCCAGCTCAACATGGGATATTCCCTGCTCATCAAGCGATGCGCACACGCGATCGATCAAGCCGCTGGCCTTCGCGCTTTTGCCGCCAAAGTGAACGAGCGCCCTCTTAGCACCCGCCGCCGCAAGCTTTGCGCCAATCTGAAGTTCGGCGTCTTTGCCAAATACGAACTGCGTTGGCGATACGAATTCAAAGTTCTCCATGATGAGCCTTTCTTATTCAGCTTTTGTCGCTTTTCTTATTCTGTTTCTCGTGTTTCTTCGTTTTCATCAGCGGATTTGCTTGAAGAATCCGCAGCAACACCGCCCGCGCTCTCTTCAGCAGCTTCGTCGTCGCCAGCGAATTCTTCCGCACCCGCTTCTTTCTCGGCACGCGCAGCGGCCAGCTGTTCGTGCTCCTGCGCCACCTGGGCCATGAGCTCGATAAAGCTCCAGCCCCTGTTTTCTTTGGTCAGAACCGCTTTGTGGGGAATCGAAACACCCACAATCTTGAGCGCCATCAGGAAATCGTCCAGCTGATGCTTGTTCAGGTTGCACAACAGCAAGAATTCGCCTTCGGGGGCTTCTCCGTCAAACGGGGCGAGCGCCGGGTGGTGCCCCACTAAACCCGCAAGCGAGCCCACAGGGTCGGAAAGCTGCTCCCCACGAACTTCCCGCAGTTCAAAGTTGAGCTCGCGAACAACACGCCACAGCAAGGCACCGCGTTCGCTTTCTTTTTCAACACCGTAGACAATAACGCGAGGCGCGCTTCTTTTCGCCGCGCGCTCCTTTGCTGCGCGGACTTTTGCGGCGTGGCTATCGCCCTTTTTCTTCGGCTTCTTTTGCGATTTCTGCGCCATGGCTTACTCCTGGTAGCTTTCTTTCAGCGCGGCAAACGCCGGCAGCGAATTGACGATGGTCTCTTTCGAGATGCAATAGCTCAAGCGCATCCAGCCTTCGCAACCAAAGCTGTTCGACGGCACCAGCAAAAGCTCGAACTTCTTCGCCGCTTCGCAGAACGCCTCGGCATCGGGCTCGAGCGCCTTAACCCACAAATAGAACGCTCCATCAGGCTCGATGTATTCATACCCGAGCTTTTTCAGGCCTTCGGACAGAATTTCGCGATTCTCGCGATACGACTCAACATCAGACGGCTCGTCAATGCAGCGCTCAATCACCCGCTGGAACAACGCCGGCGCACACACGTAGCTCAAAGCGCGGCCCGCGCCCGCAATGGCGGTGGAAATTTCGCGCGCGTTGCTGGCGTAATCGGAAACATACACGTAGCCAATGCGCTCACCCGGCAAAGAAAGGCTTTTTGACCAGGAGTAACACACAATCGTGCGCGGATACAACGTGGGCACGTACGGAATTTCCTTGCCATAGGAAATCTCGCGGTACGGCTCGTCGCTGATCAGATACAGTTTGCGGCCAAGCTCTTGCTCTTTGCGCGTGAGCAAGGCGGCCAGCTCTTCCAAGTTTTCGCGGGAATACACAGCGCCCGTGGGATTATTGGGCGTGTTAATCAAAACGGCGCGCGTTTTTTCGTTGATAGCAGCTTCAACTGCGGAAATGTCAATTTGGAAGTCACTTGTGCGCGCGGCAACGGGCACCAGCGTGCACTGTGCGCTTTCCACAAACGTGCGGTACTCGGGGAAAAACGGCGCAATAGTGATGATCTCTTCGCCTGGAACGGCAACCGCCTGGAACGCAATACCCAGGGAAGCCGCTGCACCTGCCGTCATGTACACGTTTTCCGGCGTTGCAGGAACGCCAAAGCGGCGGCGGATGTTATCCGCAACGGCTTTGCGCGTAGCGTAAAGTCCCTGTGCCGGCGTGTATCCGTGCAATTCAACGGGATCCATCTCTGCAAGCTCGATTATTGCCTGCTTCACGGCGTTGGGGGCAGGAACACTCGGGTTGCCAATGCTGAAATCGAACACTTTATCGGCGCCGATCTGCGCTTTTCGCTCAAGGCCGTAGGCAAACAGTTCGCGGATTGCGCTCGGCTCGGCACCCAGCCCGTACATTCTCTCGTTCAAATCTTGAGGCATATCGATCGAATCCTTCTTCCCTTGGTCTTTTCGCCGGTTCGCATTTCGCGGGTTCCTGTCACGCGCACTGCGTGGCGCCACCCGGCCACGCGCGCTTCTTCCGCTTTCTTGTTGGCTCTTGGCTGCTTGCCACGTAATGCCATCGGACTTCCGCCACAAGGACAGAGCCTTTTGGCCTGCTTGGTATTTTACCCGCTTGACGTTTGTTGTTTCGTGTTGATTTTGGCGCAAATAGTGTGTCGATGCTGTTACGCGCGCCATTTTTTAGATGCCGCGCCTATTTAATCGGCCATATTGCGGAAAGGCACGCCGCCTACCGCCCATCAATCGTTTTGCCGCCCGGATGCGCTGTTGTTGATAGCGCCGCCAATTGCTGGAAAGGCTAATCGGTCACGTCGCCCGATTGATTCAGGCTGATGTACTCGCCGCCCAGCGACGAGGAAGCCTTTGTGAGCGTTTTGAAGAAATCTTTCGTGCGCGCAGGGATTTCGCGCAAGTCATAATAGAACTGGTTTTGGTAATCGCGCATATCGGTTGGCACGCCCGCGACAGTCATTCCAAGGCCTTCACCTGCGTAAATAGCACGATACAAGTGATAGGTCTGCGTGGAAACAACCACACGATTGCACCCGAAAATGTTCTGAGCGCGATGCATGGTGTCATAAGTCGAAAAGCCTGCGTGATCACAGAAGATGTCTTCGCTTGGAACGCCATGCGCCACGGCGTAGCGCTTCATAGCCGCGCATTCATTATAGGAGTCCTGACCGTTATCGCCGCTCATGATGATTTTCGGGGCAACGCCTTCCTGGTACAGAACAATGGCGCCATCCACGCGATCGGCAAGAATTTGGGACAACGAACCATCGGGTCGCACGGACGCACCCAGAACAACAATGGCATCGGCCTGAAAATCCGCTACCTCCTGTGTAGTGTGAATATTGTTTTTCGTCGTTTGCAGAACCCACACGTTCGTGCCGGCAACCACCAAAACCACGACAAAAAGGCACCCGCCCAGAATACGCCCTGCGCGCCCAAGGCATCCTCTGATTTTCGGTTTCTTCGCCATAGTTTTTCGTGCTCTCCTTTTTCTAATCTTGCCGTCTGTCACGCACTTGTTTCTCCGCGCATCGTTGCCCACTGGTTGCCCGCTTGTGGACTGTCCCCTTGCGACGTCATTGCCCAACGGTTGCCCACCCATGGCTTACACTCTATTTTGCCACTGCCCAGTTATTGCCCAGTTCGCTGTCTTTTACCATTTTTCTGTTGCCCACTGGTTGCCCAGTTTCAACAGCGCATGAACAAAACAACATCCTGAACAGCACTTACACTAAAAAATTTACACGAAAAGCTCCCGAATAAGATCGTTCGGCGTTGCGCAGCACGCAGTCGGCCTTTGCTCACGCAGTGTCTCTTCCGGGAACATGCCCCACAGCACCGCCGCCGTTTTGCAGCCAGCTGCATTACCCGCCGCAATGTCGAAGGGACTATCGCCCACGTACCAGCATTCCTGCGGGTCAACGCCCAAAAGCTCGCAACCGTACAAAACCGGACCGGGCGCGGGCTTGTGCGCCTGCGGGTAATCGTCCGGAGAAACAAGCGTTTCCATGTAGTCCGCAAGCCCCGTGCGATCCAGCCCGCGCTGAGCCAGCCAGTGAAGCTTAGAGGTGACGACGCCCATGCGAACCCCCTTCTCACGCAAAGCACTCAAGATCTGCGGGACGCCCGAAAACGTGGACACCATGTCATCGTGAACGGCATGGTTGAATTCGCGATAGACCGTCAAGATTTCGTCGTGGACTTCCTGGTTGTCCGTCCAATCCCATATTTGCGTGGATAGCGGCTGCCCCACTTTCACCATAAGCTGCTCATCAGGGATAACACGACCCAGCACCTTGCGCGTTGCATGGCGAAACGATTCCAATATCAGCTGGTAGGTGTCGATAAGCGTTCCGTCCAAATCGAACAAAACCGCTTTGCACGTGTTGTCCATATGCGCCTTTCTTCTATCACTTCCCCGTTGCACGGTTGTGTTCCTAACGCAAAATCAATGCTGCAAAACCTTGCGAAGCAAGGCCTCGCGCCAATCGAGGTCAACTTTTCGCGCTAAGTCTATCGCATAGAAAAAAGAAGCGGGGGCGTTCGTCGAAAACACCACGAAGCCTGCGCGGCAAAACAACAACAACTCCATTTATCGGGAAGAAGATTTCATTAGTCCTTCCTACCACATCGGATAACGATTGGTGCGAACGTCGATTTTTTTGCTGTTGCACCCCTCAGGAAGCGCCCGCCCCATCGGGTTCGAACCACCTCTTTTGCAGTGCATCATCGCTTCTTTGCACTTCTCCTTAGCTCACTCTTAGAATGTTTTTGCAGAATTGAGACGACTTTCGCATCATGTTGTTGAAAAAAGAGCTCTGAATTCGAAGTTGATGCAGGTTGGAAGTAGGTCGAAATCTTCACATCGTTCCTGTATTTCAATATGATTTAATTGAGAATAGCTTTGATCTGGTGCTTCATTGAAGCTCACTTTTCCTAGTCAATCCATTTGCCAGAAAGCGTCTCGATTTCCGCTTCCTACCTACTTCCAACCTGCATCAACTTCGAATTCAGGCACCAAAATCCAACAACATGCGGAGCCAACAAGGGGAAAGCGGCGGAATGCGCCTTTCGAACGTTGCAAACAACGGGTCAGCACCGCAAATGCCGCAAAGCAGTCCATTCGCGAACGAGCGGGGAGAGACCAAGCGGGTACAGTCGGACCGTTCTCTGGAATCATTATGCCCTCAAACGGAATTCCTTAGGCGCCGTGACACCGCACCGCGCCGCGCCTTTAGCGCCGTCGGCGCCATTGCCGTCGCCGACCCCTTCCCGCCCCCCTTCTTCCCGCCTCCTCTTTCTTCGCGCAATCTTTCTGCACCGTTAATGGTTTTCTTCGCGCTCACCCTTGCGAAACTCGACCCAAAGCGCAACAATAAGCGCCGAAATGGGAGCTCGTAAACCGGGCTGAGAGGAAGGATGCGCTGCTTTTAGCACCATGCGGGGAGCACCGCCGCGCTCGTGTCTCCATTGACACAACGCCGCACCACCACCGCTTGTGCACCACGCCGCGCTGACCTTCGACCGCGAAAACCTGATTTGGATAATGCCAACGGAGGGAGAAATCATGCTTGGAGTTTGTCTCCAGCGCGTTCGCGCATCGGTGCCACTTGTGCACAACATCACCAACTACGTAACTGTCAACGACGTTGCCAACGTCCTTTTGGCCTGCGGCGGAAGCCCCATCATGTCCGATGAGCCGGAAGATGTAGCGGACATCACCAGCATTTGCGGCGGTCTGAACATCAACATTGGCACGCTGAACAGCCGCAGCATTGAAGCCATGCATGTGGCAGGCAAACGCTCCGCTGAACTGGGACACGTCATTCTTCTGGACCCCGTGGGAGCGGGTGCCAGCACGCTGCGCACTTCTACCGCAGCCGCGCTCATGGAAGAGCTGCCGCTGACCGCCATCAAAGGAAACGCAAGCGAAATCAAGGCACTTGCCCTGGGAAGCTCCACTACGCAAGGCGTTGACGCCAACGCAGCCGACGTTGTGACCGAGGAAAACTTGGCCACTCAGGTGGCTTTCGCAAAAAGCTATGCCGCCCAGCTGGGCTGCATCCTTGCCATCACTGGCCCCATTGACCTGGTAACCGACGGCACGCGCTGCTTTGCCATTCGCAACGGTCGCCCTGAAATGGAAAAGATTACGGGAACGGGCTGCCAGATTGCTGGCATTCTGACCGCATACCTGGTAGCCAACCCCGACGCGCAGCTCGAGTCAGCCGCTGCAGCTGTTGCGCTCATGGGCGTTGCCGGCGAGATTGCCTGGGACGCACTGCAGCCGGGCGAAGGAAATGCGACGTATCGCAACCGCATCATCGATGCAATTTGCACTATGGATGCCGAAACGCTTGAGGCAAAAGCGAATTATGAAGTGTTTTAGCGAAGCGAGCAGCTTGGGCGCAGTAAGCGTTGCAGGCGAGTGCGAAGCGGGCGCAAGCCGCTACCCGGACAGCACGACCAACGCAACAAGCACTGTTGACTTGCAAAAACTTGCTTGCGACCTGCGTGTTTATGCAGTAACCGATCGCAGTTGGCTGGGTCTTGTCGAAAATGCCACCGAAGCCGAAAAGCAAGCAGCGCTGTGCCAACAGGTACGCGCTGCCCTTGACGGCGGCACCACATTTGTCCAGATGCGCGAAAAGCACTTGGACCACACCGACATGATTGCCGAAGCAACCGCGCTGCAGGAAATCTGCCATACGGCAGGCGTACCATTCGTGGTAAACGACGCCGTGGACGTTGCGCTTGCCATGAACGCCGACGGCATCCACATTGGGCAAGACGACATGTCCGCGCAGGAAGCACGCGCGCTCGTTGGACCCGACAAGATTCTGGGCGTTTCCGCGCAAACCGTAGAGCAAGCGTTGCAAGCCGAACGCGACGGAGCCGATTACCTAGGTGTGGGCGCGGTCTTCCCTACCAGCTCAAAAGACGACGCCGCCGAAGTGAGCCACGAAACGCTTACCGCCATTTGCAACGCCGTGAACATTCCTGTTGTTGCTATTGGCGGAATTACCTGCGAAAACGTTTCCGAACTTGCGCGTTCTGGCATTGTGGGCGTAGCGGTCATCAGCGCCATTTTCGCCCACAAGGACATCACCGCGGCTGCTGCGCACCTGGCGAAAGCCACTTCGCAACTTGCGGGCGCAACGGCGTAGCCGCAGTCGGCGCACTCGCGCCTCCGGCGGACAGCCGCCAACGGTCGGCACGCTCGCGTTGACGGCAGCGGCACGGACGTGCAACCAGCAGCAACCGCCGCAGCCAACGCAACCAGCAACGACAACAGCACTAACCTCACCGGGGCCTTCGCCTGAAAGCCCCGGCAACAACTGAATATCAACCCCGCGTCGAGTCGAGGGCACCGCTTCGCGACGCGTTACAAAACAATGCGAAACCGGAAGGAGAACCATGAAAACCGCATTGACAATCGCTGGATCGGACTCCAGCGGAGGCGCCGGAATTCAGGCCGATATCAAAACGATGACCATGAATGGCGTGTTCGCAACCAGCGCAATCACCGCGCTGACCGCGCAGAACACCACCGGCGTAACAGGCATTTTGGACGTAACCCCTGGATTTCTTCAGCAGCAAATCGACGCCGTTTTCACCGACATCTTCCCTGATGCCGTGAAAATCGGCATGGTGAGCACCAGCGCGCTGATTGAAACAATCGCCAACAGCTTAGAGCACTATCAAGCGCGCAACATTGTGGTTGATCCCGTGATGGTGGCCACGAGCGGCGCGAAGCTCATCTGCGACAATGCCATTGAAACGCTCAAAGCGCGCCTTCTTCCCCTGGCGGGCGTGATAACTCCCAACATCCCCGAGACCGAAGAAATCACGGGCACGTCCGTAAAAAGCGAGGCCGACATGGAAGCCGCCGCGCGCGCCATTGCGCAGCAATACGGATGCGCCGTGCTCTGCAAGGGTGGGCACAACCTGAACGACGCGAACGACTACTTGTTCGACCCCACCGCCAATAACGGCGCGGGCGCGGGTCGTTGGTTCGAGGGAAAACGCATCGACAACCCGAACACTCACGGAACGGGATGCACGCTTTCCAGCGCAATTGCTAGCAATCTTGCTAAGGGATACTCGCTTGAACAGGCAGTTTTCCGCTCAAAGGAATACATCAGCGGCGCGCTGGGCGCCATGCTGGACCTGGGTGCGGGAAGCGGTCCCATGAACCACGCTTTCACGTTATCGGACAACACTGCGAGCTATTTCGCACAAGCCGCGAACGAGCAAGACAACAAATAAGGGGAACCTATGACTACTTCATCTGAAACACGCGGGACAACTGTGCTCGAAAACAGCCTGATCTGGTTCGGCGCGGGCGTTTCGCTTGCTGAAATTCTAACCGGCACCTACTTTGCCAGCCTGGGCTTTTCCACCGGCCTGGCTGCAATTGTTGTGGGCCACATTATTGGCTGCCTGCTGTTGTTCCTTGCAGGACTCATTGGCGCAAAAACGCAGCGTAGCTCCATGGAAACGGCGGCCATGAGCTTTGGCCAGAAGGGCGCCGTGCTGTTCGCAACGCTTAACGTTTTGCAGCTGGTGGGCTGGACCGGCATCATGATTTATGACGGCGCACTTTCCGCCAGCACGCTTTTCGATTGCGGCGCATGGATATGGTGCCTGGTCATTGGCGTGTTGATTGCTGCGTGGATTCTGATTGGCATTCGCAATCTGGAGAAAATCAACATTGTTGCCGTGCTTGCGCTGTTCATTCTTACGCTGGTGTTGTGCGTGAGCGCGTTTAGCGGCGCGGTGCCGCTGGGCGTGGAAAACGACGGTCTGACGTTTGGCGCGGCCGTTGAGCTGGCGGTTGCCATGCCCCTTTCGTGGCTGCCGCTGGTAAGCGATTACACGCGCACCGCAGCAAAGCCCGTTGCCGCTACCGCAGCGAGTTCGATTGTATACGGCCTAGTCAGTTGCTGGATGTACGCCATTGGCATGGCAATGGCAATCTTCACAGGCGAGTCCGACATCGCGCAGATCATGCTGAAAACGGGCATGGGCGCTGCGGGCCTTATCATCATCATCTTCTCAACGGTAACCACAACGTTCTTGGACGCAAACAGCGCCGGCGTTTCATCGGAATCCATTGGCACGCCATTCGGCAAGAAAGTCCCTGGTAAAATTGTGGCGCTTGTCGTAACGGCTCTGGGCACCATCGGCGCCATCACCCTGCCCCTTGCCGACATCACAGACTTCTTGTACCTGATCGGCAGCGTGTTTGCCCCCATGATCGCTGTTATCATTGCGAACTACTTCGTGTTGAAGCGCGATGATATGGCCACAAGCTTCAACTGGCCGAATCTGATCATTTGGGCTTGCGGCTTCATTTTGTATCGACAGTTCATGGTTATCGATACGCCGCTGGGAAGCACGTTCCCCGTTATGATCATCGTATTTGCTGCAACCTGCGCAGTTGGACTCATTGCGCGCAAGGCTACTGCCAACAAATAGCTGCGACTCCACTATCCACTAAGCACAAAAGCGCCCGCTTGCCTACCCCATGCAATCAAGCAGGCGCTTTCTTTATGGCATGCGGCTCATCGAACGAAAACAGTTTTTGCTAGAGCAGGTATTTTTCAATAAACTCCCTGATAACACGTGTATCCAAGGGTGTTTCTGATGTCTCGTAAGTAGCCAAAAGCTGCTCGCCAGGGAATATGCCGGCAAGCGCATAGCTGTTTAGCTTGCGCACCATACCCTCTCGATACTCGGCGTCATCCATGCCACCAAAATGCTCCCAATAATATTCCGCACGAGTGCGCTTGTTCAATACCGTAAAGTCAGGATAGACGGGATTGTATCCCCCCAGGTTGAGAGGGCGTTCGTATTTGTACGGCACGCCCGCCGCCTCCAGAGCATCGGCGATAAGCACTTCAGATTTCGAGCGCACCCGCACGCCACCGCGCGTGAACAGCGAATATGATCCAAACGGATGTGAATTACCTGCATACTCTTCAAGCTGCCAGCGTCGAGCATACTCGTCGTTTGACAAAATATAAGGCTCCACCAGCTCTTTTCGAGCATCAGACAGGTTTTCGTAAACCAAGGAAAGAACCCGTGATCCCAATAATTCACCCTTATCGCAGCGTACTTGAATTCGCTCAAGCAAAGCTTTTTCCTTTTCAGCAGATTTAAGCAAACGGACCTCATAATCCTTTTGCGCAAGAGCGCGAATTTGCTCCTGGTCGTCTCTGCCCAGGTAAACACCTTTTTTGTCCGCAGCCGTCTTGCGCCAATAATAGCGATTATTGCCCTTTGCCTTATCGATAAGCAAAGAACCCTCGGGCGCCTTGCTAAGTCCCTTTTGTGCCCACTCAATTGCATCGTTTAGCTCGGCCAGCTCTGATTTGACCTCATCCTGCAACATTGCACACCCCTTATTCCTTTGCTTTCGTCTAAAATAGGAGAAAATTGTATTTTCCCTATATTTCTCCTATTTATAGCACGGTCCACTTTGCCAAAATAGGAGAAAAATGAAATTTTTTAATTTTCCTCCTATTATTTAACCTGAATTTAGACAGTACACAGTGCAAAATGGGTCAAAACAAGCAAATTCATTTGATAACTGAAAGAAAAAATAGGAGAAATTTTAACTTTTTGCCAAAATCTCCTATTTTGATCAAGTATCGCATATTAAAAATAGGAGGAAATCAAAATTATTTTGATTTCCTCCTATTTTTTGTTTTTGAAAGCCTGAAAAGAGCGACAAAGGCGCGGGACAGACGAGTATAAATCCACAACAGGTGCTTTAAACTCAACGATATCGAGTGCAAACCATGCCGTACAGGCATTCTAAGATATTGCTGCAACAAAGATGCCGGATTGACGAGTGCGAATCAACGGTATGTACTAAACAGAACAGCAGGCAGCCAACAAAAAAACTGCACCCGCAAAGAAACTTTAAAGATGAAAACCTGTATAAACATGCAGGTCTGGGAAACACGTGCTCCCCGCAAGTGCGATAATAGCATCACGAAAAGGCAGCGAAAGGAGACATTTATGGAGTATGCAGCCCTTGACGAAGAGATCAAAAACGCAATGCGCGCAAAGGACAGCCTGCGCCGAGACATTCTGCGCATGGTGAAGACCGAAATCAAAAGCATAGAGGTAAATGAGCGTCGCGAGATTACCGAAGCCGATGTAGATGCTATGCTTAAGCGCGTCATCAAGCAAACAAAAGAAACGCTAGAAGATTCCAAAAAGGGTTCCGACCAAGAGCGCACCGATAAACTTGCTGCTCAAGTTGCTGTTTTGGAAGAATATCTGCCCCAGCAGCTGTCGGGCAATGCGCTGATCGCCCTCATCGAGGAAAAGATTGCTGAGTTGGGTGCCTCGTCCAAAAAGGACATGGGCAAAGTCATGGGCGCTCTTACTGCTGCAACCGGCGGCAATTTCGACAAAGCAGCCGCCGCAAAAGAAATAGGCGCTCGACTTTCGTAAAAGGGACTTTGACCTGCAATCGAAGGGCGAAAAGTACATACCCACCGCAACCACGTAGGTCGAAGTGGACAAGTTGCAAGACGCACATCGATAACAAAACCTTGCAACTTGCAAAGACGAAAGCATCATGAGCATTTGTCAGAGAAAATCTTTTGAGAGAGGAATTCATCATGGCAAACATCTTGGTAGTGCACGGCAGTCCCCGAAAAGACGGAAACAGCCAAATAATGGCAGACGCGTTTATCGAGAGCGCACGTGAAGCGGGCAACGAAATTCGCGTAGCTCACGTAGGCAACGCGAAAATCAACGGCTGCTTGGGCTGCGAATATTGCTTCACCCATGGTGGCGAGTGCTGCCAAAAGGATGACATGCAAAACTTCTACGGCGACCTGGAATGGGCGGACACCGTTGTTTACGCGTTCCCGCTTTATTACTACAGCTACCCCGCGCAAGTGAAAGCATTCATGGATCGCCAGTTCTGCGCCATAGGCGGACGCAAGTTTGCCATGAAACGCACCGCACTGCTCATGCCGTTCGAGGACAAAGACATCACCACTGCCGATGGCCTGGTGAAAAGCTTTGAGATTGCCATGAATTACTCTCACCAGGAAATTCTGGGCATTGTTCTGTGCAATAACAGCTACGAAAAAGGCGCTGTTAACGACAAGCCTGCAATTGAGGAATGCCGCAAGCTGGGTGCCTCCATCAAGTAGCGTGCCGCGCGCAATGCAGTAGCGGGGTCTCGCTCGCACGGAAAATCGATCGAATGGACTGCGCTGCCCACGAACGCGGAACAGCGACAACCGCACGGGCGAATGACCGGTCGTCGCCCTGCAGGAGGGGTGTTATGTGGTGTACATCTCCACCCTTTTTATCCCGCTTTCCCCCGTTTTCAGAAGCCCGGGAAAAGAAACAGGTCAGGGCGAATACCGCTCTGACCTGGCTTTTTCATGGTGCCCCCGAGATGATTCGAACATCCGACGCACGGTTTAGGAAACCGACGCTCTATCCCCTGAGCTACGGAGGCAACTTGCTCGCGAAAGCGAACTTTGTTATTGTACCATGACGTTTTACTCTTGCGCGAAATTAGAAAGAAAGGCACTTCATGTCACCGCGATTTGACGCATATGTTTTCGACCTAGACGGCACGCTGCTTGACACCATGGACGATTTCGTTGCCGTGACCAACACGACATTAGCCCAAATGGGAAGCAAGCGCACTTACACGCGCCAGGAAATACTGGAATGCTTTCAACGCGGCGGCATCGTGGTGCTTTTACAGGAAGAGCTGGGACAAGAACTGCCCGAAGAAAAAGGGAAGGAAGTCTATCGCACTTGGTATGGCACGTTTGCTGAGCACGGCCTGGAACACACCAAGCTCTATCCGCACGTCAAAGAAACACTGACAGCGCTGAAAGCCCAAGGCGCAAAACTAGCGGTGCTCTCAAACAAGCGCGATGAAGACGCCAAGATGACCATCAACCATTTTTTTCCGGGAATCTTCGATGCCGTTCACGGAGAAAGCCCTGATTATCCGCGCAAACCTAACCCGCAAGGCCTGCTGAATACCATGAAAGAATTAGGCGTTACGGCGCACGAAACCGCCTATGTGGGAGACTCCGCAGGCGATGTCCGCGTGGCGCAAGTAACGGGCGCGTTTGCAGTAGCAGTTGAATACGGATATGGCACGAACGGGAACATCGGCGAAACCAACCCCGATGCCCTGATTTCGCAATTCGATCAGCTGCTGTCGCTCTAAACGGACAATACGGGAAGCATGGGGATCCGCAGGCGCCGAACCACGGGCGCCGAACGCCGCCAGCAAGCTGCGGAATCAAAATCCAACAGCTACGCGTGAATAACCTGGGGAATTGCCAGGTCAAAATCCGCGCGAGGAACACGCGGGACGCACTGCTCGTCAAAAGCAACACCCGACACCCAGCAATTTTCACGCAGTTGCGGCAAGTAGCGATCGTAATTTCCCCCGCCGTAACCCAAACGGCCCCCTTGGCTGTCAAAAGCGACCAGCGGCATCACTAAAGCATCCAGTTCATCAGGAGAAACAAGAGGAAAACGCTCGAAATCAAAGTCGTTCGGATCAAGATTCTTGGCAGGCTTCGCAAGGAATGCCTCTTGGCGCAAAAGAGCCGTCTTATAATCAACGCCCACGAAAAGCATGGTGTAACCAGGGGCTTCTTCTTGCAAAACCATCACGGGAAGGGCAATACGCCAACCCACATGTTGAGCATAGCGAACAACATAGCGCAAGTCGACTTCACTGCCAAGTGCAGAAAACAGGCCAACCAGCGGCTGTTTTCCCGACACAGACCCCGTCTGCCCAAAAGCTACCTCTAGCTGCTCTATAACCTCGCGACAAATAGCAGCGCTTTTTTGGTCACGAACAGCAGGGTCCATTTCATTGCGACGCGCAATAACGCTCTTACGCAAAGCGGCTTTTTCCTGAGAAATGTCTGCACCATCAACAGCGACCATCGCAAAATCCTCTCGCCCCAAACGTTACCCGAAGCCCAACCAGCTGCCAGCGGCTCTGCGCACGAGCTCGCCAGCAGCTCGCCCGGCAGCGCAACCAACCAACAGCGCGCCCCGCAACCAACGACCCCAAAGCTATCCGAGCCCCAGCACCTGCATAACCAAGAGCGCCACCGTGAGCAGCGTGACCACCACAACAGTCGCCCAAATCAGCACGCGGGAAATGCGACCCGACACGTACTTTCCCATAATGCGCTTATCGGAGCTGATAAGCGCCATGAATACCAGCAGCACCGGCAGAATAACACCGCAAACGAACTGGGAAAACAGCATAATGGACATCAGATTGATATTCGGAATCAAAACGATAAGGGCAGAAAAGATAATCACAAACGTCAAGATGCCCTTGAACATGGGGGCTTCTTTCCAAGTGAAATCAACGCCGGCTTCCCAACCGAACGCTTCGCAAATAACGAATGCCGTGGTCAACGGCAAAACGCATGCCGCCAAAAACGATGCGCCAATCAGGCCGACCGCGAACAGCATTTGCGCGTAGGGACCCGCAAACGGCTCCAAGGCGCGCGCGGCATCGGCGGCACTTTCAATCGACACGCCTTCGGGATACAAGACAGCTCCCGTGGTTACCACGATAAACCACGCCACCAGGCACGCTGCCACTGTTCCCGAAATCGCATCGACGCGCATGGGCAGCGCGTCATCTACGCTCATGCCTTTTTCCACAATGTTGCTTTGCATGTTGAAGATCATCCACGGCGCAATCGTGGTACCCACCATAGCAATCATCAGCGAGATATAATTCGTGTCATTCATGATTGCGGGCGTAAACGTGCAGGCCAGCGCCTGTCCCCAATCGGGCTGCGCCATAACGGCCGCAATCACATACGTAATGAACACCAGCGAAATAGCCAAAAAGATGCGCTCGACGCGCTTGTAATTTCCACCCACAACCAGCAGCCATACCACCAGCGCCGCAATCGGAACGGTCACATACTTGGAAACGCCGAACATCTCCATGCCGCCCGCAATACCCGCGAACTGCGAAATAATCGTTGCCACGTTGCCAATAAGCAGTGCAACCATAGCAAGAGCGGTCAAACGGATACCGAAACGCTCGCGAATCAGCGCGGCGTAACCTTTGCCGGTAACCGCGCCCATACGGCTTGCCGTAAGCTGAACAACCACCAAAAGGATGCACATAATGGGAAGCGCCCACAGCGTTTTGTACCCAAACAGAGCGCCAACCTGGGAATACGTTGCAATACCGCCAGCATCGTTGCCCGCCATAGCCGTGATAATGCCCGGCCCCATAGCCGCCAAAATCACCATGAGCTTTGACTTTTTCGGCAGCTTGCCTTTTTCCTCGCTCTGCGCTGGCTCATCCCCTGTGGAAGTTGCCAGCTCAATGAGCTCTTCTTCCTTCATAACCATGATTTAGCTCCAGGGGTAGTGCAGCAGTTGCAAAAGGATAACCGTGTAGAGCGCTATAAACGCCAGCACGCCCAACACGATTCCCACCACAACAATCGGTTTGAACTTCTTTTCAATGGCGTCATCTTCAACAGCATCCCACGCGTCATCGGTGGTAACAATGCCCAAAATGGACCCATCTTCGTCCACAACAGGCAGCGCGGGCAAGTTGTATTTGAAGATAGTCTCAACCACGTCGTCTTCAGTCGTATCAGGCGGAATGGAAATGACCTCGTCAAACATGACATCGTGCATGTGCTTCGATTCCGGAGCAAGCACCAGCGTGCGCAACGACGCCACACCCACCAGCTTATCGTACTCATCGCACACATACACATGATGAATGGACGGGTGATCCTCGGGAAGGGCACGCAGCAGCTCGATGGTATCGTGCACGGTGTCTTCCTCGTGCACTTGCACGAACTGCGTGGTCATCATGCCGCCAGCCGTGCCGTCCTTGAAGCCCAAAAGCCCGCGAATCTCCGCTGCTTCCTCTACGCCCATCAGGCGCAATAGCGTTTCAGCTTTCTCGTACGACAAATCGCGCACAATGTCGGCTGCTTCGTCGGGGTCCATTTTTGCCAGCATGACAGACGCCTGGGCGTCGGGCAGGTCGTCGATGAATTCCGCCTGATACTCGTCTTCCATTTCGGAGATTGCTTCCGAAGCCTGGTTCATGTCCAAGTGCTTGAACACGTTCGCACGCTGCTGTGGGTCAAGCTGCTCCAAAATGTCTGCCACATCGGCCGGATGCAGCTCATCCAAACGCTTGTGCGTTACAGAAAGCTGCACTTCAGACAAGTCGCGGTCCAAAAGGTCCATGTAATTCCAAGCAATGATCTGCTCGTCAATGGGATGCTTCATAGCCTTTGCCGCCGACACCACCGCGCGCTCAAGCAGCGGATGAAGCCCGCGCAAGATACCGCGAACGCCCACTTCAGCGCCAAGAAGACGCAGCTGACTGCCCGATTCGGAAAGCTTTAGGTCGTTTACGCGCACAACCTTCATGCCCTGCGTATCAACAATTTGGCGGTCCATCAAATCGCGCGCCAGCAACACTTCATCGGGCTGCAGGTAGCTGAAACGGATATCGTGGCTTTTAACGGAAAGCTTGATGCCTTCCTCGTCGAACTGGTCCACGTACTTGCGCCATGAAATCATGAACGGCACGCGACCCGGCCCCTGAAACGCCAGGCTCGTAACGCGCGGGAAGACCTCGCCTGTCTGAATGGCCAGGTCAGAGATAACACCGATGCGCTCCCCTTCGGAGTCAACCACCGGCTTTCCTTTAATTTGAGAGAGATAAAGCATTGAGCTTCCCCTTTACTTGGCACGACGCGGCACACCACAACGAAGCGCGCCGCCAGACGCGATTTCGCTTATATGCATAGACGTGACACAGCCGACGTTCTTCGGCTGCCAAAAGAAGGAAGCCGAAGGATTACATACTGTGAGGTTTCTGTTTTCGAACCTTCAAGTACGTTCCTTTCCTTTTTCCTGTAGATGTGAAATGTATGCCGCAGGGCCAGACACGCTGCCAGCTGGCTCGCGCGCGCTTGCCATTCGCGTTGCGCTACCGACACCAACCGTTCACGCATTAAAAAAGCGAGCAAGACCATGGCATACATTAGCCCATAAATCTTACTCGCTTGATACTGCCAGCGCAAGAAGGAATCGGCGAAGCGCACGTCAAAGCCACAAAACGCTGCTTGTGGCTGCGTGAAACTGCTTGTGGTGACGCGGCATTGCTTGCATCGCCACCCACTCGAGCAGCTGGCGCTCGCCGCTGCGCTCCTGCTATCCCAGAGAGCTTCCTGTCACCGAACCCGAAGTAGTCTGCAACGTGCTGGGATCGCCGCCGGCTTCCACAATCTTCATCATTTCCGCCAGGCCTTGAGTATCGCAAATAACATAGGAAACGCCGTCGATGTACGCCGTAGTAGAAGGCACCATTGCCGAATACATGGTGAAGCCGTCCTTGAACGACATGGCCAAACCCAGGATGTCCATAAGCGACATATCAGTATCAACGCACTTCGCGCCAGAACGGATGGCCTGTTGCATAGCGGCCGGATCAAGCGCGAGCACCTTATCCACCACTGCCTTAATCAAAAGGCGCTGGTTCGAAGTACGCGTGAAGTCGCCATCGGCATAAGCACGGCTGCGGGCAAAACCCAACGCATCCCAGCCGCTCAGCGTCTGATAACCCGGCTGAATTTCAACCCAGGCATCGGCGTCGTTGATGTAGTACGGAACATCAACTTCCACGCCGCCAATAGAATCAACCAGGTCCATTACACCATCGAAGCCGATTTCCACGTAGTGCGAAATCTCAACGCCACACAGCTTGGAAGCCTCACGAATTGCTCCCGCAACGCCGCCGTACGAACGCGCCGCGTTGAACTTCTGCGTTCCATACCCGCTGAGCTCGATCTTCGTGTCGCGCGGAATGGACACCATGGTCACCACTTTATTCACCGGGTCAACACGCGTCAAAATGTTCGTGTCGGATCGAGAACCCGTGAAGTCATCGGCATCACGCGAGTCCGAACCTAACAGCAGCACGTAAAATACCTCGTTGAAGCTGTTGCCCTTTGCAAGCGCTTCTTGGATTTCCATCTCTTCTTCCGAAGTATGGTTGCCGCCCAAGTCGCTGTTGACTTCATTGAAAAACACGAAGGCGTAAGCGCCCACGCCAAGAAGGGCAACCACGAACACGGAAAGGATAGCCAGGGCAACTTTTTTGCCGCGCGTACCTTTTTTCGCACGCTTGTGGGAGTAGTTCTGCGTGTTGTCGCGGGAATACGACTCCAGGATTTCCTCTTTTTTACGCGCGTACACTTCCGAATTGCGCGAATAACGACTCATGGGATCGTCGGTATGGGCAGAAAGCTGGCTGCCAAGATAATCGGCTTCCTGCTCTCTGCGTTTTCTTCCAAACGCCATGCAAGCTCCTTAACGCCCCATCAGGGGAAAGTTTATTTATATTTGAATCAGTGGCTTTGTTGCCAATTCAACCAAGTTTAATATTTTATCAGCGGTTGCTTGCAATGGGTAAAACTCAACGTCATTCACATATTTTTGTACTTTTTTGCGCCGCCGCGCTGTTCGAAGGCGGTACGATTCCGTCACGGAAAAGGAACTGCTACACAGTGGAATGTAAAGCGCGAATTAATGCTGAAGAGATCGGTACGCTCGGCAGCCTCATAAGCCCAGAAGAACCACGAAGAGCCGCCCGCAAGCGACCCTTCGAGTAATTCTTCTATTCTAGCAATTCCTGCAGCAGCCTTGTTGGCGGTTCGAACGCAGCGTCACCTCCAAAATTGCCGCTGCTGCTACCACTCCTAGTAGCGGTTATCGTAAATGCGGCGCGCCTTCTTCTCGGAACGCGGAAGTTCGCCAATGGCAACGCCCTTCGCCACGGGAGTCATGTTCAACTTTGCCTTGAACAGAGCAGCGAGCTGCTTTTCGACCTTTTCGCGCTCTTCGCCCGTTGCCGCGGTCTCAAAGAAGAACGTCAGAATGTCGCGACCGTTCAAGTGATCGATCATAATCTGGTACTCGGAGGAAGCGCCATCGGTGAACGCCAGGATTTCCTCGAACTGAGCAGGGAACATGTTCACACCCTTCACCTTCACCATGTCGTCGGTGCGGCCGGTGATGATGTCGATGCGCGGATGCTCGTTGTGCCCGCAGGGGCAGTCTTCCAACACGAAACGGCTCAAGTCGTGCGTGCGGAAGCGGATGAGCGGCGCGCCTTCCTTTTGCAGCGTGGTCAGGACAATCTCGCCCTCCTCGCCATCGGGAACGGGCTCGCCTGTATTCGGGTCCACAATCTCCACGTACACGTAATCGCTCCAAATGTGCATAGCGCTGTCTGCCTGGCAGTTAATGCCAATGCCCGGGCCGTAAATTTCGGTCAAGCCGTAAATGTCGAACAGCTCAACGCCCAGCTCGTTCGCAATACGCGCGCGCATCTTTTCGCCCCAACGCTCGGAGCCAATAACGCCCTTGCGCAGCTTGATCTTGTCGCCAATGCCGCGCTTGGCAATCTCTTCTGCCAGCAGCAGCGCATACGAGCTGGTGGCGCACAGAACGGTGGAACCCAAATCCTGCATCATCTGCAGTTGCTTATCGGTGTTGCCAGGACCCATGGGGATTGCCATGGCGCCCAGGCGCTCGCAGCCCAGCTGGAAACCAATGCCAGCCGTCCACAGGCCGTAACCAGGGGTGATATGAATGCGATCTTCGGGAGTGATACCCGCATACTGATAGCAACGAGCGAACATGGTTGCCCAGTCGTCAACGTCTTTCGCCGTGTAAGGAATAATGACCGGCGTGCCCGTTGTGCCTGATGAGCTGTGGATACGCACGATTTTTTCGGGCGGTACCGCGGCAATTCCCAGCGGATATGCCTCGCGAAGGTCAGCTTTGTCGGTGAAGGGAAGCTTGCGGAAGTCATCCATGGTGCGGATGTCGCTCAAATCGAAGTCGGCGAACTTCTTCGCGTAGAAAGCGGAGTTCTCTTTGAGCGTGGCGAATTGCGCAGTGACACGAGTCCACTGCTCTTTGGACATGTCCATGTTTTCCTCTTTTCAATTGCGATGCGAGCAAGCTTGAGGATCTGGCTTGCCACGCACCTGGGTTTTCTGCGGTTTCCTGTTTACCGCGAACATGTCGTTCATTGTACGCCGCGCATGACGCTTTGAACAGCTGGAATGTTATTTATTTCGACGAAGGTGCGCAAGGGCGGAAAACGGGCACCCAAAGGAAAGGCGAAGGGGCGCGCGAAGGGGCCGCGGTGGCGCAGGTGCGCCGAGCCGCGGCGCGTGGCAGGGCACACGAAAAGGCCGCACACCTCAAGGACGAATCGGCGCAACGGCGATGCAGGCATAAAAATCGACCCCGGACATTTGCCCAGGGCCGATTCGAACGTACTCTTTGCGCAGCTACCTGCGCTTTCAGCACAATCCCAGCGTGGTATCGGCGCGTCTCATTACCGCAGAACGAACAAGCACCTTATCACCTGCGCTTTCAGAACGCACGCACTATGCAAGCAGCGCCACAAGCTCTTCCTTGGAAGCAAACGGCTTCGCTTCCGCGCCAGGGATGGCCAAACACACTTCGCCTTCCCACGTAGGCTGCGCATTTTCGCCTTCTGCCGGCTTGTACGTCTTGGTGCGCACAACCGTCTTAATGGCGGCTTTCGTTTCGTCCTCAAGAGACGCGTTCGTGAAATCGTACTTCAGGTTCGCAATGGTGCGCTCGATAGCGTCCACCGTTCCCTGCCCCGAAAGGCCCACGGTGCCGGCTTCGCTGTTGAACAGGAAGCCGGTGCCTACATACGTCGTGCGAATCTTTTCGCGGCGCGTCTGCTCCACTTTGGCAACGCCTGCGATCAGCGCCACGATCACCACCCACCAAACAATGGAGATGACCAGGTCAAGCGGGCTGTCAATCTGGTTGAAGCCCAGGAAGTACCACAGCCACAGCAAGAAAATGGAAAGAACAGCGGCAATTGCAAAAACAATGACGTTTGACTTTTTCATGACTATTCCTCCTTTCCTTATTCGGCGTCGGTTGCTACGGGCTTGGCAGCTTCAGCTTCGGGCTTGGGCTCTGCCTCTACTTCAGGTTCGGTCGCAGCTTCGGGCTTAGCCGCAGGAGCCGCACCCGTGAGTTCCTTGTCAAGCGCGGCCACGTCATCGGCGAACTTCTTGCGACGAACCGCCGTGCCAATACCGTAAATCAGCGTGAGCAAAATGCCCAGAAGCATGAGCCAATGCACCCAGCACGAATGACCATCGTGCGTTGCCAGCGGCGTGGGGTTGTCGTCGATGACTTCGGTGCTTACCTTCGTGCTAACCTCACTCGTGTCGGTAGCCATTGGCGTGTTGGAGTCACCCGGCGTTGTACCCGTGCCCGTTACCATATTGACCACCGCACCGGCTGCAACGTCTTTCTCCGTCACCGTGTACGTGTAGTCGATGTCCTGAGAAGCACCCGGCGCCAAGCGCTCGATTGCCTCAAGCGGCACCAACGTGTCGTTCAAACCGATGTTCGTGAGCTCAACGTTGCCCGTGTTCGTCACGGTTACGCGGTAGGCAATCTTCTCACCCAGAACGTAGGTTTCACCATTCTCAGGCTTGCTCGTAATAACCTTGTTCACGTTCACGCCCGATACCGGCGTTACCGTGGTCGTGGTCTCCTGAGCAGGCGTTACCGTGGTCGGGTCGTTCGTCGGGTTATCAGCCGTGCCGGTTACCGCATTCACCACGGAACCAGCTGCCATATCCGCAACCGTCACGGTGTACGTAGTGGTAAAGCTACGGGAATCACCCGGCGTCAGCTGATCAATGTTCCAACGGTCGCCCGTCAGCGAGTCGTCAACCACGATATTCGTCAAAAGCGACGTACCGCTATTCGTTGCGGTGACTGTGTAGGTAATAACATCGCCCGCAACAGCGCCCGACGTAACGTCAGCGGTCTTCGTAAGAACCAGAGCAGGAATCTGCGTCTCAACAGGAATGATAATGTCATCTTCCCCATCGGGCTCGGGATTCTTCGGGTCTTCCGTGTCACCCTTCGCCACGGCAACATTCGTCACGTAACCGCGGTTGGAGTCGGCCTGCGTTACCGTGTAATCTTCAGTGAACGTCACGGTCTGCTGCGGAGCAAGCGTCTGAATGGTCCATTCCTTATCCAGCAGCTCGTCGGTCACCACAACATTACGAATGCTGATGTTGCCATCGTTGTGAGCCGTAATGGTGTACATAATGACATCGCCCATCTTCACAACGGTGCCCGCCGCAACGTTGGACGTCTTGTTCACCACAAGGTTCGCGTAAGGCTTCGTGGGCGTGACTTTATCGGTTGCTGTCCAGCTCATATCGCCGAACTTCGCAGTCACAACGTTCTCAATTTCGCCTGCCAAAAGATCGCTTTCCGTAACAACATGCGTTGCGGTCACGGTCTTCTCCTGGCCCGGCGCCAAGTCGAACGTTGTTTCGCTCAGCTCATAGCCTTCCTTCTCTTCCAGCGTAATGGTCTTTGTTTCGTTGTAAATGTTCTTCACCGTAATGTCGAACGTGATGGTCTTGCCCAAGTCGGTCGCGGCGGTTCCATCAATGCGACCGTCGTGCGTCTTGTTCACCACTTCGTCATCGGGCACGTTCTGATCATCAATAACCAGCGCACCGTCAACAATGGCGAACGTAACCTTGGCGAAGTTACCGTTCGTGTTCTCAAAGTCGCTCGCCACAATGCCAACGGGATATGTGCCTACCAGCACGCCTTCGGCCGTCCACGCCGCGGTGGGCGTCTCGGCAACAGAAGTGGTCACATCGTAGAGCAGGTTGTTCGCTTCGATGCTCTTGTAACCAGTAATGCTGTGCTTTGCGGCATCGTAATGAACGGTGTCGCTCTTCTCGGTTACGGTAACCACCACTTCGGCGGCAACCGGCGTGATCTCCAGTGCGCCATCGACCACGACAAACGCGACTTCGGCGAAGTTGCTGTTCGTGTTGGCGAAGTCTTCGGGCGCAATGCCTACGGGGTACATGCCGGCATTCGTGCCGGCAGCAGTCCATGCAGCGGTCGGCGTTTCAGCCACGGAGGTCGCCACGTTGTACAGCGGGTTATCAGCCACGATGCTCTTGTAGCCGGTAATGCTGTGCTCGTTGCTGTCATACTCAACGGTGTCGGACTTCTCGGTCACGGTTACCGTCACCTTGCCAGCAACGGGAGTAATGGTCTGGAAACCATCGGTCACCACAAACGTCACAGTGCTGAAGTTCGGGTTCGTGTTGCTGAACTGGTCGGCTGCCAGGCCCATGTCGGTCGTACCGGCATCCGTGCGCGTTGCGGTTGCCGCGCCCGTGAACTGGATGTTCGCGGTCACGTCGTAGAGCGGCGTGCTTGCGGTGGCAACGTAGCCTTCCACCGTGTGGGCGTTGCCGTCGTACTCGGTGGTATTGCTGTTGCCCACAATTTCAACCGTGGCTTCAATCGGGTTGATGGTCACAAAGCCATCGGTCACCACGAACGTTACATCCGTGAAGTTGGCGTCCGTGTTGTAGAACTGGTCGGCAGCCAGGCCCATGTTGGTCGTGCCCGCATCCGTGCGCGTGGCGGTTGCCGCACCGGCAAAGCGGATGGTGTCCACCTTGTACAGCGGGGTATCAGCCGTTGCAACATAGCCTTCGGCCGTGTGGACCATACCGTCGTAATCGGTGGTCACGTTATTGCCCACAATGGTCACGGTTGCGGTAATCGGATCGATCTTCTGCCAGCCGTCGGTCACCACGAACGTGACGGTGCTGAAATTCGGGTTCGTGTTGCTGAACTGGTCCGCTGCCAGGCCCATGTTCGTGGTGCCTGCATCCGTGCGCGTGGCGGTTGCCGCGCCCGTGAACTGGATGTTCGCGGTCACGTCGTAGAGCGGCGTGCTTGCGGTGGCAACATAGCCTTCCACCGTGTGGGCGTTGCCGTCGTAATCGTTCGTGGCGGTATTGCCAACAACGGTCACGGTAGCGGCAATCGGATCAACCTTCACATAACCATCGGTCACGTTAAATACAACGGTCTCGAAGTTATCGTTGTTGTTGACGAACATGCCCGAAGTCAGGCCCATGTTCGTGGTGCCGGCATCGGTGCGCGCCGCCGCAGCCGTACCCGTGAACGTAAAGTCGTTCTCGGTATACAGCGGTGTGTCAATGGAGACGGTGTAACCATCAACCGCATGCTCCTTGCCGTCGTAATCCGCCGTTACGGTATTGCCCACGATGGTCACCACGGCGGTTGTCTTGCCAATAGCCTGGAAGCCATCGGTCACCACAAACGTCACGTCGAAGTTGCCGTTCGTGTTGCTGAACTGGTTGTTCGTCAAGTTCATGTATGTTGTGCCCGCATTAGTGCGGGTCGCGGTCGCCTCGCCCGTGAACTTGATGTTCGCGGCGGTGTCGTACAGGTCGCTGTCCGCCGTGGCGACGTAGCCCTTAACCGTGTGGGCGTTGCCGTCGTACTCGGCGGTATCGTTGTTGCCCACGATGGTCACGGTTACTGCCAGCGGATCGATCTTCATCCAGCCGTCGATCACGTTGAACGCAACGTTCGCGAAGTTGTCGTTCGCGTTGCTAACCTGGTCGGCAGCCAAGCCCATGTCGGTCGTGCCGGCATTCGTGCGCGCCGCAATGGCGTCGCCCGCGAACGTGAAGTCGTCTGCGGTGTACAGCGGGTTGCTAATGCCCGTTACCTGGTAGCCGGTAATCTCATGCTCTTCGCCATCGAACGTCTTCGTGTCGGTGTTGCCCACGATGGTCACGGTCACTTCGGCGGCCACCGGCGTAATGGCCTGGAAGCCGTCGGTCACGGTGAACGTCACGGTGAAGTTGCCGTTCGTGTTCGCGAATTGCTCGGCAGCAAGGTCCATGTTCGTGGTTCCGGCGTTGGTGCGCGTTGCGGTCGCATCGCCCGTGAACTTGATGTTCGCGGCGGTGTCGTACAGGTCGCTGTCCGCCGTGGCAACGTAGCCCTCAACCGTGTGGGCGTTGCCGTCGTACTCGGCGGTGTCGTTGTTGCCCACGATGGCAACCTCAACCGCCAGCGGGTCGATCTTCATCCAGCCATCGGTCACCACGAACTTCACATCGGCGAAGTTCGGGTTCGTGTTGCTGAACTGGTCTTCTGCCAGACCCATGTTCGTGGTGCCAGCATTGGTGCGCGTTGCGTTCGCTGCACCGGCAAACGTGAAGTCAGCTTCAGTGTACAGCGGGCTGCTCGTGGTCACGGTGTAACCCGTTGCCGTGTGAGCCGCGCCGTCGAACGTCTTCGTATCGGTGTTGCCCACGATGGTCACAACAACCTGCGCAGCCACCGGCGTGATGGTCTGGTAGCCGTCGGTCACGATGAACGTCACGGTGCTGAAGTTCGGGTTGTTGTTCGCGAACTGAGCAGCAGCCAAGTTCATATTCGTTGTACCAATTTCGGTGCGCTCGGCAACCGCCGTACCCGTAAACTCGATATTGGCGTTCACGTCGTAGAGCGCGCTTGCTGCCGTGGCAACGTAGCCCTCAACCGTGTGGGTGTTGCCATCGTACTCGGTGGTATTGGTGTTGCCAACGATCGTTACCGTTGTCGCAATGGGATTCACCTTCGCGAAACCATCGATCACGGTAAACGTTACGTCAAAGTTCGCGTTCGTGTTCGCGAACTGCTCGGCGGCCAGACCCATGCTCGTGGTGCCAGCGTCCGTGCGGGTCGCAGTCGCATCGCCCGTGAACTGGATGTTCGCGGCGGTGTCGTACAGCGCGCTTGTTGCGGTTGCAACATAACCTGTTGCCGTGTGAACCGTACCGTCATAATCGGCGGTAACGCTATTGCCCGTAACAGTTACGATCACCGCCAGCGGCTCGATCTTCATCCAGCCGTCGGTCACCACGAACTTCACGTCGGCAAAGTTCGGGTTCTTGCTGCTGAACTGGTCTTCTGCTAGACCCATGTAGGTGGTGCCCACCTCAGTGCGCGATGCAGTTGACGTACCCGTGAATGTAATGTCATCCGGAGTATACAGCGGGTTATCGATACCCACCGCATAACCAGCCGCAATGTGCTCAGTACCGTCGTACGTCTTCGTAATCTTGCTGCCGTTGATGGTCACCGTCACTTCGGCGGCAACCGGCGTGATGGTCTGGTAACCATCGGTCACGGTGAACGTCACGGTGAAGTTGTCGTTCGCGTTCACGAACTGCTCGGGGGTCAGACCCATGTTCGTGGTGCCTGCATCCGTGCGCGTCGCGGTTGCCGCGCCCGTGAACTTGATGTTCGCAGCGGTATCGTACAGGTCGCTGTTCGCCGTGGCGACGTAGCCTTCGACCGTGTGGGCGTTGCCGTCGTATTCGGTCGTGTCGTTGTTGCCCGCGATGGCGACCTCAACCGCCAACGGCGTGATGGTCTGGTAGCCGTCGGTCACGTTGAACATAACGTTCTTGAAGTTCGCGTTGTTGTTCGTGAACTGGCTGGCAGCCAGGCCCATGTTCGTGGTGCCCGCATCGGTGCGAGCCGCTTCAGCCGCACCCGTGAACGTAAAGTCGTCCTGCGTGTACAGCCTGCTGGAAATGTTCGTCACCTGGTAGCCGGTCACCGTGTGCTCGGTTCCATCGTACGTGTCCGTGGCGTGGTTGCCCACGATGGTCACTACCACGTCGATGGCGCCGATGGCCTGGTAGCCGTCAGTCACCACGAACGTCACGTTTGCGAAGTTCGCGCTCGTATTTGCGAAATCGGCGGCCGTCATGCCCATGTACGTCGTGCCGTTATCGGTGCGAGCGGCAGTTGCATCACCCGAGAACGCGAAGTCGCCTTCGGTGTACAGCGGATTGCTGATGTCCGTTACCTGATAGCCGGTGACAATGTGCTCTTCGCCGTCGTAATCGTTCGTGGCGCTGTTGCCCACAATGGTCACCGTCACTTCGGCGGCAACCGGCGTGATGGTCTGGAAGCCGTCCGTCACGGTGAACGTCACGGTGAAGTTGTCGTTCGCGTTCACGAACTGCTCGGGGGTCAGGCCCATGTTCGTGGTGCCTGCATCCGTGCGCGTCGCGGTTGCCGCGCCCGTGAACTTGATGTTCGCAGCGGTATCGTACAGGTCGCTGCTCGCCGTGGCGGTGTAACCCTCAACCGTGTGGGCGTTGCCATCGTACTCGGTGACGTCATTCGCACCCTCAACGGTCACTTCAACGGCCAGCGGGTCGATCTTCATCCAGCCGTCGGTTATCACGAACTTCACGTTCGTAAAGTTCGGGTTCTTGTTGCTGAACTGGTCTTCCGCCAGACCCATATTAGTCGTACCCACATTGGTGCGCTGCGCAGTGGACGTACCCGTGAATGCAATGTCATCCGGAGTATACAGCGGGTTATCGATGCCCACCGCATAACCAGCCGCAATGTGCTCAGTACCGTCGTACGTCTTCGTAATCTTGCTGCCATTAATAGTAACGGTCACAGAAATGGGGTTCACCTTCGCGAAACCGTCGGTCACTACGAACGTGACCTTGCTGAAGTTCGCATTCTGGTTAGCGAACTGATTCGCAGCCAGACCCATGTTGGTCGTGCCCGCGTCCGTGCGCTCGGCAGTCGCCGTGCCCGTGAACAGAATGTCAGCGTTCACGTCGTACAGCGCACTTGCAGCCGTGGCCGCATAACCCGTAGCCGTGTGAACTTCGCCATCGTAATCCGTCGTCACGGTGTTGCCCACAATAGTAACGGTCGTCTCAATGGGATTCACTTTCACGAAGCCGTCGGTCACTACGAACGTTACGTTCTTGAAGTTCGGATTCGTATTCGTAAACTGGCTGGCAGCCAGGCCCATATTCGTGGTACCTGCATCGGTACGCGCGGCAGATGCCGTGCCCGCGAACGTGAAGTCGGTAGCCACGTTGTACAAATCGGTGTTTGCTTCGGCCACATAACCCGTAGCCGCGTGAACCTCACCATTGTAATCAGCCGTCACGGCATTGCCCATAATCGTGACAACAGCATCGATCTTTTCAATCTTCTGGAAGCCGTCGGTCACCACAAACGTAACGGTGAAATTATCGTTTCCGTTCGTGAACTGGGCAGAAGTGAGACCCATGTTCGTGGTGCCCGCATCCGTGCGCGCCGCAGTTGCCGCGCCCGTGAACTGGATGTTCGCGACGGTATCGTACAGCGAGCTGTCCGCCGTGGCGGTGTAGCCCTCAACCGTGTGGGCTTCGCCGTCGTATTCGGTGGTGTTGCTGTTGCCCGCAATGTTCACGGTCACCGCCAGCGGATCGATCTTAACCCAGCCGTCGGTCACTACGAACTTCACCTTCGCAAAGTTCGGGTTCACGTTGCTGAACTGGCCTTCTGCCAGACCCATGTAGGTCGTACCCACATCGGTGCGCTGCGCCATCGCAGTGCCCGTGAACGTAAAGTCAGCGTCGGTATACAGTGGGTTATCAATGCCCACCGTATAGCCGGTTGCACGGTGAGCCTCGCCGTCATAAGTCGTTGTGACCTTGTTGCCGTCAATGGTCACCATCACTTCGGCAGCCACCGGCGTGATGGTCTGGAAGCCGTCGGTCACGTTGAACGTCACATCGAAGTTGCCATTCGTGTTGCTGAACTGGTCGGCTGCCAGGCCCATATTCGTGGTGCCCGCATCGGTGCGGGTCGCGGTCGCTGTGCCCGTAAACTGGACGTTCGCGGCGGTATCGTACAGCGCGCTTGTTGCCTCTGCAACGTAGCCTTCCACCGTGTGGGCGTTGCCGTCGTATTCGGTCGTGTCGCTGTTGCCCACAACGTTTACGGTTACTGCCAGCGGATCGACGGTCTGGTAACCATCGGTCACTACAAACGTTACGTTCTTAAAGTTCTCGTTCTTGTTCGTGAAGTCGTCAGCCTTCAAGCCCATGGGCGTCATGCCCGCATCGGTGCGCGCGGCAGTTGCCGTGCCGGCAAACGTGAAGTCTGCTTCGGTGTACAGCGTATTAGAAATGTTCGTAACCTGGTAGCCGGTCACCGTATGCTCGGTTCCATCGTACGTCTTCGTGTCGCTGTTGCCCACGATGGTCACTACCACGTCGATAGCACCGATAGCCTGGAAGCCGTCGGTCACGATGAACGTTACGTTCGCAAAGTTCGCACTCTTGTTCGCGAAGTCGGCAGCCGTCATGCCCATGTACGTTGTGCCATTTTCGGTACGCGTAGCGGTCGCATCGCCCGAGAACGCGAAGTCGCCTTCGGTGTACAGCGGGTTGCTCGTAGTCACGGTGTAGCCCGTCACGGTATGCGGCGCACCGTCGTATTCGGTGGTGTCGCTGTTGCCCACAATGTTCACGGTCACTTCAGCGGCAACGGGCGTAATGGTCTGGAAGCCGTCGATCACGATGAACGTCACGTCGAAGTTTGCATTCGCGTTCTCGAACTGCTCAACGGCCAGCCCCATGTTCGTGGTGCCGGCATCGGTGCGCGTCGCAGTCGCCTGGCCCGTGAACGCCACGTTCTCGTCAACGTTGTACAGAGCGCTGTCGGCCGTGGCGGCGTAACCCTCAACTGTGTGGGCGTTTCCATCGTACTCAGTCGTGTCATTCGCGCCAACAATGGTCACTTCAACGTCCAGCGGATTGATCTTTATCCAGCCATCAGTCACCACGAACTTCACGTTTGCAAAGTTCGGATTCGTGTTAGCGAACTGGTCGGCCGTCATGCCCATATCCATGGTGCCAACATCGAAACGCGTCGCCATCGCCATGCCCGAGAACGTAAAGTCGGCATCGGTATACAGCGGGTTGTCGATGCTCACCCAGTAGCCATTCGCTGTATGAGCGTTTCCATCGTACGTCTTCGTAATCTGGTTGCCGTTAATGGTCACCGTTACCTGATCGGTCACCGGCGTGATCTTCTGGAAACCGTCGGTCACCTTGAACGTAACGCGGCTGAAGTTCTTGTTGTTGTTCGCGAATTGACCTGCGGCAAGACCCATGTCGGTCGTACCAACTTCGGTACGCGTTGCAGTCGCCGTGCCCGTAAACGTGAAGTCTGCTTCGGTATACAGGTCGTTGGAAATATCCACAGTATAGCCCGTCACGGTATGAGCGTTGCCGTCATAAACATCCGTGGCGTGGTTGCCCGTGATGGTCACCACAACTTCGGCGGCAGCGGGCGTGATCTTCTGGAAGCCGTCGGTCACTACGAACGTCACGTTCGTAAAGTTCGTCGTATCGGTATTCGCGAATTGTCCCGCATTCAAGCCCATAAACGTCGTGCCTTCATCGGTACGCGAGGCCGTGGCATCGCCCGTGAACGTGAATTTGCTCTCGTTATACGCAGCGTTAGTAATGCTCGTCACCTGGTAACCGGTTACCGTGTGCTCGGTGCCGTCGTATTCGTCCGTGTCGCTGTTGCCCACAACGGTCACGGTCACTTCCTCGGTCACCGGGTCAATCACCAACGCACCATCGTGAATCACAAAACGCACGTTCGGGAAGGTCTCAGTCGCATTATTCGTGAAGTCATCAGCGGAAACGCCAACAGGATACGTACCCGCATCGGTGCCCTTCGCGGTCCATGCAGCCGTTTCGGTTGCGGTAAACATGTCAGCCGTGTACAGCGGGTTGCTGATGGTCGTCTTTGTGGCATCGTACCCTGCCACCGTGTGCTCGGTGCCGTCGTACGTAACGGTGCGCGCGTTCTCGTAGATGTCAACAATAACCTCGGCGGCAACCGGCGTGATGGTCTGGAAGCCATCAGCCACAACGGTAAACGTCACGTTGAAGTTGTGCGTATCATCGGATGCAAACTGATCAGCTGCAAGACCCATGTACGTCGTACCAACTTCGGTACGCGTTGCGGTAGCGGTGCCCGTGAAGGAAATCAGATCCTCGGTGAACAGACCATTATTAATAGTAGTAGTGTAGCCCGTTACAGTATGGGCGTTGCCATCGAACTCGTTCGTGGCACTCTTGCCCGTAATTTCAACGGTCACGTCAAGCGGCGTGATTTCCAGCGCGCCATCGGTCACGGAAGAAACAATGTAATTGCCCGTAGCATCAACCGTGCCTACCGTGCCCGCAGCAAACTGCGCAGGATACGTTCCCACGGCAGTGCCCGCAGCACCAACGGTAATGTTGAACTGAGCATCGGCAGGAGCACCGGTGAAACCGGCAACGTTCTGAACAGCGCCGTTGTACGTCTTCGTGTCGGAATTCGCCGTAAGATCAACATTCTTATAATAGTAGACGTTGATCACATTTCCGCTTACCGCAATGGTGATATCGCCACTGTTGTTCTTGTACGTGTAGCCTGCAATCGCCTTCTGCTTATCGGCCGGCAAGGAAACCGTTGCGCCGAACGTTTGACCAGTAACCGTTTCATCAGCGGCAATGGTCGTGGACGTATCGCCCGCCCAGTAATACTTCACCGTGTAGCTCAGGTCGGTGCGCAGGTCGTAGTAGCAGTTGATGACGTACGCCTCTTCGCCCGCAGCTTGCGTGCTATTCGTGTAAGAGTTCGGGAAGACGTCAATCGTCACGGCAGCGCCGCCGTTCATCGCCTCGGTAGAGGTAGCGTAAACGTAGCCTTCGTACTTGTTCTTGTCCAAGCTTTCAGTCACGTTGATGGTAGCAGGCGTCAAAATCTGCTGCTCATCAGAGGTCTTCTTCGCAACTGCGTCTGCAATCACTTCTTCGTATGCACCTGCGGCGTTCTGCTTGAAGTAGTGAATCTCGTAAGCAACAACGTGCTTGTCGCCACTCAGCTTGAAGTTCGCGTAGTACGTTGCGGCTTCGTAAATGCCCTGGGCATTCTTCTCAGGCACGAACAGGTTGTCAGTACCAACCTTGTTCTGACCTGCGGCATCGGTGCTCCAGTAATCAAACACGTAACCCGTGCTTGCCGTTGCAGTGGAGCCCTTCGCCGTGCCCGTAGCAGGAGCAACCTGCTCGGAAGCGGTGCTTACCGTACCGCCCGTGTTCGCAACATAATTAATAGTAACGTTAGCGTCTTCAACGTAGTATACCTTGAAAACGTTGCCTTCAGAAGAAGCAGCGTTCGCAGCCAGCGTTAAATCGTAGCTGCCAAACGGCACGTCAATGTCGGTGGCGCCATTAAGCGTCAGCTTCTCGAAGTGGTATCCAGGGAACTTACTGCTCGTGGCAACTTCGCCAGCACCAGCGCCTTCCTTGACAGTCAGGCTTGTAGCATCGCCAATCCAAGCTTCGCCGCCATAGACAACAGGCGAAGTCTGAGCAAGCACGCCGTTCTTGTAATATTCAACGGTGTAGCCAAGACGATGCGTCTGCGTGTCATCCTTGACAAACTTGGCCGTGAACTCGGTGTTCTCGTAAACCTTCTTGCCGCCGTCCATTGCATAGTTCAGCTGCGGCTCAACCATAGCCGGCGTGAGCACTTCGGCGTTCGTCACGAACGTAGCGCCCTTGTACCAGCCTTCAAACTTGTAGCCCAAATCGGCAACAGCTGTTGCGCCCGTAATGCCATCGGTGGACAAGACGAACAGGCCCTTGTCGCCCGAAGTGTTCGAAACAGTACCGTTACCTGCGGAAACGTAAGTCACGTCGTATTTCTTTTCGGACCACTGAGCAACATACGTCGCATCGCCCGTGTACTTCAACGCTTCAACTTCAGCCGTGGTCATAACGGTTCCGTTAGGAGCCAGCCAACCCGTGAACAGGTAGCCCGGACGCACCGGATCGGCGCCGAACTGCGGATAATCATCACCTGCAATGCCGTAACCCACTACATCGGGGAACACAACTTCGTTCTCCACGCCGTCAACGTACTTCACGGTGTTGACCTGGATAGATCCGTTCAAGTGATACACATTCGGCATATCGAAGTAACCGAAGGCGCCTTCGTCAACCATGAACTGCTCCCACGCAATCTTATCAAGGCCGTTAAAGCCTGCGTTTGCGGGGAACTTATTCAGTTTTGCAGCATCGAATTTGATGCCCGTCAGGTATGCCGCATCGGGAGCATCCTTCACCACCGTGCCAGCAGCATATTCAGATGCAGGTTTGTCTGCGGAAATGGCTTCGTAACCCAGCGTGTACCAACCGTTAGCATCGGCAGCAGCCGTCAGACCGAAGCGCTGTGCCAGCGCATCGTTTGCAACAACGGTGCCATCCGTGTCAACGAAGCGCACGAATGCATAAGCATTGTCCTGCCAATTTGCTTTCAGCGTTAGGTGGCCAATGGTCTTGTAGCCGTTGACTTCGCCCAGCACCAGGTCCTTCTGCGGATTACCCTCAAGCGTGTCGCTCGGCGTGTCACTATCGTGCACGTACGTGCCCTCGGTCAGCGTCCAGCCCGCAAACGTCCTGCCCGTGCTTTCCGGATTCGGAATAGCAACGGTGTTCGTGCCGGAAACCTGGCTGATGGTATACGTCTCGGGAGCAGTCACGCCTTCAGCAAAGGCGCCGCCCTGCAAGTCGTACGTAATGGTATACGGAGCCAAAATCAGCTCGAATACAGCGTTCTGACCAGGCTCAACCTTCACGAACGTCGATTTCAACGTGTAGCCGTTCATGGCAATCCAGCGCTGCGCTTCCTCGTTGGGATACACGCTGAACGCAACGTCCGACTTGCAATCATACGGCGCACCGTTGTTCTCAACGAACACGGTCGTACCGTTATAAACGTAAGATACGGTGTATTTCAAATCATCAAGCGTCATGTAGCGGAACGTCACCACGTTATCCGCCGCAACCGCAGACAGATTCAAGAACTGAGAAGCGCCGCTTGCGCACAAGTAGCCTTCGTAGCCCGCTGCAGTCAATGCTTCATCGGTGAGCTTGACAACCTTCACGTCCTGGCCAATAGTGCCACGCGCCTCAACCGAGGAAATCTCGGTCTCCACGCCATTGCGCACTGCAACGTGCTTAACGGTATAGGCGACCTTCGTGCTCTTTGCCCAGCCAGCGTAAATCGTGATGTCGGCATCAATAGGACGATTCTGGTCGAATTTCACCGTGCAATTTTCATCGGTGTACCAACCCGTGAAATCATAACCCGGGTTGTGGTTTTCCAGTTCCTCTTCGGAGGGAAGCAGCGATGCATCAACCGGCTGACCCTTTGTCACCTGGACAACTTGCGGTTCACCAGCACCTTCGTAATTCAGATGAATGGTTGTATTCTTTGTGGGCAATACCCACTTAGCATACAGAGCAACATCGTTCGAAGGCATCGTGGCAAACGAATAGGGATCGCCAACGCAATTCGCATTATCGTACCAACCAGTAAACGTTGCCTCGGGATCCGCGCTTGCAGGACGCGAAGGCGTGTAATTCTGAGAAGAAATGTTTGCACCGAATTTAACCGATACGGTGTTCTCGGGCGTGCTGTTATCCCCGTTGTAGAACTTCAAATTAGCGCTGTTGCGCGTGTAGTAGAAATTGTAGACCTCAGAATAATTCGTGCCATCAATGGTTACATTCGATTGATTGACATTGGGAACAGCGCTTCCATCAGCCTGAATAGCGCCATTGGGTTTGGAAGGATTGCTCCCTGAACCAACCAACGTGAAACCATTAAGCGTCTTTGCTCTCAGGCTGTCCGATAGATTGATAGGCTGGCAATACTCTTCGCTCGGAACATAAACGTTGCCGTTGTCGGCGTCTTGCAGCCAGTAACGGACATACTTCGTAGTAAGGCGATTTTCCCAGCTCGCATACGCCTGGATATTGTTTGCGCTGTTTGCACCATCCAGGATATCTTCCGTTACATAAACAATCTTGGACGCATAGGCGCTGCTCCACCCGTTGGCGTTCCAAGTGAAGAATTTGCTATTCCCAACAGCAGGGATATGCGCAGACGTTGGCCATTGCGTGCCGATGTTTTGTCCCAACTTGACAGTGAAGTGGTACTGATTATCCAGGCTGTCGCTATTGGAATAGCTGTTGCCGCCAATATTCATCTTGGCATTGCTTTTATTTAAGTTGAAGTAAATAGTGTATTCGGTCAAATTGTAGTAGCCGTATACAATAGTCGAACCATCGGCTGCAATCGTTGCTGTATCGCCCGACGCGTATGTGTAATACTTCACAGTTCCGTTCGACGGCGCAGAGACGGTCGAACCCACAATACCCGTTCCCTCTTTCGAGGTGAAATAGGAATACGTGGAGTTATTGTTCTCGTCAAGCGTCTCTTTCAAATAGACAATGTTGTATTTCGCATTGCTTGCAGTCCACTTGGCGTAAACTACCGCATCGGCCGTAAGCGTCAGTTTTTCAGGAGCCGGCGTAGTGCAAGCCTCATCCAAGAACCAGCCGCCAAAAACGTAGCCGGTCTTGGTAGGCGCGGGGTTGAATGTAGACGTTGCGGTATAGCACGCATCGTTATGCGTGTGCTCCGCTTTGGTGCAGGTCAAATCCCACCGCCAATAGCGCGACATGAAGCCATAATGCTGCGTCGATGTATAGCACCCAATTGTCTTGTTCTTGTTCTTGTCAGCATCTTGCGTGGGCACAGCCGTGTGCTGGTGCACTTCCTTCGTGCAGGTCAGCGCCGTAGACGGTGATTCAGAGAACACCGTTACTTCTTGCTCGTACACACCCGACTTCGGCTCAATGTACGAACCGCCATTCGTGTTGTACTTCAGCGTGTACGTGTTGCGATCGTAGGCGCCTTCAATAACCGTAGAAGCATCGGCCTTGATAACCTGATCCAGGAAGCCCGTTGCGGTGAATCCTTCTTTTTGCTCGGGGTTAAACGACGCAATGTCGCCCACGCGACCGTTGACGACCGTTTCCTTGATATCGTATTTATCCGCACCCGTAGCGTTAAGCTTTTCGGTCTTCTCGATAACGCGGTACGTGGTTTCCTTGCCCTGAATAATCAAGTTGATGCTAATCTGCTCGGTGCTGGGCAAATTCGCAATAGCAATCTGCTGGTTATCAGTAATAGTAATACCGTATTGTGCCTGGTCGGTAGCGCTTACGGAAAGCTCATAGCCGCCTTCGGGTCCAACGGTCACATCGGTACCGTACATTTCGCTGTTCAAAACGGTGAAGTTGATGGCCTTCTCGTCAATGCCAATCTGCTCGGTATGGCCCTTGCCCACCAGGGAGCCATCGGCACCAACGTAATTCACCGTAATGATCTTCTGACCTTCGGGCACCACGGGCTGCGCGTCAATCTTGCCAATCAACGCGTACGTGCTGAAGTGCTCCGCGGCAAAAGCATCGGTTGCGGAATCAAGCGTTGCAACAGGCGTCACCTTATCAAGAGCGTCGGTCACGTGGTACACGCCCACGGAATCGCCCTTCAGGTTCACGCCCTCAAAGTTCACGGAAACAGGACCCTTCGGTTCAATCGCGTTGCCCTGAGCATCGGTAAACGTAATGTCAACAACAACAGAATCAACCATTTCCTTGTTCTCGGCGGCAGCTGCAGTTTCGAGCATCTTCTCAACGGCTTTGTCTTTCACCAGAGAAACGCTCATCACGGCATCGGCGGGAAGCATACCTTCGCTGCCCTTGACTACCACGTTGATACCGCCAAACAAATTGAAGAAGCCGCCAATGTGATTCACGGAGAACGTGTTCACGGCAGGCTCGGGTGCCGGCTCAGATGCAGCCGGAGTATCGGAAGAGGAAGCCGCTTCGCCAGCAGGCTGCGCGGGAGCTGCCGGCTTTTCAGTTGCAGTTGCGTCTGCCTTGGGAGTCTTGGTGGCGGGGGTTACGTCACCGGCGGCAGCGTTATCGGTTGCGGGCGTCTTGTCGTCCGCGGCGGTCGCTTCGGCTGCACCCTTGTTGGCATCGGTGCCAGCTGCAGCGTTCGCGGCATTGTTACTATTATTAGTAGAAGCAGCACCCTGGGAAGCATCGGGAGCTTCAACGCCCTTGTTGTCTTCCGCAGTCGCAGCGCCTTCGGCATCATCGGTTGAGGCAGGCTTCTCAGTTTCGGCGGCAGCGGGTGTTTCGGCTGCAACAGCAACCGCCTTCACCACAAGCTTCGCGCCCTCAACAGGCGTGAAGGAATACTGCCCGCTCGCATTCGGAGACAGCGTGCCACCGGCGTACGAAACTTCGGAGAGCGTGTAGTCGGGACCAGGCGTGGCGGCGTTGTCGTACGGCGTTACCGTGAACGTAACCACCTTATCTGCCGCGGCGGGCAAATAGCCCAGCGCATCGACATCGGCCTGCTTATATGAAATCTGCGTTGAGGTGTCGGTGATAACAACGTTTTCCAACGAAGTCTTCACCTGGACAAATGAGTCGTCTTTTGCACCTCCCTGGATGAATTCAGCAAATGCATTGAAGTGGCTGAACGTCACCACCATAGCAATGGAGAGAAAAACTGCTAATACCTTCGTCGAAAGGCTATAGCGACTTGTTGCATTCTCCGGATTCGCTATTGCATGTTTCATCTTGTCACCTACCTCTTCCCGCTTTCCGCGTGCAAACCCCGATGCACGCTTACCCGCTTTTAGATCTTCCTCTTACTGCCTGTGCTCTGCACTGCTGCTTATCAACCTATCAACCGATCGCTAGACACACGATCCGGCCAATTCACCAGCAGCTTTGCTTTCGGCGGCATCGTTCGACAAAATATCGACCGTTGCCAAAAGCAGCTCCAAAAAACTGCGGAACTTCATCTCAACACCGCGTTCCACCCAGGTCATCTTGCCTTGCCAACTGCAGTGCTGGCGAAACATAATGTCCAGGCGAAACGTTGCCAAGCGACCCGCGTGCGACCCGCCGGCAAAACTTGTCTGTCGGTAATCGGACGAATTCGCTTTGTCCATGCAGTCCAAAACATCTTCTATCGTCAGCGCAAACGTGACCGCATTGTCGAACCAAACGCCCTCCGGCAAGCTGCGATGATAGATAGTTCCCTGTATTTGCGGCGTTGCTTCATCCACGGACACAACGAACTCGTTCGAGTTCACCGGCGCGAAAAGATCATTTTTCACGTATTTCATTTTCGCCTCCCGCGAAGAAACAATCAGGCCCGAACAAAACAGGAACATTTTTTGGCACTAGACATGCACGATTACAGTATCCAAAAAGCGTTCCGTTTCTGTTCCGTTTTCGATGATTTTGCGGAAGTTTTTTAAATTTTTTGTAAGGGGACGCTCACATCACGTGAGCGGCGGCACGAAAGCTTCCCAGCGCAATGCCGCGAAGGAGCCGCTCAGTTAGGGCACTCGCACGAAGCGGTAACACCCATGCACTTGACATTATGCAAGGTCAGGGCCCTGTTTCATCGCTAACACGAAGCTACAGGATCCGTTAAAACATACCATTCAGCGGAAACGCGTGCATCTGAACGAGGAAATCGGTCGTGAAAGGCAGACTTCAAGCGGTGCAGAATTGCCTCGGCGTTTTCCTCACCAGCCTCGGGAAGCAGCACTAAAAACTGCTTGGCATTCAGCCGCGAATACACATCCCCACTGCGCAAATGCTGCGAAAGAATGGCCTCCACGCGACGGGCGTCAAGCGCGACATTCTTCGAATTGTCGTAAGAAATGGCAACCACCACGGCATTACGCTTCGCGCGGCCCGCATTACGTGCTTCGCGACGCACAAGCGACAAGAACGAGTTCCAGTCGCAACGCATTCCCTTGCCGTCAAACGCCTCTTCGTTCAAGATGCAACGCACCGAATCAATGGGCATTACTTCACCACTGATTGCCTGACGTGCCTCTTCGTAGGCAAGCTGCAATTCAGAAGAAGGAACAACGCCCAACTTGTCGTTGAACAGCTTGCTCACGTTTTCGAACACCGCAACGGCTTTTTCGGGACAACCCGATGCCGTAAGCGCGCGGATGTAGCGGATGTTCAACTCTTCCGATTCCGGCGCAAAACGCAGTGCACGCTCGCAAACTGCAGCAATTTCGGACATGTTTTCCTCGCCGCTCAGCAGACGCGTAAGAGTCAGGCACTCGTTGATATACGCCGAGCGACCGTATGCGTTAATGGGAGCAACCCAGCTTTCGCCCTCAAAGCCAGGAAGAAAATCGCCGCGATAGATATCAACGGCGCGTTTATGCAGGTCAATGCGCTCTTCGGCACTCTGAGCAAGATCGGCCTTGGCAATAAAATCTTGGAAGATATCCAGGTCAACCAACGTCGTATACTGCGGATTCCATCGGTATGCACCCGGGCGCGCCACAATCAAGTCGCGCGCATGCGGCAGCCCCAAGTTCGCCAGCGCATCACGCGCACGGCTCACGTTGTGCTGAAGCGTTTTCAGCGGATCGTCGCGTTTTTGGGTTTCGTCCCACAGCACTTCGAAAAGCTCGTTAACGGGAACATCACGATCGCGATGAATCACCAGATAAGCCACTAGCATCCAAATACGACGGCCGCGACCAGCTATATTAATGGATTCGTTTTCAGGGGTACCCTCTTCAGGATTTTGCGTGCTCAGAGAAAAAGCGCCCAGCGTGCGCACAAAAATGGAACCCTGAGCGGGATTGTTGTCCTGGCGCGTTTTTCCAGTCGTCGTCTTTGCCATGATTCATCTCCCCCTCTTGATTCCATGCGCTCCGTTGAATGTTCAATATAACATATATGCAAACGTCTACTATTGAGTGATAGATATCATATTATTTATAGCACATATTTTAACCTAGAATTGCCCCGCAGGCACTGTTTATCACATTTTTAATTGACGCTTGCGGCGAAAATGGGACATATGTCCCATTTTTCAGGGGTCAAAGTAGACCCTTTGGAACACAAGTTGGCACGTGCTCTTTCAGGCATTGTAACACGATAAGCTGCAGAAACGCTGAAATCGGTAACGGCAGTAGAGCGGAAATGGCGAGAGTGGCCCTGGACTAATCTGACCAAACCACACTGCGACGATTGTTTCGTTTCGCGCGGTAAATCTTCTTTCTCGATTCAAGTTGTCGAAAAATCGGAGCTAATGCGCAAAATATTCCTGTTCGGGGTAGGTAGGCAAACCAACACCAAGAGAGCCATCCTGCATTGCTCCCTGTGACCTGGGGAAATGCGATGTAAAACGCTGCGTATCCAAGTAAAACGAACGGAACCGCGATGTTTCCGCTCATGCATATGCCCCGAACAGGAATATTTTGCACATTGACAGCGAAAAACGACAACATGGACATGAAGCAAAGAAGTGAGAGGATGGGAGAGCGCGAATAGAGGGCAGAACGGGACGAGAAAGAAGGCGGCCGCACCGGAGCAAAAAGCAGCAGGGCGATGCGCGCATGTCAAAACTGCATACAGCCTCAAGCGTGCGTCAACTAACGCACCACCGCATTGTTTCACGGGAAACAATGCGTTATCTATAACGGATCGGCTGTTTTACTATCCCGCCCACCAGGGAATACGATAGAATGGACTTTGTATGCTCATACGCATACAAATGCGATTCGCGCTCTCGTATGGAAGCTTGAACCGTGCCCACGTGCGTGCGCAGGGGCAAATGCCTTTACTACTGCACGCGCCAACCAAACCGACAACAATTACGCGCCTGCGCACCCGCTGAAAACCAGCAGAAAGGCAGCTCTTGCACCGCTTTCGTCACATTGCAGCATTGACTTTCGCCCTGCTGCTTCTTTCTGCTTGCCTGTGCTCTTGTGACAACGCGAAAGCAGCAGTCGCAGGAAAAGACGGCAGTGGCTACGATATCCCCGACATGCGCACAATCGTGTTTGACCAGGCAGAAGCTACAAGCGCGCGAGGTTGCACAGTTGACACAAGCAATGCCGCCGCTGGATACATTTGTGCGCAGGCAACCAGCGCAAGCCCCCTGAAGTTCCAAGTGCTTTGCAATGGCAACAGCTACAACTACGACATGCCCAACGATGGAACGACCGAGGCCTTCCCCTTGAACATGGGAGACGGCACGTACACGCTGCGTGTCATGCAGAAAATCGAGGGCAACAACTACGTTCAGCTGTTCTCGACGCAGGTTGACGTGCAGCTGAACTCTGAATTTGAGCCGTTTTTGAACCCGAGCATTTACTGCGATTTCAGCTCGGAAAGTGATTGCGTGAAGAAAGCGCATGAACTAGCGGCAAACGCAAAAGACCACGCCGCAGCCGCGGAAGCCATTTATAGCTGGGTTGTAGACAACATTACTTACGACACCGAAAAAGCAGCTCAAATGCAAAATGCCACGGGATATTTGCCCGATCCCGATGAAACGTTTCATACGAAAACGGGCATCTGCTTTGACTACGCTTCGCTTGCGGCAGCCATGCTGCGCAGCGTGGGGATTCCGACAAAAATCGTGACAGGGTACGTGGCCGATCAATCTATTTATCACGCCTGGAATATGGTGTATATGCAGGATAAATGGGTAAACGTGAGTTTCACGGCGCCCGAAGGAGAATGGACACGCATCGACACAACGTTCGCTGCTTCGGGACCGCAAGTCGTGGGTGGAAAAGACGATTACGTGGATAGGTTCACCTACTAGTACGTAGAAAACGATAGAGACGGTATAATAGAAAGTTGACCAGCGCCAAGACGACAAAGCCAAAGGGCACAGGCAGCCGCCAAAGCGCAAAGAAGAGGAGAAACGCATGAGCCAGAAAATGCTCGAAAGCAGCGCCATCAGCACCTTTTGCGATAGCGTTGCCGCCATGTTCTCTGCGGGCATTCAGGTTGATGAGGCGTTGAGCATCTTAAGTGAAAGCTCCGCCGATAAACAGTTCGTTCATGTTTGCGCGCAGGCACACCGCTCAGTTGCTGCTGGTGAGTCGCTTTCCGAGTCGCTTGAGCAAACAGGCGCATTCCCGCCGCACGTGGTGGGCTCTTTAAGCGCGGGCGAGGAATCGGGCCGGGTGGAAGAAGTGCTTCGTGGCCTGGCTCTTTACTATAACGAAGAAGCGCGCTTGTTCGCGAAGGTACGCCAGTCTATTAGCTATCCGGCCATTCTCTTTTGCATTATGGCGGTGATTATCGCGTTCGCCATTGTGGTGGTGCTTCCCGTGTTCGCCGACGTGTACGCAGGTTTTGCTGGCAGCTTGACCGCCGGTTCCTTCAGCTCGCTGAACGTTTCCGTGGTAGTGGGCTGGGTTGCCCTTGCCGTGACCATCGTGTGCGCGGTGCTGTGCATTGCTGGCAGCATTTTGGCGCGCAACGAAAACGGCCGCATGCGCCTGATCAGGTTCTTTGAGGGAATGCCCCTTACGCGCAAAGCAATGTATCAACTGGCGTTGAGCCGGTTTACCTCGGCATTTTCCACGTATCTTTCCGCAGGCACGAACGTTGATGCCGCCATGGAATACTCCATGTCGCTGGTTGAGCACCGCGGACTGCGCGCCAAGCTGAAGCAAACATGGCGCTCTATGATTGACCCGAACAATCCGCGAAGCCTGCAACAGGCGATATTCGAGAACAACGTGTTTGGAACAGCGTATTCGCGCATGCTGACCATTGGCGCCGCCAGCGGCAACTTGGTTGAAGTGCTCAGCTCGCTTTCCGACATTTTCTTCGACGATGCCGTGGACCAAATCGATCGCACCATCGATAACATTGAACCCATTATGGCGGCGTTCATGACCATTGCCGTGGGTGCCACGCTCATTGCCGTAATGTTGCCGCTGATTGGCATCATGGGTTCGCTGGGATAGCGCAAGGGCACGCATATGGCATTGGCAATTTACAAAGAACGAGCGCATGAGCAGGCGAAACGCCGCAGATTTCTACGAGATGTTTTGCCGTGGCTCATTATTATCGCGCTCATTTTCGGCGTGTTTTGCTTCCGTACCGTGTCCAGCAACATGCGCGAGCAAGGCGTTTTATCCATTCGCACCAGCATTTTGGAAGCCGCGGAGCAGTGCTATGCCATCGAAGGCGCCTATCCGCCTTCGCTTGACCACCTGAAAGAGCAATACGGCATTCGTTACAACGAAGACGATTACCTGGTGAATTACAACGTTTTCGCAGCAAATGTCCAACCCACGGTTACGGTGACGCCGCGATGAACGACGCGATCAGGACATATCAGCCGGAAACCGCACGCCAGGCGCAGCGGCAACAGCGGACACAGGTGAGCGTAGCGACATCGCATGATGGGCGCGCCGACCACATGGGGCAGTATTTCACGTTAGTGCTGTTCGGTGCGTTTGTAGTGTTGTTGCTTTTGGGCCTGTGGATGGGAACGGTCGCGTTTCGTACCATCACCGTCATGCAGGATGCCACCGATGATGCGCGTCTGGCACTTACGTCCCTGCAAAACCGCGTGCGCTCGTTTGACCAGGCAGATTCGTTTGGCACCGCCCAAGGTCCAGAAGGCCCCGCCATCGTGTTCACGTACAAGTTGGAAGCCGGCGACTACGAAACACGCTTGTACCTGTACCAAGGCGCACTCGTTCAGGAGCTCGCGTTTTCCACCGATCCTTATCTGCCTATGACAGCCACGAAAATCGTTGAGACATCTACGTTCGCGTTCACCTGCGAAGACGGCCTGCTCAGCGTAACGTGCGATCAGGGAACCGTTGATGTTGCCCTGCGCAGCGAAGTTCTGACCAGCACAAATGCTGGGGAAGGCGTCGCGGATGCTGGTGCTGACGAAGCGGGCGCGGCGGACGGCACGGAGCCGGAAGCGGTTGACGCAAACGGCAACGCAACGCGCGCGGGCGATGCGGCAGAACCGGCGGACGCAAACGGCAACACAACGCGTGCGAGCGGCTCGGCGGCAAAGGGAGGTGCGTAATGGATCCTCGAACTCCTTCGGGACGCATGCCTTCCCCAAACAACCTTATCTCGCAGTCTCTGCGACGCAACCGAAAAGGCGCGTGGCGCGGAACAGCGCTTATCGTTGAAATTCTGGTCATCCTCGTGGTGGTCGTTGCCTGCCTGACCGTTTTCGTCAAACTGTTTAGCTACGCGTACACCAGCAACGCTTACGACCAGCATCGCGCGCACGCCATCACGCTTGGCACGAACCAGGCGGAGCGCTTTGCAGCAGACACTTCGCCTGCAACAGGCACGTTCACGCAGGACGAAGGGAAATACACAACCACCTGGACTATTACGGCCGAACCAACCGAGCGCGGAACGCTCTACTCCGCCGTTGTCTTGGTCTCCTATGCCGATCAGGAGCTTTACGCGCTGAGCACCGCAAGTTACGTGAGCTCGGCGCCAACAGTCGCGGCAACGGACACGGCGGATGCAGCAGACGCAGCGGCCGAGGCAGATGAAACCGCAAGCGAAGACGCCGATGATTCCGACAGCAAGAGCGGCAACGAAGGCAACAGGGGCAGTGGCACCACCGCCCTGAACAGCACATTCGCCGCAGAAACGTCCTCTCCGATAGGAGGTGAATAGCATGGCAAAGCACACTCGAAAACTTTCGGGCATCCGCATTGGACCCATCACCATCTTGGTATTCGTCATTACGCTGTGCATTGCCGTGCTGGCAACGCTTTCGGTTACCACCGCGCGCGCAAACACCGCCTCGACCGAACGACAAATTTCGTTCACCAATGATGTATACGCGAACGAAACTGCAGCTCAAACCATGCTTTCCCTGGTTGACGCCGCATTGGCAGACGGAACAGACGGGGTACGGGCGCGCTTGAGCGCCATCGAGAAAGAAACGCAAACGGTGGCACATCCGGGCAGCGCAACGGTAACGCTTTCGGGGAACACACTGAACGCGCTGTTTGAAACGGATTCCGGACGCCAACTTATCGTTGAGCTGAAGCTTTCCGGATCAACATATGAAATCGTAAAGTGGAAAACCGCAATGAACTGGAAAGAAGAGAGCAACGAAAAGCTCTGGGCAGGTTAGCCGGGACGTGCAAAACGCCAACCCAAGAAAGAAACAAACGGGGCAACCTGAAAACATGCGCAAACGCGCCAGACCGATACAGCGAAGCGACGCAACGCGAACAGGAGAAACGAACATGGAATTGAAGTCATTTTTACAGCAAATGATCGACATCAAGGCATCCGATGTCTTCATCGTGGCGGGCCTTCCCATTTCCTACCGCTCAAACGGCCGCCAAAGCCGCATGAATGCCAGTCCGCTCACGCCCGAGCAAACGTTGGCGTTCGTGAAAAGCGTGTATGCGCTCGCAGGACGCGATTGGAAGATTTTCGAAGAGAACCTGAACCACGACGATGACTTCTCCTTCGCGTTGCCCGGCGTGGGGCGTTTCCGTGCGAACATCTTCCGCCAGCGCGGCTCGCTTTCGGCTGTCATTCGCATTATCCCGTTTGGCTTGCCCAACCCCCAGGAGTTCAATATTCCCGAAGAAGTGCTGCGCTGCAGCCGCTTCCAAAAAGGATTGGTGCTGGTCACGGGCCCAGCTGGCGCGGGTAAGTCCACCACACTCGCGTGCATCATCGACCGACTGAACCACGAGCGCGTGGGTCACATTATCACCATGGAAGACCCCATTGAATTCGCGCACAAGCACAATACGTGCATTGTGACGCAGCGCGAGATTCCCACCGATGTGGCAAGTTATGGCGAAGCGCTGCGTTCCGCCCTGCGCGAAGCTCCCGATATCATGCTTTTGGGCGAAATGCGCGATTACGAGACTATCAGCACCGCAATCACGGCGGCGGAAACGGCGCAGTTGCTCCTTTCCACGCTGCACACTACTAGCGCAGCGGGCACCATCGATCGTATCATCGACGTCTTCCCTGCCACCCAGCAGCGCCAAATCCGCTTGCAGCTGGCTTCTTCGCTGCAGGCTATTGTGTCGCAGCAGCTTATCCCCGCACTTGATGGTGGCGTGATTCCCGCGTTCGAAATCATGTTCATTACGCCAGCTATTCGCAACCTGATCCGCGAGGAAAAAACGTACCAGATTGACAGCGCCATTGCATCGGGAAGCAGCCTAGGCATGCGCACCATGGACCAAAGCCTGTTTGACCTGGTAAAACAAGGGAAGGTTAGCAAAGAAACCGCGCTTCAGTATAGCATCCACTACCAGGCGCTGAAAAAGCGCTTCGACGCTGAAGGCATGTAAGCGCCCCCGAAGCCACGCGCGAACGCACGCTGCTAGTAAAATCGGGCGGGGAAGGTGAAGCGAAGGCTGCGAAGCTTCTGAGCGAAACCTTCCCCGCTCGTTTTTACAGCAAGCACAACGGACAACAAAGCTCACAAACGCCTCCAAAGCACAAAGAAGGGGGCCGAAGCCCCCTTCCTAGAATCATTCGTAGCGACATGAAGCGCGCACGGCGAACCGCGCCCTACTCCTTCTGCATAAGCAGGCCGTAGCCACCGCCATTACGACGATACAGCACGCAGGCAGCGCCCGAATCGCGATCGGTGTAAGCATAGAAGTCGTGACCCAGCAGGTCGATTTCGATAAGCGCCTCTTCCTGCGTCAACGGCGGGAACTCGATAATCTTCGTACGGACGATTTCCTCATCGGCAGAAAGCTCGCTCATCAGACCGTCGATATCAAGCTCGGGAGCCTGCGCGGCGTTCTTGCGGGCGGCTTCAGCAGCCTTCGGCTCGGCAACCAAACGACGATCAACAACGCGCGTCTTAAACTTGCGCAGCTGGCGCACAACCTTCGCCGCAGCAACGTCAATAGCGGCGTACATATCCTCTTCGGATTCCTCAACGCGAATAACATGCTGCTTGGCGCGCAACGTCACTTCACACACGGCGCGACGCGGGTTCGAGGGGTTTTTCTCGGTATATAGAACAACCTCGGCATCGAGGGGCTTAATGTCCATAACCTTCATGGATGCGCCGATTTTTTCTTCGGCATATTCGCGCAAAGCGTCTGTTACCGTCATTTTCCTGCCCGTAACTTTAATGCTCATAATGCGCTCCTTTCACTCATGCTTTCTGTTTCCAGAAAAAAAGAAAAGCCCGATGCAGCAGTTCTCATCGGCTGTCACGAACAATCGTTCACTCTCGCGTGGGGAAAACTCCTTTCATCAAGCGTATGTATATAGTTTAGCTTTCTTTTCAATAAGCACAACTGAAAAGAAGATAACAGCTTGGAATCAAAGAGGAACTTGGGTGAAGTTTGGGTCATGCAGGCTTGCGAAGCTGAATTTAGGCATAAAAAAACCGCTTGCGCGGTGAGTTTTAAAAGTGGTGCGCCGTGAGGGATTCGAACCCCCGACGTACTGATTCGTAGTCAGTCCCTCTATCCAGCTGAGGTAACGGCGCATTTCAAACAGCAACGGATATTATACACTGATGAGTTTTTGCGTCAAGTATCAATTTCCAACTTTTTTGAATTCCTTGAAGCAGCGGATCAAAAAGCTAATTCGCAAGCTCTTCCGAACACAAGGGCTTCAATCGCAATTGCGCTTCTTCGTGCCTGGGGCGCATTCATTCGCCCGTTCTGCGTGCCTCTGCGCGCCCTTACGCGCTTGCAGCTCTTTGCGTATAGCATGAGCCGCCTTGCGTGCGTTTTTGCCCGCAAGAGGCACCTCGCGCACATCCTTACGAATGAGCGCCCCAGATACGATCGCATCGTGCAATAAATTGCTGTTGCGAGAAACGTTATTTCTTAGACGAGCCAATCACGCAAACGGTTGTGCCGCAATCGGGGCACTTCCCCTTCGTAATAGGCTTACCGTTTTTCGTAACGCTCTCAACAGGGTCAATCATGACTTTCTTCGCCTTGCACTTAACGCAATATCCTTCTTTTGCTGCCATCGTCGTCAACCTTTCTGGTCGGGCGCTCGTGAGCGCAAACATTATTGGAACGGAGACGATTCTCCGTAATCCACTGGTTCAAAAGAGCGAAATCCGTCATATACCTCGTTATATTCCCTTAACAACCTCCACAACGAAATTCGCGTTTTCCGCAAGAATCTCGGGATCAATGTTGTCAGCAACATCGTTTGCTTGCGCGTAGAGCGCCGGTTTTGTGCCATCCGTGCCTACCAGGTGCATTGCTTGCAGGCCATTGCGAAGTGCCGTGGAAGCAGCGCTTTCCTGCCAAAGGATAGACGTGGTGTCCACCGGCACACCCGACACCTGCGAAGCATGCTTTGCATAGCGCTTCATGCGCGAAGATGCCGCGACAGGCTTCAAAATGCCTTCACGCGCCACGGTGCACAACGCGCCGGCACCCAAAGAATCAAGCTCGACCACAATGGCGCCACGCAAGTCGGGGCGGTGAGCTTCGATAAACTCTTCCATACCAGCATGGCAATCAGTTTCAGCACCCAACGCCACAAACCACACTTCGGTATCAATGCCGCCCGCGCGGAAGTCTTCAATCCGCTGCTGAACTGCATCCAGCTCGCCTTCGGAAACAGCAGAAACAGAACCCGTTGCGCCACTGTCTTCTTCCGAACCATAGCGGTCGGCAATCAGCTGGCACACGCGTGCGTACTCTTCGTTTTCGGCGGCACGAGAATCCTGATGCGGCGCATAATCGCCGTGATCGTCCGCGAATTCATCGTTCTCACGGTAATCGTCCTCGTACCCGTACTGATCGCGCGTATCGTAGCGCTCGTCATCGCGCGTGCGCGCAGAACGGCTGCTGCGATTACCCGCGGCTCCACGACCCGACTTCGAAGCACCCTTATCATCCTTGCCGCCCGGCAGCGAACCACGCACGCGCGAAGCAGCATCGGCAGCGTTGCCAGCCAAGTCAGACAACTTGCTTGAGAACGCGCCTCCCTTCCACGTGCGGTCATCGTCATCATCGCCGTTGAAGAACGACGAGAAGTCGTTGTCGTCGTAATCGAAATCATCATCGGCGTAATCAGCATCATCGTACGCAGCAACGCTGTCGAATGCTTTCGTCGAATACGAATCATCGTACACATCGTAGTCGTCATCGTATTCGTAATCGCCATCCGAACGATACTCGTCGGCATCGTCGTCGTAGCTATCTTCTTCGCTGTAGCTATCCCAGGCGCCATGGGAGGCAGCATCGTGGGCGCCATAACTCGAATCATCATCGTTGCCCCAGCTATGGGCGGGCGCTTGCTCTTCTTTCTTCTTGTGGCTAAAGAGCTTATCGAAAATGCCAAAGCCGCGCTTTTTCGGCATGTCAACATATTCGGGACCCGCATACGCACCGGTCTCCGTGTAGTTTTCTTCGAACGCCGAATCATCAACGTCATCAACAAAGAGCTCTTCCTCATTAGCAACGTCCAAGGTCAATGCCTCGGTCACCGGCGCGAAGGAACCCGTTGCACCCGCAACCGGCTCAAACACTTGCGTTTCAGGAACACGCTCGAACATGCCGGAAAGCGAAGGCAAGCTTGTACGCAAATCCGCCTGAGACGGAGTTGCGGTATCGATTGACGGAATCATGGTAAGCAGGCTCTTTGCGGCGGTCTCGCCCGACTCTTCCGCCTCTGCCAGCGGCGCGCGCTGCTTTTGGATATCCACCACGGGAAGGGATCCCGTCACACTCAAGTCGGGCAACGTCAGCGGCTGACGCGACTGCTCGGACGCAACGGGCTGAGCCACCACGGTATCGCCCGTGCGGGCGCCCACGGCAGCAGCCATGAAGTAGTCCATGGAAATGGGAGCAGGCTCGGCCGGCTGTTGCTCTGCAGCGGGCTCAGCGGATGCATCCACGGAAGGAATATCCATCAGCGGCGTAAGCGGTTCTGCAACGGGAATAGAATTTGCATCCGCAGGCGAAGCGGGCTGCACGGTTTCAACAATCTCGGGAAGCGCCGTTGAAGTCGGCGCGCCAATGGTGGCGTCCACAAACTCCCCTTGCTCCACGGAAGCCTGGGCGGCCGCAGCGGGCGCGGCAGCGGAGTCGGCCGCCAGCGTTGCAGGTGCGGCTACCCCCTGAGGAGAGGAATATGCTTCCGGCTGCGCGGCAAAAGCGGCTTCTGCGGTTGCGGTAGGCGCAGCAGCGGGTTCGGGCTCGACAACAGCGGCAGTCGCAGCAGGTGCAGAAACAGGCTTCTGACCTGCGCGGGCGGCAGCAAAATTCTGCTTGAACTGCTGATCAAGCGACGGCATTTCATCCCTATCCAAGAAAGATGTTTCCCGTGAAACATCATCCAAACGCTGCTCGGCAGCTTCAAGCGCCATTGCGAACGTAGAGCGTTTGATCTCGGTAGGAGCAGCATTTGCCGGCTCTTTGCGACGCGCGGCGGCAAGACCCGCGGAAAACCAACTGGGAACTTCGTTTGCGGGGGCAGGTTCGGGCGCTGCAGCAACCGGCGCTGCGGCTTCCTGCTCGAAAGCGCCATCCATCGCACCCATGCCGGCAGCGGCGGCATCTACAATCTCGCCACGCACGGCGTCAACGGCAAACCCGGCAGCCGCACCAGCAGCAACCGCAGCGGGAACAGCCATGGCAGCTGCAGCACCCGCGGCGCCCACAACGCCAGCTCCAGCAGCAATACCCGCGGCAGAAGCGCCTTGCGTCTGCGGCTGCACACCCATCGGCGCTTGAGATTCATCAAAGCCTTGCGAAGCGCCCGACGCCACGACAGGCTGCGGCTCCCAAGCTGCATCGGGTGTCGCGGCGGCAGCGCTGGCAGCAGTTCCGGCAGCACCGGCCGCGTCAACGGGAACAGCAAGAGGCGCGCCAAAGGCATCAACAGGCGTGCCTTCCTCGTAGATGAGTTGCGCTCCTTCGGGAACAACGCCCTGCTCATACGCTTCTTGCGCGCCGTGAATCACCGGCTGCTCATCAGCGGCGGCCTGCGTAATACGACGCGCCACTTCCAGCATAACGGCAATACCCGATGCGCTGCTGTTTGCACCGTCGTTCAAACCCGACGCCTTCTCCATGGCGAAAGAAATCGCGGGCAGCGCGGCAGCAAGGCAAATCATCACCAGCAAAATGGTGGTAATAACGAACGCAACGCCGGTGGAATGCAGGAAAAATATCGATCTAATCAGCAAGAATACGGGCAGAACAACCATGCCGATGCGCGCGGCTTTTGCAAGCACGGGCATGGCTGCTAAAAACGGAGGATTGAGCTCGGGGCGAACGGAGCCACTATCGGTGCGCGCCACCAGAACAACTTTGCGACGGCGGCCCTTGCCCTCTTGAGCCGAAGGGGGCACGTAGCGAGCAACAACATTTTGGCTGATGCCCTTATCAAGAAACTTTGAAAGAATCGGCTTGCCCAGCTCTTCCGACATGAAGAGCACGGCGCAAATAAAGGAAACAATCACGGCAGGCAGCGCAATGACCGGCACAAACAGCGAAACGAGCGCAAGAATCACCGCCAACGCAGAACAGAGCAAACGCGTTTTCTTGTGCGACACCGACCCTTGGAATTCTTCGATTTCCGCAGGAAGTCCCAGCTCTTCGAACTCACGCGCAATGTACAGTGCAGCTTGCTGTTCTTCCTCGGTGGCAACAGGACGCGGCCCAATTTCAGAAGCCAAATGCTCGACGGTTTTTATCATTTCAGCCATAAGTGACCTTTCGCATGCGTAAAAGCCCAGTTGTTTGGGTATATTCTAATTAATTATACACTGATAATTCCAACGGGACATGGTTAAGAGGAAGTCGAACGAAGATATTCACGAAGCTCGGTATCAAGAGAGGCCGCTTCGGTCAGTAATTCGTTGTATTGGCCCTTGAATTCGTCCACTTTTTCGAAGAAGGGGTCGGTTGCAAGCGTCGTAATATCAGCGGTAAATGAATTCGCTTGCGAAACAGCACTGCTATCGCAGCTGTTGTACTCATCGCTTTCCGTGGTAGCCAAATCAACGTCTTCTGCTTCGATTGCCTCGCAGGCCGCAATCAAGTGGTCAAGCGCTTCAATACGTATCTCAATATACGCAGTATAATCAGATAATGCCAGTTCAGGGTACTGTTTATTCAAACTTGCCAGTTCGGTTTTAGCTTGCTTGAACTCCGAACGTGCCGTTTCAGCGCCCGTCTTCGTTTGCGCAACGGAATCGGAATCAAGCGCCGAGAACGCGGAAACAAGCTGACGCACGCTGGCATCGGCTGCAAGTAAGTTATTCCAAGCATCGCTTAATTCATTGCATTGTTGATCAACGGCAAGCGCCTGCTCGATCATTGAAGAGCCCAACGTGAGCATGGAGCGCCGTGCCTCAATGGCCGCCAACGTATTCTGAGCTGCTTGAACGTCTTTTTCATCGGTAAGCGAAGATTGCACGCGCTTTACCAGCGTTTCGGCATTGCTCAAATGCTGACGCGCCGTGGGAAGCTTTTCCTGCACGGTTTTCATCGCGGCAAGTGATTCGTCGCTCAACATGTCCGAGAACGAGGCGTCCATTTCCGAAAGAATCTCATCGGCTTCAACAACCTCCGAAAGAGAAGACGTCAAAACTTGCTGGTAGGATTGATTGAGCAAGTACCCCTCGTAATAGCCGCGCGCCAGGGAATATACGCCCACGGCAGCTGCGGCTATAATCAGGCACGCAAGACCCACCACACCCACACGACGCGTGGTGCGGGCGCGCTGCTTCTTTTTTTCAGGAGAAGCCGCATGAGCTGCGGAAATATCAGTGGCGCGTGCCTTGCTGCGGCGGGAGGCGGTTGCCGAGCCAACAGCGGATCCCGTGAAATCTTCCGTAAAACCACTGGTAACGGTTCCGCCGGAAATGGCGTTGCTGCCCAACGAGACCGTGCCCGTGGGATCGTGTTCAACGGCAGCAGATGCAAATTCACCCGATGACAAGGGCAAACCTTCTTCACGTTTAGGCGCGCCCTTTATTTTTTTCTTTCCTGGAAGAGAGAAAAGCGCAATTTTACCCAATGGGTTTCCGTGCTTAGGCTGATTCGCCGCGTCTTGGCGCTGCTTTTTCGCATCCAAAACGCTGAACGAAATCTCGTTCGACGTACCCACCGTGTTATTTTTCACATGCAAACTATGCATGCCGAACTTGCGCGCCGTCATGGACGTTATTCCTGGTTCTTCCGAATGTCAGCAACAATTTCCGCGCAAGTCATGATCTTGACGTTTTTGCTGGGCATTGAGCGCAGGAACGTCTTTCCATACCCCTTGGAAAGCAGGCGATGGTCGGCAAGAATAAGAATTCCCTGGTCGGTGTTAGTGCGAATCAAGCGTCCTGCTGCCTGCTTCATTTCAATCACGGCAGCCGGCAACACATAATGGCGCCACGCGTCGGCATCGCGCGAACCGCGCTCGCATGACAGCGGGTCGGTGGGCTTCGCAAACGGCAATTTCGGCACAATCACACCGCGCAATGTGGAACCCGGTGCGTCAAAACCTTCCCAAAAGCTCTTCAGCGCGAACAGTGAAAGCTGCTTATTCGACAGGAACTCATCGCGCAGGCCTTTAACGGAAACGCCCCATTTCTGGCATACCAGACGCAAATCCGCTTCTTTGAGCTGGGGATTTACCGCTTCGTAGCAAGCATCCATCTCACGACGATTCGTGAAAAGCGTGAGCATAGAACCATTTTGCGCCAAATGAGCCGCTACAAGCAGCTTTTGCAAATGTGCCAGGTAGCTGCGTTCGGCGGGGTCGGGCATATCGCTGGGCACGTAGATGGTCATGTTGTTGTCAAAATCGAAGCTGGAATCAAGCCTGAGCGTAGCGGCCTGGGAATTCTCGCTTTGGTTGAGGCCCATGGCGTTCTCGAACGCCTCAAAACTCTCGCCAATGGCAACGGTTGCCGAAGCGTACACAACGGAATGCGTGCGCTGGTACAGCGAATCCTCCAGCATGAAGCCCATGTTCAGCGGCAACGCTTCAATGCAGTCAACGAAGCGGTCTTTCTTGTGCGAAATCGTAGCAGAATACGCATATAACTCAGAAGGTTTCGAGAACACGGTCTCGCACACATCAAGCACTTCGCGCAACGAAAGCGCAATAACGGCAATCTCTCGCTGAAGGGCCGCAGCGGCGGCATCTTCCTCAAGATAGACAACAAGCTCCTGACAAGCAGAAATAAGTTTTTCGGAAGCATTTTGCACCGCTAAGGCACGTGCACTCAACTCCATGAAACGCTGACCCTTACGCACCTCATCGTTGATCCACAAATCAACGAATTCGTAGTTCTTATTACGCGCGGTGTCGTAATACAGCAGCTCCTTAACCTGCGGAACGAACTCTTTTACCGCCTCATTGAACTCTTTACCTGCAGAAAACGCTTTTCCCGTCAGGGCATACAGCAGATTCTCCTGGCTTTCATCTTTCGTGGCGGCAGCGCGGCGCTGCACGCGCGCGAAAATATTGCGGCTATCATCAGACGCCACTTTATGAGCAATGTTGACCAACTCTTCAGACGAAAGCTTGCTAGAGAAGGCCTTGCGCGCTTCTTGCTCTGCTCCATGGGCCTCATCAACCACCCAATAGCGAATCGGCGGCAGCAAGCCACCATCAGCTGCAAGATCGCAGAAAAGCAGGCTGTGGTTTGTCACCACAATGTCTGCCGCTGCAGCCTTGCGGCGTGAACCGTGCACAAAGCAGCTCGCGCCGTAATACGGGCATTTGCGACGCAGGCATTCTTGGCTTCCGCACGTAATGGACCAGCGCGGAAGCAGGCGATAGTCAATCTTCAGCGTGTCAATGTCGCTGTATTCCGACTGCTCGATGAAAGAGAGAAGCGCTGCAGCCGCAACGGCGCAGGTCGTTTGCTTATCGCCCAACATGCGATCAAATTGGTGTTCAGCCACCAAATGCTCAATTTTGCGCAAGCAGGGGTAATGCGAGAATCCCTTCAAGGCGGCATACGTAAGGCCGCCCAGCGCTTTGTCAAGCAAGGGAAGCTCGTGATAAATCAGTTGGTCAAGCAACGCATTTGTTTTCGTTGCAACACCAACCGTTATGTTGTTTTTCTTCGCCAAAAGCGCTGCGGGAAGCAAATACGCCATGGATTTGCCCACGCCAGTACCGGCCTCCACAACCAGATTTTCCGATTGCTCGAACGCCTTTCCCACCGCGCATGACATCTGACATTGCTCGTCACGACGCTCAAACTGTTGGTAAAGGCCGCCAACAAGACCGCCTTCGCTGAATGCTGCTGCAATTTCCTCTTGCGAAGGCGCTTTGATGCCCACCAACGGATCATCGGCCAGCGTCTCGGCATCGGCACGCGATTTCAAATCGCAGGCGCTGACCGCTTCCCTGCGCGTACCACGCAGCGAGAAATGAGGAACCGTTTCGCCTTGCGCGGCGGCGGCTTTTTCGTTCTGCTGGTTGAAATAATCGAACACAACCTGGGTCTGCCACTCTTCGGGAGTCGCAAAACCCGCAATCAGCGCAACAAGGGGTGCGGGCATGGATGCAATAGCCGCCAACAGCACCGGAAGCACCGCACAGGTTGCTTCCACATCGGCATCGGCACGATGCGTTGAAAGCGGCAGGTCGAAAGCGCGCACCAGGTCAAGCAAACGATGCGACTTCAAGCGCGGCAGGCCAACGCGCGCCAAATCAAGCGAGTCCACCCAAGTGTTTTCGAGAAGAGGATAACCAGCCGGATGCTTCGTGGTAAAGGTGCGGTCGAAATCAGCATTGTGCGCCACGCAAATGGCATCGCCCACAAATTCAACCAGCTGTTCCAACGCCTCGTTCGGCGTTGGTGCACCGGCGATGTCTTCCTGAGAGATATGCGTCAAGTGGACAATTTCTTCAGGAATTTCCTTGCCTGGATCAACAAACGTGTTGAACCACGCAATGATTTTGCCGCCTTCTACACGGGCAGCAGCAATCTGAATCAAATCATCGTGGTTATACGACAGACCAGTGGTTTCCGTATCGATAACCACCACGTTATTGCTGAATATACCAAAATCGGCCGCTTGCGCAGCCTCTTTCAATGCTCCATAGCGCCTGCAAACACTCTCAGGAGTGCCGTCGCAGATAAATTCTTGCAGGGAAGCGCTTATTCCCGTAATGTGTCTTTCCATAGTGAGAAGCGTACCATCTCTTACTCTTTCATACAAACCATTACCCCGAAAAACCACGGTATCAGGAGTTTTTCATGCTTAACGACTTTTGCTACAGCACTTATGCACGTTTTGAGACGGAATCGCGCGCGCAAGGTGCGGCGCTTATGGGCGGCGACCACCTTATTGGCGATATTTACACCCTTGAACCCGAATTGCAGGAAGATCGTTCGTATCGCATTTGGTTGGTTAATCGTTTTGGCGCAAAAGTTGCCTTCCTTGCTGCCAACGAAGAGCATCGAATCCTTTCTTTACAGGCACGCGGATGGACCCTGCGCGCGCTTTTATCGTTTGTTGCTTTAGGACAAGATCCCATCGGTTATTGGGGCGAAGTCGTTTTGCTCTGCAACGACCCCCATTACGACCATGAGTTCAACGCATTTGCCCTCAATCTGCGCGAACTCATGGCTCAGGGCATTCGACCCGCTGTGGATTTCACCGAACAAGCCGCTCGTCAGATCATTGACTCCAAGGGAACATGGCTTCCTTCCGACCGCGTGGGGTCGCCGCGCATCGGAAAGGATTCCACTTTGGTGAAAACGCACCGCTCTACATCGGAAAAGCTCATCGAAGCGGGACGCCAGAAAAACAAGGGCTGTTATGCCACCACGATCATCATTTGGGTTATCGTCGCCGTTGCCTTGATTGCAGGCATTGCCAAGCTGCTTGGTTTGTTCTAGCAGCTTTCTGCTTTTTCTTCCTGCAGGGCCTTCGCTTGGCGAACTTCCAAATTGTCACAGCAGTTTTCAAATGCCAAATCAATCAGGCGTTTAGCAAGTTGTGCGAAGGAATACCCTTTTGCACGCGCGGCATCGGGCAAAAGCGATGTTTCCGTCATGCCCGGAATGGTATTCGTTTCAAGAATCCATGCCTCACCCTGGTCGTCAACAATAAAATCAGAACGGGAAACACCCGCGCACCCCAACGCTTTGTGGGCGGCAATGGCCATACCCTGCAGTTTCGCGGAAAGATCATCAGGGATTGGCGCGGGGCACAAATGCTGAGAACCACCAGGTGCGTATTTCGCTTCGTAATCGTAATACGCGGACTGGGGAATAATCTGGATAACAGGCAGCGGCTCAATCTCATTGTTTCCAATAACGGCAACGGTAAATTCGCCACCTGCAACATATTGCTCGATGAGCGCTTCCTGACTGAAACTAAGCGCTTGTTGAACGGCATCAAGAATAGCTTCTTCCCCATCAACAATGTAAACGCCGTTGCTGCTGCCTTCCGAACAGGCTTTTACCACGCAATGTGATCCGATTTTCGCTAAAACTTCGTTTATATCAACGTCTTCAAGGCGCGTAAAAGATAAAGAGCCAGGTGTTTGAATGCCTGCTGCCTCATATACCATCTTCGATTTTGCTTTATTGATAGCAAGAGCGCTCGCCGCAACACCCGACCCAATATAGGGAATGCCCAGAATCTCCAGCATTCCTTGAATGGTGCCGTCTTCGCCGCCTTCGCCATGAAGAGCAAGGAACGCAACATCAAAATGTCCGCTTACCAACGCGATAAGATCCTCTTTGACAGAAGGGTCGAGCATAGTGACGTGAAAACCGGCCTCAAGCAGTGCGGTCTGAGCTCCCTTGCCCGAAACAAGCGATACCGCTCGCTCGCCACTGGTGCCGCCGCAAAGCAGCGCAACATTGCATTCGGAAGGGTTTGTGTATGCAGCCATGTAAGGCGCTCCTTATTTCGAAATATCGTGAAATTCGTCGAGAAATGCCGTATATCAAGCTGTTCTCTTAAAACAGTGTTCCAAGTATAGCAAAGAGTCTTCTATAATGCCGATTATGAAAACAAGCATTTACACTCTTTCACGTAATCGACTTCTTAGTTTGGTAAAAGAAGCCGGACAACCTGCATTCCGCGGGAAACAACTCTACGAATGGCTCTACGTTCACTACGTTGATTCATTCGACGAAATGAGCAATCTTCCAAAAATGCTGCGGCAAAAGCTCGAAGCGGATTACTCTCTTATCAAACCAAGCGTGTTTCATAAGGCTGTTTCCTTTGATGGAACCAGGAAATACGTCTTTCAGCTGGAAGATGGCGCTCTTATCGAATCGGTTGGTATACCATCTGGGAAAAACAACGAACGTTTGACGGTTTGTTTTTCAACCCAGGTTGGATGTGCTATGCAATGTCAGTTTTGCGCCACCGCGAAGGAAGGATTCACGCGTAATTTATCCATTGGCGAAATTGTGAGTCAAATTCTGTTGGTCCAAAAGGATTTTCAACAGCGCGTTTCCAACATTGTGGGAATGGGACAAGGCGAACCGTTTGCGAACTACGATAACGTGCTGGAAGCGATTCGCATTTTGAACGACCCCAAGGGAATTGCCATTGGCGCGCGCCATATAACAATCTCAACTTGCGGTCTATTCCCCGGCATCGAGCGATTCTCGCAAGAACCGGAGCAATTCACGCTGGCTATTTCACTCCATGCCGCGCTTCAGAGCAAACGTGACAAATTGATGCCGCGCGTTGCGAATATGCCGCTTTCCGGATTGAAAGAAACGTTGCAGCACTATACCGCGGCTACAAATCGCCGCGTAACACTCGAGTATTTGCTCATTAAAGGGGTGAATGACAGCGAAGAGGACTTAAAAGCGCTCGCCCGTTTCTGCACGAATCTTCTTTGCCATGTTAATTTGCTACCTTTGAACGACATTGATGATTCTCCTTGGAAGCCCTCTGACCAATCGGTTGCAAATCACTGGATCTCAATACTTATGGGCAAGGGAATCGAGACAAGCATGCGTCAGTCGCGTGGATCTGACATTGATGCAGCATGCGGACAGCTGAAAAATTCCCTTCGCAAGAAATAAGAAACTGATGGTCCTTGCTCCGAACGACAAGACGAAGGCATAAATGCTAACACCGCAGGATTCAAAGCTTTGAACCAAAGATTTATCATGAAACAAAGCATCAAAAAAAGAGTGTTTCACGTGAAACACTCTTTTTTTTCTTACCATTTTAGCTGGTGTTTTATTGTTCGTCGCTTGCTTCGCTTTCGTTCGCAAACATCGCAGTAAACAAACGCTGCAGATCATCTTCGTCCTTGAATTCAATCTCAATTCGATTGCGCCCTTGGGATGTCTTGACTTTAACCGTCGTGTTCAGGCGGTCATGAAGGCTGCGCGCCACTTTCTTATACGTCTTTGGAACAGCGTTTTGCGCGGACGGCGCCTTCTTCTTAGGATCAAGCGACATCAAGCGAGCAAGATTTTCTGCTTCACGCACGGAAAGCTTAGATTCAAGAAGTTTCTGCGTGAGCTTCATGCGTCCCTCGGGTGTTGGGATGGAAAGAATCGCGCGGGCATGACCGGCGGTGATTTTTTCCTCATACAGCAACTTCTGGGCTTCTTCGGGCAAATCCAGCAAGCGAACCGCATTTGCAACGGTAGAACGTCCCTTGGAAACCATCTGAGCAACCTGAGATTGATTCAGATTCTTCTTATCCATAAGACGACGATATGCATACGCTTCTTCTATGGGATTCAAATCAGAGCGCTGGATGTTCTCAATAAGGGCAAGCTCGAGCGTCTCTTCATCATCCGCTTCTTTAATGCGAACAGGCACTTCCGTTAAACCAGCCAACTTAGATGCGCGATAACGGCGTTCGCCCGCGATGATTTCATATTTGCCATCTTTAGGACGCACCAGAATAGGCTGAAGCAAACCATCTTTTTTAATCGACGATGCAAGCTCTTCAAGCTCTTCTTTCTTGAAATTAATACGAGGCTGATTCTCATTCGGCACAATCAAATCCAAAGGAAGCATGTCAGGAAGTTTATTCTCTTGCGTTTCCGCAACAGCTTTTTCCGGTTCGGAAGCAAGAACGGTTTGCGGTGCAGGAGTAACCATTTTCTGCTCAACACGCACCGTGTTATCGATGATTTCTCCCGTTGAAGCATTGATGCGTCCCATAGAAATACGTTCACGCGGCGGATTTTGCGTCGGTTGCTGTTGAGCGGGAATGGAGGGATTTATTTGAGCCGGTGCAGCCTGATGCTGCGGCTGCGGCTGCGCAGCAGATTCCTCGTAAGAGCCTCCAAGCAACGATCCAAGACCGCGACCAAGTGCATTCTTAGCCACGAGCGATCACCTCTTTCGCAAGATCAACGTATGACTGCGCACCCTTGCCAGTTGGATCGTATTGCGTAATAGGCAAACCAAAACTAGGAGCCTCGGACAACTTCACCGTACGAGGAATCATAGAATTAAATACAATACGACCAAAATACGACCGAACTTCCTCAGCGACTTGCTTTGAAAGCGTAGTACGTCCGTCATACATCGTCAAAAGCACACCATAAATATCCAAAGCAGGATTAAGGCGAGTTTTGACACGTTTCATTGAATCGAGAAGTTTTGTCACACCTTCCAATGCGTAGAATTCACACTGAATAGGAATAAGAAGCTTATCCGCGGCAACAAGAGCGTTCACGGTAAGCAAACCCAAAGAAGGAGGACAATCAACAAAGATAAAATCATAACGCCCGCGCAAGCGTCCCAAAGCATCTTTAAGTCTATTCTCGCGCGCCATCTCGGTTACTAATTCAACCTCGGCACCTGCCAAATTGATAGTAGCAGGAAGAACATCAAGCCCTTGGCATACATCGGGAATAATCGCTTGCTCGACAGGAACATCATTAATCAAGACATCATAAACGCAGTTTTTAACCAGATTCTTCTCAATTCCAAGACCACTTGAAGCATTGCCCTGTGGATCAAGGTCAACAAGAAGCACTTGCCTTCCAAGCTCACCAAGAGCAGCAGACAAGTTGATAGCAGTCGTTGATTTTCCAACGCCGCCTTTCTGATTGATAATTGCAATGATCTTTGTCTGCCCGATTACATGAGTGACAGGCGCTTTCTCAGCATAGGATTTCAACTGCGGATGAGCTACTTCAGGTTCTGCAGTTTGCTGGCTTCGTGGGGCACGCTCAACAACCTCTGGTTCATTCCTATACGACGAAGGAGCGGGTTGCACTTTCTCAAAAGAAGCACTTTGTGCGACTTCATTCACTGCTCTTTCCTGCTGTGTCGTATCCTCATGTTGATTATTGATAGTCCCTGCTGCATTTTTTTCACGTCTCAGACCATCGAAAAAACCCACACGAGCCTCCTCTCATTAAATAACAAGTATCTATTGGTATTGTTGAAAGTATATGATTTCAACATCATAGCTTCAACCTGTTTCACGTGAAACACCAAACACAAACCAGTATCCAGAAAAAGGTCAGCGACAACCCTTGAAGGAAACCTTATTTAAATATCGCAATTACCCTTCATCATTTTTTGATGTTTCACGTGAAACATCAAAAACAAGAATATAAAACTACAAAGGATTTCTTTGTGCCATACCGTTTCTGCGCGGCAATTTAATGGAAGCATTCTTAAACTTTTCAAAAACTAAAATACGACGAAACGTCTCATTATCAGAAAGATAAAATCCACGATCGGATATAAGACGAAGGCCTAATTTCTGCTCAAGCGAACAAGCATGAGCAAGTTCTTCCTCTTCGATACGTGATTTATAACAGATGAATTGTCCCCCCACTTTCAACAGCGGAGAGCCTAATTCAAGAAGAGAGCCTAATTGAGAGAGCGCACGAGCAGACAGAACTGAAAACTTCCCTTTCTTCTGAAGAGCCAGCTCTTCGGCACGTCCCGGAAATACCGTAATATTCGATAAACCAAGCTCTTGGGCAAACTGTTCAAGAAGGGCAGCTTTCTTTTTCACCGACTCAACAAGTATCGTTTCACGGCTCGTTTCAATAGCGATAGGAATGCCAGGGAATCCTGCGCCGGAACCTAAGTCGCCATAGAGCCCTTCGGGTGCGATTTCAAATTCAGACAACGCAGAAAGAGAGTCCTCAATATGCAATACTTGGGCCGATTCCCAAGAGACGATGCGAGTAATATTAGTTGTTTCGTTCGCTTTTACGACTAAATCAAGATGCTTATTGAGCAATTCGGAATTCATGGGGTCCTCTCTATTTCAGTTCGCTCTATTATGACAAAAAAAGAGGGCCTGAAACATCAGACCCCCAATAAAGCTCTATTTTTCTTTTTATCGCGGATAAACAACCACGTGACGGGAAGGACCCTCATCTTCCGATTCGGTCTCAACACGATCATCATCGCGAAGAGCCACATGAACAAGACGACGCTCATAAGGAGTCATGGGACGAAGCTTCACACTACGATGCTCACGTGCCGCGCGATTTGCAGCGGAATGAGCAATGGACTCAATCTTCGCGCGCTGACGAGATTTATAACCCTCAACGTCGATAACAACCGGATAACGGAAACCAAGCTTCCGAACCAGAATTGCCGAAATCAAGAACTGCAAACTTTCAAGCGTCTTGCCATGACGACCGATAAGAACAGCAGTGTCGTCACCGGTGATGTCAAGAATCAACTCCCCTTCGTCACCCTCATATTCATCGATGGTGATATCGCCAACCGAGAAATATTGAATGATGTCTTTGATGACCGTAATGGCGGTATCAGCAATAAAATCAAGTTCCTCATCGGTTACTTCTGCAGGATCATCTACGATGTCTGCGTTTTCAAATTCTTCAGACATGATTGCTCCTTACCTACATTAATGTTTCTTGGTCGGGCGAGGCTTCTTGACCTTACGGGTTACATTCACTTCAGAGGGCAGCTCGTAAGCAGGTGCTTCAGTTTCTGCATCCTTCTTTTCGAGGATGTGCATAGAGATTTGCTGCTGAGCAATAGCCAGCAAAGAAGAAGCGCCCCAGAACAGAAGAACGCCAGCGGGAGAGCTCCAGCCAATCCAAATCATCATGATGCTCATCACCACAACCATAATAAGCGTCATTTTCTTCTGCTGGGGATCCTGTGTCTGATTTTGCATAAGCAGCGTAGGAATGAACGTGCACAAAGCAAAGATTGCCAGCAAAATAATGTACGGAATAAACGTAGGTACATCAATGGCAAAAGCACCTGCCGGCGTAAGCGTCAAGTCGGGAACCAAGTGGAAAAATACATAATCGGTCGTGTCAGACACGCGCTCAGACATCTCGCGGAGTACTTGGAACAAAGCAATAAAGATAGGCATCTGGATAAGCATAGGCACGCAACCCGCAAGAGGATTGAACTTTGCCTGAGCATATAGCTTTTGAGTTTCCTCGTTCTGACGTTGAACATCATCAGGGAATCTCTCTTTGATCTGGGTGAGCAACGGCTGAATCTTGCGCATGTTATACGAAGATTTCGACTGCGTGTACATCAAAGGAGTAATCGCAGCACGGAAAATCAACGTAATGATGATAATCGCAAGACCCCAGTCACCACAGATATTGTAGAACGCCTGGATGAGCCAAAATATGAAGTCTTTAAACGCTTCCCACATTTTCTTTCCTTTCTCATATATACCAAAGAGGTACCACGGCTCGTCAGGGAACAGGATCGTAGCCATGGCCGCCCCCCGGACGGCAACGTGCAACACGTTTCACGGTAAGAACCAAACCTTTACAGAAACCATACTTTCTGAAAGCTTGCAGCCCATACTGCGAACATGTGGGGACAAATCGACAACAAGGAGGAAAAAGAGGAGAAACAATAATGCGATAGAACATAATCAAACCAATAGCAATCTTGCAAGGAATCACCTTAATAAATGCGATGATTTTATTGTTTGGTTCAACCATGGTTTACTGACAACACTACCTATATACGCCCCACAACCGATTCAATATCGGCATACACCTGGGAAAAAGGAACAGAAAGTATCTTCGGTTTAGCCAAAAATACAATATCAACGCCTTTTTCATAAAGGTGCAATTGGCGACATATCTCCCTCATACGGCGCTTTGCCCCATTGCGCCATACAGCATTTCCATTCTTTTTTCCCGCAACAAAAGCAACACGGCCGCCGGAAGACTCCGTGCGACCGCGTTCTTTTGATGAAACTATAAGCGTGACGTTAGGTGTATGAATACGCCTACCACGTGAAAAGAGATTCGAAATATCTGTGCTGGATTTAATAATATCCAACGCAAACCCTCTATTTACACGCAAAGATGCTTACGGCCCTTGGCGCGACGAGCAGCCAGCACAGCACGACCACCTTTGGTAGCCATACGAGCACGGAAACCGTGAGTCTTAGCACGCTTACGCTTATTTGGTTGATAAGTGCGCTTCATTTTTAATCCCTTCTACCTTTATAGAATAGCCCTGAAATTATATATCACCAGTTTTTTCTGTCAATACATTTTTTCGTTGAGAGCAATAAAACTGCACTTCAAAAAGCTTTTTCAGCCGGATGAAAAAACGCGGGAATTAAATGCAAGACAACATATCGAATAAAAATAAAGGCTTACCACAACATATTGGTATCACCAGGTTTTCAGAAGCTCCCTGATCATGATTTTTCGTGTTCCCGACGGTGAAAATGCATTTTTCAACATTTTTTCTTTCATTGAATTTTCTGAAAAGAAAAACTTTTCAACAAGTTTTTTCCAAATTTGTGAAAACTTCTGAAAAAGATTGAATGAAATTGTTGAAAATTGGGAAAACTCTGAAAATAGGGATAAAAACGAAACAAAACCCCACGTAAATCGTTTTTCAACCGACTGAAAAAAGAGTGAATATCTTTTTGCGATCTTATTTTTTCCACCTGGGGAAACAGATAATTTATTACGTTTTAACTGGGAAAATACAAAAGTTAAAAACTTTTTCATCATTGAAAAACGTGATTTTCGGAGCAGATATTAACTTTTGTTCGCTCTTTGGCGAAAACTATCGAAGTCGAACTGGGGAAACGCAGTTTTCATAGGTGTCAAGGAGTTTTTTTCAACACACAAAAATTTTTTTCGCTATTAAATTTCAAAGTTTTTCCTGAATTTTCAACAAGTTTCGAATATTTAGTGGAAAACTTCGAAAAACCAACGTCAAACCCGAAAAAAAGGTAGGCTATGGAAAAAATATTCGACACTTGCTTTCAAAGCACTCCAGTTGAATCCTTTTTTTCCGCCCATATAATGGAAGGCATGCAAAACACCGTACAAGAACAACCTGTTTGAAGAGAAACGACTTTTTCATTGGAAAACGCAACACTACAAAACGAAACACCTGGTGAAAACAAGGAATTTGACTTCAATTACGTGCATACACCTGCGCGCGTAGCGTGTTATGACAGCCTTATGACGGCGCCGCGCATCACGGAGATTGCTCCAGGACCCACCGCTGAATACATTGAACACTTAACAACAACCATATATGAACAATCTCATATGGCTGGCGGGAGCATTCCCTATACAACCATCAGAGAAGTTTCTGAAAATTTCATTCACGCGCGGTTTTCGGAAATAATCGTTTCCATCCTCGATCAGGGCAATACCATTCGGTTCGCCGATCAGGGCCCGGGGATTCCCCAAAAGGAAAAAGCGCAGATGCCGGGCTTTTCATCTGCTATTGAGCCCATGAAGCGCTACATCCGTGGCGTAGGATCGGGCTTGCCCCTTGTTCGGGAATTCCTCAACTCAGCACATGGCACCATCACCATAGAGGACAATATCAAAACGGGAGCCGTAGTAACTATCAGTTTGAATCAAAAGCAAGAGGAAAAACCGGCTAAAAAAGAAGAATCACCTGCTCAAACGCCTTCCCCTGTTTTAACTGAACGACAAAAAACCATCATGAAGGTATTAGCAAGTCAGGGACTTTTGGGGGTCAGCAAAATCTCCCAGTTTGCCGAGATGCCGGTATCGTCTTGCAGCAACGAGCTGACAAAACTGCAAGAAGCAAATATTGTTGAAATGGTGGGTAAGAAACGCCAACTCACCGATTACGGTAAGAAAATCTGCCAACAAATATAGCGGAACACAGGGATCAAACGAATAAAGAATCGTAACGACAAACACCATTAAAGGTTTGCACCATGAATACTGAAGAACAGTTTGAAAAAATCTGGCAAAGCGTCGCTGCAATGGTAAGCACCTACAGCGAAGTTGCTCCATCCCAGGTAGATGCGTTTTTTTCGCGCGTACACATACAGGCGATGAGCGGGGATTTCCTGGTAATAACCGCTGAAACCGACTTCATAAAAGACTGGGTTGAAAAATATTATTTCCACTACATCCAGCGCGCACTGAAGGAAATGTTCGGGGGAGATTTCACCATCCTTTTCGAAACATGCGCACAGACACCCAGCGCCGCCGTTCAGGCACCCGCCGAGCGTGTTGCAGCAACGCCGGCACCTGCGCTAGCAACACCTTGCGTTAAAAACGCAGAACCCGGTGCAGCAGCAAGCCTTACGCCGGCAGCAGACCTGCACGATACCACAGGCATCCCCTCGTATGATGGCGAAGAGGAAGAATTCAACAACGAAAAAGACCACTTCATCAGGGGTGTTTCTCCTTTGACGTTCGAAAACTTCGTTATTGGCAACTCAAATCAAATGGCGTACAAAATGGCTCTTGCCGTTGCGGAAGCACCCGGTAAAAAAGTGGGCCTGAATCCTCTGTTCATCTATGGAAAAAGCGGACTGGGAAAAACGCACTTGCTGCGCGCCATTGAAAACCAAGTGCTGGAAGCCTACCCCAATTTCAGCGTGGTGTACGTTGATTCATCGGAATTCCTGGATGAATACACCGAGGCAAGTGCGGCGCACGACAAGAACAAGCACAGCTTCAACAACTTCAAAAAGCGCTATGAGGAAGCGGATGTCCTGCTTATCGACGACGTGCAGTTCTTCCAGGGCAAAAAAGGCACGTTGGATAACATGTTCCAGATCTTCAACAAGCTTACCAATAAAGGTAAGCAAGTCGTTCTTTCCGCAGATCGCGCGCCAAAAAACATCGACATCGACGAGCGTTATCGCAGCCGTTTCCAATCAGGTGGCACGTTCGATATCCAACCGCCCGAGATTGAAACAAAGCTGAGCATTATCAAAAGCTACATTGAGGAATACAAGGCATCCGACCCAAACGCCAAATTCAACATCACGTCCGAGATGCAGCAATACATTGCGGAAGCGTCATCGTCGAACATTCGCGAGCTCAAAGGCGCGGTCACAGTAGTAATTACTTCCATGCTCACCGACCCTTACATGAACATGGAAACGCTCAAACAGCTCCTTCAAAATCACTTCGACAGCAGCAATATCAATCGACTGGACATTTCAGACATCCAAGAAGCGGTGGAGAAGTTCTTCAAAGTAAGTCACAACGACCTTATAGGCAAGAAACGGTCTCAAAACATTGCTTACCCACGTCAAATAGGTATTTTCCTGTGTCGCGAAATGCTTGACGACATCCCTTATAAGGAAATTGGCGAAGCATTCGGACGTGATCATTCAACCGCCGTCTACGCTTGCAAGAATATCAGCGCGAAGAAGAAGGAGAGTCGTCAGACACAAGAGGAAATTGAAGCGCTCCAACAAATCATTGCGGATAGATAGCGCGTGGCCCACATTTGAAACAAGGGTAGAAGGACGTTTGAAAACAATGTTAAAACTCTGTTCACAGCATGGGTAAACAAGGTGGACAATTTCGAAGAGAAAATGCGAGACACGAAAAAAAGTGGGGAAAAAGACTGAGTTTTCATTATTCAATGAGCATTTGAAAACGGTGTATGACATGGCGAAATAAATTATTTACCTTGTTTGAACAAAGCTTATTATTATGACTATATATTTATTTTTATCCGCCTAAGCATCGCCACAACAAAATGAAAAATGTTGATAGAATAATTTATCTTCCAGATATAAGAGAAAAGGAACAATCGTGAAATTCAGCATAAATCAAACCGAACTGCAAAATGCTTTGGGAACTGTTCTCAAAGGCACATCATCTAAATCGACGTTACCCATTCTCTCTGGTATCTTTATTGAAGCAAAGGAAGATTCCCTTATCTTCCAAGCAACGAATCTTGATTTATCCATTCAATACCAAGCGAAAGCATTAGTTGAAGAACCTGGTAGGACCGTTTTGCCAGGCAAGCTGTTCTTCGATATCGTAAAGAGCATGAATGACGCAGCGGTGCATATCACCACAAACGACGAGGGCGCGGCTATTATCTGCGATTCTTCTTCGTTTATGATTCGTACCCTTGATCCCAACGATTTCCCTTCCTTTCCGAAAGTCGAGATCCTTCAGAAGATCAGCGTGCCCTTTGAAACCTTCACCAGCATGATCAAGAAAGTCTCAAAGGCGGCATCTAAAGACGAATCGAAACCGGCACTCACCGGTATCAACGTTACGCTTGAGGACGGAACGTTGAGCATGGTCACTACCGACTCGTATCGTCTGGCGCTTGCATCTGCTGCGGTGAAAAACGACAACGCTGAAAACTTCCAGGCGGTTATTTCTTCAGTGTTCATGGCGGACATTGCCTCTTTGCCCAAAACGGCAGATGATTTGACGCTTGCGTTGACTGAGAATCAGATTGTCGTCACGTATCAAGATACGGTGTTCATCAATCGTAAGATCGAAGGCACCTACCCAGCTTATAAACGCATCATTCCTACTAGCTACGCAACGCGCATTCGCGTTTCGCGGCAGCAGCTTATCTCTGCGGTGCGCCGCGCAAGCCTGTTGGGCAATGCGGGCGTGTCTGTCAAGTTTGAAGTTGATGTTCCTTCCCACACGCTGCAGCTTTCGTCCACTCAGGATAATGGCTCGCTGAAGGAAACACTGCCTTTCGAAGGTGATGGCGAGAATATCGAAATTGGCTTTAACTGCGCTTACGTGACCGACGGTCTTTCTTCTGCCGATGGTGACGAGATTTTCCTTGAACTTACTTCCTCGGCGAAAGCCGGCGTGTTCAAGACCGAAGGGGAGTGCAGTTTCCTGTATCTGGTTATGCCGATGCGCATCTAATTTTGTCGATAGGGTTTTCATGTCGTTGCAAATTACGCAACTTGAATTGTCTAACTTCCGGAATTATCGGGAGTTTAAGTGCGACGATTTATCGAAATTGAATATCTTCGTGGGTCCGAACGCGGTTGGTAAGACGAACATTGTCGAAAGTATTGATCTTCTGACAAGCATTTCTTCTTTCCGCAATCCCCGCGTCGCGGAATTAATGGGGCCTTATGAAGATTTTGCCCGAGCGCGTGCACGGGTAAAAGACGATCATCGTGCGCTGGAATTCGAGTTACGGGTGAAGGACGGGAAAAAGAAGTACTTCTACAACGGGAAAGAGAAACCGGCTAACCAGCTCCGAGGGATCATGCCATCGGTGACGTTTACCCCCGATGACCTCTCGTTGGTAAAAGGGGCGAATTCGTTTCGCCGCCGTGCACTGGATATGCTTGGTTCGCAACTTTCCGCAAATTATCCGGTTGTGAGAAAAGATTTCGAGCAAATCCTTCGCCAGAAGAACAATCTGCTGAAAGATAATCCATCATTGGTGTTCCTTGAGAGTGTCAATGAGATGTTTGTGCTCTACGCAGCGCAGCTTTATTGTTATCGTGTGAGTTTGTTTGAAAAGCTGCTGCCTTACGTGAGCGAGTATTATCGGAATATCTCGCATCGTGGTGAAGAAGTGACTGCGCGCTACCTTCCTTCTTGGCTTGCTGAAAATGTTTCACATGAAACATTTGCGGTTGATCTTCCTGACTCTCACGATAAAGAGCAAGTACGTTCTGTTTTGCTCGATGCGGTGAATGCATCGAGCCAGCGAGAGCTTGCGGCTCGCCATGCTCTTGTTGGTCCGCATAAAGACAGTATCCTTTTCTCTATTGATGGGCGCGAAGCCGGAACGTTTGGGAGCCAAGGGCAGCAGCGGTCGTTAGTCCTGGCATGGAAGCTTGCTGAGGTGCGGCTCGTGCAGGAAATGTTGGATACGAAACCGATTTTGCTGTTGGATGACGTGATGAGTGAGCTCGATGAATTGCGCCGCCAAGAATTGACCCGCTATGTGCTGTCCAGCACGCAAACGTTTATTACCACCACGAACCTGAGTTACTTTACCCAAGATATGCTCGATTGCGCTCATATTGTTCATTTGAATTACTAAGGAGATAAAAACCAATGCAGGAATTGCGAGAACTAAAGCCGGTTTCTCTCTCCCAGGAAATGTATTCGGTTTTTGAACAGATAACGGGTTCCGCCGAGCAAGCGCGAATCCAGATGCGCGCCGTGCAAGTGGAGGATGCTTATCAGACGGCGGTGCAAAACGTTTTCGGACGTGCAGCGGCGCTTGTTTTGAAGCGCACGAATGCGGTGTATTGCTTTGAAGAAAAGGGAATCACCCAGTTCGTTGTCTACTCCGACGACAGCGGTGTTCGTTCTTCGCTTGATGCACGACAGGGATTGCTGAAAATCGACCTTTTTAAACAGGGAATCGATTTCATGCAGTTTAAGGTGCTTCCCGCGCAGAGGAGCATCAAAAACCGGCATCCGTTCGAGAATGCAGTTGTTACACCGCTTAAGACTCGTTTGCGCGAGCTTACGGCAGAAGAGTTGGCAGAAGTGGATGAATTCGTTTCTTCCGTTGAAGATAAAGGCGTGCGTGAGGCTCTTCGTCAGGCTGTAATAAGCGATTTACGCGCTCAATCGAAGTAAAAAGGTGTTTTGAACGCCATAATACCCCATAAACCCGTTATATGGTGCTTCTATTGCCTTCTGGCCATATGTTTTGTGGTGGTGTGGTGGTATAATTATTCGGTTAAATTGGTTTCTATACGAGAAAGGGAATAAACGTGACTCAGCAGAAACCAGATCACTACGATGGCTCCGACATCCAGGTTCTTGAAGGTCTTGAGCCGGTTCGTAAACGTCCTGGCATGTATATCGGTTCAACGGGTCCGCGCGGTTTGCACCACTTGGTCTACGAAGTGGTTGACAATGCGGTAGACGAAGCGCTTGCTGGCTACTGCAATCATATTGAGGTTTGGATTAACCCCGACAACTCCGTTACCGTACAAGATAATGGTCGCGGCATTCCCGTTGATCTTCATCCGAAAGAGAATATTCCAACCGTTGAAGTTGTTCTGACCATTTTGCACGCAGGCGGCAAGTTCGGCGGCGAAGGGTACAAAGTTTCCGGTGGTCTTCACGGCGTTGGCGTTTCCGTTGTCAACGCGCTTTCGAAGCGCACGGAAGTTGAAGTGTGCCGCGATGGCAAGAAATACGCGATTTCGTTCGCGTATGGCAAAACCATCGAGAAGATGAAGGTTATTGGCGACAGCGACACTACGGGTACGCGTGTGACGTTTTGGCCCGATGAGACGATTTTCACCGAAACGACCGTTTTCGATTACGATACGTTGGCAAATCGCTTCCGCGAGATGGCTTTCTTGAATAAAGGCCTCAAAATCACGCTGTATGATTTGCGCACTAACGAGGGCGAGGAAGCGCAAGGTGTCGAAGGTGGCAGTGAATTCGTCAAGAAGGAAACGTTCCACTACGAAGGTGGCATTGTTGACTTCGTAACGTATCTCACCGATGGAAAAGAAACGCTGAACACCCCGATTTACTTCGAAACCGAAAATGAAGACGGTGCGGTTGAAGTCTGCATGCAGTGGACCACGTCGTATTCTTCGAATTCGGTTCTGGCGTTCGCGAACAACATTAACACGCACGAAGGTGGCACACACCTTGATGGTTTCAAGCAAGCTGTTACGCGCACGTTGAATGAGTATGCCCGCGACAAGAAGATCCTTAAAGGTAAAGAAGCTAATCTGACAGGTGATGACTGCCGCGAAGGTTTGGCTGCCATCATTTCTGTGAAACTGCATGAGCCTCAGTTCGAAGGTCAGACGAAGACAAAACTCGGAAACACGGAGATCCGCAGCTTGGTGCAAACGGCGGTACAGCGCGGTTTGGCGGAATTCCTGGAAGAAAATCCCGGCGCTGCAAAGAAGATCGTCGGCAAAGCCGCTCAAGCGCTCAAAGCGCGTGAAGCTGCTCGTAAAGCGCGCGAAACCGCACGTAAGGGTGTTTTGGAATCGTTCTCCATGCCGGGTAAATTGGCTGATTGCTCCTGCAAGGACCCTTCCCTTTCCGAAATTTTCATTGTAGAGGGCGACTCCGCAGGCGGTTCCGCAAAACAGGCACGCGACCGTAAGCATCAAGCTATCATGCCGTTGCGTGGTAAGATTCTTAATGTTGAACGTGCTGGTCAGAACCGTGCATTGTCATCGGAGACCATTTCTTCGCTGATTACCGCCATTGGAACGAACATCGGCGAGAAGTTCGATGCAAGCAAGGCGCGCTATCACCGCATCATCATCATGACCGATGCCGATGTTGACGGCGCTCATATTCGCTGTCTTCTTTTAACGTTCTTCTATCGCTACATGCCCGACCTTATTCGTTTGGGGTACGTATATTGTGCGCAGCCGCCGCTGTTCGGTCTGAAGAAGAAAAACTCGCGCTCACCCAAGGTCGAGAAGTACATCTTTGACGAAAAGGCGCTCAAGCAACATATGTCCGAGCTGGCTGATCCCGAAAAATACGATGTTCAACGCTATAAAGGTCTGGGTGAAATGGACCCCGAGCAGCTTTGGGAGACCACTATGGAACCCACGAACCGCACGCTTGTTCAGGTAAGCATCGATGACGCCGCTATGGCAGAGCTTGTGGTAACCGAACTGATGGGCGATCAAGTTGAGCCGCGCAAGCAGTTTATTCAGAATCACGCAAAAGATGTCCGTTACCTGGATATTTAAGGAGGGTGAGAAATGGCTGACGAAATGAATGAATCTCAAAACCCTCAAGGGGAACAAGAAGAAACCGAAACCGAAGTAAGCGGTTTCGAGCAGCATAATCTGAAAATTCGCACAACCGAGCTTGGCAGCGAGATGCGCACGTCGTTCTTGGAGTATTCCATGAGCGTTATTGTCTCACGCGCCCTGCCCGATGTCCGCGATGGTTTGAAGCCTGTTCATCGCCGTATTCTGTACGCAATGTACGAAAGCGGCAACACACCGAACAAGCCGCATGTGAAATCGGCGCGCCCAGTTGGCGACTGCATGGGTAAATACCACCCTCATGGCGACGCGGCAATCTACGACACCATGGTGCGTTTGGCGCAAGATTTCAGCATGCGCGTTCCTTTGGTCGATGGTCACGGAAACTTCGGTTCCATTGACGGCGATAGCGCTGCAGCTATGCGTTACACCGAAGCGCGCCTGGATAAGGCAGCCATGGAGCTGCTGCGCGACCTGGATAAAGAGACGGTCGATTTCCAACCGAACTACGACGAAAGCTTGCAGGAACCCAAGGTTCTTCCCGCTCGCTTCCCGAACTTGCTGGTCAACGGCTCGAATGGTATTGCCGTTGGCATGGCAACGAATATTCCGCCTCACAATTTGGGCGAAACGATCGACGCCGCCTGCATGGTTCTTGACAACCCCGAAGTAACCACTGAAGAACTCATGACGGTCCTCCCTGGTCCCGATTTCCCCACGGGTGGCATCATTATGGGCCGCAAGGGCATCAAGGATGCCTACGAAACGGGTCGTGGATCGCTGACGGTTCGCGCAAAGTGTGAAATTGTCGAAGGCAAGAACGGCAAATCGTCTATTGTTGTCAAAGAGATTCCCTATCAGGTGAACCGTAAGCGTCTGCTTGAAAAACTCGGCGAGCTCGTGCGCGACAAGAAATTGCCCGAAATCAGCAACATCCACGACGCTGCCGACCGTCATGGCATCGACATCATCATTGAGCTCAAGCAAAATTCCATGCCCCAAGTTGTGTTGAATAAGCTGTTCAAGTCTACGCAGCTGCAAACGGGTTTCGGCGTGAATATGTTGGCGCTGGTCAATGGCGTGCCCAAGGTTCTTTCGTTGAAGGATACATTGGTGCACTACGTTAACCACCAGCGTGATGTTATTTTGCGCCGCACGCGTTATGATTTGGCGCGTGCCGAAGAACGCGCTCATATCCTTGAAGGTTTGGTCATTGCGCTTGACAACATCGACGAAGTTATCAAGATCATTCGTGCATCTGATACCGATAAGCAAGCAAGTGACGAGCTGATGAGCCGTTTTGGCCTGTCAAAGCGTCAATGCGATGCCATTCTGGAAATGAAGTTGCGCCGTTTGACCGGCTTGGAACGCGAAAAGATTGAATCTGAGCTGCAAGAATTGCGCGAAAAGATCGAATACTACAAGCGTGTCTTGGAAGATGACGGCCTGGTGCGCAGCATCATCAAAGAAGAGATGATGGAAATCAAGAAGCGCTTCGGTACACCGCGTCGCACCGAGATTACCGGCGCAACGAAAGACATTGATGTCGAGGATCTTGTTCCCGATGAAAATGTTGTCATTACCATGACGCAAACGGGTTACATCAAGCGCATGCCGGTATCGCTGTACCGTCAGCAGAAACGCGGTGGCAAGGGTATGCAGGGCGCCGCGAATCTGAAAGAAAATGATTTCGTGGAGCATCTCTTCGTTGCATCGAATCATTGTTACATGTTGTTCTTCACCAGCGCCGGAAAAGTGTACCGCCTGAAAGCGTACGAGATTCCCGAGGCTTCGCGTCAAGCGCGCGGCACGGCCATTGTCAACCTGCTCAACCTTGATAAGGACGAAAGGGTTCAGGCCATTATTGCCTCGAAGGAATTCCCCGAAGACGAATTTTTGATGTTCGGCACGAAAAACGGCGTGGTGAAGAAGACGTCGATGGATCAATACGACCGCACGCGCAAGGAAGGCTTGATTGCCATCAATATGCGCGAAGGCGACGAGCTCATCAGCGTGAAGCGTGTCAAAGAGGGCGATGACATCATCATGGTGTCGTCTGCTGGTAAGGCGCTTCTGTTCCCCGAAAGCGAGATTCGCGCAACGGGACGCGATACATCGGGCGTACGCGGTATGAAGGTTCCCGCCGGCGTGAATGTGTTGGGCATGGAAATCTCAAGACCCGATGCTGATCTGTTAGTTATCACCGAGAACGGCTACGGCAAGAGAACGCCGCTTACAGAGTACCCGTCGCATCATCGCGGCGCACAAGGCGTGTTCACCATCACGATGACCGAAAAGAAGGGCCAGCTCATTGCCATGAAGGTGGTTGAGTCCGGCGAAGAAGTCATGGTCATCACGCATGAAGGCGTTATTGTGAGAACATCGGTTGATGGCATTTCTCAGTTGGGTCGATCTGCCCAGGGCGTTCGCATCATGGATGTTGCAGATGACGATGCCGTAACCGCGCTTGCTATTCTTGCAGAAGGCGATGACGACGATTTGCCCGAAGATGAGGAGTTGGAAAGTTCCGTAGAAGAGCAGGCTGTTCAGGCAGGCAATGTTGAGTCGAATGAGCCAGATATGGTTGACGAATTCGATGAGGATATCGAAGAAGACGACGCTGCCGGCAATGACGATGAGGGCGAATCGGAAGACGACTTCATCTAAGAAGAGCTTGGGACTATGCAACGCGTTGGTCGTTTAATTTCCCGGTAAAATAACGCGCTTTCAGGATTAAAAGCGATTTTGGGGATGCCGCAGGAATATGCTCCTGCGGCATCCCCTGTATAGAGCGCTCTTTGGCGCGCCGCCACGCTAAGCTGCAGTGAGCGATCATTGCAGCAGACGGATACACTCAAAGAGTGCAGCAACGGCGGCGAAATTGAGCACCGAACCTGGTTTGGGGAAAAATTTTTACAAAAGTTGAAAATTTTGCTTGACACGTACCGGTTTGCGAAGTAAAGTAATCAAGCACTTTCGCAAGGGCCCGTAGCTCAGTTGGTTAGAGCGCACGCCTGATAAGCGTGAGGTCGCTGGTTCAAATCCATTCGGGCCCACCATTTTCCTTGCGATAAACGCTCCACCGTGAGCCGAGTTAGCCGGTGGAGCGTTTATTATAAAGAAAGCGAGAGAGTCATGGGGCATTAGCTCAGCTGGTAGAGCGTCGGCTTTGCAAGCCGAATGTCAGGGGTTCGAATCCCCTATGCTCCACCATGAAGAATCGGGCAGGTTTGGAAACGAACCTGCTTTTCTATTTAATGGAAGCACTTTTTGCTTTCGAGCGTTATTCGATGCGTATGTTTCGCATCGAGGGGATTGAATTTTACTCACCAAGCATTAGTAAGGTTTCTTTTCCAACGGCGTTTCTTGTCGCTGCATCGCCGTCTGTCTTCTGACAAAGAAAACAGACGGCGGTACACTGAGAAGTGAATGATGATTATGTTTATGATCATCGCCGCCGTACCACCTTTCGCAACGGGTCGGAAAAATTTCTTGAAAATTTTCCTTGACACGGCATGCGGGATGCTGGTATAGTTCTTTCTTGCGCCGCAACGGGGCGCGAGCGAGGGGCGAGGTCCCCTCGGCACCTTGAGAACCGGATACTGTGACGAACCGAGGGCATCGGATGATGCGCCTCGGAAGACAGATTGATACATGCCAGAGAGTACATTTACATGATACTTCTTTGAATTCACTTTTATTTT
>CAKUFS010000009.1 GCA_934648845.1 uncultured Eggerthellaceae bacterium
TAAAAAACGGTCTGGATTGCCCACCTGATTTCTTGAGGTTGTTTTAGGCGTTACCCCGCGAAACTTAACTCGCACGAACTCGCACGATATTGAAAAAAGTCCTTGTGCAAATTTGAGGCTTTCGCTATAATTAGTCTCCGCGTTCTTCGGAATTGCATTTTGCCAATGTGGCTCAGCTGGTAGAGCAACGCACTCGTAATGCGTAGGTCAGCGGTTCGAATCCGCTCATTGGCTCCATTGAACACGAATGGCTCCCACAAGGGAGCCATTTTTCGTTTTGATCGAAAATCGAGACGCCTCACAGATGCGGAACGCCGCAGCTGGTCCCCACGGGGAAGACACCAGTCGGCAGTTCGATTGCGGGAGAAAGGCCCGCCTGCGCACTGCCCGCAGCCGCAAGGGTCAAGGAAAGCTCCCTGGCACAGCACCGGCAGCGCCGGCGATCAAGAAGCAAAGCATTCACGGGCTGCGGCGGTTTTCCGCAGGGCAGAAAGGCCAAGCCCCGGGCACTCGGACAGCAGAGCCAACCCCACCTAAGCTGCTTCGGCAAGCTTGCTTATCGTCGCTCGGGCTTCGTCGACGGTATCCACGAGAGAAATTGCGCCTTCTCTTCCCCCGTCCGATTTAAACTGGTAGAGAAGATTGACGGTGGTCTCGCCCGTCACAACGCTATCAAAAGCTGCATCGTATTCTTCTTGGGACACCTCCTGCCAATCAGCTGGCGTCCATGTTGAACCGTCACCTTCCGAGAACGTGTAAAGGCGCTCTTCCCACGTCGAAGAGTCGGAAAAAGAGAGATCAGCCGATGGCCCCGACGCCCTTCCTGCAATCGGGCCAAACGTCCCATCGTTGTCGTAGCCAACCAACGTATAGGTAAAGCTCGCAGGAGCCGACCCGAAACACGTCTGATTCATCAACGCCCACCCGCCTGACTGCAGCTTGTCTAGCACGACAAATGGCAACCAGCCGTTCGTTGAGTCGGAATGGATGCTGCCAGAATAATCGCAGACCACTTCGCCTTTGCGGTAGCTGAACACTTCCACGGCACCCGCAAGAGCGTTCGAAGGGCCTTCCGAGTGCAGAAGGATTAGCTCATCTTTTCCATCGGCGTCCATGTCCAGGAGCTTCACCACGCACAGGCCCTTGCCATATTGGGCGGCACCCGGGCCATTCCCCTCAGATGCTACTTCGGGTGATCCGTAAAGCGTCGTGTATTCCTGGCATTTCTTGTAGTACGCCGAATAGCGCGCTTCCGTGTCATCTGTGCTGCAGCCGGCGAGCATCGCCGCGCAAATAACGATTGCAACCGCCATACATGCAGTAAATACTCTTCTCATTTTTCTTTCACCTCCGTGAAAACCATGACATAGTCCCTGGTAGATATTCGCATGAACTTCCATCGAACCGTTGGGAGTTACCTCTCGAGATGTTTAATTACTCAAAAAACCGACGAACCTGATACTGGTAAATGTCATCATCGTCCAGGTAACCAACCGAAATTCCATTTCCGTTAAATGCCATTTTGCCCGTGGATGCTATGGCTTTTGTTTCTTCTAGCAAGGCATCGATTTCGCTTTCGGTTACATCGCTGCGATTCGCTTTGATTAGATGCTTGGCGTAAGAAACCGCATCGGACTCGTATTTACCGGATTTATCTACATGAATAATCATGTAGTCAACAATGTCGGCCGCCTTATCTCCTGTGTATTCTTCAGGGACGACCACCAGAAAAATACCATCGATCAGCCCATACCAATACTGATCGTTGGCCTCGGTCAGATAGTCGTCCATGGCTGGGTTCAGCGAGCTATCATTCGGCGAATTATTATCCATTACCTCAGTATTGAATTTCGCAACCAACGTTTCCACGTTTTCTTTTTCAACGGAACCGTATTCATTTTGCGATTGCGCTAAATCGCTTTTAGCTTCCTCTGAGCTGGATTTCCCAGAGTCAGCCTGCCCGCAGCCCACCATGCCTAAAGCTAAAACTCCACACAACGCAATGGCTAGAATCGCTTTCTTCATAGTCGAATCCCCCTCAACAAACTGCAGATAAACGACTAAATTTGAGTCGCTTTCTTTGCCGCCTCCCTTGGAATCAAATGATAACGTATCGCTCAGTTTAATCAATATGGCGCAAGGCACTGGGGCGTCGCGGCGTCCAAGGTGCCGCGATGATCTCAAGCATGCTGCGGCACCTAAGATGCTAGACGCCCGATGCGTTTAGGCATCCCCCCCGGCAGGTCGTGATGCCCAAATGCGCCGTAGCGCCCCTGATCGTGCCTCGGTGCTTCCAGCGAAACGCGCCGCCGCATCCGAATGCGACACAACACCGCTCCAAAACCGCCACGGCAGACGGATTTCAACCCTGCTTGTTGAAAAAACGGGGTCAAACTCGGGCAAATCGACGATAATCGGTGGTTTGCGTGAGCGATTCGAGCTGTTGGCAATGGCTGGCGGAAGAATCACGAGCGACAGTTTTCTGTTTCCCCAGTTCACAGGATTGCGCTGATTTTCTTTGCGGAGCAGTATTGGCCGAAGCCCACTGAATGGGAGTTGCAAGCACCGATTATCGTCGATTTGCCCGAATTCAAGGCCGTTTTCGCAACAACTACCCCTGCGGGCCGCAAACCTCGTAAATTCAGACGAACCCCCGCCCAGTGGACCGCTCGCCGCAACAACCGCACGCGCAACGCCAAAAAAAGAAGCAACGCGGCGCTTGAAACAGAAAAAGGCGCCGCTGCAATCTACCAATCGCAACGACGCCCTTAGAGCAATCGAAATATCAACCGACTGCTCACAACCTGATTTCAGTCAAAACTAAAACTGACAACGCGCCTATCAGCTAGCGCGTGAGCAGCGCGCAGCGGGAGCTGCCGTCGATCTTCTTGGCAAGGTCCTCGACCTCGCCGTAGTACATGCACCACGCCTGGCAGTGCTGCACGCACATCGGGATCTTGCCCTTGGCCACGCGGTCTTCGCACATGTCGCAGGCCTTCGTGAGCACGGGCATCCACGTCCACTCCCAGCGGTCGCGGTTGCCCTGGGCGCCCGCGTACTCGAACGGGCCGACCTCGGTCAGCTTGATGCCGAACTCGCCGGCGGGAAGGCCGAGGTGCTTCTTGCAGGCGACCTCGCAGGAATGGCAGCCGGTGCAGTACTCGTAATTTACCAAAATGCCCTTCATTTATTTCTCAACTCCCCTCTTCATGCGCTCTTGCCAAGAGTCTTCCATACCGTAAGCGTAAGGCTCGCCGGCAACGTAGTCGTTGCGGAAGCCGCCCTGCTGGGTAACAACCTTTCCTGGCAACGGCTCCAAATTATCATCGGTAACCTTGTAGATCTTGCAAACGATACTCTTAAACGGACATCCAATACCACCAGGACCCGTCTCGTACGACGCCGTCAGGTTATTGATATTGACTTCCCACATACCAAACAAACTGGGGAATGCGGGTTCCTTCTCGGGGTACCACCAGCCATGCTCGGCGTAAACATAGTTAGGCGAAAGAACGGGGTTGATGTGCGTCTTTTGCATGCAACGTCCCTCGGAATTCTCAAGCCAAATCCACTCGCCCTCGTTGATGCCGTACTCTTCGGCCGTCTGCGTAGAGATATTGACAACAGGATCGGGATGGAACTCGAGCATCGTTGCCTGCTGGCGGTTCTCGGAGTGGAAGAACTCATAGGAGCGCGAGCCGTTTACGCAGATGAACGGGTACTCCTTGCGGAACTCTTCGTCCTCGAGCCACTTCACCGAATGAATGGACTCATGGTGCTTCGGCCACGGGTCAATACCCCAAGCGCCGAACGTGGCGTAGGGCACAAGCTCGATGCGGCCGGAGGGCGTGGAGAAGCCGGGCTTCCCATCGGGGCGCAGCATGCCCTTCTCGTACTTGTAGTAGGTGTCGCAGAAGTCGTCGTACTCGTAACCGCCCTTCTCCACCAGGGATTGGAAGGAGCACTCGCCGTCGGCGGCGTGCTTCTTGTAGTAGTCGGTGTGGGCGTCCTCGATCTCGATCATGCCCGCCTTGGAGCGGCCCGCGGACTTGTAGCTCTTACCCGTCTCAGGGTCGTAGATGTTGAAGCCGGTGTCCAGGTAGTCCTGCAGCAGCGCCTCCAGCGTGGGCCAGCGCTTCTCGAACAGCTCGGGGTTGAGCTTCAATCCCAGCGCCACGACCAGCTCCTCGTCGGACTTGGCCTCGTACCACTCGGAGACCGACTTCATGGCGCGCAGCGGCGTCCACCACACGCGCATGGAGTCGCGCTCGGCGGTGGTCTTCAGCGGCAGGAAGATGTCGGCGAAGGCGACGGCCGTCGGCGTAAGATAGGGGTCAGCAACAACGCAGAACTCAACGTTTTCAAGCATCTTGTAGATGCGCGGAGCGGCATTACCCGTACACGTAATGGCATTAGCGCCTTGCGACCAGAACATTTTCATGGGGTACGGCTCGCCCGTCTCGAACGCATGGTTCACGGCGTCGCAGTCGGCCATGCCAATGAAGTGCACATAACCCGGATGCGTGACATCAACGGTCAGCTTCTTGGCGAAGGTGTCGGGGTCGCAGTACAGCTGAGCGGTGGCGTAGCCGGGGTTGATCTCGAAGCCGTTGCGCACCAGGATGTTGGTGCCCGGCTTGTCGATGTTGCCGCAGACGCTCATCAGGTTGGACACCGTTTGGCACAGCTGGATGGAGTCGTTTTGGGTATCGAACGCCAGGCCCCATTGGATGGCGCTGCGCTCGGCGCTGGCGTACAGGCGCGCGGCGGCCGCGATGTCCTCGGCGGGGATGCCGGTGATCTCGGAGGCCCACTCGGGCGTGAATTGGGCAACGTAATTCTTCAAATCATCGTAGTACGCGCACCACAAGTTAATGAATTCCTTATCCTGCAGGTCCTCCTGCGTGATGACGTTCAGCCACGCCAGGGCAAGGGCCAGGTCGGTGCCGGGACGGACGTTCATCCAGTACTCGGCGCGGGCGCCCCACCAGGTGAGCTGCGGGTCCACGGAGATGATCTTGGTGCCCATCTGGTGGCACACGTTCAGCCAGTGGCCCAGGTAGCCGTCGGCGTTTGACTTCAGCGGTTCGCAACCCCAGACAACTACGACGTCCGGGTTCTTCCACTCGGGGTTGTTGTAGCGGTCGGCGTGGCCCTCGGAGGCGTCCACGATGGGAAAGTCGCCAATGGATGCTGCCGTGCCGCAGGTGCGAGGCAGGTAGCAGGAATAGCCCGAAGAGCCAATAGCGCCGATGTTGGGGGTGCCCAGACAGGCGCCGCCCAGGAAGGGGACCCACGACGAGATGTTGCGGCCGGTGCCGTGGTTCACGAAGATGGACTCGCGGCCGAAGCCCGCCTCGTCGATGTTCTTGTGGATCCAATCGGCGATGGTATCAAGCGCTTCCTCCCAGGAAATGCGCTCCCACTTGTTCTCGCCGCGCTCGCCGGCGCGCTTCAGCGGGTACTTGGGGCGCTTCTCGTAGTTCACGCCCTCCACCAGGTTCAGGCAGCGCATGCACAGGCGGCCATTCGCGCACGGGTCAAGCGGGTCGCCCTCGATCTTCTCCAGCCTGCCGTCCTTGGTGTACATCAGGACGCCGCACGAGTCATGGCAGCCCGGGGCGGAGTAGGTATAGGTGCGGGTGACGGTGTAGCCGTCCTCTTCCCATTGCCACTCCCCCTCGTGGTAAGCCTTGCGGTCGATACCATCAAGGAACTCTTGGTAGTTAAACAGCATGCTTCTTCTCCTCTCTTCATTCCCCCTATACATTGCAGCGTCTAACTGCAATGAAATCCCTCACATTGGGGATACGACCTTACGATATAGAACGAATCAAGATTCAACATGAGGTCAGACAGGCTATCTTGAAAAACGTAAGCCTTTAGGGATTACGTTTTTCTGCCGCAACAACAGCCCTGATTATTCGCGCAAAAGGATACAGCCACGCGAAACCGCCAGCTCCTCCCCAAACCACCGCCTTTGGCAACGGAATATCGACATTGTGAAGATATCGCCCCCGATCGAGCGGCATGGCTATACTTGAACGAAACGGAACAAAGCAAAATCGCGAACAAGATTTACACGGTGCACAAAGGCGGCGCGGTGACAGAGCGGGCAAGCGGGGGCGTATCTAGACCACGACCGCGCCCGCAGGCAGCACAACGCAAGACCGAAACTTCGCGCGAGGAAGAACTATGGCAACCGACTTCATATCGCTTTTCGCGGCGGCGCTCATCGCGGCGCTCTCCCCCATCATCGCGCGCCTGGTGCCGCGCGGCCTGGTACCAGAAACCGTCATCTTGCTGCTTGCCGGTGCCCTTTTGGGACCATACATGGCAGGCGTCATCCAAACCACGGATTCTATCGAGATGCTCGCCGATCTAGGCCTGGCGTTTCTGTTCTTGCTTGCCGGCTACGAAATCAACCCACGCAGCCTTTCGGGCACGCAAGGCAAGAAAGGCCTTGCTACCTGGGCTGTTAGCATCCTTATGGCATTCGCGGCAGTCGCGCTGGCAACAGAGCTCTCGCCCACCTCTACCGAGGGCATTGCCGTGGCCATTGCTCTGACCACCACCGCGCTGGGCACGCTCATGCCCATCCTGAAAGAACGCCAGCTCGAAGGCACCACGGTCGGCGACGCCATTTTGTCCTTCGGCACCTAGGGCGAGCTGTGCCCCGTTATTGCCATGGCGCTGCTGCTGTCATCGCGCAGCGAGTGGAAAACCATCGTCATCTTGCTGGGATTCATCGCGCTTTGCATCATCATGGCGGTCATCCCCGCAAAAGCGCGACGCGCCGGCCATCGCGTATACAGGTTCCTTGCGCGCAAGCGAAACACCACGTCGCAGACGTTCGTGCGCGTTGTGGTAGTGCTGCTCATTGGGCTGGTGACCGTCTCGGCCGTCTTCGGCCTGGACATTGTGCTGGGCGCATTCGCCGCCGGCTTCGTGCTGCGCTACGTTATCCCCGAGGGCGACCACGAGCTGGAATCAAAGCTCGATGCCATTGGCTACGGCTTCCTGATCCCCGTGTTCTTCGTGGTGTCCGGCGCCAAAATCAACCTTGCCGGCGTGGGTGAACAACCGCTGCTGCTCATCGCGTTCATCGCTGCGCTGCTGGTCATCCGCACGCTGCCCATTATTGTGGCGCTTTCGCTGGGGAAGGACCGCCAGCTGCTCTCCATCCACAATCGCGTTACCGTGGCGCTGTACTGCACCACTGCGCTGCCCATTATTGTTGCCGTGACCAGCGTTGCCGTGAAGTCGGGAGCCATGAGCCAGGAGCTTGCCGGCGTATTGGTGGCCGCGGGCGCCATCACCGTGTTCCTTATGCCGCTTTTGGCGTCGCTCACGTACCGCGTGGTGGACGTGCACCCTGTGGAGGCCGCTCACGAAATTGCCGCGCACCCGCACGATGCGCGCACCATTTTGCACGAGCATCTGGAGCTAGGACGCATGTTGGCCATGCAGGAAATCGCGGCCCGCCACGCCGCGCGCGAGGCAGCAGCGGCGCATCAGGACCCCAGCTGGGAAGACCTTGCATTCACCCTGCAGCGCGAGTCCGAGCGCAAACGAACACTTGAGCAGGCCATTGACTTCGCACGACAGCAAGCGGCTGCTAAAGAAAACGCGCGAAACCATTTTGGCGAAGGCGAAGGAGAAGGCACAGGCGAAGGTTTCTCGATTGTCGATATCGCGAAAGAAACCGATGCCATTCGCCGCCACATTGCAACGCGCGCCGTGCGCGAGTACCATCATCGCATGGAGGAATTAGGGCGCGCTGCAGAGCATGCCATCAAGAAAGACGACACTGAACAGGGGAAATAGGAATTCGTCATTGCTGCGATATAGCAAGTGTCGGAATAACCGCATAAGATAGGCAAATCAAACCATCCCCGAGTGCGGTTCAGGGAATCTTGCTATTTCCGATGGTGCGCTGATTGACACCCATCTTTAATCCAAGCCTCTTTCGAAAGGGGGTCTTTTCGACCCTTGCTTCATTTCAAAAAAGATAAACCACCGCGTACGCGAGTTCGGACTTTTTGGAATCCCTTGGGACCCTCTCGGGTTCTTCGAGAGGGCATGTTGTCTTTTTTTTCGCTCAAAAACGCGCAAATCGACGATACGGGGCAGGTGGAAAAGGTGCTATCGCACTTGTTGCCGTCGAAGCAATCTAACGACCTGGGCTTTTACCGAAAGCAACTGGACCGAAGAGCTCTGAGTCGCCTTGTCCGCGCCCCCAACCTGCCCCGTATCGTCAATTTGAGCGTTTTCGCACCCGTTTTCCGACAAGATGGCCGCAATTCGACACTTTCCGGAAAAAGCAAGGTGACGAAAGGGGCTGTCAGAGCGGCCTTTGCATCATCGATCATCCTCATCGAACTTTTAGACGCGACCGGAATTCTCCATCGCTGCGTTTTGGCCCATAGCCCCAGTTTTACAACAACGTGCCGGGGTCAACATCTGCGCCGAGCATGCAAAACGGCGGCAAGCGGCACGAGGACAACTACAGCGGCAAAGCTCTTAGCACACTTCGCTCAGCACGCCGTCTTCCACATGAAGACGCATGGTGGCAAATTCGCGCGCTTTCGCGCGGTGCGCCGCAACAAAAACCGTTTTACCAGGTAGCTGCGCTATATTCGCAAGCACCGCAGCTTCGGTGGCGTTATCGAGCGCGCTCGTGACCTCGTCGAGCACCATGATAGGCGCGCCCGAACACACCGCGCGCGCAATAGCCAAACGTTGCAACTGACCCTGGGAAAGCCCTTGCCCGTGCTCGCCGACCATCGTATCAAGCCCCAGCGGAAGCTCTTCCACAAAATCCCACGCGCAAGCTATCTCGCACGCACGTTTCACCTGGTCATCGGTTGCATTAGGGGTCGCAAACGCCACGTTTTCGCGCACGGTTCCCGCAAACAGGAAGTTATCCTGCGGCACGTAGGCGAACACCCCCGGCGGCACCTGGGAAGCAGTAGCACGCGTGCCGTTGGCAAGCTCGTAAGTGAAGCCGTCCGCGTCGTACGCGCCCAGTACCAGCTTGAACAGCGTGGACTTTCCCGAGCCGGAAGGGCCTTCAACCACCACAAACGAACCTTTGGGAATAAAAGCGTTTTCGCAGGTCAAACCAACGTCCTCGGAAGCTGAACCAACGGCGCGCTTCTCAGCGCCAGCAGTGGCCGCACCAACAGCGCCTTCGCCGTCGGCATCCGCATCCGCAACCGCGCCCGCGCAACCGCCAGCCGTACTCGCAGCTCCGCCTTCGCCGCCCGCGCAACCGCCGGCAGCATCCGCAGCACCTCCATCGGCCGCGACACCCACAACGTCCTCCCCCTCCCCATCGTCGTAGGAAAACGCCAGGTCGCTCATGCGCACGCCCGAAAACCGCTCGTAGAACTCCGCGGCCGTCCCTGGCAGGCAATCCTGTGCTTGCGGCAAATTTGCGACCTCCATCAGGCGCTCCGCCGAAGCAAGCGACTGATACAGCTGCGGCAACATGCCTGACAAGCTGGAAACCGGCGCCTGAATGCGCGCCACCAGCTGCAGCACCGCCATAAGCGTGCCGTAGCTCATGGTGCCGTGCAGCAGCTCGAACGCACACCACGTGAGCGCCACAGCGTACAGCGCGTTGAAGAAAAACGAGAAGCTGGCATTGGCGGCAATGGAATACCCGCGGCGACGCATCTGCGCGGCAAAATGATCCTCTTGCAGCGTATCGGCGCGCGCGCTCGTGGCAGGTTGCGCGCCAAACGAGCGAATGACCAGCTGATGCTCAAGCACCTCCTGCAGAAACACGCGCACGGCGCCTTCCTTTTCCTGCACGTTTTTATGCAGCGCCTTCAGCCGCCCGCGCAACGTGCGCGCCAGCACAAACGACACCAGCGCCGCCGCCGCGAACAGCGCCACCATGGGCGGGCTGATCAGCGCCAACACCGCAATGGCGAACACAAGCTGCATGGCCATGGACACAAACCCTGGAATGATGGTTGCCACGCCATTCGACACCACTTGCACGTCGGAGAACATGCGATTGGAAAGCTCGCCGGAATGGAAGCGCAAAATACTGCCGTACTGGGCGGAGAAGATGCTTTCGAGCATCGATTTGCGCAGCTCAAGGGCGAATCGCGCACGAATACGCTCCTGCATGCTGTTGATAGCCAAGCGCAAAACCAGCTGCGCAACAATAACACCGGCAAGACCCGCCGCGCTTACCAGCAAGCTATCAACGTTGCCCGCCACGGCTTGGTCGATAACGGCACGACACGCCAACGCGAAGCCCACCAACACCGCCGCTTGCAACGTGCACAACAGCGATAACGCCACAATGCGACCGTGCTGCGCCCTTGACTGCGCAAACAGCCACGCATATGTAACCTTGTCGCGATTGCGTTCAGCGGACGTGCGACGGCTCATCGTTTCCGCCCCGCTTCGCGCTTGGTGTTGCCGGCGCTGCCGCTAGCCGCAGCAACACCATCAACCGCGCCGCCCACCGCCACATCATCTGTACCTTTGCATTTCCGCAGGCCGCACGCTAAAAGCACCCGTTTTCCCACATGCCTTATCGCAGCGCTTGCGCCCTTGCATACCTTGCGAACGGGAAACAGCGCCACCCACAGCTTCGAGTACGCATGATACCCGCGCGACGTTTCGCAATCAATGCAATGCCCGTCGCGATAGAAGCCGCTCAGCACTCCCAGCACGTTTTCGCGCGGAATATACTCCAGCGTCACGCAATTATCTCCGCAGATCACATAGCCTTTTTCGGAGCCGTTTTCGTAATGCCCCACCACGCGATGCAGCACGTACTTCTCGCCACGGCGATACAGCGCCACGTCGTAGCGACGCAGCTCGCGCGCCGCCGGCACCACCATCATCACGTCGTGACGGTTGCGCAGCATTGGCCACATGGAAACGCCCACAGGCGGCCCCAGGTAGAAGCCCTCGGCTGCCAGCACGTCCTCGATCTTGCGCGGCTCGGAGGCAGGGGAAGGGTCCGGTGCAGCGGAGTCGGCAGGCTCAGGTGCAGCAGGCGTAGCGGGAGAAGGCGCAGGCGCCAACGAACCCGAGCTCGCGCTCGGGCGTGCCGACACCGAAGAGTCCACGTCTGCAGCAACAGACGCAGCCACGTCCGCGCCTGCCTCATCTGCCAATATGTCCTTTTCTTCCGTCATGAATCCATTGCCGCCAGGCATCCAGCCGCCAAACGTCTACTCGTCTAGCAAATCGGCGTCACGCAGCTTGCCCAGAAACGCCGCAACATCGGCGCGTGCCCTATCATCTGCAACCGCATATTCCGTAAGCAAGGCCTGGACCAGCGCATCTTCCGTGGCGTTCGCATTGAGCTGATTCCACAAAAACGCACCTGTCTCGTTCAGGCGAATCATGCAATGACGCTCCCTGCTGGCCTGGCCCACCGGCACCACCACGTATTGCGTACCCACTTTATTCACGATGAAACCGTCTTTGATTTTCATGTCACAATCTTTCGTTTCGATGCAATTATTCGTTCTCATTATCGCACAGCGTCATTTGAAACGCCGCGTCAAAGGCAGCCCGGGTCGGCGTGCAACGCAGCACGTAAAACGGCACGCAAGTCACCAGCTTATCCAGCAAATCAAGCTGCCGAACAGCCAAAACAGGATCTTTCGGCAATAGAATCTGATTCATCATGCGATTGATTATTTCGCCGTCGTCTTCCAAACGCCTCAGGCAGTCCGGCTCACCCGGCTCGCAACGCTCAATAAAGCACACCGCGCGAAGAGACACGCTTGCATTCTGCCCCCAGCTCTCTTTGCCGCAATACGGCGTGCCATACGCAAGAAACGCACCCGATGCTCGACCGCCTTTGGCGGTGGTGGCATCAGCAGCATCAGTATCCGCAAGCGAAGCCACAGAACCCGCACCCGATGCCCGACAGCCTTCGCTGCCAGTGGCGCCAACGCCTTCGCCGCCAGCTGCCCCACTTGCGCATTCTCCGCTTCGCGCGGCAACGGCAGCTGCACCAGCATCAACGCCTTCCCTACCACCTTCGCATCGCCACCAACGCAGAAGGGGCTTGTCGCCGTTCACCACCGTCACGCGGTCGCCCAGCGCGTGCATCCACTGCGCAACGTGCGTGCTTTTGCCCGTGCCGCTTTTCGCCGCGAACGCGTAGCCACGACCCGCGTACGAGACAACCGCCGCGTGAAACAAGAACGCGTTATAGTCCAGCATGCGCGTGCACATCTTGCGATAGAGCGCCAACGATTCGCAATACGCAGGAGAAAAGGCGTCTTCATTGTTGTTTTCGGCTGCGATTTCCTCAGGCGTAGCTGATACCGAAAAAGCACATTTATCAGGAGAAACGTCAACAATGTAGTCCGCGCACAGCCTTTCGGTGAACGCATAGCGGTTCTCTATGGCAACAAGAACCCCGGCTATTTGAACGCAGAACATAAACGTTGCTCCTTGAGAAGGCCACGACGAACACAGAGAAGTAGCGGCAACACAACGGCGCGCAAATTGCACCGTTTTTAGGCATTTTTCGCATCCCGATTGCCATTGCTTTATTATAAGCGCATGACACACGCGCGCGACCGACTATCAGGCGCGCAAGCAATTTCCACGCACTTCCGCGTGCGTCGCGGCAGGGCAGCGCGCAGGCACGACATGAGCCGCAAGATCTCCGAGCGCTCGAAGCCCCGTGCGCCGCAGTGAAACAACGAAAGGACGAATTTTGGAGCTTTCCGCCGCCGAAGAGTACACGCTCAAGATCATCGCCGCCGAAAGTGCCTTTCAGCAGGCTGCTGGCGAAGGGACCAGAGACGCATCCGTGCCTACCCCCGGGCGAGCATCCGGACTCGCAGCCAAGCCCGAGCAAGACCCCGCACCCGCGGCGGCACCTACGTCTGCGCTAGCGCCAGAAACCGCCTCCGAGTCCGCGCCCGCACTGGCGTCCGCGCCAGCTCCCGCCCTCGCGCTCCCCGAGGGCTTATGGCCCGCCGTGCACGCGGAGCTCGTGGCGCAATCGGTTGTCGGCTACCCCGCGAACGCCGTTGAATCCCTTGCTCTTTCCTCTTCCGACCAGGCAGAATACCTTGCGCGCGTAGGAAAAAACCTGTCAAGCTGGTACCGCCTTATGATGACGCAAGACCGTGTGCTTTCCTCGTTTCGCCAGGCAGACATTCCCGTTGTCGTGCTGAAAGGCGCGGCGGCGGCGGTGAATTACCCGCAGCCGAACGGGCGCAGCATGGGAGACATTGATCTTATTGTGCCGCCCGAGTACTTTGACCAGGCGTTTTCGCTTTTGGAGCGCCTCGGTTGGGTAAACGACACGTCGCTTGAGATCAACCCACGTCATGCGGGCTTCAAGAAAACAGACTGCCCCGAAATCGAGCTGCATCGCTTCTTCAGCACCTGCACTAACAAGCAGCAAGCGCACTACCTTGACCAGGCTATATATAACGCTATCCCGCGCGCTACCTGGGAAGATGTCGTCGGCTTCACCGTGCCTGTATTGCCGCCGCTCGAAAACGGACTGGTGCTGCTGGCGCACGTCAACCAGCATTTAGGGTCGGGGCTGGGACTTCGCCAAATTCTGGATTGGCAGATGTTCGTTGCTGCGCACCTAACCGATAAGCTGTGGGAAACCGGGTTCCAGCACGCCGCGCAGCAAATCGGCATGGAGAAGCTTGCCGTTACTACCACGTGGCTTTGTCGCTCTTACCTGGGGCTTCAGACTTCGGCAACGTGGTTCGACCACGCCGATTCGCAACTTGCAAACGACCTGCTGCTCTATATCATGCACAAGGGAAACATGGGGCGCAAAGTGGAGCGCGGCGCGCAGAACACCCGCACGGTGCTGCACAACTTCCGCAGCCCCGCAGCGCTGGTGCGTTACCTGTACGACGGCGGACGCGTCCACTGGGCGCCGGCACGCAAACACGCGTGGCTCGCCCCGGCCGCGTGCCTCTACCAAGTGGGGCACATCGTGCGTAAGGGGCTCGCGCGCAACGTGAAAGTAAGCGAGCTTGCCAACGATGCCCGCAGCGCGCAAAAGGACGTTGACCTGCTCAAACGCCTTGAGGTCACTAGGATGTAAGGTAGCGAAGGCCAGGGGAAGTTCTTTACGTTGAATAGGACATACCAGTGGTGACTGCAAAATCGACCTTTCAGTGGCTTTTCTGTATCGATTTCAACATTCTTCCGCGAATACAAATCCAGTTTTTGCGGTTGAACTGTTTAACATAGAGAGCTGCTTTTCCGCTGAATTAATTACTCGATGTGCGCAGGTTTTACCGCGGCTTGCTTGCTCATTGCTGGCGCGCGCGGGCGTCTCTCCATAGTGCCAGGTCAGAAGAGTGTGGCTTTTTCATCTTCTGAAGCTGAAAAAGCCCGCGCCACCAGGTGCGGGCCTTGCCTTGCCGATGAGGGAATTGGGTTCTCGGCTGCGCCTGCAGCTACCAGAAGCACGCCGAACCGGAACCTACGTCCCGAACCGATGTGCCTTAGCGGCTTCTCTTTCGCCATAGCCATAACCAGGCGACGGTACATGCTGCCACAACAACGATGCCCAGAGCCACCCAAGACCAGGCGAAGCTTGCGCCCTGCTCTTGCTCGGTCGAGCTGTCCAGCAGGGAAACCTGCTCGCTGCCCGACTCAGACGCAGCGTCGGCGGAGTCCGTCGCGTCGCCGCCAGAGTCAGACGCGGCACCGGCACCCGCAGCGTCGGCACTGCCTGAAGTGGCGAAGCCGTCCGCGTCGACGGTGGCCTCATCGATGCTGGTTGACGAGCCAGAGCCGCCGCCCAAGCCGCTTCCAGTGGAATTACCTTCGCCGATCGATGTACCACCACCAACAACATTGGACTGGTAGTTCACCGTTATGCCGGCAGCAAAGGCCCCTTCTTCCACGGAAGTGATGGTATCCGGCAGGTTTACCTTTTTGACGCTTTCGTTGTGAGCGAACGCACCTGCGGCGATAGTGTTCACGGGAGTGCCAGCAATGCTGGCAGGCACGGTAACTTCGGCGTCCTTGCCGAAGTAGTCGGTGATGGTGATGGACTCATCTGCGATGGTATAGTTCAGCGCACCCTCGGTGTAGATGGTGTCCGCAAACGCCGGAACCGCCACAGCCAGCGCCATGAGCAGCGACAACAGCACGGGGATGAGTTTTTTCATAAGTCGCTCCCTTGATTTAAGCGCAGGGGCGTAGCCCGTGCGGGCTACGCCCCTGTTTTAGGTTAGGGTTGGAGATGAGCGGGCAATTTAATCGTCGCCGCCAACAGTGCCAGAATCAATTTCGCCACTGGCGAGGACGTCTTCGTCGGCGATCAGAATGACCAACATCTCTGGAGATTCATACTGCTTCTTATCCATAAGTTTTTGCCTCCTTTACTTGGTTACTTGGTCAGGCTGTCGTAGCTGCCAGACGCAATCGTATCTGTATAAATATACAGGAGTTCACCCGCATCGCTCTTAAGAATCATGTAGCCGCGGCCGTAGAAGGTCCGGTCATTGTACTTGGTGGTAATGTCAAGGCGCGTCACACCGTTTAATTCCAGGCTGTTGCCGATGTAGGCATTTACGCCGGTCGGCAGCTTGCCGTTGCTATCAAACTGCATGTACGTCGCTGCGCCATCCTCACCGCAGGCAGCATCTCTACTCCACAGGATACCCTGCTTCACAACCTGGTAGTCCTCAGGTACAGCGCGCGTTGCCATGAATGTGACCACATAACCCTCATTCGCTTTGGCGGCACTAACCTCACTGATGGAAATGACAGGTTTGGCTTCGGAGACCTCGTCGCTGTAAATAGCCTTCACGGTCATGTTGCCGCTGGGAGCCAGTTTCAGCGTTTTAGTGTAACCCAGAACGTTGCCGTCGTTGTCCGTCCAACAGGAGAAGGTCTTGCCCTCAATGTCCTTGGCTGTCACATTGACAAGCTGGCCGACCTTGGCATTCACGACCTCACTGTCGGCGCCGTCGGGATAGACCACCGTCACCTTGCAGTCAATGCTGGGCTCCGTATAAAGCGCGCGCACCTGAATGATACCGTTGTTGTTGGCCATGGCCTCATGAATCTCAGCCTCCGTCATAGACCAACCAGTGAAGGTGCAGCCCATCTTAATGGGAGGCACGGGGAACTGGATGGTTCCGGAGGTGGTGTAGGCTTTGGAGCTGATGATCTGGTCGCTGTGGGAAATGAACACCACGGTTGCCTGATTCTGCCGCGCCTTGCCGTACACAGCCTTCAGGGCCGTCTCGCTGCCCATAGTGAAGGTGTAGCTTTTATTGGTGGAAACTACCTTGTTGGATGCGTTGACCCAGTACAGGAAGTTCTCCGTACCGGTGAAGTTCACCGTCACAGATGCACCGATGGCGTACTGCTCGTACAGGTAGGAATCCTGCACTGCGCCACCGTTGACCGTGAACTCGGAAGCCGTAACGGTCAGCCAGAACTTGCCGCCGCTGACGGGCTCGTAGACCGCGATCATGGTGCAGTTGTCGGTGGGCTTGACCGTGCAGGTCAGGTCAGTGCTGTACGGCGTGCCGGCGTACTCGTTGACGAACCAGCCCACGAAGTTGTAGCCGCTAATGGTGGACGCCGTAACCGTGGTGCCCTCTGCGTAGGTGACATCGCTGCCGCCGCCAGACACATTGGCCACAGGGCTGCCGCTGGTAGTGGTGCGGGACGTCACCTGAACAGTGAACTTACCCACCGCCACGCCGTATGTGCTATCGGCGTTAGTGACGGGAACGTAACCGGCAGCGCAATGCTCGGCAGGGACAGCGGCCGTGAAGGTACCGCCAGAAACCGCGATAGAGGCATTCACCTTAACCGCAGCATCGGTCACCGTCCAATTAGTGACATCGAGCTTACCGCCTTCAATCTTCAGGGTTGAAGGATTAGGGCTCGTGACGTCCATATAAATCCTGCCGGTGAATTGAGCGTTACCGCCAATAACGGTTTCGCCAACTGAACCCACCTCGGTCCAAGAATCTGTCCAAATGATACCCGTCAGGTTGCCGCCCAGAATCTGAGCCTTGTTCCAGTTTTGAACAACAGACTGCGTGCTGGTCAGCGTGCCGCCGTTAATGGTGAGTTCACCATTGGTGTCGTTCTTAACGGCAATGAAGTTCTGCTGCTCGAACGTGCCACCGTTGATGGTGAGCGACGATACGTTATCCACGCCGCCATTGCGAATCAGAGAAGAGCCCTTAGCGCCAGAATTGTTAAAGACGTTCGCCTGGTCAATGACCATCGTGCCATTGTTGTCAATGACGTAATAGCTGGTCTCGCCTGCGACGCCCTGGTCATCACGCTTGATGGTGCCAGTCTTGCCAGCACTCGTATCGGTGATGGTCACGTTGCCCTTGTTCAGGATGGCCGCTTTCGCGGTGCCCGTGCCACCGTCAAGGGTGTAACCGTTCAGGTCAAGCGTAATTTGCTTGTTCTCAGCGATGGTGATGTTTTCCGTGGTGTCGTTCAGCAGCTGGACAATATCGCCCGCCTGTGCTGCGTCGATGGCAGCCTGCAGGCTGGCATATGCCTTCGCGCCGATCTGCGCCACGCCGGCAACCACGCCGTACGTACCGTCGCCGTTGTTGGTAGGAGCGTAACCAGGAACCAAGTAGCTGGTGCCTTCGCCCTCGGGGGAGGCGCTGGGGTCGAAGCCGAAGAACGTACCGCCGCTGATGGCGACATTCGCACTGCCGTCCACATATGCTTTGTCGATGCAGTTGAACAGATACTTGCTGCTGCCGTCCCACTTCTGGTGCAGGTCGAAGGAGCCGCCCTTGACGGACAAGGTGCCCTCCTGCACCTGAACCACGCTGACGTTACCGTAGAAGGTGCCGTTTTCGATGGTCAGGTCGCCCTTCACCACGTTGATGGTGTAGCAGTCGTTCTCCTTGGCATCTATGGTGCCGTCGCCAGTGATGGTCACCTTGGCGCCATTTGTGATGGACAGGATGGCGTTGGTATTATCGCCCCAGATGTCTTGCGTGTTCTTGATGGTCTTGCCGCTCAGATCCAGCGTGATGCTCTTGTCGATGGTCAGCTGGCTATTCTGCTCGACATCCGTCAGTAAGGTAATGGTCTTGCCCTTTGTAGCCCAATGAATCGCGTCGGCCAGCGTCTCGTACTTCTTGCTGCCGATTTGGGCAACATAGTGGCCTTCCTTGACGCCGTAGGTGCCATCCGCGTTCTTAGTGGGAATGAAGCCATCGGCGCAGAAGCCTTCGGAAATGCCCTTATTAAACGTACCGCCGGAAACCTCGAAGTTGTCAGAAGTGCCCTTGCCGACACCGCGGAAAATACCCTCCCCAGACATCTTGTTGACGAAGTGGCCGCCGGTAACCCGCGTGATAGCGGTATGGCCTTCCACAACACCAGTCGCGATAACCTGCGGGTGGTTCCACCGTCCTGTGGTTGTCAGACTCTGGATAAACTCGCCACCAGTAATCGTCGTGTTGCCGTAGGCGAAAACAACGCCCGTATAACCATTCGTTGCATAGCTCAGCTCGAACTTGCCACCGTTAATGTTAAGAGTTGAGTCTTCCTCGCTCTTCACAACGTCCAGACCACCCGAATACGAGCCGCTCTCGATGGTCAGGGTGCCCCAGTTGTCAATCATGGAGGAGCCAGTGTTGCCCGCCGTAGCGGTCACATCCGCCAGCGTCAGGTTGGCATTGCTGCCCTTCGTGACCTCAATGTTGTAGTAGCCGGTGCCGCCCACAACATTACCGTTCTTCACGGTAACGGTGCCGCTCTGCACAGAGATCGTGGCATTACCGGCGTTGGTGTTGGTCAGGGTCTTGCCGCCCAGATCGAGGGTGATGCTCTTGCTGATGGCCACATCTTCGGTCGCATCCGTCAGCAGCGTAACGGTCTCGCCGTCCTGCGCCGCGTCGATGGCCTCGGTCAGAGACTGGTACTTGGAATCGCCAACGGAGGCGACAGCCTTGACCGTCTTCAGGACGATCTTGTCCTGCTCCGCATCGGTGGCCTTCCACTTGAGCGCGTCAGTCAGCTCGATCTGCTCGCCGTTCGTATTCGTCACGGTAGAGCCAAGGGGCAGAGACGTCTCCCCTTTGGGAATGGTGTACAGCGCGGCAGTGTTGTCGCTCTTGGTGTTGTTGTCCGCCACGAGGTCAAACGCATTTGTCTTCGTGTGCGCGCCAAGATACAAGCCGACATTCTTGATCGCCGTATCGCCGTCCTGCGCGCTGATGTCGAAGCTATTGTTGGTGACGGTGACCGTGCTCCTGATATCCCACTGGGAAATGTACTCGAACTTCACGGGGCGGGTGCTGGTAACGGTATTGCCGGTGAAGTTGATCTTGGTCAGGGACTGGAAGTTGTCGCCCTGACCCTTGTTGTCGCCCGCGGTCCAGTTGCCGTAGGCAGGCCGGATCCACGTGGGGTTGGAGTTGTTGGCGCTGGTGGTATTGGTATAATTCGTAAATGTGCAGCCGTTGAACGTCAGCGTCTGAGCCGCGATAGCGCCCACGATGATGCCGTTAAACGTGCAGCCGTCGAACTTCAGCTCGCCCAACTGACTCCACGGGGAGGTATACAGCTGGTAGTCGAAGCTCATGACGTTGTTGAAGGCAATGCCCTTGAACGTCACATTGGTGTAGGCGGGCACCGCCAGCAGCAGGGAAGTACCGATGTTGTCGATGTTGGTGTAGCCGGTAGCACCGCTGGTGATACTGCCATTGACAAACACAATGTTCTTGCCATTGGCGCCATCGTTCTTCTCATTCAGGTAGCCGTTCTCGCCGTAGGCGTTGAGCTTGGAATGATCGGGGTTCTGGCCCGGGGTATCATTGCGCTCGCCGTTGCCCAGTACGCCGTTCTTGTCGTAGGTATAGTCACCCACCGTGACGTACATGGTTCCGCCCAATGCTTCCTGTGCGGCGACGTACTCTGCGCGGGTCATATCACCCAGCTCAGCCAGCGTGTAGGGGCGAGCCTCAGTGCCACGCGTTTCTTCCTTCACGTCGTAGGTGCCATCTTCGTTCTTGACAGGCGCATAGCCTTTAGCGCACAAATCGGAAGCAACCGCGGCCGAGAACGTACCGCCAGAAACAGCGACCGTCTTAGCAGAGTTGTCGAAAGCCGACTCCTGCTTCGTCGAAGAATCCCAGGTGTAGGCCTTGATGGCCGCGTTATCGCCCTTCGCCTTGAAGGTGCCGCCGGTAATGGCGATTTGGCCAAGACCCTTGTAGCCGGGACGGTTGACGATAGAAATTGCCGCGCCATCCTGAATAGCGCCGTCGCCCTCGAGCTTCTCAACCGGGTCGCCCGACACGGTGATCGCGCTACCAGCAGTAACGTTCAGGTTGCCCGAGCACACCTGCGCGCCCATCGTCTTCGCGTTAATCGTGGAGTTATCGATGGTCAGCGTTCCGCTGCTGGGGAAGTAAATGCCGAAGCCGTTGGGAACGTTGAGCGTGCTGTTCTTCAGAACAACGGTGTCGTTCGTGTTGTTGCCGTTCGTTTCGATGCCGCTCGTGGCGGTGGTAGTTGCCTCAACGCCCTCGAACGTAAGGGCGGAGTTGTCGTACGTGATGGTGCCACCCATGGCGGACGGAATTAGGCCAACGAGCTGGGAGCTCACAATCTTGCCGTTCTTTACCGTAAGCGATGCGTTGGGGTAATTGATCTCAAACGCTGCGGAATTCGCGTCAGTTCCCGTGCACGTCCAGGTGTGGCCGTTCAGGTCAACCACGCGAGCCTCGGTTCCAGAGTTGAACGTGCCACCTGTGGTGTAGTCGCGCAGCAAAGTGATGGCTTTGCCGGTTTTGGTTTGAGCATCGAACGCTTCGTCCATGGTGTAGTAGCTGGTTTCGCCAACCTGAGCAAGGTAAGCCTTTTCTACACCGTACATGCCATCGGCATTCTTAGTTGCTGCGAAGTTTTCAACCACATAGCGAGACGGATCGGTGCTGAACGTACCACCCGTGACCTCGACCGTCGCCTTTGTGGGGTCGTTGGAAGTGGTACCCGTGCTGTAGTCAACCGTGTTCAGCGTGCCATTGACGGTGCCGCCCGTGATGGACACCTTCGCCGGTTCGCCCTCGACGCCGTCGTAAGTCACTGACTCAACGTTACCGTTGACGGTGCCGCCGCTGATCTCGAGACTAGAGCCGCTTCCGTTGTAGGTCCATGTCGAAACGTTGCCGTTGATGACTGGTCTGCTCGCGCCGTGGTCGCCATCCTTGATATAGGTTGTCTTCCAGTTTTGAATCGTATAGCTATTCGCGGAATTGATGGTACCGCCTGCGACCGAAAGAATGCCGGAATCGCACTTTAGGACGATGAAGTTGTTCTGCGTGAACGTACCGCCGGTGATAGTCATTTTCGGCAATCCAGGCTTGCTATCGTCGCCAACGCGGACAAGGGATGCACCCTTCGTTCCACCAGCGCCGCTGTCGTTCTTAACGGTTCCGCCCTGGAAGAACAACCAGCCGCTCTTGCCACCCTGAACGTCAATGACGTAATGGGACGAAATGCCAGAGTTCTCTGCGGTGTCCTCACGCATGATGGTGCCCGTTTGGGCTTCGCTGGAGTCCTTGACGTTGACCCAGCTCGTAACCGTCAGTGCCGGCTTACGCTCGCCCGTGCTGCCATTAAGGGTGTGACCGTTCAGGTCGAGCGTGACATGGGACGTGGAGATTGTGACGTTCTCTTTCGTATCGGCCAGCAACTTCACCGTTGCATTGCGCGATGCTGCGTCGATAGCTTTCTGCAGGCTGGGGTAGCTCACGCCGTTTACTTCCGCAACCCCCGCGGGAGCAGGCGTAACAATGGACCCGATGGATGCGCCGTCAAGGCCCTTTTCGGGCGTGGTCGCAACTTCGCCCTTGAGCGATGCGTCCGCTACCGTTGTGCCTTCGCCGTAATAACCGGGCTTCTGAGCCTGAACGTCAGCTGCGGTTTTCGTAACGGTGAGCGTAACTTCGTTCGACTCTTTGCCCGTACGGCCATCGCCGATAAGGATGTCGCCGTTCACGCCCGCCGTGCCCGCGAACGAGCAACCGTCGATCGTTACCTTCAGGGCGCCCGCCGCAGAGTTGACGAAGCGCGCAGGAGCCGCAAATGCAGCCCAGTCACCAGTGGTTCCGCAGTTCGTAAACTTGGAGCCCGCAACCGTCACCGTTTGCGTACCGGTTGCCTTGTGATTGAAGTTGACCGGCACGGTGCTGTCCGTAAAGGAGCAGTTGTTGATTGCAACTGCGCCATCGGCGTTCGAGTACACTGCGGTTGCGCCCGTGATGAAATCGCAATCCGTCAACGTAAAGTTATTCACGCCGGACGTGCCGCTGATGTAAACGCGCTGGACATTGGTAGCGCCAAGGGGCTTGCCATCGCAGTTCGTCAAGTTGACGTTCACTGTAGCGTCCGTATTGCGCTGACCCCAAACGCCCAGGTTGGCAACATCGTAGGCACTGATCGTAATCGTCTTGCCTGCGAGCTCGGTCACGGCGTCCTTAGTCTGCTTGCCCGTACTGCGATCGTATTGGTACGTATCAACCTCAAGGTCGCATTCGCCACCAGAAACGTAAGCGCCGTTACCATAAATGGTAATGCTGTCCGCTACGTGACCGTGCGTCATGGTACCCAGGTCAGAACCAGGACGGCACACGATGGTGATGTCGCCAGCATTGGCCTGATAAGCTGCGGTAAGGGCATCGGTCAGCTTAGCAACGTAGCCGCTCGCCTTACCCGCCTTATAATATACCGGCTTTGCCACATCCCACGCGCTCTCATCAAGCAGCTTCAACGTGCGATTGCTGCTGTTCAACGCTGCAAAGGCGTCTTCGAGCGTGGTGTAGGTCTTTTCACCGACCTGCGCAACTTCTGCAGGCGCTGCTTCTTCGCCGGACGCTTCGCCAGCTGCTGCTACAGGTGCTGCTGCAGGTGCAGCCGCTTCACCAGTTGCAGCTTCGCCGGTTGCAGCTTCACCCGCGGTTTCGGACTGCGCGGCAAGCGTATTGCCCGAGCTTGCGCCCGTGCCAGAGGCTTCTGCCTGATCAGCGGGCTGAGCCTGCTCGACCGCGGTGGAAGCACCCAATGCTGTGCCGTCATCGGCCGCGAACGCTGCAGTAGGCACCATCATGGGGCACATGGCAACGCTCAGCAAAACCGAGATGACTTTGTTTGCATTACTTGCTTTCATGTCTTTCGCATCTTCCTTTCTTTTCCTTGTTTCCGATAATTGCTTTGTATCTCCATTCCCGCCGTTACGGCATTGGCAGGAAACAGTTTGTTTATGGGGGTTACGCGCCTTGACCTGGCTCTATTCACGGAAAAGCAGAGGGGCGCCCTCGCATTTCGGAAGGCACCCCTCTGTTGATATAACTTGACCCAAGGCGCGATGTGCGGCTGACGGCGCAAATGGCTTCATCTTGCTTCGAAACGGCGGATTCTCCCGTTTCTGATTCAGCCACAATGCCACCTCAATTCAATAACACTTAAGCAAAAACAATAGGTTCTAATGATAGCAGAACCATCGCATTTTGGGAGCTGGGCGGGGTCAGAAAATGCGAAATTGTAACTTATTCGGAACATACTCGGAACTATTTCAGAACGGCTATGTCAGGAGCCCCGACGGACCTGCGCCTTCCGTTCCTCCTTCCTGCTTCCCCTTCCCTTCCCGCACGATTCACCGCCCAACAGCCTACCCTGCCCTTCCCCATGCCTGCAATCTAGCGGCCGCTTGGCGGATCGACCCGCCCCTTCCATCACCTGCTCCTTCGCCATGCCTTGCCCGCTTTTTCACAACCAGCCTGTCGGCCCGGCACTTCCTGCAGCCTACCCTGTCCTTCCCCGTGCCCACAATCTGACGGCCGCTTAGCAGATCGACTCACCCCTTCCTGCCATCTGCTCCTTCGCCATGCCTTCGACGTTTTTCGCAACCAGCCAATCAACCCAGCTCACAAGGTCAAACTGTCGCGCAACCTGCTACCCGGCCCGAGCACCCACCCCGTTCTTCCTACTACACCCTTCCCGCCATCTGTTCCTTCCCCCATGCCTTCGCCGCTCGGCACTTCCCCACGTCCATATCCCTTCCCCGCTCTTCCGAACGATTCCCCGCCAACACGCCCCACGAATCAGTCTCCTTTCCTGCCCCACCAAATCACTCTTCCGCCCCCTTACTCCGTTTCCTCCTTGCTCCATCCCCTTCCTCGTGCCCACCTGCCCGTTTGCACCAGCTTCGCAACGCCCGCAGCACTCTTCCGCATGCCCGTCCCGAGCTTCCCCATGCCTGTCCGTTCTCTCCCATGCCCGCCCATCCTTTCTTACACCCGTCCCGCGCCTACGCGCTCCCCACTCTCCTTGCTTCTTGACCAGCTTGTCGTTTTTTCGCCCCGAAAACGTCCAAATCGACGATACGGGGCAGGTCGCAGGCGCGAAAAGGGCGTCCGAAGCCGTCGAGGCCAACGACATCCAGCAAAACCCCAGGTCGCAGAAATCGCCTGGAGGCAAGCGGAGCAACAAGCCCTCTCCGAACCGCCCCGTACCGTTGATTTGGGCGTTTTGTCGCCGATTTTCCGACAACATGAAACCGAAAAGAGCGGAAACAACCCACAAACACTCGCTCAACCCCAAACCCCGCTTCTTTCTTTCGCCGGGCAGCGCGCTTGATGATTCGATCCTCGTCCGTATTCCAAGAATCATCCCGACTGATTTCTAGCGGCCGCACGAACGTTAATCCTGCCGCACGCATGCAAAGAGCAGCCGCCCAATCGCGCAGCGTCTCAACGAAAAGACGATTCGGTCGCACACCCTAAGAACCCGACAGCTGCAGAAACAATCGATGCCCAACCTTTCCGCTCGTTGCGCCACGCCCAAAAAGGCAACCTCGCTTCGCAAACGGTTGGCGGCGCTGCCTCTCTCGCGGTCGCACACCCACAAGATCAAACCTGGCAAGCAAGCGACGACCAGCAGCGTCTTTCGCGATTGCCGCAACCCGCAAAAATCGATCTTGATAGCTTTTTGTCAACTTTTTGATAGCGATATGGCCCGTTTTGATGGGATTTTGATAGCGGCGCATGTCATGATGCCGTCAAAAAAGTAAGGAGCGCCATGATCCCACCAAGAATCTTTCTCTCCCACCAGACTGCGAGCAAATACTGGTTGCGTCGCGACCTGAACGAAACAAAGAAAACGAGAGCAATACCCGCGCCGTCGGACATCCAAAGTGCCGCCGCCCTGAACGATGCCCGCCGTTTGGTTTTGGGCCTCGATGAAAACGAGACGCTGCACGCCCTGGTGGCAAACGAAAGAAACAAGCATCACGTGGGAAATATCTCTTTTCATCATCGCGACTTAACTTACCCCAAATGGTCGTTCAGACAAATCAACCGCGACACTTACGTCGCAAGCCCCGAACTTTGTTTCCTGGAGGCAGCGACTTACCTGCCCTTCGAGGCACTTGTACTGTACGGCATGGAGTTATGCGGCACATACGCAAGAATTGGCAACGAGGAGACCCGATACAAGCGCGAGCCACTTACGTCCAGGCAAAGAATTACCGCATATCTCGATAAGTCGAAAGGAATGACTGGCATAAAGTTAGCCAAGAAAGCTTGCCAATACGTGCTTGACGGCTCGGCATCACCGCGGGAATCGATTCTTGCCATTACCATGACGCTTCCGCGACGCCTAGGCGGGTTCGGCATGCCCGCACCTCTGCTCAACCATGAAATACAAGTGAACCTGCCCAGCAAGGTTCGCTTCGGAGAAAAGCAGATTCTTCATGGCGACATCGTGTGGCGCGAGGCGAACCTTATCGTTGAATACGACGGCAGCCAACACGGGATTGAGGACAACCACGTAAACGACAAGAAACGAGACCATCTTATGCTCGAAGCAGGATACGACGTAGTTCGATTCACCGATAAGTCCATCAGGAGCGGCACAGAACTCGAACGACTGGCAAGAACCATAAACCGCAAAGCTGGATTGAACAGGCGCAAAGAGAATCTACGGTGCGATTTCGAGAAAAGTAAACTATTAAGCGAACTGCTTTTTCGTAGCGACCCGCCATGGCTCTAATTGTCTGCAAGCACCCCGAGCTCCTTTTTCCAAGCGCCTGAATGCTATCAGCTCGCCATGCAAGATGCTGCCCCGGCACAATTCGGCATGCAATCGAAAGAATACAGCTCGCACGCAGGCAGCATCCGACACGACCCCGAATACAAACAAAAGCGAAGCCCTGTCTGCCTGATCTGACTCTCCAAGACCATTGAACTCGGACGAAAGGCAGCTCAAATTATCCCCCTCCCCCTCCGACCAGCTTGTCGTTTTTTCGCCCCGAAAACGTCCAAATCGACGGTACGGGGCAGGTGGGGAGGTGCGGAAAGGGCGTCCGAAGCCGTTGAGGCCAACGACATCCAGCAAAACCCCAGTTCGCAGAAATCGCCTGGAGGCAAGCGGAGCAGCAAGCCCTCTCCGAACCGCCCCGTACCGTCGATTTGGGCGTTTTGACCCTGATTTTCCGACAACACGGCGCGCACAACCGAACGCAACAAGCAAAAACGCCTTGTTCGGAGAAATGGCGGCGTGCAACCGCTGCATACGAAACACGGGTTTTCGCGAGAGGAGGCTTACGCATCTCTTCCGCATGCAACCACGGCATGAGAATCACCGACAGCGACCGCGATAGCAAAAAACCTGTCCTATTTACAGGACATGCAAATCGGCAATCCCGTGCAACAATGTGCCGAAACGCAAAATTCGGCGTATACTTTTACGAAAACATGCGCGGCAACCCACCCTCAAAAGCTCGATTGCCGCAGATAGGAGCCACAAAATGCCGTTCACCATTGTCCGTCAAGACATAACCCGTATGAACGTCGATGCCATCGTCAACGCCGCGAACCCCCAGCTTGCAATGGGCGGCGGCGTGTGCGGCGCCATCTTCGAAGCCGCAGGTCCTGCGCAACTGCAGGCCGCCTGCGACAAAGTAGCACCCATCGAAACGGGCGGCGCCGCAATCACGCCGGGATTCGCTTTGCCGGCACAGTTCGTCATCCACGCCGCGGGGCCCGTTTACTGCCAGCAAGACGCCGAAGAAAGCGAGCGGCTGTTGCGCAGCGCCTATACTGAATCGCTCGCGCTGGCAGCAAAAAACGACTGCACGAGCATTGCGTTTCCGCTCATTTCAAGCGGCATTTTCGGTTACCCGAAGGCCGACGCCTTACGCATCGCCACCTGCGCCATCAGGGATTTCCTGGAAACACACGACATGGACGTGTACCTGGCAATTTACGACCAGGCAGCGTTCGAGCTAAGCGAGCAGCTGCTGGGTGAGGTCGAAAGCTACATTGACCAGAACTACGTGGACGAACATTTCATTGACCGTCCCCAGCGAGCCGCACGCCTTTTGAGACCCTGGCGCCGCGGCGCGCAAGCGGCGGGCGCAGCAAGGGTCACAACCTCGGTATCGATAACCGATGAAGAACGGACGGCAAGCGAAGAAAAGGCAGAGGCAACCAACGTCGCAGCTGCAGATTCGGCCCACAAAGAAACCAGCGAAGCACCAGCCGCGGTATTCGGCGGCGCTGCCGGCGAAACAACTGCGGGCGCAATTGTGTCAAGGGACGCAAACGAAGCAGAAACCATCGAAGGAGAAGCAATCTCCGACGGTGCGCTAAGCGCGGCTTCTTTGTCTGATTTTGGGTTTTCCACTCTAGCTGACATACCCGTTACTTGCGATGATGCATGTCATGATGAAGGCGTGATGCTTGATATAAACAGAGCGCCCTTGGGTCTTGACGCTGTTATCGAAAACCTGGACGAACCGTTCAACGCAACGCTTTTGCGCCTGATTGATGCCAAGGGCAAAACCGACGTCGAAGTCTACAAGCGCGCCAACATCAGCCGCAAGCTGTTCTCGAAAATCCGCACGGGCAAAGGTTACACGCCCGGCAAGCGAACGATCATTGCGCTGGCAATCGCGCTGGAGCTCACGCTGGAAGAAGCAAACGACCTGCTCGAACGCGCCGGCTACACACTTTCCCACAGCCAGTTGTTCGACGTCATCGTTGAGTTTTTCATCGTGCACGGCAAATACGACACCTTTGAGATAAACGAGGTGCTCTTCAAGTACGACCAGCCGCTTTTGGGCGCGAGCTAGAATCGGAGAAACGGGCAGCGACCTTGCCAGCGATCCTGCCAGCAGCGCCGCGGCGGCGACCGGAAACGCTCGATGCCGGCGACCCCGCCCCCGCCAGCGTGCCCTTGCCCGCGACCCCGCCAGCAGCTCCGCGCCGCCGACCGAAAGCGTTCTATGCCAGCAGCCCCGCGCCGCCTTCTCCGATGTCGCTTTGAAAGCGACCTGCAAGGGGCTCTCCTTCTCCATACTGGGAACTGCATTAAGGAAAGCGATGCAGACGAACCCAAAGACCAAGGAGGCTTACCATGAAGGCAAACGAAAAGACAAACGAGAAGACGAACCTGACCGAAGTTGCGTTCATTTTGGACAAAAGCGGCTCGATGAGCGGGTTGGAAAAAGACACCATCGGCGGCTTCAATTCCATGCTTGAACAGCAGAAAGAAGAGCGCGGCGAGTGTCGGATAACCACCGTGCTATTCGACCACAACTACGAGCTGCTGCACGACCGCATTGACGTGCGCGCCGTGGCGCCCATCACCGAGCGGGAATATCGCGTGGGCGGCTCCACCGCGCTGCTTGACGCCATTGGACGCACCATCAACAAGATTGCGGCGGCGCAGAAAAACACCGCGAAGGAGTACCGCGCCGACAAGGTCCTGTTCGTGATCATCACTGACGGCGAGGAAAACTCAAGCCGCGAATTCTCCGCGCACAAGGTGAAGAAGATGATCGAGCAGCAGAAAAAGCGCTACGGCTGGGAGTTTATTTTCCTGGGCGCGAACATCGACGCCGTTGAAACCGCAGGTCATTTTGGCATCGGCGCTGATTGCGCCGTGGATTACGTGCCCGACGGCGAAGGCACCGAGCTCAACTTCCGCACTATGGGAAACGTCTTATGCGCCTTCCGCGAAGAAGGATGCCTTCCCGCGGATTGCTTCGACGAAATCAAGGACGACATGCGCAAGCGCGGCGGAAGGCGCTAGGCGGCAGGACCAGAACAGCGAGCGACGCAAGATACAACAGCGGCAAACGCTACGGCATCAGACAGCGGGTGGATCCGGAAAGCAAGCGAAGGCAGAAGCAGACGCTGCAGCAGGGCGCGCCGGCGGGTGCGAGCTGCAGCTACATCCACAGCATCGCGAGCAGTGCCATCCGCACCCGCCATCCACAATGCCAACACCCCGCCGCCCCAAGGCGCTCTATGCCAGCGAGTAGGCGTAGAGCGCCTTCGTCTGCCCCGCAATCGTTTGCGCAGGCCAGCTCACCGCCGAGCGTTCCGCCGAGAACGGGTCGTTCACCACAACATCGCCCGCGTTATCCAGGCCAGCAAGCACGATAAAATGACCACCCGTGGTGAAATCGCCCGGACCCACATTGCAGATAACGACCTCGCCCGCAGAAAGCGCCGACGTGATGGAATCCGAGGAAACGGAAAGTTGACGACAGCTCAAGCCCAGCTCAGAAGCGCAATTCGTAAGGAACGCCGTGTCGGTACCGTTGAAGGAGTCCATATACCCTCCGCGTGCCGCCATAACGCCCAAGTCGTAGGGCGAGCGGTCGGATGCGCCCGTAAGCCCCTGGTACACCATTGCCAACGATGTGGGGCAGCATCCCGTAAGTGCAAACGTGGTGTTGCAGTAGAGAGTGTAGCCCCAGCGCTCGTCCCACTGATACAAGCGAGGAACGCGACCATCCCACCCCGACGAGCACGATCCCGCCTGGTCAGAGGGATAGCAATTGGGCCAATTTCGCACGAAAAGACGCGCCTGCGGTTCTGTCGCCGCTAGCTTCAGCAACTTGTATTGCACCGAAGAGCCATCCACCGCGTAGCAATCGATATGGGAGACAATCCATGCGGCGTCCGCATCTGTTTCGGCGGCGGTCATCAACGCTTCGGCGTAATCATCCTCAAGCCAGGAAAACACCTGGTCGCGGTATGCTTCGATGTCAACCTGTGATTCCTCGGCCACTGGCGTTGCGGAAGCCGCCGGGGCAGAAGCGGCAGACGAAGGCTCCGAACCTGAGCATCCGCGCACAACCAGCACAATCGCGACAACAAGAACCACAAGCACAGCGCCGATAATCCGCAGGTCAAAGCCAAAAAGCGTTGGCGCCGCCGATACAGAACGAGCAGAACGCGCGGGTTCCGAAGCGCGCGCCATCGTCCGAGTACCGGAACGCAAAGGCGCCGGCGCTGCCGGACGGCCGGAGGTGCGAGCGGTACCGTGAGGCGCAGCCGAACGTGCAGGGCGCGCAGGTGGGCGCGCTGATGGGCGTTCAGCGCTGCGCGATGCCCCCGACGCGGGTGCAGACGGGCGCGCCGAGGAGCGCGTGGAAGCCGCAGATGCAGACGGGCGCGGTGCCGGGCGCGTGCCCCGTTGCGCAGCAGGACGCGATATTTCCCCAGGTCGGCGATCCGTTTCCAAGCGGCGCGAAGCGGCTCCAGGTCGATGCTCCATTCCCGGACGAGGCGGAGTATCTTCTTGACGCCCGGCCCTCGAGCGCTGCCCCATATCCCCGCGACGCGCTGCGCCTTGCCGCTCGCCAGCCGAACGCTCCGAAGCAACACGCTTCCGAGGCGCCGCCCTTCGCTGCCCCTCAACTTGACGCTTATTGTTGTTATCGCTGTTCATCATGCGTTCACTATACGACACGGCAAGCAGCACCGCCGCTTGCAAACGCGAAAAAGCTGCATGTTGTTGAAAAAATGCCCCTGAATTCGAAGTTGGGATAGGTTGGAAGTAGGTCGGAAGCGCGAAACGAGTCATTTTCAGCAAACACGCCGATTGCGGAAAATTCGTATTTCTAAATACCCAGCTCAAAGTTATTCTCAATTGAAGCATATTGCAGCATCGGACCAAAAATAAATTTTGACCTACTTCCAACCTACATCAACTTCGAATTTCGGCCCCAAAATTCAACAACATGCCCCAGAAACGAAAAAGGGGCGAGAAGAAGGAAATAGGGAATCAGAAAGAGGCGATGCCGGGGGCAAGAGAGGAGCGAAAAACGCTGCAAGATAACAAGGGGCAAGCAAGGGGGCGGTATGGGAGCAGCATGAGACAAGCAAGGGAACGGCAGAATGCAATAATCGAAACAAGAAAACGGGAGCGAAAAAACAAAACCGCTGCGTTCGCAAACGACGCCTTGCCTGAACCCCCTTTCGAAGTCCAAGAAAAGCACCGCTCGCAAACACAGCGGCCCAACTCATAAAGAAAGCTAAAAACGTCCAGCTTGCAGGCATCGGAGCATGAACCCATACGCCTACGAAGCCAACACGCAAAAGCTAAAACCGCTCACGAGCAAAGCATCCACGAAAGAAACCGAACATCCGCAACGCTCGCGTTCGGCGCATTGCCCTCCTAGTGAGAGCACGCCTGGTCAAGCGACATTTCTACCGCTTTGCCGTCCATGAGTACCTTGATGGCGTCGCCAGCGATAGGCTGCGTCTGCTCCAGGTACACCTTCACGCCACCGTTCGTGAAACGCGTGAACGGCGGAACGCCCATGCCCGCCGCGATGATGGCGTCAATGCCCAGGCTCAACGCGAAGTCGATAACGCCGCCGCAACCAACTTCATCGTGGTCAACGTTCGGCACAACCTGAACATCGGTTACCTCGTTGCCCTCGATGGTGGCAACCGTAAAGAACGCACAATGTCCGAAGTGGCCGCTGCGCTGAGCGCTCAGGCCAAACGGAGTATCGCAAGGTACTGCAACTTTCATGAAAACCTCCTTGGTTTAATTCCGAAATATTTTACGGGTTTATATTACTCCTGTCGCGCAAAAAGCGCAAAGGTGCGGCGTAGACGGAATTCCAGTAATCGCCAGTGGCATCGCGAAGGAGCGGTTGTTGCGAAAACGCCCCCGAATTCGGGCAAACGCACGATAATCGGTGGTCGCAAGGCGCAAATCGGGCCGTTTTCCGGCATACGGGACGCAACGAGAAAAACGCTCCGGCAAAACCCCAGGTCAGAGAATTGCGCGACTGAGGCACGCCTCCCCGCAGAATCGTCGGCCACCGATTATCGTCGATTTGCCTGAATTCGCCCCCTCTTTTCCAACAAGGGGGGCCGCCAATGCAGGAGGAAGAGCAATTCATTCCGATTTGGATCAAGGACGTGCGTAGAGGGGCGAACACCGTACCCGCACCAATCCAGCAGCAGAGCAGCGGAAGACGCAAGGCCTCACGCAGTCGCCGCAAGCAAACAGCTACGAAGGCGAAGGGGGCGAACGCCACGCGCGCACCGCGCCGCTTCCCCACCGTGCCTGCACCGCCGCTTCCCCGCCGCTTCCCCACCGCACCCGCACCACCAGCTCCCCCGCCACCAACGCCCAACGAGCACCGCACAGCAAAAATCGCGTCTTCCCCTTCCCCCGCTTCGCCACATAGGATAAAGTGCACCGCATGGATTTTTTCGCACTCATATCTTCAATCGTGACCGCCGATGGACTCATTCCCTGGTGGGGCATTTTGGTAATCATCGGCGGATCGTTTCTAGCGGGATACGTGGACTCGATTGCCGGCGGCGGCGGCCTGATTGCCCTGCCTGCGTTCGCCGTTACGGGATTGCCGCTTCACCTGGCCATTGGCACGAACAAAGTCTCGTCCGCCATGGGCACCATCGTTGCCACCGTGAAATACGCGCGGCAAGGCTACATGGTGGCGTGGCTGTGCGCACCGTGCGTAGTTGTCGCGCTGATCGGATCGGACATTGGCGCAAACCTGAGTCTTTTGGCCTCTGATATCTTCCTGCGCATCTTCATGCTGGTCGTCATCCCCATTGCGGGCTTTTACGTGCTGCGCCACAAAGACCTGGGACAAGCCGACGCCGATTGGTCGCGCAAAAAAACGCTCACAATTTGCCTGGCAGTTTCGCTGGTCATTGGCGCATACGACGGCTTCTACGGCCCCGGCACCGGCACGTTTCTCATGCTGCTGCTCACCAGCGTTGGCGGCCTGGGAGCCCGCCGCGCGGCGGGCGTGACGAAATGCGTGAACCTGACCACGAACCTAACCGCGCTGGCTGTCTTCGCTTACAACGGAACATGCCTGTTCCTGCTGGGAATCATCGGCGGCCTGTTCAACATGGCGGGCAACTACATTGGCTCAACGCAATTCACGGAGAAGGGAAGCGCCATTGTGCGCCCCATTATGCTTGTCGTGCTGGTGCTTTTCGCAATTCGCCTAATCACCGAGCTGGTCACGCAGGCGTAAGCGCCGCGCGACAGCCCCTTCAGTCGGCCCTGAGCCCTGGGTGATGCCACCGCCGTCTTCCCCGGCGCCGCTCCTTCCCCCGCGCCCCAGAAATCCGCAGAACGTAGGAAAAGTGCGGACGAACAACTTCGCACACAACAAAACGTGGCTTCTCCGTGAAAAAAGCACGGCGTGTGTGCAGTGCGCCTCGTAAAATGGCACAATAGGACGATATGTAAAAATGCCCTAAATACGCAGCATTTGATTTAAAGGAGCACTCATGGGGTTTTTTTCGCGCGTAGAAAATAAAATGGAAGACACCATTGAAGGTGCCGCAGACAGAATGGTCAGCGCACCTATTTCCCCTGTTCAGATAGCTAAACAATGCGAAAAGCAAATGAAGCGGAACAAGATGGTGGGCGCCGGCAAGCAAATTGCCCCCACGCTTTACACCGTTTTGGTCAACGAAGACGATGACCATCGCCTGTTTGGATACTATCCCACGCTGGCGGGCGAAACGGAAACGTACCTTGTTGCGCGCGCTCACGACACGGGCTTGTCGCTTGACGGAAAGCCGCTCGTGCGCTTCATTGCCGATCCCGCGCTCAAGCACGGCAAGTTCGACGTTATTGCCGAATGCGTTGCCTCGCCCATTGTCTCTCGTTTGCGCGATGAAGAAATGTCACGTTACGGATTCGAAGGTCACGGCGCGCGCGCAGGACGCGAAAACCCTGCTCAGATGCAGCATATCGACTATTCTCGACGCGCTCCGCAGCCCTACGAAGCCGACCCCTACGACACGTACGATGAGTACGACGAGTACAGCAGCTTCAATAACTACACCACCCGCGATGCAAGCAGCAGCGCAGGTGCCGACCAATACGATGACTACAGCGACTTCCCCGGCGAAGACGGCTACGAGCAGTTCTCCTTCGACAGCAGCGCACCGCAAGGCCGCGGCGCTGCTGCAGCCGGGGCCGCAGGCGCCGCAGTCGCAGCAGCCGCTGCCGCAGCCGGAGCCGCAGCCGCGGGCGCAGCCGGCGCAGCAGGAGCCGCCGGAGCAGCAGCGGCCGGAGCAGCCGGCGCACGTCCCCACATGGACCTTCCCCAGGCGCAACCGTTGCGCGCCACGCTCACCGAGCGCATCACGGGCAAGCGTTTCACCCTGAGCGCCTCGAACGTCAAGCTCGGCCGCGAAACCGACAACGACATCGTTATTGCCGACATGGGCGCCAGCCGCTATCACGCAACCATCGCACGCGGCCGCGACTGCTGGGTCATTACCGACCAGAACTCCACGAACGGCACGCTGGTGAACGGCCGCGAGATCACCTTTGCGCCCCTGCGCGACGGCGACACCATCACCATTGGCACCACGGAATACGTTTTCGCGCAGCAACAAAGGTAAGAAGGGCCGCCCATGATTGATGTGGTCTTGTTTGCAGGACGTATTCTGCTGGTCGCGTTTTTGTACATCTTTCTGTTTGCCATAATGAAAACAGGAATCGGCCTGGTACGCGGGCAGCGGCGCAAAGAGCGCAGCTGGTCGCTTACGGTCGAGCACGGCCCCAAAGAGCTCATGGGCGTGCCCATTCCCGTGAAAAAACCCATCACCGTCGGCCGCAGCCCCGAGGCGGACATCGTTATCGGGTCGGGCTACGTATCCAGCATGCACGCGAAGTTTTCCCTGATGGGAAATAACCTTTTCGTAGAAGACTTGAACTCGGCGAATGGAACGCTTGTCAATCGCAAGCCCATATCCGGTGCCGTTTCCCTGAAAAACAACGACGTGGTGAACACCGGCGACGTCGCGTTTCGCGTTAGGTTCGAATAATGTCCCACGCAACCATCCCCTTGAACGAACGACACAGCAGCACCGTTCCCGCGTACGGCGCGCGCACCGACGTGGGCCGCATGCGCGATCATAACGAAGATAATTACGTGGCAGCGCCGCCGCTGTACGCCGTGGCCGACGGCATGGGCGGACACGAAGCCGGCGAAGTGGCATCGAAGATTGCCGTGACCGTGCTTGAACAGCAAGCACCTACCACGCTGGACGCCAACGCGCTGTCCAACGCCGTGGTCACCGCGAACTATGCCATTATGCGCGCCGTGGAAGACGGTCATGGCGCCGAAGGCATGGGCTGCACGCTCACCGCCGCTATGGTCAAGGGAGAGCGCCTGCTAATTGCGCAGGTGGGCGACTCGCGCGCCTATCTTTTGCACCAAAGCCACTTGCAGCAAATCACGCGCGACCACTCGCTTATGTCGCTGCTTATCGAAACGGGCCAGATCACGCCGGAGGAAGCGGAAACGCACCCGCAGCGCTCGGTTATAACGCGCGCGCTGGGCGGCAGCATTGATACCGTGCCCGACATTTACGAGCTGAACGTTTCCGCAGGTGACCGCCTGCTTTTATGCTCCGACGGTCTGTCGAATATGGTAAGCGAAGACGACTTGACCGAAATCCTTACGCGCTTTCGCGACCCGCAGCGCTGTGCAAACCAGCTGATCAAGCGCGCAAACATGAACGGCGGTAACGACAATATTACCGCCGTGGTGGTAGACATCGAAGGCAACGTGCCCGAGCAAATCCGCAAGCACAGCCGCAAATCGCGCTTCACCGTGGGCATTGTGGCGTTTTTGCTGCTGGCCGTTTTGGGCGGCGCGTGCTTTGGCGTGTACCATTGGATGACGACCTCGGCATACCTGGCGGAAAGCAACGGCCATGTAGCCATTTACCAGGGCGTTGCCGGCGGCTTCTTCGGAATAGACAACAGCGAGCTGGTGGAAGAGACCACCATCAACGTGGATGACCTGAACGCCGGCTTGGCGCAGCGCCTGCGGGGCGATGGCGTAAAAGCTGACAACCTGGACGAAGCGCGCCGCTTGGCGCAGGAATACGCGGAAGACGCCGAACGCAACAAAAGCGTTTCCGCAGGTGGCGAAGATGCCAGCAGCAACGCCACGGGCGCAACGGGCATCGCAACGGGCGCCGCAGGTGCCACCGCAACCGCCGGCGCGGGCACAACCGTCGCCACCGGCACCGTCGCCGCAGCAACAACTGAAAGCGAGGCATAGAAAACCCCATGTCAAGAAGAGCAACAGAACTGTTTTTGCTCTGCGCGGCAGCACCCATTATTGTGCTGCTGTTCATCATGCTTGCCATCACTCAGGGCCAGCAAGTGGGGCTTTCTGCCATTTCCGTTCCCCTTATCATGTTTGGGCTGTTCATTGTGGCGCATCTTGCCGTGCGCAAACTCGCGCCCAGCGCCGACCCCGCGCTGTTACCCATCACGTTTGCGCTCACGGGCGTTGGCATGGCGTTCATCACGCGCATCAACCCCAGCATGGCCAACCAGCAACTCATGTGGCTCGCACTGGGCGTAGCGGCGTTCATTGCCGTGCTCATCTTCGTGAAAAACATTGATGAGCTGGCAAAATACAAATATGTCATGGCGATCATCGGCTTCGCTTTGCTGCTATCCCCCCTGCTGCCCGTTATTGGCACCGAAAGCTACGGCAGCCGCATTTGGCTCACCTTCGGGCCTTTCAGCTTCCAACCGGGCGAAATCGCTAAAATCGTCATCGTGCTGTTCCTGGCGGGCTACCTTGCCAGCAACCGCGAAATGCTCTCGGTGTTCACGTGGCGCGTGGGACCGTTCGAGCTGCCCGACGTGCGCACGCTGCTGCCCCTGCTGTTCATGTGGGCGGTTGCCGTGGTCATTGTGGTATTCGAGAAGGACCTGGGCAGCGCCCTGGTGTTCTTCTTCGTGTTCATTGCCATGCTGTATTTTGCCAGCGGACGAAAGTTTTACCTGGTCATAAGCTTGCTTTTGGCAAGCCTTGCCGCAGTGGCGCTGTACTTTTTGTTCTCGCACGTGCAAGTGCGCGTGCAAACATGGCTTGACCCCTTCGCCGACGCGCAAAACACCGGCTACCAGCTGGTGCAAACCCTGTATTCCCTGGCGGACGGCGGGCTGTTCGGCACGGGAATCGGCGAAGGCCTGTCCACGCTTATCCCCGTGGTGGAAAGCGACTTCATTTTCGCGTGCATCGGCGAAGAAACCGGCCTTCTGGGCGCCGCGGCACTGCTGCTGCTGTACCTGAGCTTTGCCATTCGCGGCTTTGCCACGGCGGCGCGCGCGAAAAGCGACGTGAGCTCGTTTGTGGCAGCGGGCCTGACCACCATCATTGTGCTGCAGGCATTCATCATTGTAGGCGGCGTGACAAAGCTCATCCCGCTCACGGGTCTGACCCTTCCCCTGGTAAGCAAGGGCGGATCATCGCTGCTCATGGCGTTTATCTGCGTTGCGCTGCTCATGCGCTGTGGCGATGAAGGCACCAGCCTGGACGAAGAAATTACATCGGCCACCACCATCATCAGCCCCAACAACGCGCTGGGCCGCTTCCAGCTGGGCAAACGCCTGACGAGCGGCATGTGCGTGTTTGCTGTGATGTTTGCGCTGTTAGTGGGCAACCTGACCAGCATCATGGTTGTTAAAGCCGACGACTACAAGGCCATGCCGGCGAACAACCACACCATTTTGAATAACGCGAAGATTCAGCGCGGCTCCATTTCTACCAGCGACGGCGTGATTTTGGCGCAAAGCACCGCCAACGAAGACGGCACGTACACGCGCGAATACCCGCAGGGAACAACTGCCGCGCACGTGGTGGGATACTTCTCCGAAACGTACGGCTCAAGCGGCATCGAGTCGTCGCAAAACGACGTGCTGACCGGCAAGAAAAGCTTTGCCACCTGGAACGACGCACTTGCCGCCGTTACCGGTTCGGGCACCGCGGGCAACGACATCACACTCACGCTGAACTCCGAAATCCAGAAAGCCGCCGAGCAAGCACTTTCCGGCTACACGGGCGCCTGTGTGGTCATGAATCCGAAAACGGGCGCGGTGCTGGGCATGGCGTCTTCGCCCACCTACGATGCTTCCAACCCTGACCAGGCGCTTTCTTCCACCGACGGCAACATGTCGGTATACAACCGCGCAACCCAGGCCCTGTATGCGCCGGGCTCCACGTTCAAGATGGTAACGCTCACCAGCGCCCTGGAAACGGGCACGGCAAGCGAAGACACCACCTATAGCGCCCCGGGTTCCATGGATATTGGTAACGCGCCGGTCAGGAACTTTGCAAGCACCGATTACGGAACCATTACGCTGGCGCGCGCAACCGAAGTTTCCTCGAACACCGTGTATGGCCAGCTGGGCGTTCAACTGGGTGCGGAAACGCTGGTAAGCAGCGCCGACAAGTTCGGCTTCGATACCAGCATCGACTTCGACCTTCCCCTGGTCACATCGCTCATGGCCGACCCCAACGACATGACCACGTGGGAAACCGCTTGGGCTGCCGCGGGCGAGCCCGTGGGTGAAACTTCGGCCACGCACAAGAGTGCCGCCGGCCCGCAGGCAACGGTGCTGCAAATGGCGCTGGTGGGCTGCGGCATTGCAAATGATGGCGTAATACAGCAGCCGTACCTGGTAGATAGCATATATAATGCAAACGGAGAGAGAAGTTATACCACTTCGCCGTCGAAACTGCTCAAAGCGACTGATTCCGCCACCGCACAGCGCGTGCGCACTGTTTTGGAAGGTGTGGTGAACAACGGCACTGGCCAGGCAGCCGCAGTAACGGGCGTGCAGATTGCGGGCAAAACGGGCACGGCGGAGCTTGACGATGGCAACAATTATTGGTTTGTGGGCATGGGCCCTTCCGATGACGCAAGCGTGGTAGTCGCGATTGTCATCGAGAAGGGCGAAAGCGGTATTGCCACAAGCCGTGCGAAAAACATTTTGGAAACCGCATTGCGTGTTCAGGGTAATTTGTAAGAGGATATAGGGATAACAGCAAAAAGCCTTAAGGAGCAAAGAAATGGCTGGCGATTTCGTAGGACGGGTCTTTAGCGACCGCTATAAAATTACAGAACGAATTGGCGTGGGAGGCATGGCGGAAGTCTACCGTGCTCAGGATACCGTATTGGGACGCACCGTTGCCGTAAAGGTGATGCTGCCCCAGTATGCGGAAAGCCCCGATTTCACCCAACGTTTCAAGCAGGAAGCCGCTGCCGCCGCCAACCTGCAGAGTCCCTACATTGTAAACATCTACGACTGGGGCAACGATAACGGCACGTACTACATTGTGATGGAGCTCATCCGCGGCACCGATCTGAAGACCGGCATCAAAGCGCGCGGCGCACTCAACCAGCGCAAAGTTGCGGAAATCGGTTCGCAGGTGTGCTCGGCACTCAACGTTGCTCACAACCAGGATCTGATTCACCGCGACATCAAGCCACAGAACATCATGGTGCAGCCCGATGGCAACATCAAAGTCATGGACTTTGGCATTGCGCACGCGAAAAACTCCGTGAAAACCCAAACATCCAGCGTTTTGGGCACGGCGCACTATATCTCCCCCGAGCAGGCGCAGGGCAAGGAGCTTGACGCCGCCAGCGACATTTACTCGCTGGGCATTGTGCTGTTCGAAGCTGCCACCGGTCAGCTGCCCTTCGACGGCCCCGATGCCATTAGCGTAGCCATGAAGCAGGTCAACGAGCTGCCGCCCTACCCCAGCGATTTCAACCCCAACATTGATCCCGCGCTTGAAGAGATCATCATGAAAGCGCTGGAGAAGAACCCGCGCGACCGCTTCTCAAGCGCGCAGGAAATGCGTGCCGCCCTGAACGATTACTTGGCAGGACGCACGCCCAGCTTCTCTAGAAATGTGTCTTCATCTGCAAAAACCGCTTATCTGGGCAACGGCGTGCAGGCAGGACCCGCGGGAGCTACCATGGTGTTGCCGGGTGGCGCCGCCGCGCAAAACGGCAGCTACGCAGGACGCGGCCCGCTGGACAAAACTGCCGTGTTGCCTGCATCTGAGAGCGCCGTTATGGGCGCTGGATCAGCAGGCGGGGCGGCATCGAACCGCAGCTATCGCCACAACAACGCCCTTGACGAAGAGCCGAAGGGCGGCGTTTCGCGGCGCGCCGTGGTGGGCGGCATTATTGCCGTGATCGTTGTGGCGCTGCTTGCTATCGGCGGCTTCAAGATGTTCGGCTCAAGCAGCGGCGAGGAAATCGAAGTGCCTAACGTGATGGGCATGACCTCGCGCGAAGCAACGGCGGCGCTCAAGGCTGCTGGCTTTGAGCTGGGCACCACCGATAAATCCTACGACACCGATGCAAAAGATGGCGAAGTGATCAAGCAGAACCCCGCTGCCAAGACAAAGGCCGCAAAGGGCTCTAAGGTCAACATCACCGTTTCCCTGGGCGCCGAGCAAGTTGTGGTGCCCAACTTGGACAACATGACGGCCAAGGAAGCTCAGGATGCCCTGACCAAGGCAGGCCTGGTTGCACGCGCGGGTACCGCTGAGTATTCCGCCGACGTTGACGTGAACCACATTATCAGGCAGTCCCCCGCTGCCGGTGAAACGGTAACGAAGGGCGACACCGTTGAGTACATCTTGTCGCTGGGCGCCGAAAACGTGACCGTCCCCAGCGTGGTGGGCTATTCGCAAAGCGGCGCGGAATCGGCACTTTCGGCAGCTGGTTTCAGCGTGAACGTGAAAACGCAGCACAGCAGTTCGGTCTCCGAGGGGCTGGTTATCAGCCAAAGCCCGAATGGCGGCAAGCTTGAGAAGGGTGAAACGGTCACGATTGTGGTAAGCTTGGGCGAAGACCCTGCGACCGCCGAAGTTGACATCCCCAATGTAGTGGGCAAAACGCTCAGCCAGGCAAAAAGCGCCCTAAGTGCCGCTGGGTTCAACGTTTCCGTAAGCGGCCAGGAAGACGATTCGGCAAGGGTTGCTTCTCAATCGCAAACGGGAACGGCTGCAAAGGGTACGACCATCACGCTTACCCTTGAGCAGAAGCAACCGTAGTGACCGTATAGAGGAGTATGCACGTGCAGGAACGCGAAAAGTTCGGGAGCCGACTGGGCTTCATCCTTATCAGCGCAGGATGCGCAATCGGCTTGGGCAACGTTTGGCGTTTCCCGTACATCACCGGAGAATACGGTGGCGGCGCGTTTGTGCTCATGTACCTGATTTTCCTGGTTATCCTGGGTCTTCCCATTATGGCCATGGAATTTGCCGTGGGCCGCGGCAGCCAAAAAGGCATTGCGAAGTCGTTTGACGCGCTAGAGCCGGAAGGTTCGAAGTGGCACATCTATAAGTGGATTGCCATTGCGGGCAACGCGCTGCTCATGATGTTCTACACCGTTGTTGCCGGCTGGTTCTTGAACTATGCTGTGAAAACGGCAGCAGGCCAGTTCGTAGGCGTAACCGCCGAAAGCAGCGCCGCCGCGTTCACCGCCATGCTGGGCAACCCCGGCGAGCTGATTTTATGGTGCTTCGTGGTAATCATCATTGGCGCCGTGGTGTGCAGCTTGGGCGTGCGCAAGGGCGTGGAAAACGTCACGCGTTTTATGATGGTGGGCCTGTTCGCGCTCATTTTGATTTTGGTCGTGCGTGCCGTTACGCTGGGCGAAGGCGCTCTGGAAGGCATTGCCTTCTACCTGAAGCCCGATTTCTCTAAGATTTTCTGCGACCCCGCCACCGCCGCAGACGCGATTTACGCCGCTATGGGCCAAAGCTTCTTCACGCTCTCCATTGGCATGGGTTCCATGGCTATTTTCGGCAGCTACATTGGCAAGGACCGCAGCCTTTTCGGCGAGGCAACCACCATCGGCATTCTTGATACCGCTGTGGCGCTGCTTGCTGGTCTGATCATCTTCCCCGCTTGCTTCGCATTTGGCGTTGAGCCGGGTTCGGGCGCTGGTCTGGCGTTCATCACGTTGCCCAACATCTTCGAGCAAATGCCGCTTGGCCAGTTGTGGGGCACGCTGTTCTTCCTGTTCATGTCGTTCGCGGCGCTTTCGACCGTTATTGCCGTGTTCGAAAACCTTATTGCGTTCGGCATGGATCAGTGGGGCTGGAGCCGCAAGAAAAGCTCCATTGTCACGTGCGTTGGCATGCTGGTTTTGGTGCTGCCGGCCATCTTTGGCATGAATCCCGAGCTGGGCACGTACCTGCCCATTGGCGGTACGGTTGACGGCCTTGAGGACTTCATTGTTTCCAACAACATTTTGCCCATTGGTTCGCTTATCTTTATTGGGTTCTGCGTGAGCAAAAAAGGCTGGGGCTGGAAAAACTTCCTAGAGGAAGCAAACAGCGGCGACGGTCTGAAGTTCCCCACCTGGCTGTATAACTGGATGCGCTTTGGCGTGCCCGTGCTGATCATCGTTATTCTGATAGCGGGCTGGATCCCCATCATCCAGGGTCTCATCAGCTAATTTGTTGACAAATTACCCCACCTTTTGTCAACATTTCGCGCGCCGCCTTCTCCTTCGCGGCCCCCGCATCTTCCGGAAAACATCGAATCGTGGTCATCTTGTCGGAAAATGGGAGCAGATGTGCAAAATATTACTGTTCGGGGTAGGTTGGAGGGTCACCGGTCTCCGTCCTCTTGGCGCTTGTGATGCACGACCTGGGCTTTTGTGGGTTCGCTTCGTCTCAAGCGGTGCTGTTCGGTCTGCAAATGCCTTCCGAGGTGCCCCGAACGGGAATATTTTGCGCATTTGGGAAGAAAAAACGACAACATGCTGCTGTAGGACCAAACGAGGGGTGTCGAAAACACAACATACCGCAGGCAAAACAGACCTGACCGCTTGACGCCGCCCCCACCTTTTGTCAACATTTCGCGCCTTCCCTTTGCCCAAGGGGAAGGCGTTTTTGTTGCGCACGAACGTATGCGGCGGGCTGCGTGCGGCATGCGCGGGCGACGAGGCGAAGGCAACGCGCGGCAGGTGCGGCGCGGTAAGCGTCGTGCTGGCGGCGTGGCAGCGTGCGGCATGCGGCGCTGCGGCGGATGCGCCGCGGTAAGCCGACGCCCGCATGCGTTCCTGGCGGGTGCCTTCTTCGTGCGGTTCTTTGAAGACGAAGTGTCAACTTAGCAACAACGCCCCAAGCTGGATAAACGGAAGCGCGGTTTTCGCATACCATGCACATAATGCCTTGTTGGCGTCACTTATTTTGGGAAGAAGAATCGCATGCTTCAAGTCAAAAATATCCGCAAGTCGTACACCACCGGCTCGTTTACGCAGCAAGCGCTCAATGACGTTTCGCTTTCGCTGCGCGACAACGAGTTTGTGGCCATTTTAGGTCCTTCGGGTTCGGGCAAAACCACGCTTCTGAACATCATTGGCGGCCTTGACCATTACGATTCCGGCGACCTAGTTATCGATGGTGTGTCCACGAAGAAGTACAAAGACCGCGACTGGGATACGTATCGTAACAACCGCATTGGCTTCGTGTTTCAAAGCTACAACTTGATTCCCCACCAAACCATACTGGCAAACGTTGAGCTGGCACTCACGCTTTCCGGCGTTTCCGCAGATGAACGTAAAAAACGCGCCACGGAAGCACTTCAGCGCGTTGGACTGGGCGAACACATCGACAAGCGTCCAAATCAGCTTTCCGGCGGTCAAATGCAGCGTGTGGCCATTGCGCGCGCACTCATCAACGATCCCGAAATTCTTCTGGCCGACGAACCAACCGGCGCGCTTGACTCCAAAACAAGCGTGCAGATCATGGACTTGCTCACCGAAATTGCCCAAGACCGCCTGGTGGTCATGGTCACGCACAACCCCGAGCTGGCCGAAGAGTATGCCACGCGCATCGTGAACCTGGCCGACGGCATTATCGTAAGCGACTCCAACCCCTACGAGCCCACCGCCGCCGAGCTTGCGCGCGTGAGCACGAAGCAACCGCGCCGCACGTCTATGAGCCTGCTCACGGCGCTTTCCCTTTCCTTCAACAACCTGATGACGAAAAAAGGCCGTACCATCATGACCGCCATTGCGGGGTCTATTGGCATTGTGGGTATTGCGGCCATTTTAGCGCTGGCAAACGGCGTGAACAACTATATTGCCAGCGTTGAAGAGGAAACGCTTTCGGAGTATCCGCTGCAAATTACCAGTTCAGCCATGAATTTGAACGTTACAAGCTCTGAAGACGAGGATGGTTCTTCGGACACCTCTGGCACCGGAACCAGCCTTGCCGGCGACCCCGAAAACCCCATGGGCAAAGATTTCATTGTACCTGGCGGCGAAAACGAGCTGGGCGTGGCGAAAACCGTCTCGCATATCTTCGGCAGCATTGGCAGCAACGATCTGCAATCGCTCAAGGACTTCTTCGACAGCGGAACCAGCGGCATTGAGCCATACGTGAATTCTATCGAGTACAGCTACAACGTGCAGCCGCAAATCTATCTGTCCGACACATCGAACGGCGCGCATCAGGTGAACCCCGACAAAACGTTCGCCGCACTGGGCATGGGCTCGGGCAGCAGCAACGGTCTGATGTCTATGACTATGAGCACCGATGCCTTCTATCAAATGCCGAAGGACAAAGGCCTTTACGCGAATTCTTACGAAGTTGTGGCTGGTCATTGGCCTGAAAACTACAACGAATGCGTGCTGGTGACTTCGCGCAAGGGCAACATCAACGATTTCATGCTGTACGCGCTGGGCCTGCGCGATTCCAGCGAGCTGTCCGATATGGTCAAAGCGTTCATCAACGAAGAAGAAGTCTCCACCCCCGACGATTACGAGCCCGTCTCGTACGACACGGTTCTGAGCACGCAATATAAGCTGGTCAGCGCTGCAGATTACTACGAATGCGACGAGACGTACGGCGTTTGGAAGGACAAGTCCAGCGATGCCGATTACATGACCGACCTGGTGAATAACAGCGAAACGCTGAACATTGTGGGCATTGCGCGCCCCACCGAGGACGCGCGCATTGCCATGCTGAAGCAGGGCATCAACTACCCCTACGAGCTCACCGAGCATATGGTGACCAGCGCCGCTGAAAAGCAGATTGTGAAGGACCAGCTGGCCACGCCGTCCACCGATGTTATCGCGGGCGAACCCTTCGACGAGGAAAACAGCTCGAACGGCTTTGACCTGGGCTCTTTGTTCACCATTGACGAATCGGCATTGGCGGGCGCCTTCCAAGTTGATAACAGCAAACTGCAAATTGATCCCAGTGCGCTGTCCATTGACATGAGTGGCGTGCAAATTGACCCCAGCACACTGCCGGCGTTTGATCCGTCGTCCATCACCATTGACATGAACGAGGTCATGAAGAATTTCGATCCGAGTTCCATTAAGGTGAACGTCGATATGAGCTCGGTGCACCTTGATCTGAGCGGCATGAAAATTGGCAATTACTTTGACAACACCGTGTTGGCCGACAAGATGAGCGATGCCATGGCAGATTTCATTACCTGGTACATGGCTCACAGCACGGAACACGCAACGCCAAAAGATGCCGCAATGGCGTACTTTAGCTCGAATACCGTTCTAAACGATGCGCTGACCAGCGCGTTTGACGACCAAGCGTTTGCCGATGACCTTATGGTAACGCTTGCGCCCCAGCTGCAAACGCAGCTCGTAGGACAAATAACCGCGCAGGTAGTTCCCCAAGTTGCCGCAGCGCTTACGCAGTCAATCGTGCAAGCAGTGGGCAACAGCGTGCAAACCGCCGTGGGCGCTTACTTGCAGCAAGCCATGGCAGCCATGGCCGCCCAGTTGGGCGCAGCCGTGCAACAGCAGGTTAGCGCGGCAATGGGTACGGCAATGGGACAGCTCTCAACGAACATGGCCAGTGCCTTCTCCATTGACACCAGCGCCTTTGCCAACGCGTTCCAAGTGAACATGAGCTCGAACGACTTGACCGACATCATGATGTCCATGCGCACCACCGAAGAGCGCACGTACGAGAACAACCTGAAGAATTTCGGATACGCCGACCTGAACAAGCCGTATGAGGTAAGCATTTACCCCATTAGCTTTGAGAGCAAAGAGAAGGTCATTGACGTTCTTGACCAATATAATGCCCAGATGAAGCAAGTGGACGAGAATAAAGTTATCACGTACACCGATCTGGTGGGCTTGCTCATGACCAGCGTCACGAACATCGTTGATATGATTTCCATGGTGCTGATTGCGTTCGTGGCTATTTCGCTGATTGTTTCCAGCATTATGATTGGCGTGATTACGTACATCAGCGTGCTGGAGCGCATTAAAGAGATTGGCATTTTGCGCGCGATTGGCGCCAGCAAGAAGGACATCAGCCACGTGTTTAATGCCGAGACGATTATCGAAGGCCTGGTCGCGGGCTTGTTGGGCGTGGGCGTCACGGCCATTGCATGTGCTATTGCGAACGTGGTTTTGGTGGCAAACGACTACCCCGCCGTGGCACAGCTGCCGGCAAACGCTGCCGTGATTCTGGTGCTGATCAGCGTGGTACTCACGTTTATTGCCGGCCTTTTGCCTGCCCGCAGCGCCAGCAAGAAAGACCCGGTGGAAGCGCTGCGCAGCGAGTAGCGAGTGGTTTTTCCTACTCAAGCAGCTTCTTGCTTTCGCGCCAATCGGGCAGATAGCGGTCGAGTATCGCGTAGAACTGCGCGCCATGCCCATGTACCAGCAAGTGGGCCAGTTCGTGTACAACCACGTATTCAAGGCAGCGCGGCGGATACAGCGCCAGACGCACGTTGATGCAAATGCGTCCCGTTGACGGCTGACAGCTGCCCCAGCGACTTGTCATGTTGCGATATGCCAGTTTACCAGGGGTAACGCCCATGACTACAGCCCAGCGCTCAACAAGTCCGGGCGTGAGTCCCTCTACAATAGCGCGCCATTCAGCAACTTCTTGCGGCGTTGCCAGATTTGCGCGCGCCATGGGGGAATCTTGCCGACTTTCCTGCAATCGCGCGATTAGATCCTTTCGAGAGCGCACGAATTCTTCAATGACCAGGCGCGATGTTCCCACCGGTGCGGAAATTTGCACCGGTTCGGCAGCGGTTTTCACGCGCATCGTAATGCTGCTCATGGTTTTGAGCGTGAGCTTAACGGCAATGCCATCGACTACGAACTCTTGGCGCGCTACGATTTTCGCGCCGCCGCCCGTGCGCCTGCGCGGGCTTCTTGTTTTTGGTTTCGCTAATGCCAAAACAGAGCCGCCTATCGTTCGCCAAGCGCAAGCGCGTACGCTTCGTTGCGCGATATGCCCAACTCAGAGACAAGTGTTTTCACAATGTCCTTTTTGGATGCACCTTCTGCGCGTAATTGCGCCGCGCGGACAGCGCCATCGACCGCAGTCTGCTGCGCTGCGGCGGCGTTTTCTTCTTCCGAGGGACCATCGATGACCAGGACAATCTCGCCCTTGATGCCTTCTGCGGCGGCACGTTCCGCGAATACCTCGTGCACATACGACGTTGTGCCGCGCACCACTTCTTCGTGCAGCTTCGTGAGCTCGCGGCAGACCGCCATTTGACGATGCGGAAATTCCTGCGCAATAACGTCCAACGCATCAACCAGGCGCTTCGGGCTTTCGTAGTAAATCAGCGCGGCATCCAACTTGGCAACGCTTTGCAGCTCTGCGCGACGTTCGGCATCTTTGCGCGGGAAGAACCCCGCAAAAAAGAAGCGCTGGTTCGTGCAGCCACTTGCAACATAAGCCGTTGCCGCAGCAACCGGACCAGGCAAAACCTCTACGGCGGCACCCGCTTCGCGCGCCGCATGCACCAGGCGCAGACCCGGATCGGAAATACCCGGCATGCCGGCGTCCGAGCAATACGCAATGACCTCGCCCGCCAAAACACGCGCAACCACGGAATTGGCACGCGACGACAACGTTGCCTCGTCCAAGCGCTCAAGCGGCCGCTTGATGCCAAGCGCTGCAAGGAGCTTTCCCGTAACGCGTGTATCTTCCGCGTATACGACCTGAGCGTTTTCCAAACAAGCACGCATGCGATCGGTCACATCGCCCAAGTTTCCGATAGGCGTGGGGCAAATGACCAGTTTTCCTTCGCCTGCACGATGCTCGTTCGGGCGCTCGTTCGGGGTCCGCTCACTCGCGCCCCGCTCGTTAACGCCTCGATTATTTGTAGCCCGCCCAGCTGTATCCTGCTCGTTCGCGCCCTGCCGGTTCGCATCCCGCCTGGCTGCACCCCGCTCATTTGCGTTCCGCCTGTTCATGCCCTGAGTATTCGCAGCCCCTGCGTCAAATCGTTCCACGCTTGCTTGCCCTTCTTCGTGTTTTGCTTCATTGCCCATAACCGCATGCCATTTCCGCTTGGTATTCCTGAGTTAGCTTGCCATCGGATACGTCCATTTCATTCCGGTGAACTGGAATACATGCACAGGGAAATCAACACATGCAACTTTCTTGCACATCCATTTCCCCGCGATTCTTGCGCTCTTGTTCACACACAAAAATCGAACTACCATACCCTGTGTCCGCACAGCCGAACCGCCGCATCTTGCGTTCGCGCGCAAAAAGCCGCCGCGGACCCTCAATTTCGCTTTATTGTATCGTTTCGAGCGGCAACGAACCACCGACAGCAGCATGTTGTTGAAAAAATGGGTGCAAATTCGGGCAAATCGACGATATTCGGTTGTCGGGTTTTCGTTCCTGCTCCATACCTGATTTCAATACTGCCTGCGACCTGCGGAAACATAAAAGCTTGTTTCGGGGCGCCACCTATGACGCCCCGAAACAAGGCTATTTGCGCAGGCAAACCACCGACTATCGTCGATTAGCCTGAATCCAAGGGTCGTTTTCCAACAAGCACCCCTTAGCGCACTCCCCAAGAAAAGCAACTTCGAATTTCGACCCAAAAATCCAACAACATGCCCGCAAAAACCCTTTTTGCGGCGCAGCGCGCCGTGCAGATTCCCATTTGCGCAAAACGATGACCGCGCGCCACAGCCCATTCGTCGCTGGGCCCCCGCTTCCCGTCAGCACGCCCCTCACAGTACCCCCGCGCCGCTGCGCTTCGCAGCCACCTTGCCATCCCCCACTTGCATCGCGCGTCCCTTCCCTGGCCCCTTCCCCACCCTGCACGGGCGCAAACGCGGCCGCGCCTAGGCGTATGCGCGGTTTTATGAGAAAATGAGCGGAACAAATCACGCAAACCCCTATAAAGGAGATTTCATGGCAGAGTTTATTTACCAGATGTACAAGGCGCGCAAAGCCCATGGTCAGAAAGTGATTCTGGACGATGTGACGCTGAGTTTCTACCCCGGCGCGAAGATTGGCGTTGTGGGCCCGAACGGCATGGGCAAGTCCACGCTGCTCAAGATTATGGCCGGTCTGGAAGAAGTATCGAACGGCGAGGCACATCTGACCCCGGGCTATTCCGTGGGCATTTTGCTGCAGGAGCCACCGCTGGAAGAGGACAAGACCGTCATTGAGAACGTGCGCCTGGCATTCGGCGATATCCTGGCGAAAGTCGAGCGCTTCAACCAGATTGGCGCCGAAATGGGTGAACCCGATGCCGACTTTGATGCGCTCATGGAGGAGATGGGCAAGCTGCAAGACGCCATCGATGCCGCAAACGGCTGGGACTTGGACAGCCAGCTCACCCAGGCCATGGACGCGCTGCAGTGCCCCGACCCTGACATGCCGGTAAACGTGCTTTCGGGCGGCGAGCGTCGTCGCGTGGCGCTGTGCCGTTTGCTGCTGGAAGCCCCCGACCTGCTGCTTTTGGACGAACCCACGAACCACCTGGACGCTGAATCCATTCTGTGGCTGGAAAAGTTCCTGCACGATTACCAAGGCGCCGTGTTGGCTGTTACGCACGACCGCTACTTCCTGGACAACGTTGCCGAGTGGATCTGCGAAGTTGACCGCGGCCATCTGTACCCCTACAAGGGCAATTACTCCACGTACCTGGAAACAAAGGCCGCCCGCATGGAGGCGCAAGGCCAGCAAGAGGCAAAGCTTGCAAAGCGTATGCGCTCCGAACTGGAATGGGTGCGCTCAACCCCCAGCGCGCGCCACGCAAAGAGCAAGGCGCGTTTGGAGGCATATGAGCGCATGGCAACCGAGGCCGAAAACTTCAAGAGCGTTGACTTCACCGACATCCACATTCCCGTTGGTCCGCGCTTAGGCAACAAGGTGCTTGAGACGAACCACTTGCACAAGGCATTCGGCGATCGCGTGCTCATCGACGATCTGAGCTTCAGCCTGCCGCGCAATGGCATTGTGGGCGTGATTGGCCCGAACGGCGTGGGCAAAACCACGCTGTTCAAGACCATTGTGGGGCTTGAACCGCTTACCAGCGGCACGCTGGAAATTGGCGAGACCGTGCAACTGTCTTACGTGGATCAGAACCGCGCGGGCATTGACAACAACAAATCCGTGTGGGAGGTCGTGTCCGACGGCAACGACTACATTACCGTGGGCAAGCAGGAAATTCCGTCGCGTGCGTATGTGAGCGCGTTCGGCTTCAAGGGACCAGACCAGCAGAAACCCGCAGGCGTGCTGTCTGGCGGCGAACGCAACCGCCTGAACCTGGCGCTTACCCTGAAGCAGGGCGGCAACTTGCTGCTTTTGGACGAACCCACCAACGACCTAGACACCGAAACGCTTGAAAGCCTGGAAGAAGCGCTGCTGGCGTTCCCCGGCTGCAGCGTGATTGTGAGCCACGACCGCTGGTTCTTGGACCGCGTGGCAACGCACATTCTGGCCTGGGAAGGCACCGAGGAAAACCCCGGCAACTGGTTCTGGTTCGAGGGTAACTTCGCCGACTACCAGAAGAACCGCGAAGAGCGCCTGGGACCCGAGGCCACAAAACTGCGCGTGATGCATCGCAAGCTGACGCGCGATTAGTGCGAGCACTTCAAGCACGCCGAGCCGCCAACGCCGCACGCTAACGAAACGTATGAAACGCGCATGAACGCCGAACAATACAAAGCACTGACGAAGCCGCTTCGGGATAACCCGAAAGCGGCTTCGCTTGTTAGGGTCGTGAACAAAGGCATCACCACCATTTACTACGTGGCATACCCGTTGTTGGTGGCATTTCTTGCTACGACTCAAAACTCGCTTGCTTGGAAGGCCGTGGTGTTTCCCGCTGTAGGATTTGTGCTGGTCACCGCGTTGAGGCGCATCATCAACAGGCCACGCCCTTACGAGGCGTTCGGCTGCCCCTCGGTTATTCCGAAAGACACAAAAGGGAAATCGTTTCCCAGCAGGCACACATATTCCGCGTTCGCCATTGCCCTAACGTTTTGCGCCTGGTGCGCACCTGCGGGGGTCATCATGGTGCTGCTGAGCTGCTGCATGGCAGCGGTGCGCGTGATAGGCGGCGTGCACTACCCCAGCGACGTTGCCGCCGGCGCAGTGCTCGGCATCGCATTTGGCGCACTTGAGATTTTGTTGTAAGGATCGCCGGTGCTACCCTTGTCGCCCGACCTCCAGACAAAGTCCACCCAGCCAGCGACTGCCTTCGTAATCCCCGCCTCTCCTAAAAGCTCGTGCCGCGGTCATCTTGTCGAAAATCGAGTGCGAATGTGCAAAATATTCCTGTTCGGGGTAGGTAAGAGAGGCTCAGATTCTCATTCTCCCGACATTTGCAATTCACGACCTGGGCTTTTACGAGCAGACCCCAGCTCAAACAGTGTCGTTCGGAGTTGCGAACACTCCCAAGGTACCCCGAACAGGAATATTTTGCACATTGAGACGAAAAATCCGACAACTTGCCGCCTGAGAAACCGAAAGTCCGCCTCGTATCCGCGAAACTTTCTGACATAACCTCCCAGGAGCCCAAAGCTCAAGCCGAAGCCCCAATATGCCGAAGCAGCGCATAAAAAATCCGAGGCGCACATAGCACCTCGGATCTGAATGCTCGATTGTTGACAAAAGGTGGGGTAATTTGTCAACAACGATTAGTACAGCTTTGCACCGGCGGGAATAGCGTCGCTCACCATGAGCAGGTTCAAGCGCTCTTCACCTTCCTCTGCGTGAACAGCGGAAATAAGCATGCCACACGAATCGATACCCATCATCTTGCGCGGCGGCAAGTTCGTGATAGCAATGAGCGTCTTGCCCACCAGCTGCTCGGGCTCGTAATAAGTATGGATGCCCGAAAGAATTACGCGGTCTTGGTCCGTGCCGTCGTTCAGCACGAACTTCAGCAGCTTCTTGCTCTTCGGCACTGCCTCGCACGCCTTGACCTTCACGGCGCGAAAGTCGGACTTGCTGAACGTCTCGAAGTCAACGAAGTCCTGGAACAAGTCCTCGATCTCCACCTTGGAGAAGTCGATGGCCGCAGCGGCAGCGGCAGGCACAGCGGCAGCAGCAGGCGCATCGGCAACGACAGCCGCACCATCAGCAGCAGCACCTTCGCCAGCGCAAACGTCGGCCTTAGGCGCACCAGCCGGGGTTTCCTCGCGCATGTGCGGGAACAGCAACACGTCGCGGATGGTAGCACTATCGGTCAGCAGCATAACCAAGCGGTCAATGCCAATGCCCACGCCGCCCGCAGGAGGCATGCCGTATTCCAGCGCGCGGATGTAGTCGGCGTCGTAACCCATGGCCTCGTCGTCGCCCATGCCCTTTGCCTCAACCTGCGCGCGGAAGCGTTCGGCCTGGTCAACCGGGTCATTCAGCTCGGTAAATGCGTTAGCGTACTCGTGACCGCAAATGAACAACTCGAAACGCTGCGTGAAATTCGGGTCCTTCGGGTCCTTCTTTGCCAAGGGGCTGATCTCCAGTGGATGCTCGGTCACGAACGTCGGCTGAATGAGCTTTTCCTCGGCAACGGCTTCGAAAATCTCGGAGATGAGCTTGCCCTTGCCCCACGCGGTATCGGCATGGCCGCCGTTGCGCTCAAGGATGTCCGCCAGCTCTTTATGCGTGCGCGCAAAGGAAACTTCCTCGCCCGCGCCTTCGCTTGCCAGCTCGGACATAGTTGCCACGCGCCAATCGCCGCCCAGCTCAATGGTGTTGCCCTGGTACTCAACGGTCATGGTGCCGCACGCCGCCTGCGCAGCGGCCTGAATGGCGCCCTGCGTAAGCTTCATCATACCGGAAAGGTCGGTGAATGCCTGATAGGCCTCCATCGTGGTGAACTCGGGGTTGTGGAAGGGGTCCATGCCCTCGTTGCGGAACTGGCGTCCAATCTCGTACACGCGCTCAAAGCCGCCCACCAGCAGGCGCTTCAGCGGCAGCTCGGTGGCAATGCGCAGGAAGTAATCGCGGTCAAGCGCGTTGAAGTGCGTCACAAAGGGTTTGGCGTTCGCGCCGCCCATAATGGAATGCAGAAACGGCGTTTCCACCTCAAAGAAGTCCTGGCCGTCCATGTAGCGACGGATTGCGGAAACAATCTGGCTACGCTTGACAAACGTGCCCTTGACCTCGGGGTTTGCAATAAGGTCAACGTAGCGCTGACGATAACGCAGCTCTTTGTCGGCCAAGCCGTGGAACTTTTCCGGCAACGGGCGCAAGCTCTTCGACAACAGCTCAAAGCTGTGCGCAGCAACGGAAAGCTGACCGCGCTTCGTGCGCATCATGGTGCCGTGCACGCCAATCCAGTCGCCCACGTCCAGGTCCTTTGCGCGCTTGTACAGATCCTCGCCCAAGTTGTTGATCTGGAAGAACAGCTGAATGTCACCCGTGGTGTCGCGCAGGCCGAAGAACGCGCACTTGCCCTGCACGCGCTTGGACATAACGCGGCCGGCAACGGCAACGGCATCTTCCGTGGATTCGCCATCGGCAAGATTGGCGTAAGCCGCATCCAGGTCGGTTACATGATGGGTGTAGTCGAAAGCGTGACCGTAAGGGTCCTCGCCCGCCGCAATCAGCGCAGCACGCTTAGCCTTGCGAACCTCAATGGGATCGTCTTCAACCATCTGCTGCTTTGCGTTGTTCTCGCTCATAGAAATTCTCCTTCAGGGAAATGCCGGCAAAGACCAGGCCCGTTTCGGGTTCGGTTCCGCGTTCGGTTCCGCGCTCGAACTCGCGCGCCGCAAACCTCAATCGCAACCTTGCCCGCTTTGCACGGCATGCACGCCCGCTTCGCTGCATCCATTCAACACAACGCCAGCGCAGCGCATATAATTGCAGCGCACCCCTTTCGCGTAAAAGTAGCGAAGGAAGGCGCGCTGCCCGTTAATGATTAGCGTTCGATTTTCTTGATGACAATCGTCAGCGGACGACCAGTCGGGCCAACAGCCTGAATCTCGTCACCCTTCTTGTGTCCCAAAATAGCAGCACCAACAGCTGATTCGTTGGAAATCTTGCCACCCTTCACGTTGCTTTCAGCCGCGCCTACAATGGTGAACACGCGCTCAACGCCATTAAGGTCCAGCGTTACCGTGCTGCCAATGTTGATTTTCGTGGAGCGCTTGTTGGCGCTCACCACCACGGCATCTGCCAAAATGCGGTTAATCTGCGCAATGCGCGCCTCAACCTGAGCCTGCTCGTTCTTCGCGTCATCGTATTCGGAGTTTTCAGAGATATCGCCGAACTCGCGGGCAACCTTAATGCGCTCGCCAATCTCGGCGCGCTTTTCAGTTTCCAGGTAATGCAGCTCTGCTTCAAGCTGATCTTTGCCTTCTTGGGTAATCAAGTTGCCTTCAGCCATTTTTCCGCCAATCTGTGGATCGTCCTCATTATTATTTTTCAAAATCCGAAACCCGCCAGCTCATCCGTTTACTGCGGGCTTCTCTGTAGCCTTGCTATGTTATCACATTCGCGCTCTGGTTGAATAAAAGAAGCGGCAGGAGAAGATATCTTTTCACATTTTTCTCGCACTAATCGAAACAATGTGCTATCATGCTTAAGCTGTCTTTTACAGCGGGTTGTGGCTCAGCTTGGTAGAGCGCTGCGTTCGGGACGCAGAGGTCGCAGGTTCAAATCCTGTCAACCCGACCATTTTGATTACGAAAGTCGCTTGAAAAAGCGACTTTTTGTTTATTACCGAACACGAAAGACGCCTTATGAAACTATCCATGATAGTGCCTGCATACAACGAAGAGGACAACGTGCGCCCCTTCTACGATGAAGCCGTGCGTGTTTTCGGTGAAACGAACCTAACTTGCGAAATCATCTTCATCGACGATGGCAGCAAGGATAAAACATACGATGAGCTGCGCAAACTTGTTGATGCTGCCCGCAATGAACAACGAATTTCGGTCTGCGCCGTATCGTTTTCTCGCAATTTCGGAAAAGAAGCGGCACTGTTCGCGGGCCTCAAGCACGCACAAGGCGACTTGATTGCGTTCATTGACGCCGACCTGCAACAAGAACCTGCAACGCTGCTTGAAATGGTGCGCATCCTAGAAAGCGACGATGACCTTGATTGCGTGGCGGCATGTCAAGTGAACCGGAAAAGGGGTCTTACTGCTTCGCTTTCTCACAAATTCTATAAAGTTCTTGCTTCGTCTTCCAACATGGAAGTAATCCAAGATGCCAGCGATTTTCGCGTGTTCCGCCGCTGCGTGGCAGAGGCGCTTTTATCCATGGGCGATTATCAGCGCTTTTCGAAAGGCCTGTTCTCGTGGGTGGGCTTCAAAACGTACGCCTATCCCTACACGCCCAGCAAACGCCATGCAGGTGAAAGCACGTGGTCGTTTTGGGGGCTTTTGCGCTACGCTTTCAATGGGCTGCTCTCGTTTTCGGTGGCGCCGTTGCGCACCATTACCACCTCCGGCGTGTTTGTTTCGGCGGCGGCGTTCATCTACTTGATTATCGTGATTGTGCAACGTCTTGCATTTGGCGTTGATATCCCTGGCTACGCCACCATTGTGGCGCTGATCCTGCTTTTGGGCGGCGTGCAGCTTTTAGCCCTGGGGTTCATTGGCGAATACCTTTCCCGTGCCTACATCGAGGGCAAAAACCGCCCCATCTACATTGAACGCCGTTGCCTGAACAGCGAAAACGCCGAAGATAAGCCGAGCGAAGGATAGCGTGCGGAGCAACGCACGCGCAACCAAAAAGCAGCTAGCAGCGCTGCCGCCGGCAGAGGCGATGCGTAACAATCGCAGCAACAAAAAACTCGGGGGATGAGCCACTTCAGCCCATCCCCCGATTGTCGTACCGCCAAGAATCCAACGCGCTCAAGCTAGAATACCGCAACGCGGTACCAGCAGCTACAACGCCGCCGCAACGGCAGCCTTCAGCTCCTGAATCACGCTCTTCGGAACGGCTGAGTAACCTCCCAGCACATATCCCCGATTAAAGAACGGCGCATAAGCCGTGAAAAACGCTTCCGCCGATTCTATATACTCTTCATCCGCATACAAGATAGGTGCATTCGCCCTGCCACACAAAGGCCCCGCGCACAACGCATCGTAATACGATTGCGCCGTGGTCACAGCCGCTCCATTCATCTGCATGCCGTCTTCAAGACAACGATTGGCAAACAGGCGCGCAGTCTCGTAAGCATCATCGCCCGCCATACGGGATATATTGTTCACCACGCCGTAAAGCTGCGTGCCTATAGCCGAACTAACCGCGGAAGTACCGCCCATAACAATGACTTTCTTGAATCCACCGCTTGCTATGGCAGAAAGAGCATCGTTTTCAAGAACTAAGTCGGAATTCACCAGGAAAATGGGAGCTCCTTTTGCAAACGAATACGGAGAAGCCGCCAAGCCATCCAGATAAGAATTCACGGTGCATACAATGGCGGTATCGCCCCAGGCGCCCTCGCGCGTTCCTTCTCTATAGATTGCCATGGCGGTATCGCGCGCGTAGTCTCCCCACAGGCGCTCGACCTCGTTCACACCGGAAAGATCCGATACTTGCTGCTCAACATCCAGGCTCACCGCCGAAGGGCCACCAACAATGTAAGCTTTCGATGCCCCCAATCGTCCAATAAGCGATGCCGTCTCGGGGCTGAGCGTCTCGGGGTCGGTCAAAAGAATGGGGCAATTCTTGATACCCGCAAGGCTTGCCGCCGTCAAAGCATCGTAGTACGAATCCATAGTGGCCACAATAACGGTATCGGATCCGTTTTTATCACCGTAAACGCCATCAAGGAAGCCTTCAGAGACAATGGCATCCATGGTATTCACCACATAGTCACCTGCAAGACGAGTAAACAAAGCATCTTCTGAAGCCACCGATAATACAGCGGCTTTCGCGTTCACTAAACCATTAGCAAATTCGTTATCGAACCCGGGCGCGCCCAAATCAGTTGCCGTATTTTCAAGATAGTACTCGGCATCAGCAGCAGTAAGATTAGGGTTGGCCGCATACATCAAAGCAAGCACGCCCGACACGATGGGAGCCGAAAAAGATGTGCCGGTGCAATAGGCTATCCCATAGGTATCCATATCGGTCGATACAGTTTTGATACAATATCCGGGTGCAGCTATATCCTTTGCAGGACCATAACACGACCCCTTGCTTTGATCCGTGGAATCAACCCACCGCTCCGTAATCGTTGTCGCAATAACGCTGATAACATTATTTAAATCAGAGGGCGTATACAATGCATCCGTGTTTTCGTTTCCTGCACTGCACACAACGGAAACACCCTTCTCAACGGCATGATTTATTGCCGTCTGAAGGCTTCCTTTTGCCTCTCCTCTTCCACCAAAGCTAATATTGATAACGCGTAAATTATCTATATCGTTTGAATTGATAACGTGCTCAATAGCCAAAGCGATGTGATCGTTTTTTGCATATGCAAGGTTGCCCTTAACGGAAGAAGCAATGTTCACGGGAACGATTTTTGCATTATGGGAAACACCACTTACGCCTTGGCCATCGTCGGTCTGAGCCGAAATAACGCCAGCAACCCACGTTCCATGAGGATGTATGGGGTCTCCCGACATAGGAGACTCCGAGACCGCATCCCATGCATTGTCAAGGTCAAGGTTTGCTTGCAAATCGGGAACAGCCCAAACACCCGTATCGAGAACGGCCACAGAAACGGCACCGTTGCATTGCGCCTGATTCCACGCATCGGTAATTCCAAGATAATCAAGATACCATTGGTCGCCTATATTGATATTGGAAGCATCACCGCCCTCGCTCGGCGACTGACTACCATCTTCGTTGCCAGAGCCAGACGGCTCAATCAATTCAACGTGAACAACGTCTTCCAAAGAATACGCCTTGGAAGTAACGAGTTCGCTCGTAAGACCCTTAGGATAGAATGCCTCAATCCTCAACTGTCCTGTATCTGCCAGCTTCGTTGTATCCCCATACGGCCAGCCCAAACCAAGAATTGCCTTCTTTGCTTGATTGTAGTCAACGCCCGCATCGAACGTTATAGCAATATTGGGTTTCTCTTCGTAAACAGGACCCGTTGTGGAGTAATAAACAAGCTTCGCATCAACAATCCCAGCTTGCTGTTTTGCAATCTTTTTAGCATCGATTACCGTTATTCCTGAAGGAATGGTAACCAAGAGCTCGTGATCATAAAACCAGCTGCTTTCACTGGAAGTTGTTCCCTGATAATAACCAACGCTCCAACCTTCCATGGAAAAAACGGTGTCGAGCGCTTTTTCAAGCGAGACGTCGGGCTCAAAAGCAAGATAGAGCTCTTTTTCGGAATAGTTCTCAAACGAATTAATGAGATTAACATCTTGGTTGTCAAAAGGCCATTGTCGTGAGGTTGCCTCCATCGATTCATCGGGAAGATCAGAGACTTCTTCATCAATGGGACACGCTAAAATACGATTTAACTCGGAATACCAAACTTTCCCCGAGCCAGCCGCTATTGCCATTGCGTCTCTCAAAGATTGAGATTCAGGAACAGTAACGGACATGCACTTCCAGCCGGCATCATCATCCCACGAGATGACGGCGTCCTCGGTCCACCCCTGCGCCGTTACAAAAGCACGTCCAACCGTAAGTGGCGTTTTTGGCATAAATGTCAAAATCATGCTGTTGGAAACATAATCAACGCCAGGTCGAAGGGAATCCCAATCAACTTGCTCATACGAGGCAGGCAGATCAACGTCGGTAACCCACGCGGCAACCCCTTCGAACGCGTCATCCCCAGTATTTGACTCTTCGGCATACGCAGAGGGAACCATGGAGAAGCAGAGAACAAGCGATAAAACACCGCTGATGAATCGAGAACGCTCTAACGACAATTGTCGTTTTTTCACGTACCTGTTTTTGCCCATAAACTTTCCTCCTTTTTACGTGAGTGCTTCTTACGGATGGACTGATACTATCATCCCCCTCTTTTCTTGTCAAAAGAGGGTATCGATACAGCGCTCTGAGCAGGGAGAATAGAGTTTTTAAGCACGCACCCGCAAAACCACTAGCAGCGCTGCCGACGGCGGAGGTGATGCGAAACAATCGCGGCAACAACCATTGCTGCAAGCGTGATGCCGCTTATCACGGCGCTTACTGCAAACGCCTTATTCACGTAATAGAATTCAACCTGATGTTGACCTGGCTGCACCACCACGCCCGGGAAAAGCTCGCTGACATGCAAGACATCAACTTCTTGCCCATCAATACGACAGTGCCAACCCGAAGAATAAGGAGCGTTGATTGCCAAAATGCCCGCTTCATCAGCAGAGACGGTTCCCGACACTTTAGGACCATCAACCACCAGGTTCTCCAGATTTACCGCATTCACGCTTTCGGTCCACGCGGCAAGCTGGTCATAGGGCGCCACTTCCAAAGAGCACTCCCACAAGCTGAAATACCCCCAGGGAACCTTGATTTCCAACGTTTCGGCATTTCCGGGAATGGCCAGGCAGAACGTGGTTTGGTCGTACCCCCAGCGGCTTTCCGCAGCGCTCAAATAGTATTCCGTTCCGTTGACGAAGAAACTGCAGCCCCACAAATTCGGGTTCTCGGTGCCAAATGCGAACAAATACGCGCCGTCAACCATCGGCAGCTCAATTCTCACCGTGCTGTTCCCGCCCGCATTCAGCGTGCCCTCCTGAGCGGTTCCTTCGAACGTGCAATCTTCAAACGTTACTGCCAAAGACGAAAGATCAACCGTGCGAGCAGAGTCCAACGTGGCAGACTCCCCCTGGAAAACGGGAATGTCGTACTCTTGCGCGCACCCTTCGGCGTTTTCCAGAACGGCGGTCTGCAAAAGCAACGCATCCCGCTGCCCGAACGTGAGCTGATGCGCCACGTTGGAAGGAAGCACCGAGTTGTACCACAAATCAATCCCACAAGCATTCGTGTTCTTCCATACCGTTTGCCCGTTCTCGAGCTGGACCTGCTCATATCCCGCTAGCGGCGTGTTCGCGTCGTATTCGGTGTTCAGCTTATAGCCCACACCCCAAGCGTTTTCCAAGAACAGGCGGTTGCCCAAACCGCGATACTGCGATGCAGAAAGTGTGGTGGACGTAACCGCATACGACTTCTTCAGCACGCGGCTGAGCGAACGCGGAATCATGGAATTGTACGCACTTGTCCCATACGTGCCACAAATCCACGAGCGATTCTCCACGCGCGCTTCGCTTTCATCGTAAACGCGATTTATGGTTGCCTCGGCGTCGTAAGTGCGGTAGAACTCGTTTTCGCCGGGTTGAAGCTGCGCATATGCTGCCTGAGTGGCGGCGTTGCCCTCGAACGACTCGTTCAACTGGTCATACGAATCGTATCGCTGCACGCCCGGATGCGCACAATCGCTTTGCAAGGCGCGAAGGGGGCCAAACGGCATGATCAGAACAGCCGCAGCGCAGAACGCGACAACGGCAAGCGCGAGGGGCACGTTTTTCGCCGCACGCTGATCACGAAAGCGCTGCGACAGCGCCAACAGAGCGATGAACAGGCAGCCCAGTGCCAGGTGAACCATCATTTCCGCGGTAAACGCGGGGAATTCATACCCCGATTCTGCGTTGGCAAACGCCCATCGCGCGTCAAGCGAAATCAAGCTCGCCGCCAACAGCGCGGCAACAAACACCAGCGCCAGCGCCTTGATTCTTTTTTGGACCAGCAGCGCTTCCAGCCACGCAGGAAACGCATAGGCAACCGCGAAGATAACCAGGAAATACCACCGATTCGAAGGATAGGACACGCCACTGAACAGGCTTGATGCCGCAGGGCTTATACTCAGCAGCAACACAATAACGGCCAGAATCGTCTTTTTCCGCACATCGCCCGATGCATCGCGCCAATGAATGAAAGGCATTAAAAGCAACGCCAAGGGGAAGGCGAACGTCTGCAGGTCCATAGCAGAAGCGGGCGTGTATCCCAAGAAGAAAATCTCGGGCAGCAAGGCAAGCGTTTCCAGCTTTGGAAGCGGGCTCATGGTCACCAGCTGCGCCACGCGATCGGCGGAAAGAAACGCCTTCACCGAGGGAAGAAATGCCACGGCAGCCAGCGCAAGCGCCACCAGCATGATAAGCGCCAGCACGCCTATGCGGCACGCGTAAAGAGCAAACGGCGAAGCTGCGCCTTTCCGAGGTTTCGTTCCACCCTTCGTGCACGGTTCGCCAGCCGCTTCACCGGGGCCTTCGCCTGCTGTTTTCGCAGGTGCAGGCGCCACAAACGCACCTTCGGGAGCCCCGTTGGCTGCCTTGCTGGACCCTTCGCCTGCTGTTTTCGCAGGTGCAGATGCCGCAAAGGCGCCTTCAGGCACGCCTTCGGAAGCCTTCCCCACGCCTTCGCCCTTCTCCCAAACGGGCAGCGAGAAAATAAGCGCGAAGATAACTAGGAACAGAACCGTCATGTAGCCGAAGTAAAAGCTGTTCGCGATTGCAAGGGCGCAGGCGATGATCAGAGCAAACGGCCTGTTCGTGCGCATGAAACGGTTGTATGCCATGATAATCAGCGGCGGCCACAGCATGGCATCCGTCATGAAATCGAACGCAAACGAGTTGTCGATAAACCAAAATGAGCAGCCGTAGACTACTGCGCCTAAAAACGACAGGAGCGCAGGGCGCTTCTCTTGGCGACACAGGCGGTACAAAAAGAGCATGCACAGCGTTTGCTTTACGATGCTTCCCACCAGGCGCCATGCCTGCGTGGTGGCAAAATCGGCCCCCGCCGCACCAAACAGGCACTTGACCAGGAACATTACGTAGAAAAACGGCGATGTCGAGTAATAGTAGGCAAATTCGGAATACAGATCGCCGCCCAAACCGTAATTCCACGACCAGAAAAGATCACCCGAAAGAAGAGCCTTCTCAAGCAGCGAGATAGCGGGAATCATCTGCGACGTTGCATCACCACCAACGTAGGTAAACGCAATAAACGGGTCGCCGGAAAACTGCGGCAGAAACACCGCGTGCGAGCACAAGGCCAAAAGCGCAAACACCAGCAGGGGTGCAACGTATTCAGTTACGATTCGTCTTGATTGTTGCGTGAATTTCAAAGATCCAAACGCCCCGCTTCTCAAACCCTTTCGAATAAACGCTCGCAAACGTTTTCCCTGCTCTTTTTTGCAGCACCTCATTGTAACCGCGAAGTATGATAAAAGCATGGGGCACGGTTAAATTGTATTATTTAGACAAATAACCGATAAGTCCTGCTTCTTCGCGATAAAATAAATCGATTTAGGCATTACGTAACTCATGCATTTCCATATATTGACGCCTTAAACGAACCCAAAGGAGTATGCCATGGTTAAACGTTTCTCACACAAACAAGGCGCCTGCACTGCCGCGAGCGCCACACGGGGAAAAACACGCAAGAGCACCGCGTGCCTTGCAGCGGTTCTTTCGGTTGCGCTGGCCTTTTGCGTTCCCATTGTTCCTGCCGCTTACGCCGCACAAGAAACCGCGAGCGATGTGGAAGGAAACCCCGTCCTCATTCCTGCCGATAAGGTGGTCACGCCATCGTTCGACCTGGATGAGCTCGATGCGATTCTGAGCGAAGGCGACGATGAAGATGCGGTTTCGGGCGCGCAAACGTACAGCAGCATGGCCATGCTTGCATCCGATTTCGATGAAAACGCCACCGCAGACGCAACAAACACGCAGGTCATTGAGCTCTACGGCGACATGCAATACGATACTGCAGCCGCAGAAGCGCTCTATTCCTTCACTTCCAGCGAATACGCCATTATCGCCAACGGCATCACGGGGGTCGATGCTCTTTCCGCAACAGCGCTGGCCGGTGCGCTTGAGTGCCCCATTCTGCTGGCGAGCTTCGATTATCTTCCCTCGGCAACCGAGCAGGCACTTAAAACGCTCGGCATAACCAAGCCCATTCTGGTTGGTGGCACGGCGGCCTTGTCCGAAGAAGTGGCAAGCGAAGTTCAGGCAGTCACCGGAGGCGAGCCGCTTCGCCTATGGGGCAGCGGCATCATCGACACGCAGCTTGACATCTTCCGCTATGGCCAGGAAAACAACTTGTGGAGCGACACGTGCCTAATTGCGCAAGGCATCAACTCTTACGCCGACGCACTCTCCTTTTCTCCCATTGCTTACAAGATGAAGGCGCCCGTTTTCCTGGTGGATACCGATGGCCTTTTGCCCGAAAGCTCGCAGGAGGCACTTAAGTCGGGCAATTTCACCCGCGCGTACGTGGGCGGTCTTCAAGCTGCCGTTGCGGAAGAGACTATTCCCGTGGTGCGCGGCTTGCTCAGCGGAAGCGCTACCGAGCTGAATGGATCCGTGGTGCGTTTGGGCGGCAGGCTTTTGTACGACACCAGCGCTGTTATTGCAAAATGGGCGGTTGACGAGGGCATTCTTTCCTGGAACAACGCTGCGTTCGCTACGGGCACTACCATGACCGACAGCTTGGCTGGCAGCGCGGTGCAGGCACGCGACAATTCCGTGATTCTGCTCATCGACCCCGAATACTACTCCACGCTTAACACCATTGCCGAATATAAGAACGACGTGAACACCATCAAGTTCTTCGGCGGCCCCATGGTGGTATCGGTTAGCACGCGCGACAACGTGACCGACACGCTTGGTTTGCCCCGCAGCGATTTAAGCGTGAGCACACCTAATTCCGAGATTTACAACTACGAGGCCATTGCTCTTTCGCTTTCCGAGTTTGCGCAGATGGAAGTGGGCTACAAGGTCAATTCCGATGGAAGCAGCTGCAGCAAGAGCGACATTTTGGAATACCTTGACCCCACGCGCTTCGACAACACGACCTCTGAATACATGCAGTTTGTCAACATCGGCGCAGGTTATTCGGGTATTTCCGCGGAAACTATCGATGCCTTCATCGACAGATATTGCACCGGCGTTGAGAACTCCTACAACAGCGGCTCGCGTGTGGATTACTACGGCTTCCCCATTACCAGCAAGCTACGCGGCATGGGCGCCACCATTGTTCAGGCGGCGAAGGATTACAACATCAACGAGGCGTATTTGCTGGCGCACGCCATTATCGAAAGCGAATGGGGCTGCTCTCCACTGTCCCAGGGGCTTCTTTGGAATCGCGACGAGCATGAATGGGAAGACTGCGGCTATCTGAATTTCTTTGGTATTGGTGCGTTTGATAGCGACCCTGAAAACGGCGCATCGTTTGGCAAGTATTACGGTTGGAGCACGCCCGAGGCTGCCATCCGCGGTGGTGCGGCTTGGATTTCCAAATATTACATCCATTCAGGAAACGCCAGTTCAGGCGATCAAAACACGCTGTGGAAAATGGCATGGGACGCAACGGCGGCGCAAAAGTACGGCAACATGTCGCATGCGCACCAGTATGCCACGAGCCGCACGTGGGCCATTGGCATTGCGCGCACCATGGACAACCTGTACACCCGCCACATGGGGCGCTATTTCGACTTCGATGAACTGGGGATTTCCGTTATCGTTCCTGTTTTCAAGGACTAGATCCCCTTCGGTTCCGCTCTTCAAGACGTTCGGTGCTGCGAAGCGGTCGATGCGGCGCCTTGAACCAAGCTCGCCAAAGCGCAAAGAAGCTCCCTGCGGGGAGCTTCTTTTGGTTCTACTTGTTTTACAACCGCCACCAACAACAGCAAAGCCGGAGTTGCAGCGCAAAAACGACAACCGAGCTGTTTTTCCACGACACCAAAGCCGCAACCATACGTGCTTTACCTGCAAGCAAGCAGCCCCGCTGCATTCCACGAGCCGCAAGCCGCAAGCCGCACTTAAATCTGATGCTTCACACGATCGCGCTCTTCGGCGCGCTTCGCATCGTTGAAGCGATCGAGCGTACCCACCAAATAGCCGGTAATGCGGCGAATGCGCTCAAAACCGGGCGCCGGCTCGAAATAATGCAGCTCAACGTCGTCGCCGTCAACATGCGCCTCTACGCGGCATACTTCCGGGTGCTGCTCTTTTGCACGCGCCACATAGGCAGCTGCTTCCTTTGCGCTAATATCCGCTTCGCACTCAAATACTACGCCATCGATTTCTTCACGCATTTCTATCTCCAATCACAATATGTTGTGTTTTAAAAATCACTTACCACTATTTGTTGCGGTTCATAATAGTGCGAACGATGCAGGAAATCAACTATCAAACGCAAAAACGCACAAGATTATTCCTATACGGAAGCAAGGATTTTCGACAGTTTATTTGTAGGAGAGCGATGCGCAGCAGAAACAGCTCAAATGGATAGCCAAACAGGCCGCAAGCAAAAGCAGCTCGCCGTTGCTTCTTGGGACGCCGGAAAGCAACGCCAACCAATGCAGGCGATTTTAAGCCGTTAAGCCGCTTCCCCTTTATCGTCCCCGCGCGAGAACGTTTTCGTGCGCGTGATCAGCACCGCGCCAATCAGGAAGGGAATCCAGAACACGATGCCGCGATACACCAGGCCAATGGCGGTTCCCGCGGCTGCCGTTTGCCCGAACGCCGTGAACGCAACCACCACAGCCGCTTCTACAAAACCCACGCCCTGCGGCGTGAACGAAACCATGGCAAACAGCGTGGCAATAACGTAGCCGCACAGCAGCAGCACGGGGTCTTCCACACCAAACGATACGCCCACCAAACTGAAGCACGCAAGCTCGCACAAGCTCGCAACAAGCGACGTTCCGTACGCCTTGAACGCTGGTTTGGGGTTCTCCAGGATAAGACCGGCAGCATCGGAAAACATGCCGATGATACGCTCTGCCCAGGGGTCAAGCGGTCCGCGTTTGAACAAGCCCAGCACCCTGTTCACGAAACGCTCAATGGCGCGCGCGACATGCAGCAGCAACGCAGGATTCTTGTTCCCCAACACCATAATGGCAATCATGGCCGCCACCAGGCCAATTACCACAATACCCGGAATGAACCACAACGGCGACATGCCCGCGAACAGCACGGTAATGGCAAAACCCACAATCATGAGCGTCACGAATGCGCCGTCGATGGTGATTTGCATGAGCAGCGCCGCCGAAGAAGATTTGCCCGGGTCAATACCACGCCGGCGCGCATCATCCACCACCAGCGTCATGCCCGCAAGGTTCAGCGAGGGCGCCACCGTATTCATGAAAAACGTGCCAAAGACCAGGGGAAGCGTTGCGCGCGGCGTCATTTTCTCACCCACCGCCGCAAAAGAGAATACGTAGCCAAAACTTTGCGCCACATATTTGCACAACTGCGTAAACACCGCCGCGACCAGGGGGATCATCGACCCTTGCTGAACGGTTTCAGACAATTGCACCAATTGATCGCCGCGTAAGAAAAACACGGCGAGCACCACAATGATGACAGCTCCCACGAGCAGTTTTTTGAAATCGAATTTCATAGCAGCTCATTATAGCGTTGCACCAGGTGCTATTGATGACGCCTGCCCAAATGTGAACCAAAATGGCAGAAACGTACACACGGAATGCAACGAGAAGCGCCGTCCATGCCCTATGCCACGCAAATCGTCTCTTGAAGCAATGTTGTTCACCGGTTCATTTTTAAAATCGTTCACAGTTATCCAAAAAAGCGACTTTTTTGAAATTAACTCTTAAAAATCGATAACTGTGAACGATTTTTCATGGATGCCCCTGGTATCACCGCTCCCTACAATTGCCCCGGTATCACCGCTCCCCACAATCGCCCAGCAGAGCCACGGCCCTCTCCAAAGCGCAAAAAACGTGCCCCACGCAATTGCGAGGCACGTTTCCGAACAGGGCAACAACAAAAGAACCCGTTTCTTTGAAAATCGCACTAGTCCTTCTTGACCAGCGGACGGATCAAGACGGCGCAGACAAGACCGACAACGGCAACCGGCACGCAGAAGAACAAGCTTGCGGAGTTCCATCCCAGGGATGCCGCCAAAGGACCGAACGCCGCAGAGCCAATAACGCCGCCCAGATTCTGCAGGAACGCAACAATGGCCATGCAGAAACCAATCTTGGCAGGGTCGCGAGCATACAGCGGAACGCTGGAGAACACGCCCGTTGGGCAGCAAGCAGAGAACACGCTGAAGACAGACACGAAGACGTACGTGAGCGTCAGGTTGCTACCGAACGCAAACGTTAGCATGACAACCGCGCCGATCATGGCGAAAACCATCAGGCTCTTATGCAGGTTGAACTTGTCTGCAACTATGCCGGAGATGGGGCCAAGCGCCAGAACCAGAATGTTCGTGATACTTGCAACAGAACCAGCAAGCTGGGTGTCCATGTGATGAACGTCTGCCAAGTATGCAGGATAGAAACCGCCGATAGCGCCTGCATTGAAGATGTTCCACGCGCAGAACAGAACGGCAATCAGGATAACGCTGAACATATCGGGCTTCAAAGCAGTGGGAGCCGCCGCGGGAGCAGCTTCGCCCTCGGCTGCGGGAGCCGCCGCGGGAGCTTCCTGCTTAGTCTCAACATAAATAACCGCAACCAAAACCAAAGCGATAATGGCCACGATGCACGCGAACCACCAAGCAGCGCGCCACGTGCCCGCCGTAGCATAGATAAACGGCGTAATGTTGAACGCGGCAACAACACCCGCAGGGAACCAAACGCTCCAGATGCCCATTGCAAGACCCTGCTTACGCTGAGGAATAACTTCCGCAACCGCAGCAGGACCAACAACGGAAATCAAGCCCATGCCAATGCCTTCGATAAAACGCGTCGCAAGCATCATAGTTGCATTGTTGACTAAAGCACCAGCGCCCGCACCAATGGCAAGCGCAATGGCGGTGATCATAAGGCTCTTCTTTGCGCCAAGCTTCGCAAGAATGCCGCCTGCGGGGAATGCCAATACCACGCCGATCAGCGAGAACACCGACATAACCCAACCAATATTTGCATCGGTAAAGCCAAGCTCTGAAGTAAATTCAGTTGCGAACAAAACAGGTGCCTTAAACTGGCAGAATGCCGCAAGAACGCCAACGATGAAGATCGTCACGAACATCAGCCAACGACGTCCCATCGTAATTTCAGAGGCTTTTTCCATAAAGTACCCTCCTTCGTCGATACGAAAGGCAGCCAGCGTACCCTTTTCCCCAATTCTTCAAAGGGTAGGCCTGTTACGGCAAGCCTTTCATGTTATGCGAGCTAAAAAAGAGGATCGAGCGATTTATCTATGCGGCCAACGGATAAATCGCACTTGGCGTGACCAATAATAAGAACGCGGCAGGCAAAAAGCAATCAGCCCCACAGTACCAAAAGCCTGAAAAGCACTCACCTTTGCGGCGTTAGTTTCTCTTTTTCGGCTTTTTCCGCTTCTACCAAATCAAGAAGTTCCTGAACAGAGTGGATGTCGAGCTTCTTGTAAATGTTTGAGATATGCGTCTTGGCGGTATGCCCCGAAATGTACAGCGCGTTTTGGACGTACTCGGCGTTTCTGCCCTTGGCAATGAGCATGAACACGTCGCGCTCGCGCGGGGAAAGGTCGTAGCGGCAGCAAATGTCGTTGCAAGCAAGCTTCCAGCGGCCGGGGCCTTCGGAAATGGCGTCCTCGTCGTCGGATTTCTCTTCAACCTGGCGATGCTTCTCCTTGCGCTCGCCCCAAATGTTGTCGCTGTCAATAAACAGAACCAGCACGGTAATGCAGCAGCCCAGCGCCGCCGTGCACGTCACGAAATACGGGAACATAGGATACGTGTCAAACAGGCCCGAAACAGCAGCGCTCAGGGCAATGCCCACCGTGAACGCGCCGTATTCCGCCGCGCGGTTGCTGCCCAAAACCAGCTCAGCGTCAAGGTCGAACACGCGCACCAAGTTAAGCAAAAAGCCCAGGATAACAATGTCGAACAGCATGAAGCCTGTCATGGAAATGGTTGACACCACCACCGAGGCCGCTCCTTGCGCAAAGGGAATGTACGTAATGCCAATCAGGAACAGCACAATAGAAATGATATGCGCGGGCATGAGGTCTTGGTGCTCGGGCGAGCGCAGATACACCGCGTACAGAATCACGCCGGCAACGCAAAATCCCAGGTTCGTCACGGGGTTTTCCACGGGAAAATCCAGCGCGTTGCCCAGCACGGCCGAACCCTGCATAAAGCCGAAGCACAGCGAGAACACCACTAGCTGCAACGTGGTGCGGAAAAACGGACCCGAGGCAGATTCCCAACTTGACATGCCCTTTCCATGAAGCGTGGAATCTCGAAACGCCGTGGTTTGGATTGACGGCAAAAACAGAAGCATAGATAGCAGCGGCAGGGCAACGAACACCACAATGGGAAGCCCCGCGGTAAGGTGCCGCGTGAAATAGCAGATGATGCCGCCCATGATAGCGGAAACGGCCAGGTAGCTTACGGTGTAGTTCGTTTGCGTGTCGGCATAAAAATGGAACCACAGCAACATGAACAGACCTTCGCACAAACCCATAACGCCAATAGAGATCCGATACGGTATAGGCGCATCAACGGCGCTGGTCAGCGCGAAAATCAGGCATCCAACAATGGCAACGCCAATGCCCACCAGGCATATGGTTCGCAAGTGGGCATCAACCCACCCATGGTTGCGGCTGAACACCACGCCGAAAAACGCGAAGGAGAAGCACAGCGAGCCGTTCAAGATAATCTGCCCCACAAAGCTGCTCCAGGCATCAAGCTGGGGATTCATTGAAAGCTCGGGGAAATACAGAATCAGGAAGTGCCAACCCATCAAAAGGCCGAAGCCCAGCATGCGCAGCGGGATTGCCCCCGCCTTGTAGCGGCTCTGCGTGACGGCAGGAGCACTGGCAGGCGCAGCTTCGCCAGCGTCTTCGGCGCGCGTCGATTGCGGCGAAGGCACCTGCGACTCTTTTACCTGCTCCTTCGCGTCCTTCGCGTGCGCGACCCTTGCGTCGCCACCGCGGGCGTCCCGTGCGTCCTTTTCATCGCGAGCCGCACCGCGATCATCACGAGTCGGCTTCGGCGCCTTGGGTGCCTTCGGAGCCTTAGGCTCTTTCGGCGCAGGCGGACACGACTCACTTTTTGTTTGAGCAAAATTGTTCAATTTTGATATGGTTTCGTTCAACTCTGATTCGATCGTATCAGACTGCCTTAACGGCACCGAATCGGCCAATGTTTCATTCTTTTCGGCTTCGCCTTTTCCCCTGAATGCCAAGCCAGAAAGCAAGCGCATGTGCAACCCCCAGTAGCAACAGCAGCGAATTATCTCTTTTGCGTCCATCTAGAATACCTCTTTCAAGGGTAAATCGTCAAGACGAATGCTTTTCCCCAGGTAGACGGCTTGTTTATGGCTTCTAGTACTAGTGCCTTTTCCCGCGCAGTATGAGCCTACTCGGGTGATTTTGCCGCTTTTCACCGAACGGGGACTATTGCCAGCGGCCGCTGTGGGGGCGTACCTTGGGATGCAAGGCAGCTTGGCACATCGCGCGTTTCGAGAAGAGGCGAGCCGCGCAAAAGGATCGCTGCCAAAAGATGTGAGCCCGCATGAAGACACAACAAAAAAAGTCAACATGCAACCAAGCCTAAGAGAGAAAGGGGAACATCGCAGGCGGCCACAAACGTAGGCGATACGAAACGTCCACGTTTACACATTCCACTAAGAGAGGGAGGAAAAATGTCAGGCGAAACTAAAACTGTTTACAAGTCCTTGGGCCTGTGCGGATTCGGTCTGGGATCGAACTCTGCGGCAGTTGATGTGAAGGATGGAAAGATCCTGCGCATTCGCCCCATGCACTACGGTGAGAAGTACAACATCGAAGACATGCGCCCTTGGAAGATCACCGCGCGCAACGGCGCCGTGCTTGAACCCAAGACGCATACCTGCCCCAGCCCGCTGCAGTACGGCTACAAGAAGCGCGTTTATTCCAAGAACCGCGTTCCGTTCCCGCTGAAGCGCGTTGACTGGAATCCCGATGGCGATCGTCATCCCGAAACCCGTGGCGAATCCAAGTACGTCCGTATTTCCTGGGACGAAGCTACTGACATTTGCGCAAAAGAAATCATGCGCATTAAAGAGACGTACGGCATGGAAGCGTTGCTTCTGCAATGCGACGGCCATGGCGAATCCAAGATTTTGCATGCTGCACATGGTTGCGAGCAGAAATTGCTCGACCTTCTGGGCGGCTACACTCTGCAGGCACGCCAGCCCGACTCCTGGGAAGGCTGGACCTGGGGCGCAAAGCACATGTGGGGCATGGAGCCCGTTGGCAAGCAGGGTCATGTTGAAAACCTGTTCAAGGACATCTGCGAAAACGGCGACTGCCTGATCATGTGGTCCGGCGACCCCGAAACCACGCCGTGGGGCTGGGGCGGCATGATGCCCGGTGTTCTGGAGAGCTTCTTGACCGAAGCCGGCATTATGCAGATCTTCATTACCCCCGACCTGAACTACGCTGGCGCTGCTCACGCTGACAAGTGGATCCCCGTTCTGCCGAACACCGACGCCGCCATGCAGTGCGCTATTGCCTACGTATGGATGACCGAAGGCCTGTTCGACCGCGAGTGGGTTGTTGAGCGCTCCGTTGGCTTCGACTGGTTCGAGTACTACATTTTGGGTAAAGAAGACGGCATTCCGAAGACGCCGGCTTGGGCTGCTCCTATCTGCGGCGTTCCTGCTCGTCAGATCAAGGCGTTGGCTCGCTACTGGGCACATCACGCCGTATCCATTGGCCACTGCTCCGGCGGCGGCTTCATCCGCGCAGCATACTCCACCGAGCCTGCTCGCTTGGAAATCGCCCTGTTAGTTATGCAGCAGCTCGGCAAGCCCGGCGCTGGTCAGATGAACTTCATGGACGTTGGCTTGTTCGGCATCGATGACATCTACCCGCTGCCTCGCTCCGAATGCCAGCCCGATCTGAGCTCCGTTTACCACGGCTGGGCCATGCTTACCACCCCCACCAACTTCATCCCGAAGACCCTTATTCCTCAGGCCATTATGAACCCGCCCGTTCATTGGTCCGGCGGCCACGTTATTGCCGGCCTGCCTGCAGCTGACCAGTTCGTTGAATGGGACTTCCCGCAGCCTGGCTGCCCCGGCATCCACATGATCTGGACCGACACGCCTTGCTGGCAGACCTGCTGGAACGGCGGCAACGAGATGCAGCGCGCCCTGCGTCACCCGAACCTTGAGTTCATCATGGCGCAGCATCCGTGGATGGAAAACGACTGCCTGTTTGCCGACATCGTTCTTCCTACCACCACCAAGCTCGAAGTGCAGGACATTTCTTCCGACCTGTACGGCCTGAACTACAACATGCTGCTGCATGAAGAGCAGGCATGCCCGCACGTTGGCGATTCTTTGAGCGACTGGGAATGCGTTATTGCCATTGCCGAAAAGCTTGGCCTGCGCGATCAGTACGTGGAAGGCACCGAAGAAGAGCTCATCAAGAAGGGCTTCGAGAACTCTGGCGTTCAGGATATGATTTCCTACGAAGAGTGGATGGAGAAGGGCTACTTCGTTGTTCCTACCGCCGAGAACTGGGAGAACGACCGCTTCCACCTGCGCGATTGGTACAACGACCCCGAGGCCGAGCAGTTCAACACCCCCACGGGCAAGATCGAGTTCTACTCCACCGGCCTGGCCAAGTACTATCCCAACGATGAAGAGCGTCCTCCTGTTCCGCACTTCATCCCCTACGGCGAGTCCCACAGCGAGTCCCTGCTGCACCCGCGTGCCAAGGAATATCCGTACTTGCTGGTCACGAACCACCCGCGTTGGCGTGTACACGCAAACAACGACGACAACACCTGGATGCGCGAATTCGGCACCTGCAAGGTTGTTGGCCCCGATGGCTACAAGTACGAGCCCCTGTGGATCAACCCCGTTGACGCCGTTAAGGTAAACGTCAAGGACGGCGACATCGTGAAGATGTACAACGAGCGCGGCGCTGTCTTGGGCGGCATCCGCGTGAGCGAGCGCATCATCCCTGGCGCACTGTACCAGGACCATGGCGCACGCGTTGACAACATTGTTATTGGCGAATTCGATCGTGCTGGCGCAAACAACCTGATTTGCCCCTCTAACACCACGTCGAAGAACGCACCGGGCGAAGTTACCAACAGCTTCTTGGTCAACATCGAGAAGGTTGACGTGTTCGAACTGGCACGTCAGTATCCCGAAGCGTTCAGCAAGGTATACGACAAGGACACCGGCCAAGTTGCCGAGACCGTCATCATCATGGACGAGGAGGCCTAATCATGAAAATGTTTGTCATTGACGTTGCTAAGTGCGTTGGTTGCCGTAGTTGCGAGATTGTCTGCAAAGACGAGCACGTTGACAACGACTGGTCGCCCATCGCCCTTCCCCAGCCCGACACTGGTCAGCACTGGGTTCGCGTTGAGGAAAAAGAACGCGGCCAGGTGCCCAAGGTTACCGTTGCCTACACGCCCATTATGTGCCAGCACTGCAAGAACGCACCCTGCATGGCTGTTGCGAAGGACGGCGCCGTGTATCGTCGCGACGACGGCCTGGTCATTGTTGACCCGGTGAAGGCACGCGGCCAGAAGGCCATCGTAGACGCTTGCCCCTATGGCGCTATGTTCTGGAACGACGAGCAGAACGTTGCCCAGAAGTGCACGGGCTGCGCTCACCTGCTGGACGACGGCTGGACCGTTCCCCGCTGCGTTGACGCGTGCGCTCACGATGTTCTTCGCTTCGGTGACGAGGAAGAATTCGCTGAGGAGTTGAAGAATGCCGAGATTCTTCGCCCCGACCTGAACACGCAGCCGAGCGTTGTGTACCTGAACCTTCCGAAGCGCTTCATTGGCGGCGAAATTGCCGACCTGGAAGCCGATGAGGTTATCATTGGCGCAAAGGTTGTCCTTACCAACAAGGAAACCGGCGAGACCCGCGAGACCACGAGTGACTGGTTCGGTGACTTCTGGTTCAAGCAGATCGAAGCTGCAGAGTACACCATTAGCGTAGAAGCTGAAGGCTACCTGCCGCGCACGGTGAAGGACTTCATCTCCACCGTTGACAAGGACCTCAACGTTGGCACTATCGCCATGTACAAGGCCTAATTTCGCGTAATGCGGGGGAAGGCAACGGCGAAGGGCACACCAGCTTGGTTGGTATCCCTTCCCGTTCCTTCCCCGATTTTTACGGGGCACCGCAAAGGCTTGCAGGCTTTGTTCGATGCGCTTTGCAGAATGCGCGCAAGGCCCGTGGCAACATGGGCCTCTTCGATGAGCTCTTATAGCCGCGCTTTGCAGAATGCGCGCAAGGCCTGTAGGCCGCCAGCGACGGCGCCCCAAACATTCCAGAAGTTTTGAAAGGAGCTGCACATGAAAGCAATCGAAACCCATCATCAGGGAATTTATTGCAAGGACATTGATGAGTCCATTCGTTGGTACTGCGACGTTTTCAACTTCCGTCACCTTTTCTCCACCGAGACCATGGAAGGTGACAAGCCGCTGAAGATGGCTTGGATCAAAAACGATGGCGGCATTATCATCGAGCTGCTTGAAACCGCCGATAAGTCCTGCGTTGAGGCAAACGGCCACGCACTGAATCACCTGGCCGTACGCGTAGAGAACATGGACGAATTCGTGGCACTGCTGAACGAGAAGGGCGTTGCCATTGAAGCCGGTCCGTTTGACGCGCTGTGCCCGTTTGACCGTCCGCTGGGCGCGCAGGATGACGACGTGTTCCAGGTGTACGGAAACGGTGGCGCCCACCTGAAGATCATGTTCTTCCGAGGCCCTGGCAACGAGCGCATTGAAGCCGTTCAGGACGACATCGCCCCGATTGAGTAGCACACGCTGCGGGTGCCGCCACGTTGCTGTTGCAGCAACCGTCACGCCCTTCGCGCGCGTGCTCGTTGAGAAGAACGATAGCGCATCACCGCAACCAATGCACCGAGTAGCGTTTTTGTGTGATTCGCCCGATACGTCTGAAACCTCGTATGCACGGCGCCCGCAATTTGCTACACTCTCTTAAGTTGTTGTGACTGACGGAACAGGTGGACAACCACAGGGGAGCAACAATCTACATAACGCCGACCGTCTGGGCAAGCCATACCTTTGCAGGGTGGCTTGCCTTTTTTATGCGCTGCAAGCGAATCACAAGCATTGCCGCAGGTCAAAAGGGCAGTTAAAATGCAAGAATGGCGGAAAAGAAGCACGACAACGGGAAACAGCGAAAGGAAAACGTTTTATGAAAAACCTCGTTGAACTTCTGCAGAACAACCCCTATCCGGGGCGCGGTATTGTGGTTGGCAAAGACCGCGTTTACTACTGGATCATGGGCCGCAGCACGAACAGCCGCAATCGCGTGTTCACGTTGACCGATGACGGCATTCGCACCGAAGCACATGACCCTTCTCTGCTTGAAGACCCCAGCTTGATTATCTACCATCCCGTGCGCACCATGGGCGACAAGCTGGTCGTGACAAACGGCGACCAGACCGACACCATCGTTGAGGCGGGCGATTTTCGCGCCGGCTGCATGAAGCGCGAATACGAGCCCGATGCGCCGAATTTCACCCCGCGCATTTCCGCCGTTATCAACGAAGATGGCTCGTTTGAGATCTCTATCCTGAAGCACGGTGCGGGCGACCGTTGCCAGCGCGAATTCTTCGCATACGAAGGCGCCGACGAAGGTACCGGCTACTTCATTTCCACGTACCAGGGCGATGGCAATCCGTTGCCCACGTTTGCAGGCGAACCCATCGAGGTCAGCATGCCCGAGCCTGCTGAAGTGTGGGCGGCACTGAATGCCGACAATAAAGTGTCGCTGTACTGCAACGTTGCAGGTGAAGTGAGCATTTTCAACAAGAACCTGGGAGACTAGCAAAAACGAGCGGAAAGGAGTCCTTCCCCATGAAGGAATTCGAACTGAAATACGGCTTGAACCCCAATCAAAAGCCGGCAAAAATCTACATGAAAGATGGCTCTGACCTGCCTATTCAGATTCTGAATGGCCGCCCTGGCTACATCAACCTGCTTGACGCGTTCAACTCATACCAGCTCGTGCGCGAAATCAAGCAGGCAACCGGCATGTGCGCCGCCGCATCGTTCAAGCACGTATCGCCTTCGGGCGCTGCCGTGGGCAAGCCGCTTTCCGACGTTGACAAACAAATCTACTTCGTTGACCCCGAAGCCGAACTCACGCCCCTGGCCTGCGCTTACATTCGCGCACGCGGCGCTCACCGCCTGTGCTCTTACGGCGACTGGGTTGCGCTTTCCGATACTTGCGACGCCGCTACAGCCGCATACCTGCAAAGCGAAGTGTCCGATGGCATTATTGCCCCTGGTTACACCGATGAAGCGCTTGCACTGCTGAAGACGAAGAAAAAGGGCAACTACTGCGTTATCCAGATGGATGAAGCGTACGTGCCCGCCGTACAGGAATGCCGCGACATCTATGGCGTAACGTTTGAGCAGGGCCGCAACAACTTTGCCATTGACAAGAGCCAGTTTGACAACATTGTCACCGAGAACAAGGACCTGCCCGAAGACGCGCAGACCGACTTGCTGGTGGCGCTGCTCACGCTGAAATACACGCAGTCCAACTCTGTAGTGTTCGTGAAAGACGGCCAAACTATTGGCGTTGGCGCAGGTCAGCAGTCCCGCGTGCACTGCGTACGCCTGGCGGGCGACAAAGCCGACTTCTGGTATTTGCGCCAGCACCCCAAAGTTTTGAGCTTGCCCTGGGTTGACAACGTGCGTCGTGCCGATCGCGATAACGCCATTGACGTGTACATCTCCAACGATTACGAAGATGTTTTGGCAGATGGCGTGTGGCAGCAAACCTGGAAGACCAAGCCCGAAGTGCTCACACTTGAAGAAAAGAAGGAATGGCTGAAAACGCTCAAGGGCGTTGCTGTTGGCTCCGATGCATTCTTCCCCTTCGGTGACAGCATTGAGCGCGCGGCGAAGTCGGGCGCACAGTACATCGCTGAGCCGGGCGGCTCCATCCGCGACGATAACGTTATCGAAACGGCGAACAAGTACGGTATGACCATGGCCTTCACGGGAATGCGCTTGTTCCATCACTAAGATTTGCTGTTTTACCCGCTCTTTCCATATACCCCCTAGGGGTATATCGACAATAATTCGAGTGCACAATAGGAGGGATTGCGAAAAATTTGCAATCCCTCCTATTTTTTTGCCGTTTCAAGAGCGAACTCAGACTTAAAGATGGTTTCAAATCAATAAAAAGCAATCGAAAGCGGATTCGACGGACGAAAAAGTACGCTTTCAGCTCCTTATACCCCCTTTGGAATTACAAAAATAGGAGGAAATCAAATTTATTTCGATTTCCTCCTATTCGGTGTCAAATGATGTCAAATTACCCCACCTTTTGTCAACAATTTCACGGTGCAGGGCTCTCTTTTCGCCCGATGACGAATGCACTCGCAGCGCACAAGCATGCGTATGCCGCATTCTGCCGTGCCACATCCCGCCAGGTCCCATACTTATCGCTTGGCAACCGATGTGCACACATCGCGTCTGGCGAGCCACGCTTCACGCAAAGCGCGCCTCGCATAAGGCGCGGCAGCAGCAGCACTTATCGTTGCTCCAGATACGCGATGATCTCGTCGTTGCCCTGAATGAGCTGGCCAGCATCGTACAGATACGGAATAAGATTCGCATCGCCGCCCAAGGCAAGCAGCTCCTCGTAGGGTGCAACCTGTTCAACGTCACGTTTATCTAGCTCAATGCCCTTCTCGTTAGCGTAATTCACCACAACCGAACACGTTGCGCACGGTGCCCAGTAATACAGAATCGGTGCAGCCATACCTATCAGCGCCTCCTTTTATTCGCAGAATCAATCGCAACCCTTGAACAAAAGCCAAGAATCACCGTATGACATGAGTATACGGCGCAAACACCTTTGCGGCTTCTGAAATCGCGTTATCGCGCCTTTTCGCCTCTTGACAGGTTACGGCGGCTCTGTATAAACTGTATTAGCATACATAGTACAGTTAATACAGAGCAAACACCGAAAGGAGGTCTTGCCCCATGATTGCCGTTGATTACCGCGACCAACGACCGCTCTATGAGCAGGTGCGCGA
>CAKUFS010000010.1 GCA_934648845.1 uncultured Eggerthellaceae bacterium
AAAACGGTGTCGTCAACCCATGCCTTCAGATCCTTGATGAGCATCTTCAGGTCATCAAGCTTCTGATCGGTGGGAACAAATGCGGTGCCGCCCGGGATAAGCGTCATGACATGCGGCATCTTGCCACCCAAAAGGGCAGCAATCTCGGAAGCCTTGGACTGCATCTGCAGTGCTTCCAGGTAATGCGTGGTAAGTAGCAAGTTGGCCTCGGCAGGCAGCTTGTACGCGGTACCTTCGTCGGCATCAAACCAGTTGCCGCTGAAGATGGAGAGCTGACCGTTCTCGGCGAACTTCGTCAGGCGTGCCGCCACGGCAGCAAGGTCGCTGTTCGTGGAAGTGCCCAGCTGGCGAGCCAGTTCGTAGGTGCCGTCAACGTCGGCGGAAAGGCCGGCAATGGGGTTCACGTAGTCAAGCGCGGCCAGGTTGTACAGCCAAAGAATGTGGCTGTGCAAGAACTGTGCGCCTTCCAGCATGTTACGGATGATACGCGCGTTGTTCGGAATGGTGATGCCGTAAGCTTTCTCGGCAGCAATGGAGGAAGCGTGCGCATGCGAAACCGGGCAAACGCCGCAGATACGCTGCACAATGTGAGCGGCATCCTCGGGGGTGCGATGCTCAATCACGTGCTCCATGCCACGATAGCAGCCGCCGGAAACCCAGGCGTCTTCGACAACGCCATGTTCGTCCACTTCCATCTCAACGCGCAGATGACCCTCGATACGGGTAATCGGGTCGATGATAGAACGAGTCATTACTCCTGGCCTCCCTTCTTGCCAGACTTAAGGCTTGCATCCAGCTCGGCTTGCTCAGCAATAGCCTCGTTGATATCGCCGTAATCGCCAATGGACTTGTCGGGGTGCTTTGCGTCCCAAGAGCGAACCTTCTCGAACGGCGCACCGCCGTCCATACGGCCAGAAAGCTTCATGCCAACGCCATGGGCAACCAAGGCTGCAGCAACAACGCCCGTTACCGCACCAGCAGCAACATCGGGGCTGAACGTAAGGTCGCCAATGCGCAGGTCACGCAGGCGAGCAGCAAACGGCGTGTGAACCTGAACCCAGTTGTCGGAAGGATTCATGGGGTCAGCTTCGCAGCAGCCAATGCAAGGAGCACCGGCCTTCACGCACCAGCTGCGGCCATGGTTCCACTGAGCAACACCGCAGTTCGCATGGGTCTGAGGACCCTTGCAGCCCAGCGGATACAGGCAGTAGCCCAGCGCTTCTTCCTTGGAGCCGTATTCGTACACGAACTCGCCATTCTCGAAGTGACCGCGACGCTCGCAGTTGTCGTGAATGGTCTGACCGAAGATGCCCGTCGGGCGGTTGTAGGAGTCAAGCTCGGGCAGCTGGCCCATCATGACAACGTCAACCAGGACAGCAACCAACCACTCGGGGTTAGCCGGGCAGCCCGGGATGTTGATAACGGGGGTTTTGATGCCGTTCTTGTCCAGGAACTTCTGAACGCCCATTGCACCAGACGTGTTAGGCTCAGCACCCATCCAGCCACCGTTTACTGCGCAAGAACCCAGCGCCACAACAGCGTTGGCATGCTCGGCAGCTTCAATCAGATGCTTCGTGCCCGGCTCACCGGCAACACGCAGAGCGTTTCCGCCCCAACCTTCCAGGATGGCACCCTCGTAAATAAGAATGTAGTTGCCAGCCTTGATGGTGCGCTCCTTGGCTTCTTCCATAGAGAAACCAGCGGCGGCGGAAAGCGTCTCAGAGTAGTTCAAAGACAGAAGCTCCAAGACAACAGTCGCTGCATCGGGGGAATCCACCTGAGCGAAGGACTCGGTGCAGCCCGTGCAGGATGCGCCTTCGATCCAGATGGCGGGGTAAAGCTTTCCCTCGGTTGCGCCGATGATCTTGTCTTCAAGCGCATATGCTACCTTAGGTATACCCGCAGAACCCAAGCCAGCAGCAACGGCAACAGCTCCGCATAACTTCATGAAGCTACGACGAGAAACGCCATGGGCTTCAAGCAGCGCATCGAAGTCTACTGCACTTGCCTGTTCGTGCATTTTCAAACCTCCTTCGGTTCAAAACTCATTCAAGCGGCCCTCTCTTTTCCAACTTACTTTGCCACTTGAAATTGCCACTGATAACACCTTAGGGTCAGACGAACTCGTTTTGTGTTACGTTTGCGAAAAGATTAGTAAACAACGTTACGATTCACGCCCTTCGGTAAACTGCTGGGAAGTTTAGCAATAAGCAGGATTGTTCAAGCGAACGCAAGCAAAAAACTTGGGGAACGGGCTAAAAAAGAGACGAATACTTCTTCTTTTCATTTTCTACTCATAGTGATACAGTTCGTGTATTTGTGTTTTCGTGGTTATTGATGCGCCTACAACAACAAAACACGCGTCGAAACCTTGGCTCCCCGAGAATAATGGTAGGAAAAATGACAAACTATATTCTTATGACCGAATCGGGAAACGACATTCCCAACGAACTTGCCCAACAATATGGCATTCTGGTGGTGCCCATGCACGTGACATTCAACGGAAAATGCTTGGACGATGGCACCTTCCCCGCAACCGACGTGTTCGACCACTATAAAAAGACGCGCGAGCTGCCGAAAACAAGCGGCTGCATGCCTGCGGACTTTTACCCGTTCTTCGACAAAATAGAGCAAGAGCATCCCAACGCGGAAATCATTTACCTGGCATATTCTGCGGCAACCACGTGCTCATACGAAAGCGCCCTTGTTGCCGTGAAAACGCGCAGCCAGGAATTCCAGGATCGCTTCCACGCGTTCGACATGAAAGCGGTTTCTGCAGGCGGTTGCCTGATTGTAAAGGAAGTGGCGCAACGCATTGCACAGCAACCTTCCATCACGCTGCCCGAGCTTACCGCCTACATTGAAGACCGCATTGCACGCTGCCGCATGCACTTCATTCCCGGCAGCCTTGAGTTCTTGCACGCGGGCGGCCGCTTGAGCAACATGGCATTTTTGGGTGCCATGCTGCTGAACATCAAGCCCACCATCGAGATTCTTGACGGCAAGCTGGTTGCCACGAAAAAGCAGCGCGGCTCCATGGAAAAATGCGTGATAAAGGCGGTGGAGCACTTCTTGTCCGACGAGCCGAAAGAACACGACCACCTGAATCTTATCTGGGGTGCCGGGCTTGACCAGAGCATTCAGGACAAAGTGACGAAGCGCTGCAAAGAGGCCGGCTTCAAAGACATCTGCTGGATTCAAACCGGCGGCGTGATTGGAAGCCACAGCGGCCCGGGCGCATTCGGCATTGTTGCCATGGCGCAGGCGTAAGGGTTTAGTGCGCTGTTCTCTGTTGACCTGCGGTTTTTCTGACTACCTGCAGCAATCTCCGTCGTGCGACCGCAAGCCGCATTGCGCCCGATGCGCGGCTCTCAAGCCGCTCGCCGCCCCTTCCCCAACATTCGCTTTTCCGACAAGAAGGGCTTGTCTCGGTTGATGAGACAAGCCCTTCTTTTTGTAGCAGATTATGCAGCAGACAAGCATCTGCGGATCATTGCGCAAGCGCGGCAGTCGAGCCAGGCAGCCGGCGCAAGAACACGAGCCAACCGCCAGCGCAACACCGCAAGCAGCGAAGACAGCGGCTTTCCCTTGATGCGCGCCCTACCCCAAATCGGTCTGGCTGAGCACCTTAAAGCCTGCCGCCGCAACCTTCTCTGCAATGGCAACGCTTTCTGCCGCGGGAATCTTCATAACGGCAATTGCCTGGTTGGACTCGCTGAAGCAATAACCGTACTGGACGTTTACATCCATGTCGTCGAAAATCGCCATAAGCGTGGCCAAGCCGCCCGCCGTATCGGTAATGGAAATGGCCGACACAGGTGTTTTCATAACGCGATACCCCGCCGCGTTCAGCGCCTCGGTTGCCTTATCGGGGTCGGCGCAAATGATACGAATCACGCCGTATTCAGCGGTTTCCGCAATGCTTAAGGCCTTCATGTTCACCTGAGCATCAGCCATGACCTTGGTCAATGCCGCCAAACGACCTTCGGCGTTCTCCAGAAAAACAGTAACTTGGCTAATCATTGAAAACCCCCGTCCTGAGATCGATAACGCGCTTTGCCTTGCCTTCAGAGCGAGCGATGGTCATGGGTTCCACCAGCTTCACCTTAATGCCCACAGAAAGTTCTGCCTTGCACTTTGTCTGGATAGCCTTCTGAAGTCGCTCGATGGCGGCAACCTGATCGAAGTCAAAATCGGGGTTGAGCTCGGCTTTCAGCGTGACAACATCCAGGTGGTTCGGGTTGGAAAGCTCGATTTGGTACCACGAGGAAACCTCGGGGAATGTCTTCATCACGTTCTCGATCTGGCTGGGGAACACGTTCACGCCGCGGATGATAAGCATGTCGTCGGTACGTCCGTGCAAGCGATCAATGCGACGATGCGTGCGGCCGCAAGCGCATTCGCCCGGAATGATGCGCGTGATGTCGCGCGTGCGATAGCGCACCACGGGGGATGCTTCGCGATCAACCGTGGTAATCACGAGCTCACCCCATTCGCCATCAGGCAAAACCTGACCAGTAGCGGGGTCGATGATCTCGGCGATGAAGTGATCTTCCGCCAAGTGCAAGCCCGTTTGCTGCAGGCATTCAATAGCCACGCCGGGGCCCATGGTCTCGGTCAGGCCGTAAACGTCGAGCACCTTGTAGCCCAGCTTGTTTTCCAGTTCCTCGCGGAAGTTGTCAGACATAGGCTCGGCGCCGTGGATGCCGAACTTCAAAGAGAATTCCTTCTTGGGGTCAAGACCCATGGCAAGCGCGGTATCAGCAATGTGCATGGCGTACGAAGGCGTGCAGCACAGGATGGTGGTTCCCATGGTACGCAGGATGCGAATCTGACGCTCGGTATTGCCCGCAGATGCAGGAATGGTGGTACAACCTGCGGCAACACCGCCGTAATGAGCACCCAAGCCGCCCGTGAAAAGACCGTAGCCGTAGCATACCTGCATGATATCGTTCTCGTCGCCTTCGCCCAGCTCAACGCCGCGCGCAAAACATTCGCCCCAGAACTTCAAGTCGTAGTCGGTATAAGCGCCCACCGTAGCAACGCCCGTGGTGCCCGAAGACATATGGATTTCCTTCACGTCCGAAAGCGGCACCGCCAACATGCCGTACGGATACGCATCGCGCAGGTCCTGCTTCTGAACGAAGGGGGCCTTTTGCAAATCGGCTAACGTTTCAACGGAATACGGGTCGAATCCCGCCTTATCAAACGATTCCTTATAAAAAGGAACGTGCTCATATACGTTGACGACCGTCTTCTTCAATCCCTCAAGCTGGATTGCTTCCAGCTCTTCATGAGGCATGCGCAAAATTGCATCTTGCTTGCCCATGTGAATCCTTTCTTGTGCTTTTTGCGGGAAACCGCATAAGGGGGTAGCGCGGATATGCGCGTGGGGCAATTGTACTCCAATGTCTGCGATTGGGCGCGTTGTTGTCGGGTTTTTTAACATGCGGCTAACATGATGCGGTTAAAATAGCTGTTTTGGAGTGGCGTGACGGAATTTGCCGTGCACATTTTTCGCTCCTTTTGTTGCTTCTGACGCTGCATTTGCTGCGGGCGCCGCCGCGCTCATGTATACTAATCCGCGCAAAGATTCGAAAGGAGAATCCGGTGATTAAAGAACTGGTAACCGATACCGACATTCTGTCCGTTACGTGCGAAAAAGCCACGGCCGAAGATGCTTCCGTGGCAGAAGACCTGGTAGATACGCTGCAATCCATGGAAGATGCCGCATGCCTGGCCGCCAACCAAATTGGCGTGACGAAGCGCATCATTGCGTTCAGAGATGACCAGGACAATATCCACGTTATGTTCAACCCCTCGTTTAACCAGGCGCTTCGTCCGTCGAAGATGCCCGAAGAGTGCCTGTCGCTGCCTGAAGCCGGCCCGCAGATGGTACGTCGCTTCGATTGGATTCGCGTGGAGTTCGAGCAGCTTATCGATGGCGCATTGGTTGTAAAGAAACGCAACTACGAAGGCTGGACGGCTGAAATCATCCAGCACATGATTGATCACTGCAACGGCAAGCTGATTTAAGCGCGAAACTCCCGATCCTTGGCACGAGTCTAAGCCGCTGCGCTTGCGAAAGCCGATGCGCACCAGGAAACCAAGGTGCTTGTTGGAAAAGCGGGTGCGAATTCGGGCAAATGCACGATACTCGGTGGTTTGGTTTTGGCTTAGCGCACTGTTGACGCAACAGTTCACAACAAAAGCAAATACCGCATTGCTGTGACCTGGGAAAATAGAAACAATAAATCGGGGAGGACCGAACAGTCCTCCCCGATTTGCATTATAGACCACCGAATATCGTCGATTTGCCCGAAATACCGGGCGTTTTGACAACAACCCCCTTCAAATCCAGGGCGCACAAACGCAATCCCGACCGCGAAAAGCGAAAAAGCGTTACTGTACCAAGCATTCGTCGAGGCGCGCCTCGATTTCAGCGCGGTTCATGTCCTTGCCGATAACGACCAGCTTATTGCGGCGGTCGCCCACCGTATCATCCCAATCATCAAGGGCGTTCGGATTCGCGTTCAAGATTGCCTCGCGCTCTTCGGGCGTGGCCGATGCGATCCACGGGCTGTTCGGCGACATATAGAAACGCTTGCCCGCCTGCTCGAACAGGAAGCACGTGTCCTCATCGTCATCAACCCAGGCCATGCCCTTGCAGCGAATGATGCTTGCCGGCCATTCGCGCACAAGCGCGCGCAAAGATTCCATGGCAAAAGGACGACGGCGCTCATACACGAATGTCGTAATGCCGTATTCCGCCACGTGATCGTGACCGTCGGCATGGTCGTGGCCGCAACAGCAAGAACCGTCCTCGTGATGGTGGTGGTGATGGCACGCGCAATCGGGATCGTCGCATTCATCATGGTCGTGACCTGCCCTTTCGCCGTTGTCGTGATCGTGATCACACGTGCACTCGTGTTCGTCGCCGTCATGGTGATGCTCATGGTGATGGTGACCGTGGCCGTCGGCTTCGTGCGTTTCCTCCACGCCGTTTTCCAGCGCATCAACCCAACCCGCGGAATCAAAAACGCTATCGAACGTAAAACAATCGGTATACAGGATCTCGTTCAACGGAACATCACCCTGAACAGCCTCGATAATGGTTGCGTCCTTCTGTAAACTGCGAATGAGCACTTTTAGCTCGGCCAGTTGCTCGGGGGTCACTTGGTCCACTTTGTTCAGGATAAGCGTGGAGCAAAACTCGATTTGGTTGATAAGCAAGTTGGCAATGTCGTCTTCCTCGTTTGCGCTCACCAAATCCTGGCCGCCGTTGAACTCGTCAAACATACGCGCGCAGTCCACCACAGCAACCACGTTGTCAAGCATGAGCGGCGCCTCGGAAATCTTGATTTCCGTATATTCAGCGTCGTCTTCGTAGTCGGCGTCTTCGTCTTCCGCGTAATCAGCAGGCTCGCTGCCGCTGCCGGCGTCATCGGCTTCTTCACCATCCGCAAGTTCATCATAGGGCATTTCTTCAGGGAGTTTACCTTGCGACCAATCGCAAAAATCCGAAATAGTGTACGCAATGGGCATGGGCTCGCAAATGCCGGACGCCTCGATGATGATGTAATCGAAGTTGCCCGACTCGGCCAGTTGAGCCAGCTGAGCAGCCAGGTCCTCGGAAAGCGAGCAGCAAATGCATCCGTTCGTCATGGGAATCAGGCTGTCGGTCATCTCGGTCACCGCACCCGTTTGCGCAATGAGCTCGGCATCGATGTTCACCTCACCGATGTCGTTCACAATAACAGCCGCGCGCACGCCTTCCGTGTTCGTGAGCACATGGTTCAGCAGCGTGGTTTTACCAGCGCCCAAGTAGCCCGTGATCATCGCAATGCGAACAGGCGGCTGCTCGGCGGCAACTTCCGCAAGCTCGCCCTGCGCGGCAGTGGTGGGCAGGGCACCTTCTTCTTTCGGTTCTTCCATGGTTCCTCGATTCTGTTTCGCGGTTTTGTACGCGTAGATTATCGCAGTTTCGCGCGCGCGGCGGCAAAAAGCACGTCATTTTGGCATAATAGGCAAAGAAGGAAACGCGTGCGTCCAAACGCCGCCAAGACGATCACAAATAACGCGGTGATGGCGCGCAGACGCGGCAACCGCAAAAGCGAAACCGCACGGCATGGCAAAACGCCGCCAAACGCGAACGCGAACAAGTACAACCGAAGGAAACCATGCGCCAACGAAAACCGACAAATCTGAACGTGACGCTCGAGCGCTACCACGAGCCCATCGTCGATGAGCCTTCTGCCGTGAAGGGCAGCTGGATACGCGCGTTCATGCCCGATGCCCGCGCTCTTTACCTGGATTTGGGCTGCGGTAAGGGCATTTTCCTTGCGGAGATTGCGCAAAAACACCCGGATGTGCTGTTCGTGGGAATCGACCACAGCGACGTATGCGTTGCGCGCGCGGCGCAAAAAGTCGTTGAGCAGGAGCTTCGCAACGTGCGCTTGATTTGCGCCGACGCCGCTGATTTGGAAAACATCTTTGGCGAAGGCGAGCTTGATTTGATTTACCTGAACTTCAATTCGCCGTTTCCCAAGAAGAAACATGCTGAAAAGCGCCTGACGCATCTTGCGCATCTTACGCGATACCGACGCTTGCTGCGCCGCGGCGGCGTGATTGAAATGCGCACCGACAATGTTCTCTATTGGGAGTTTTCCCTGGTAGAACTCGATATTGCAGGGTATGAAATTTTAGCGCAATCCGATAATTTGCATCGCGATGCCGCGTTGCTTGACGCCACGCTGGCAAGCGAGTACGACACGCGCACCACCGAGCGCGGAGCCCGCGTACGCTGGTTGCGCGCCTTGCCAGGCCCTGAGCCTGCCACGTGCGTGCAGACCGATAAGCTGGGCTTGGCCGAGTACCTTCCCCAGGACATCGAGAACTTCCACGAGATTCCCTATGGCATGGAAGACACCGTCGCGAACATCCGGAGCCGCCGCGCGAATGCACGAGCGCGGGCGGAACGAGAGAAGGCGCAGCAGGAAAAAGCGGTTGCGCGCGTGCAGGACGAAACGGGAAACGCAGTCGCAAGACAAGACTGACAAGGCGCACGCAGAACAAAGAACTCGAAACGAAACGCAAAATAACGCATATCGGACAAAACGCGCAAACCGAACCGCAACAAGCAAGAAAGCAAGTAAGACGAATCCAAACCAAGGAGGCCGCAATGAACATCAAGCAGCAAAGAACAATGAAGCGCGCAGGAGCATGGTGCATCGTTTTTGGCACCGCGACCATTGTCACCGGCGTTGCCGTGGGCGTTGGCTGCTTGATTGCGGCGGGCAAGCTGCTGAAAAGCGCGCGTTCGTAGCGCATTGGACGCGACCGGCGAAGGGCGCGGAGAGCCGGATTCAGCACGCCGTCCTCTCTGGCACGCCGCCCTCCCTGGAATCATTGCGCGTAAACCGCTCGACCGCGAAGGGCGCGAAAACCCGAAACGCAAAGCCGCGCTTTCCGGAAGCGTCGCAAGCAAAGCCGCCCACCTGAGAATATAACGAAAAGGAGCACTCATGTTCAAGCTAGCCCTTGCCCAAATGGCGCACCCCGCGCACGGCAACGTTATTGCCGCCGCACGCGCCTGGGCACAAAAAGCAGCAAATGCCGGGGCGAAACTCCTGGTATTTCCAGAATGCCTGATGACGCCGTTCGAGAAAACGCCCGAAGAATTTGCCGCATCGGCGCAACCCCTTACGGGCGACTTCGTGCAGCAGATGTGCGCCATCGCGCGCGAAACGGGCCTGTGGATTGTTTTCACCATGAACGAGAAAAGCCCCGCTGGCGGACAGCCGTTCAATACCGCTGTGGTGACGGACAGCAGCGGAAACGTGCGCGGTCATTACCGCAAAACGCACCTCTATGCCGCTCATGGCATTGACGAGCACGAGAAAATGGGCGAAGGATCAGCGCTCTTCGAACCCGTTGAAACACCATTTTGCACGCTGGGCCTGGGAATTTGCTACGACTTGCGCTTTCCGGAAGTCGCTCGCGACGCTGCACTTGCCAGTTGCAACGTAATGGTGTTTCCCGCTGCCTGGGTGGCTGGACCGCATAAAATACGCCACTGGGAAACGCTTCTTGCCGCGCGCGCCCTTGAAAACGAGCTGTTCGTGGCAGGCTGCTGCCGCCCCGATCGCTTATGCATTGGCCACTCGCAGATAGTTGACCCTTTAGGAGAAGTGGTGGCGCGTGCCGGCGAAGCCGAACAACTGCTCATCGCGGATATCGACCTTCCCCAAGTGAAAAGCGCGCGCGATGCCATGCCGTGCCTTCAGCATCGTCGCCCCGAACTCTACGGATCGCTTACGCAGCAGGTTAAAAAGTGACGGGGTCTTTTTCACCTCGGCGAATAATCGGAGCAGGACCTTTTTCACCTTTCTCGCAGCAACAAGCAATCAAGAAACCGGAAAGTACGTAGGAATAGAACAATGAACAGCGAAAACACAGCGCCGAATATCAAAACGACCACTGAAGCGCCCACCCCTGAGGCAGCCCAAACCGCAGAGCGCGCTGACGCCGATAAGACACCTGTCGCCAACGAAGAGGTAATGAGCCGACTGCCCGCATTCTTGGAACCCGAGCTTCGCGCAACATACGGCGACGATGCCGATTGCATCTTGAACGGCTATGCTCAAACGCGCCCCACCACGTTGCGCGCAAACACGTTGCGAGCAACAAAAGACCAAGTTGCAGCCCAGCTTTCCGCCGAAGGCTTCTCTTATCAGGGCGTTGATTGGTATCGCGACGCGTTCATTTTGGATGAAAACCCCAACGCAAACTTGTGGGACAGCGCGCTCATCAAAGAAGGGCTTGTCTACGTGCAAAGCCTTTCGTCCATGCTGCCGCCGCTGTTCATGCGCCTGAGCGCGGGTATCGAAGTGCTTGACATGTGCGCGGCGCCGGGCGGAAAGACCACACAGCTTGCCGCGCTTTTGCAGGGCTCGGCGCATATTGCGACCTGTGAGCAAAATACCGTGCGCGCCGACAAATTGGAGTTCAACCTGCGCAAACAAGGCGCAGAAAACGTTGCTATCATGCGCCAGGACGCGCGCCGCCTTGACAGCTTCTTCTCGTTCGATCGCATACTTTTGGACGCACCGTGTTCGGGGTCGGGCACGCTGAACATTCACGACCCCAAGTTGGGAAAACGATTCTCCGAAGCGCTCGTGAAGGACTCTTGCAAAAAGCAAGCAGCACTGTTGGCAAAAGCGCTTGAAATCGTAAAGCCAGGCGGCGTGGTGCTGTACTCCACGTGCTCGGTGCTCAAGCGCGAAAATGAAGACATTGTTTCCGCCGCGCTGAAGAAAGCGGCGAAGAAGGGGCGCTACATTATTGACGCGCTGGATGCGGAAACGCTTGCACAGCAAGGCGTGCCGCTGCTGCCTTCGACCATTGAAGGCGCTGTGACCGTTTGCCCCACCGAGCTGTACGAGGGCTTCTTCATGTGCCGCATCGCCCGCATGGCGTAGGCGTCCCCGCAGCGCGCCCTCGGACGCGTCGGACGCAACGGGCGGGACGGAGCAGCCACGGCAGGCACAATCGCCGCGCTGCACCTGCGCGTCGCAACCATCTGCGCGTCGCAACCAGGCGTAGCATCGCAGACGCCACGCAGCACTAAAACCGCGCAACCGCCACACCCCTACGCCAGCGCCGCCAGCTCTTCTTCCGTAAGACGACGGCTCTCGCCTTCCGCAAGCGCAGGGTCAAGCACCAGGGCGCCCATGGAGACACGCTTGAGGTACACAACTTTGTTCCCGCGTGCCTCAAACATACGTTTCACCTGATGATAACGTCCCTCATGGAGCGTAACCAGAACTTCGTTTGCATGCTCTTCACAAGGAATCTCCAACTGAGCTGGCAATGTAGGCTTATCGTCACCAATATCAAGGCCATTTGCAAATGCCTGAACATCCTCTGCCGATGCATCGTGATCAAGGCGCGCAAAATACACTTTATCCACGTGCTTTCCCGGTGCTAAAAGCCTATGCGCCAGCTGGCCATCGTTCGTGATAAGAAGCAGACCCACCGTGTCTTTGTCCAAGCGCCCCACAGGGAATAAATCCTTGCGTGCGCGGCCTTCCACCAGCTCAACAACGGTTTCCGAACCATCATCGCGCGTTGCAGACACCGCGCCCGCCGGCTTGTTCAGCATCCAATACTCAAACGGCGCGTAGATAATGGGCTCGTGATTGCGCTCCACAACGTCGGTTTCTGTGTCCACCTTGATGTCAGCCTTGCGCACGCGCCAACCGTTCACGTAAATCTGACCGTTGCGAACGAGTTCCTTCACTTCCGTGCGCGAACCCAGCCCCATGTCCGCTAAATATTTGTCCAGACGAAGCTTCATACGCCATCCTTTATTCCTAGATATTTGCTGGTATTTCGCTAATTACCGTGCAATGCGCTCTCAATTTCGTAGGTATGTTACCATTCATCAGCGAAAAACTGTACAGAAATGCGGCGCGCCCGGCAATTGCGCGTCCCACGAAACAGCCCGGAAAGGGAACCCCCCATGGAAAAAGAACTCTTGATTTTGGTACCGTTCAAAGAACACCATATGGAACAGATTCGCGCAGCGGCAGGCGATCAACTGGTCGTGCGCCATTTTCCCCAGGGGCTTTCGGGTGCAGAAGCAACCGAAGCGCTTGCCACCGCCACCGTCGTTGTTGGAGAGCCCGAAGCAGAAGACATTGCCGCAAGCAACACTGTGCAATGGGTGCAAATGACCTGGGCCGGAACCGATAAATACACGCGCAGCGGCAAACCGTTCCCCGCCAGCGTGCAGCTGACGAACGCCGTGGGAAGCTACGGGCACACTATCTCGCAATACGCGCTGGGCCAGGCGCTTTCCATTTGCCAGAACCTGGGGCGTTACGCGAAGCATCAGGCAAGCGAGCAGTGGCATGACTTGGGGGGAATCGAAACGCTCGAAGACGCAACCGTACTTATCTTTGGCGCGGGAGACATTGGAAGCCATTGCGCAAAACGCTTTGCGGGCTTCGATGCGCACATTATTGGCGTATGCCGTTCAACTGAGGCAAAGCGCCCGTACTTCGACGAACTCTGCACGCTTGAGCAGGCAGAACAGTTCATCCCCCAAGCCGATGTCATTATCGGCGCCATTCCCAACAACGATGCCACCGCTGGCTATTTCGACGCGCGCCGCTTAGCACTGTGCAAGCCAAGCGCTGCGTTGGTGAACGTAGGGCGCGGCAATTTCATCGATTGCCTGGCGCTTGATGCCGCCCTTTCCGCAGGTCAACTGCGCGGTGCAGCACTTGACGTTACCGATCCCGAACCGCTTCCGGAAAAACACCCCTTGTGGCAACAAGAGCGCTGCCTGATAACGCCGCACTGCTCGGGCGGTGCTTTCGGACGCCTGCCAGAGACTGAGCAGCATATCTGCGACTTGACCTGCGAGAATATTCGCCGATTCATTGCCGGTCAACCGCTCAAAAACCGCGTGTTTTAAGCCGCGCAAGAACGAGGGGTCGCAGCGAAAAACGAACTTTGCCGACTGGTGCACCGCGCGGCACGTCATTGTAGTCCGCCTCTGCCCCTTGCGACCCCTCGTCTTCCCGACCCTCGACCCTTGCCCCCCCTGCACCTGCTCCTTCGCCTCATCCCTTTAGCCGCCCCCTTCGACTTGACCCTTTCAACCTTTCCCCTAATCCCTTCGCTCACGGCTCCCTTGCCACTCCTCTCCAGCAGCCGTGATAAAAATGGGGTACTTTTCTGTGGGTTTGCCAAGGCTTACTTTTTCGCGACCTGGGGAAACGCTGATTTTTCACGCACACGAAGACGAAAATCCACAGAAAAGTGGGTCGTTTTTATCATGGGGAAGGAAATGGACGAAACGATCCGAAAGCCGTGCAACGCAAAAGGGCGAGAAGCACAACGGCTTCCCGCCCTTCGCATTCACGCGACCCGCTTATCTCAAGTGCGCGTTCCTATTTCGCAACCGCCTTCGCCGTGAGCTGGTCATACTCGGCGTCGGTGAGCTTGTAGTTGTAGAATGTCTCGTAGTAACTCGTTACCGCGGTCTTCATATCGGTCGAGAATGCCTGCGGATAGCACAAGCGCGGGAACCACTGCAGGCCCATGATCTGGTTCACCGTGGGCGGGTTGTTCAGCCAAATGTAGGGGTCGCTGGGAACCTGATAGTAATTGTTGTTCGCAATGGCGGAAATCTGAGCCCACGTCTCATCAGCGGCAACGGTGTCATAAATGCTCGTGGGGCCGAAGATGATCATGTCGGGATTCCACACGGAAATCTGCTCAAGGCTGATCTCGTTACCCAAGCCCGAGCCCGAAGCTTTCTCGACTTCAACCACATTCGTGGCGCACATATCCAAAATCGTGCCCTGATACGAACCCTTCGCAATGGCGGCAAGGCCGGACTCGCCCACCAGATAAGCCACGCGCACGCGCTGATCTTCGGGGATGGTACTCATGGCCTGCTCAACCTCTTGGTACGCGTTTGCACAGTAATCGCCCAGCTGCTTGCCGCGCTCCGGCATGTTCAGCAGATCGCCCAGCATGGCATACGCCTCATCATACGTGGCAAGCGTAGCCTCGATATGCACGCACGGAATGTTCAGCTGCTGCTGCAGGTTGTCCAAATCTTCCGCCATGCCCTTCTTGGCCTCGCCCCAGTCAATGAGCAGTTGCGCACCCGTTGCAGCCACGGCTTCCTTATTCAAGTCGCCCTTGTTGCCAAAGATAGCACCCAAAACGGGAAGGTTCTGATACTGCGAGCCAATGTATTTTGCCTGTTCATCGGTAAGTTCTTGCGAAATGCCCACCATCAAGTCGGGTGCAAACGTCAAAAGCACCTGGTTTGCAGTATGCCCCGAAGGAACCACTTTCGTGATGTTAGCGGGAATTTCAACTTGCCTGCCCAGCGAGTCGGTGAAGGTACGCGTTTCCGTGCTTGCCGATGCAGAAGCCGAAGTCGCATCCTTCGAGCTTGCTGCCGAGCTGCTGCAGCCCGCCGCAAGGCACCCCGCTCCCAGCGCAAGCGCCACCGCAAGGACGCATGCCAAAACCTTTGTTTTCTTCATTCCTTTCTCCTTTCGTACAACAGAGCACCTTGGCTCATATACCCCATACCGCCGTTCAGACGCTATGCCAGCCATCAACGGCCGCTTCCGCACGGCAAGCGCCCGAACAACACCTGGTGTGCCATCGACGCATCACGCGCCGCTTGCAGTACCCTACCTAACACCGGCGCGCCGTGATTCGCAACTTCCAGCCTCAACCCGCGTGGCCACGCTACCCGCGCAGCCCGCAAGGCCCTAGCCGCCAATCTCGCTTACCGGCACGCACACACGCACGCGATCGTCGTACAGCGAGTTGACCTCAACATCCACGCCGTAAATGTCGCTCACCAGCTCCTTTGTAATCACGTCTTTCGGGTCGCCGAACGCCTTCAAGTGACCCCGCTCAAGCACTAACGTCTTATCGGCATACAAAAACGCCTGGTCAGGCTGATGCGTTGACTGCACAATGCTCATGCCTTCGCGCGCAAGCTGCCGCACGCACGAAAGAACGCGCACCGTGTTGCCGTAATCCAGCGCGCTGGTCGGCTCATCCATGATGATGGTATGGGCGTCCTGCGCAATGGCGCGCGCGATAAGCACAAGCTGCTGTTCGCCACCGGAGATCTGCGTGTACGTGCGCCCCGCCAAGTGGCCAATGCCCACACGCTCCAGCGCCGCATACGCGCGCTCCACATGCTTCTTGCGCGGAGAACCGACAATTCCCAGGTCGTGGCCCGTGCTCATGATGACCACGTCAAGCACGCTGTAGTCATACACCGGCGCGTGAGACTGCGGAATGTAGGCAATTTCCTGTGCGCGCTGACGGATGTTCAGCTTGCTCAGGTCCTTCCCATTCACTAAAATGCGGCCCGTATATCCGCTGTTCAGCCCCAGAATGCACTTGAAAAGCGTGGATTTTCCCACGCCGTTGGGACCCAGCACGTTCACAAGCGTGGCATCGGGAATCTCCAGATTCAGGTCAAACAGCACCGGATGGTTGCCGTACGAAAAGTTCAGTCGTTCAATCGTAATGCTCATTTAGATCTTCTTCTTTCGCGTGATCAGGTACAAGAAGAAGGGGGCGCCAATGAACGCCGTCAGGATGCCAATGGGGATTTCCGCCGTGGTCAACAGGCGCGAAACGTCATCGACGATAAGCAGGAAACCCGCGCCCATAAGCATGCTCGTTGGCATAAGCTTGCGATAATCGCAGCCCACCACCATACGGCACAAATGCGGAATGACCAGACCAACCCAGCCAATCATACCTGTCACGGCAACGCTTGCAGCAGTGACCAGCGTGGCGGCAAGCGTGACCACCAAACGGATACGGCGCGCGTTCACGCCCATGGTGGCCGCTTCGTCGTCACCCATGGTCAAGATGTTGATACGCCAGCGCATGACAAAAAGCACCACCAAGCCCACCGCCATGAACGGCAGCGCCATAAGAACATCCTTCATCTGGATGCTGGTCAGGCTTCCCATGAGCCAATACGTAATGGCAGGAAGCTGATCGGCAGGGTCGGCAACCAGCTTGGCAAACGACACACCCGCCGAGAACAGCGAGCTTACCATAACGCCCGCCAGCACCGTCACCAGAATGCGGTTGCCCTTCGCGCGATTGCTTATCATCAAAACAAGCAGCACCGTAAACATAGAGAAGGCAAAGGCGAAAGCCGAAATGCCGAAACTCCCCATGCCTGCAAGAATGGCAATGGCGGCACCAAGCGCGGCACCTTGCGACGCACCCAGAATGTCGGGCGATGCAAGCGGATTTTGGAAGACGCCCTGAAATGCAGCGCCCGCCGCAGCAAGGCAGCAACCCACAAGCAGTGCCATGATGATACGCGGCATGCGCACGTTGAAGAAAAGCGCTTCAGCTTGCGCGGTCCAAGTGGGCTCGACGGCATTCGCATTCGTAAAAAACTGCGTAACACGATTTGCCATCATGGAAAATGCCTGGTCAACCTCGATAGGAAAACGACCAAGCATAAGCGAACAGATGAAAGCCACCAGGATGAATACCACCAAGAGAACAGTCACGAGACGCATACGTGCGTTACCGGCACGCACGACTTTTTCTGCAGGCGAAAGGTATTCCGCCGCATGCGCAATCTCGCTTTCGGTGGGTATATCAGACTCAGATGCGCTGACCGCCGACCGCGCCGCACCTAAGCTTTCGCCCCCCCCTGCCCGCACTTCGGTCGTGCAGAGTGATTGGGCAGCTGGCGCCGGTTGAGTGATGCATTCTACCGGTACGGAGCATTTCACCTGACTGGCATATTCTTCCAACTCAGAACATCTACCCTGTTCAGAGCCGCTTTTTTGAACCATTTTCGGAAACTTCTCCCTCAAGGAAATCTCCTGTCTCTTTTCCTTTGGTTCGATTATTCTATAGCGTGAATATTTTATTGTCAATATGATATTAATCTGACATATTCATAATTGAGTATAATTCAATGCATCAACGTTGCTCCCAACCGACCCCTTCCCCCGCGTTTCACCACTCCACTTTTGCGCCTTGTTTTCCCTGCCCCCGTCCCCTTGGTCCCGTCCCTGCACATCGGATCCCCCACCCCATGATAAAAATGGGGTACTTTTCTGTGGGTTTGCTACAGCTTATTTTTTCACGACCTGGGGAAACGTTGAAGGATCAGAAAAACAAAGGCAAAAATCCACAGAAAAGTGGGTCGTTTTTATCATGAGACACGCAACCTTGCAGCATTGCGCGTAAAACCGCCAAGGAGCGTGGGCTGTATTTTTTTGCCCGGCAGGGGTGTTGATCAACACTTAAACACGTTAAAAGCTGCTACCATCGCATACATGGATAACGTTTACTTGGGATACGACACCGCATGGTGGTATTGGAGCAACGCGAAAAACGCGCCGAAAACGCTGGCGACAGCAGGAAGGAGCGATCGCTTGACAGATTGCGCCGTGAACCAGCGTGCTGTGCTTGATGCAGTGGGCGGTAGCGCTGTTCTTGCTAACCGGCACCTTTCTGTTCTTGTGGATAAGAAATCGATTACCAGCACAAAAAGAGTTGCTTTTCATCATAGTCCAACGCTGTTTCCCGATGGCTCATTTATCCAGCTTGCTCCCAGCATCTGCATCGCTTCACCCGAATTGAGCTTTCTGCAGTGCGCGGCAAATAAATCCCTGGTGAACACCATGGAATACGGATTTCAACTTTGCGGCACCTTTGTCCCCGATGCCGCATCGAAGCACGGCGTGGCATCGCGGCCTTCCCTTACCAGCGCGGATAAACTGTCAGCGTTTCTTGATGAATGCAATGGGATGCGTGGCGTTTCGACTGCTCGCAAAGCGCTTATTTATGTGCTCAACGGAAGCGCTTCGCCGCGTGAAACCGCCGTATCGCTTCTGCTGACCCTTCCGTTGCGTATGGGAGGTTACGCCCTGCCATCGTTTGCCATCAATCATGAGCTGGCCGTCCCAAAAGAGCTGCAGGGGCTCACTCGTCGCAGGTCGCTGCGTGCTGATTTTTTCTGGAAAAACGCCTGCGTAGCGGCGGAGTACGATAGCGACATTGCACATCTGGGATCAGAGGAGCTTTGCAACGATGCAACGAAACGCATTGCCCTTCATCGGATGGGGTACACAACATTTGCTTTTACGCGTGTGCAAGTTGACAGCCTGATCCTTATGGACGAAAGCGTGGCGGCTCTTCGCCGCGAACTCGGAATCCGCATGCCTCAGCGCCTTCCCGTCGATTATCGAGCAAAACAAGCTGAACTGCGAAAACAACTAGGACTACCATTCTTCTAGCGACCATTCCGCCTGCTTGGTCGAGCCAGAGCGCGTCAACAGAGATATCACGGCAAATTACCATGAGCGTTGGTGCGCACCCTTCAGATAATCGAAAACACCGTCGCAGCGACTGCACGTCATCGATGCTCGTTGAACGACCCATGCCCCATCCCCCACGATGAACGTTCGACGGAGCATGCGCCCCATGCCTTCTCCGTCATCCGCATTTCCCCAGTTCGAGCTTCATTCTTCCTTCAAACCGTTCGCGCACAATCAGACTCCTTGACTTTCCACCTTCGTGCCCGAACCCTCCCTGCCACCTTTCCGTGGGCCTGTTCTGACATTCTTCGCCTTGACCTTCCGTCTTCACGTCCCGCGCCTTCTCCGCCACCAGGTGTCTTCGCGCCGCGCGTCGTGATAAAAATGGGGTACTTTTCTGTGGGTTTACCACAGCTTACTTTTTCACGACCTGGGGAAACACTGAAAAATCAGGAAAGCGAAGGCAAAAATCCACAGAAAAGTGGGTCGTTTTTATCATGGGGGAAATCGGACAGAGGACGAAAGGGGGCAATGCGAAGGAACGGACGGAAAGGTACCGTTGGATTGTCATCAAGAAAAGTAGGCGAAGGAACAGAGGGTAGGCATCGTTTTTATCACGAGAGAAGAAATCGGAAGGAAGCAGGCGAAGGGACAGAAGGACTGACACCGTTTTTGTCATTAGGAATAGAAAAGAACGAAAAGAAGAAGTTGGTCTGATATTCTCAGGCAACAATCGGGTCGATAGAGGATCGGCTCAAGTCCAGGATTGCGCTTGCTTCAGCTGCACGTCAAGAGCATCGTTTTCCAAGGCAGCGCGACCCATCACCGCACATGCCTTATCAAACCAAGGCTCTTCAACAGAGTTGTCACGGTAAACAACAAGACACGTTGGACGACAGATATCCTCCAGGCAATCGGAAAGCGCCGCAAGGTTTTCCCCGTAATAGGCGGGAAAACCCAGCTCATGGCGAAGATACGCATGTAGCTGCTCAGCCGATTGGAAATCACGCTCGCGTATTGTCACCGTTTTCATGGCCGAACCCTTCCCTTTCCTCTTCCCACAAACACATAATGGCTCACACCACGATATTGCATGCTTCCAGCACTTAATGCAAGGGGACAAACCTCCCCTTCCCTGCGCACACCACCCCATGAAAGCACAGAAGCACATCGGAGGCAACAAGGTCAGGTGACTAGGCGGGAGCAATGCGAAGCTAATAGAGCTGCGTAAACGACTGGTAATGGTCATCCGTGTAGAAAATCAACCCGTCGCTTGAATAGCAGATGCGCTTTTCCCCGCGATACCCGCCTGCGTAATCGATATCGCACTCTTTCCACGTGCGTCCGCTTTTCTCGGGCAGCAAACCGTCGTCGTTGTAAAACGTGCCGCCACCAATCGATTTGCCAGGACAAACGTCCCACAAGTTGCCTTTTTCGGCATCCCAACCGGCCTTTTTAGCTTTCGTCTTGGAAACGTAATTGACAGGCAGCTTTTGGTAAAGATGCAGATAGAGCGCCACATGGTCTTTGTCGGTGTAGGTGCCGTCTTCAAAAACGGAAACATCGCCCGACGAGCCGCCGACATCGGCCCCCGCTGCGGCCGCACCGCCGGTCGCACCCGCACCGCCGCCCGACGCCGCACCCGCACCACCCCAAAGAGCGCACCCGGGCAGCAGCACCAGACAAAACGCCAGTAAAAATGCCACAAGGGAAGACAGAAGCGTCTTCCCTTGCTGAAACATCGTTTGCGGAAATGCGTTGAACGTATGTCGCGTACGCGCCACGTTACTCGCTTTCCGCCGCAGCCGCATCGGCCTGAACCGGCTCCAGCGCCTTCTTCTTGCCATTATGCGACTTCGCACAGGTAGCCACCGCACCGGACATCGCAATCAATGCGATAACGTTCGGCAGAACCATGAGCTGGTTGAACATGTCCTGCATCTCCCAAACCAGATCGTTGGAAAGCAGCGAACCCAGGAACACGAAGAACACCGCCAGAACAGAGAACACGGGAAGCGCCTTCTTGCCAAACAGGTACACGAAATTAATCTTGGAGAACAAGTTCCAACCCAAGATGGTGCTGAAAGCGAAGAACAGCAGGCAGATAGCAACGAATGCATTGCCGAAGCCCGAACCGAACATCGTGCCGAACGCGTATTGAGCCATGTTCGTCTTATTCAGGCCAGCCGCGGCAATAAAGTCGTACGCCTGCGTGTTGATGGCGCCGTCCTGAATGTAAACAGCAGAGATAACAACCAAAGCGGTCATGGTAACCACAACGAACGTGTCAACGAAAACGCCAATGAAAGCAACAACGCCCTGCTCGTGCGGATCCTTAACGTTGGCCTGCGCGTGTGCATGAGGCGTAGAACCCATACCGGCTTCGTTGGAGAACAAGCCGCGCTTAGCACCCTGCGTCATTGCCGCAATAATGCCACCCACAGCACCGCCGAAATACGCCTCGGGGTTAAATGCGCTCTCGAAAATCAACGCAAATGTTGCAGGAATGGTGTCAAGACGCGTGCACAGAACAATCAAGCCGCCCACCAGGTAAATAACTGCCATCAGGGGAACCAGCTTCTCCGTAACGGATGCAATACGGGAAACACCGCCCACGAACACGAAGCCCGCAACAAGCGCGATGATAATACCCACAATCCAGGGAGCAATGCCGAACGCCGTAGAGCACGTAGAAGCGATAGAGTTCGACTGAACCATGCAGCCCATGAAGCCCAAGGACAAGATAATTGCCACGGCGAAGAAGGCCGCCAGGAACTTGCCCAAACCGCCCTTGAACGCGGTGCGGATGTAGTAGACCGGGCCACCATGGACCGCGCCATCTTCGTCAACCTTCTTGGTCATCTGCGCCAGAACAGCCTCGGCGTAGTTCGTGGCCATGCCCAAGAACGCGATAATCCACATCCAAAGGATAGCACCCGGGCCGCCCGTCAGGATTGCACCGCACGCACCAACGATGTTGCCCGTGCCTACCTGAGCGGCAATAGCGGTTGCCAGCGCCTGAAATGAGCTCATGCCGCTTTCTTGCTTGCCGCCGCGCAGCGAAAAGCCGCTGAACATGCGACGCCAGCCTTCGGCAAAGCAGCGAATCTGCACGAAACGCGTGCGGATGGTAAAGAACAGACCTGTTCCCACCAACAAAAAGAGCAAAACATAATTGGATAGATACCCGTTGATAGTTGTGACTACCCCGAGAGCAGCTGCCTCCATAATCCCTTCTTTCTTTCTGCAGCGCTAACTGCGGTTTTAGTCTCTGAAGAGGGATAAAGCAGGCACCACGATGCCGCACAATCAACCCCAGCTCTGTCCTTTAGCCTGAGAGATTCGGCGGCCAACCTGCGTGGGCGGCTCACCTTGCACCTTCGGCACTCATTCAAGAGTTCTCCAGAGCTTCCTCCGCACTCTGTTTCTCCGCCCGTTGCGGAAATCCAAAGCGTTTCATAGGAAGGTAATGAATAATACGAAGGTGGATTATGAGCATGTAACAATTCCAAAACAAGTGCGAAACAATTTGCTTGGGGGCGTGCGGTAGACTCCGCGCCGTAAACGGTAAAAGTGCGCTTGTTGTGCGGTGGCGAAGCAGCTGCGACGCTGCCGAGCTCGACAGCCATGCAAGTTGCGGCGCTATCCGGCCACCGTTGCGGAGTGGGCAGCGGCACTGCCAGAAACCGTTGCAGAGCAGGCTACCGCATACCAGCCACCGCCGCAAACGGCAAAAAAAGCGCCTCCCCCGTACGGTAGAAGCGCTTTCTTGAAGTTGAAACAACACGCGGAACGCGCATGCGGCCTTCCCGTAATTTCTACGCGGCGCCTGCGGCAACCTGCGCTGCAGTCCACACGTCAACGCGATGTCTGCGGTCTTCCCGCAATCCTTTACGCGAAGTACGCCACGCCACCCTCAATAAGCGGCTGGAAGTTATTGCCCGGCACGTTCTTGTACAGACCCGCGCCCGCACGCTCGGAGTGACCCATCTTGCCCAGCACACGACCATCGGGGCTCGTGATGCCTTCAATTGCCAGAACGGAGCCGTTGGGGTTCACGTTCCAATCCATGGAAGGAACGCCCTGCTCATCAACGTACTGCGTGGCAATCTGGCCTGCCGCCTTCAGCTGCTCAAGCAGCTCGGGCAAAATCACGAAGCGACCTTCGCCGTGACTAATAGCAATGTTGTGGACGTCGCCCACCTGGCAGCGCGAAAGCCAGGGGCTCAAATTCGATGCCACGCGCGTGCGCACCAAACGGCTCTGGTGACGGCCGATCTCGTTGAACGTGAGCGTGGGGCACGCATCGTCCATGGGGCGGATGTCGCCATACGGCACCAAGCCCAGCTTCACGAGCGCTTGGAAGCCGTTGCAGATGCCCAACATCAGGCCGTCGCGGTTCTGCAGCAAGTCGCGCACTGCTTCGGTCACTTCCGGAGCGCGGAAGAACGCCGTGATGAACTTCGCGGAACCATCGGGCTCGTCGCCGCCGGAAAAACCGCCCGGCAGCATGACAATCTGGCTCTCGCGGATAAGCTGCGCCAGGCGCTGCGTGCTTTCGGCAACAGCAGCAGGCGTCAAGTTGTTGACAACGAACGTCGTTGCGGCAGCACCCGCGCGCTCGAACGCATGCGCGGTGTCGTATTCGCAGTTCGTGCCCGGGAACACAGGGATAACCACGCGCGGCTGGGCAATCTTGCCAGAGAACACATGCGGAGCAGCAGCCGTGTAGCTAATGGCCTCAACAGCTTCGCCCGCCTTGCGATACGGATACACCGGCTCAAGCTTGCCTTCCCAGGCTTCCTGCAACTTGGTCAAGCACACGTGCGCGTCCCCCGCAGTGAGCACGTAATCGCTGGTCGTCGTGCCAATTTCTAGCACATGCATCTCGTTAGTAGGCGCCGGCAGAGAAGCACCCGGCGCCAGCTCCACCAGGAAGCTGCCATACGCGGGAACGAACAGTTTGTCAGCCGCGAAATCGCCCGTAAGCGCAACGCCCAATTGGTTGCCAACGCACATCTTGAACAGGGCTTCTGCCAGGCAGCCATAGCCTGCCGTGGACACGGCCAGCGCATCATGAGAAGCCGTAAGGGCTTCCACGGCATCAAGCGCTTCCTGCATACCCTGGACTTGTGGCATAACGCCATCTTCCTGGTACGCCGGCGCGATCAGCACCACGCGGTTTCCCGCAGCCTTGAACTCGGGAGAAATAATGCGATCCACGTTTCCGCAGGCCGTGGCAAAGCTGATAAGCGTAGGCGGTACATCCAAGTCCTCAAAGCTGCCAGACATGGAGTCCTTGCCGCCAATGGAACCAACGCCCAGGTCAACCTGTGCCATGAGCGAGCCCAGAAGCGATGCCGTAGGTTTGCCCCAGCGCGCGGGATCTTCGCGCAGGCTGCCGAAGTATTCCTGGAACGTAAAGTATGCATCCTTGCGTGAGAAACCGGCCGCGATAAGCTTCGAGATGCTTTCCACAACGGCAATGTACGCGCCCACAAACTGGTTGCTCTCGGACAAATACGGGTTATAACCCCAGCTCATACCGCTGCACGTGGTGGTCTCGCCATCAACGGGAAGCTTTGCCACCATGGCCATGTTCGGCGTGAGTTGCGTTTTACCGCCAAACGGCATAAGCACCGTAGCCGCACCAATCGTGCTGTCGAAGCGCTCGGAAAGGCCCTTATTGGACGCCACGTTGATGTCGGTCAGAACGTCCGCCAGACGCTCTTCAAGCGAGGCGCCTTCCGTAGCGGTCCAGGCGGGAGCATATGCACCGCCCTGCTGCACGTGAACATCCATGCTCTTCGGTGCGCCGTTGCTGTTCAAGAACGCACGAGAAAGATCAACAATCGTATCGCTGTTCCAAGTCATACGCACGCGCGGCTCTTGCGTAACAACGGCAATCGGCGTGGCTTCCAGATTTTCCTCGTGCGCAAGCGCAATGAACGCGTCCACGTCTTCGGCGGCAAGCGCCACCGCCATGCGCTCTTGGCTCTCGGAAATGGCCAGCTCCGTGCCATCTAGGCCGTCGTATTTCTTCGTCACGCGATTCAGATCAATCTGCAGGCCGTCGGCCAGCTCGCCCACGGCAACGGAAACACCACCCGCGCCAAAGTCGTTGCAGCGCTTGACCATGCGGCACGCATCGCCACGACGGAACAAACGCTGAATCTTACGTTCAACAGGCGCGTTGCCCTTCTGAACCTCGGCGCCGCACGTCTCAATGGAGCTCGCATCGTGCGCCTTCGAGGAACCCGTGGCGCCGCCGATGCCGTCGCGACCCGTGCGACCGCCCAAAAGGACAATGACATCCGTGGGAGCAGGCGTCTCGCGACGAACGTGGTCGGCGGGCGTGGCACCCACAACCGCGCCCACCTCCATGTGCTTTGCCGCGTAACCGGGATGATACACTTCGCTGACCTGGCCCGTTGCCAAGCCAATCTGGTTGCCGTAGCTCGAATAACCCGCAGCCGCCGTGGTTGCCAGCTTACGCTGCGGCAGCTTGCCAGGGATGGTTTCGGAAACTGGCACCAGCGGATCAGCGCACCCGGTCAAGCGCATGGCCTGGTACACGTAGCTGCGGCCCGAAAGCGGGTCGCGAATAGCGCCGCCCACGCACGTTGCCGCGCCGCCGAACGGCTCGATTTCAGTGGGGTGATTGTGCGTCTCGTTCTTGAAAAGGTAGAGCCAATCCTGCTCTTCCCCGTTCACGTCGCACTTGATCTTCACCGTGCAGGCGTTGATTTCTTCGGACTCGTCCAGATTCTTCAGGATGCCCTTCGCCTTCAGGTACTTCGCGCCAATGGTGCCCATGTCCATAAGGCAAACGGGTTTCTCGTCGCGACCCAACTCATGGCGCATGGCAAGGTATTTCTCGAAGGCAGCAGCCACAGCAGCATCATCGATCACGGGATTCGTGAGTTCGGTGCCAAACGTAGTGTGGCGGCAGTGGTCGGACCAGTACGTGTCAACAACCTTGACTTCAGTAATAGTGGGATTGCGCTTCTCAACCTCGCGGAAATGCTTCTGGAAGAACACGATGTCAGCCAGATCCATGGCTAAACCGCGCTCTTTGATGAACGCCGCCAGCTGCTCTTCGGTCAGGTCAGTAAAGCCCTCTACCACTTCAACGGGCGCGGGCTCGGCAAACGTCATGGCCAGCGTAGCGGGCAGACCAAGCGATGCCTTGCGGCTCTCAACAGGATTGATAACGTAATGCTTCACGGCTTCGATATCCTGCTCGGAAAGCGCACCTTCCAGCACGTACACTTTCGCATTGCGCACCAGCGGACGCTCACCCTGGCTGATAAGCTGGATGCACTCGCTTGCGCTATCGGCACGCTGATCGAACTGGCCCGGCAGCGCCTCAACGGCAAACAACGCACCCTGGGCGCCTTCGATCTGCGGAAGCTCAAACGACGCCGTGTCGGACTGAGGCTCGCTGAACACGGTGGGCACGCACTGGGCGAACAGCTCTTCGCTTAGCCCCTCCACATCGTAGCGATTGATGATGCGAACCTTTTCCAGACCCGCAATGCCTAAGATGTCACGTAGCTCGCTGGCAAGATGCTGCGATTCAACATCAAAGCCCGGCTTCTTTTCAACGTAGACGCGCTGAACCATGAAATCCACCCTTCGAATGTGCGCCAATGCGCACGCCTTTCGCTGTGCGCACGGGGCGCACGCTTCGCCAATACTTCCAAACGCTTCTTGTGTTTTGCCGATGCCGAAAAACGACATATAGATATACCTTTGCATGATACCGCTTCTTGTCGCAAGCGCAGACGTGATGATGCCTAGGGGCAGAATTCTTTCACAGCAGACGGAGCGCAAGGGGAAGGAGAAGGGGCCGACGCCGGGAGTTAAGCCGAAGCTGACGAGCGCAAGACAGGAGCGCGGATGCGAAGGGCTGAGCCGAACTGCGACGCTTTGGATAAGTTGAGCGAGCCGCAAGTGAGAGGAAGCATTATCCAAGCGGAGTCGTGAGGTGAATGCCCTTCGCGCCCTTGCGCTCCGCATCTATTCCCTTTCGCCGGCAGCCTCTTCCCCATCAGCCGCTTACCGCCGCCAAGCGCCGCTTGCGGCAGAGCAACCCCGCCATTTGTGGAGCTTTCCGAATCTTCGCAAGAAATTCCTTACACAAGACCAAGACAATCCCTAAACTAACAGGGTTTGACCGTCGGGCAAGACGACCTGGTCAACCAACTTTCGCGAACTCTTTCGCAGTTTTTTCTCTTCGAAAAAACAATAACCATACCAATAGCAATTATATAGAGACGCACATTTGAAACGAGGTATTTATGGCTCTTGATTTGGACAAACAACAAAAGACGATGATCCTGGTGCTTCTTATGGGCACCATTTTGGTCATCCTGAACGCAACGCTTCTTTCCCCTGCGCTGCCATCGATCATGGCGGACACCGGCGTTTCCGCCACCACCGTGCAGTGGCTTACTAGCTCGTACGCACTGGTTGAGGCGTGCGTCATTCCGCTGAACGCTTTCTTCGTAGGACGCTTCTCTACGCGCCAGCTGTTCATGGGCAGCATCGGATGGTTCTGCATTTCCAGCATTGTTGCTGGTCTGGCGCCGAATTTCTACGTGATTCTGGCCGCACGCGTGATGATGGCATTTGCCACGGGCATCATCATGCCCATGTCGTTTACGCTGATTTTGCTCACCATTCCCCGCGAGAAGCGCGGCAGTGCCATGGGCCTTATCGGGCTGGCGATTGGCTTTGCGCCCGCGATTGGCCCCACGCTTTCCGGCTTCATTGTTGACTCTTTGGGCTGGCGCGAGCTGTTCTTCGTTGTGGCGGCGCTGTGCGTAGTCGTGCTTGTTGCGGCGGCGTTCAAGCTGAAGAATTTCCAAGGCTTCGAGAAATCGAGCTTCGATGCACCTTCCGTTACGCTTCTGGGCGTAGGCATGGTGAGCCTGTTGTATGGCATTTCGTCTATCACTTCTGCCCGCAACATTGCGCTTGATGTGGCGCTTATTGTTGCCGGCTTGGTGCTTTTGGGTATTTTCTGCCGTCGTCAGCTCAAGCTGGAAAACCCCATTTTGCGCATTGGCGTGCTGAAGTCGCCAAAGTTCCGTACCGCGGTTATTCTGGTCGCGCTGTTGCAGGCATCGCTTATCGGCTCCGAAGTTGTGCTGCCGCTCTACGTGCAGCAAGTTATGGGCAACGGCGCTACCACCTCGGGTCTGCTCATGATGCCAGGCGCTATCATTGGCGCGGTGTGCGGCCTGGTAGCAGGGCGACTGTTCGACAACTTCGGCGTGCGCGGTCCCGTGGTTTTCGGTGCCTGCATGGTTGCTATCGGCGCGTTTGGCGTGACCACGTTCAACATCGGCATGGACATTCTGATGGTCACCGTTGTGTATACCACCATGTCAATCGGCATTCAGTTTTTGAACACGCCGCTGAATACCTGGGGCATTAACTCGCTGGATAATCGCGTGATCCAGCACGCTAACTCCATTTCGTCCACCATGAATCAGGTGGGCATATCCGTGGGCACCGCGTTTATTGTAAGCTTGACCGCACTCGGCGGTTTTCTTGCCCCCGCCGATGCATCAGCCCAGGTTGTAACGATGGCGGGCGTCCATGCGGCATTCTGCGGCATGTGTGCACTTCTTATTATTGTTGTGCTGGGCATTTTGCTGTTTGTACGCGAAAAGGACGGCAAGCGAGCCGCAGCAAGCACGGGCGCGAGCGACGCGAGCAACGCGCAAGCGGAAACAGGTGCTGGTGCGGCGGCTGGTCCCTTCGTGGCCTTCCCTTCTCTTGAAGGCATTGCGGGCATCGATCGTCCATTTTTGGTGTCCGACGTCATGAATCCCCGGCCCAACGTGGTGTCGCAGGATGCAACCGTGCGCCAGGCGATTGACGCCATGCGCGCTACCGAGACCAGCGGCGTTCCCGTGGTAGATAGCACTGGCGGCGTGGTCGGATTCATTTCCGACGGCGACATCATGGGGTATCTTTCCAACCAGACGGGAAATTTTTCCGACGGCACAAATTACTTTGCGCTTATCGAGAACCAGGACTTTTGGACGCGCCTGGGCAGCCTGCTTGACCTCAATGTCATGCGCCTTGCCACAAAGCGCGTCATTTCCATTGAAGCACTCGACGATGCCGAGGTTGCATTCAAGCTGCTCTCCGAAAAGCGCATCAAGAAAGTACCCGTGCTCCATCAGGGGAAATTGGTCGGCACACTCTCGCGCCGCAACGTTATGAATGCGCTGGCAACGGCCGAAACCATGCTTGCGCAAAGCGCTGGCGCGTAGAGATACGTGCGCTGCCGGGAGGCGCCTGCGCTAAGAACAAGACGGGTGAGCAAGCCCGCTCGTACCAGGCAGTTTCGCGAGTTGCAGGCGTTTTCCAATTCGATTAAAAGGCGTGGTGGCCTATTGAGGTCACCACGCCTTTTCTTTTGCAGCCACACGCGGCCCTCTTGCGACCCTTTTCGTAGCCCCTCTTGCGGCCCGCTCCGTAACTCCTCTCGCAGCTCTCTCGCAGCCCGCTCCGTAACTCCTCTCGCGACGCTCTCGCGGCCCGCTTGTTGGAAAACCGAGGGTAGATTCGGGCAAATGCACGATAATCGGTGGTTCGGGAATCAAGCGCCATAAACTACATCGAGCAGAAACAGAGCTGACCTGGGCTTTTACTGAAGACTCTTTCCAGATTGGAACAGATTCGCCAAAAACACCCCCGAAATCCAGACTTCGACCACCGAATATCGCCGATTTGCCTGAATTCGAGGGTCGTTTTCCAACAAGCACTTCCTACTCCAGCCGCTTTTGCACTCCTTGATAGCATTTTGTCAACCAATAAGCTCTTTTTGATAGCTTTTTGATAGCGAACTCGCTCCTTTTGCTGGTTTCTTGTCAACAGCGCAGCGCATGATAAGCAAAGCACTTCAAGCTTATCCACGCATTCGCAAGGGGACCGCCATGACAGCACCGCGTATATTTATCACCCACCAATCGGCCTGCAAGTACTGGATCCATCGGGACTTATATGAAACACACGAATCACGAGCCAAGCCAGCCGATGCAGACACGCAAAGCGCTCTGGCGCTTAAAGATGCGCGCTCATTGATTATCGGGCTTAGTGAGCACGAGCCTTTGCACGTGACCGTCTCCGACACTACGAATCAGCACCCCATCCACAACGCTGCAATCCATTATCGAAGCATCCCCTACCCCGATTGGTCGTTTCGCCGAATACGCCCCGATGTCTTTGTAGCAAGCCCCGAACTTTGCTTTCTGAATGCAGCAACTATCCTGCCTTTCAACGCCCTTGTCCTTTACGGGATGGAGCTATGCGGAACGTATGCAAGAACAGAAAGCATCTACGACTCCCCGCATGCAAACGAAATCGGAGACGCAGGAATCACGAGCGAGTTTCAGCACGCAAACGCGGCAAGCGACTATTCGAGCGCAAACCCCGCTCGATATAAAAGAAACCCTCTCACTACCGTACAAAAAATCGAGGCCTATCTAGACAAATCGGAAGGAACAGCCGGAATCAAAACCGCAAGACAAGCTTGCAGGTATCTTTTGAACGGCTCGGCATCGGCACGGGAATCTGTTCTTGCAACAATAATGATGCTCCCGCCGCGCTTGGGCGGGTTCGGCATGCCGGCTCCGAACCTCAATTATGGCATTGAGGTCAACTTGCTCAGCAAAATATGCGCTGGTCAGAAAATCACCCTGCACGGAGATATCGTATGGCGCTACGCAAGACTCGTGGTTGAATACGACGGTCTTCAACACGGAATAGCAGACAACCACAGCGTTGACAAGCAGCGCGACCACCTGCTCCTTGAGGCGGGATACGAAGTGGTTCGATTCACCGATAAGTCCATAAGAAGCGGTCTTGAGCTGGAACGACTGGCGCGCACTATAAATCGAAAAGCCCATTTACGCCGGCCCGCAAGCGCTCTGCAGTGGGATACCAGAAAAGAACGAACTCTTGATGAGCTGCTTTTCCACAGCGACCCACCGTGGATTCAACATCCATAGAACGCCCAGATCACCCGCTTATCGGCTTATTGCGCAGCACTTTTATATCCCCCATAGCTCCTGGTTTGCTACGCCGCAATGCGAATCGCAAGGCGTCCTGCAAGGTGCTCTTTTGCATGCAGACACGCAGCCGAACAAAAGACAAAAACGGAGAAAACCTCGCTTTATTCGAGCGCTCATGCTATTCTCATTTGCATATCAATCTAGCTCAAGAATATTTCGAGAGAAAGGATCGCGTTATGGGCTGCGCCGAAGGAGATTGCTGCACTAATAAATCAGAAAACAAGATTATCAGCTTGCCGAAAACGCTCGATCACAACACCCCCTGGAAAATGTACAATCACCTGATCGGCGGCATTCCTGAAGACATCATCGTAACGGATTACTGCCTGGGAACCCAATGGACCTACGTGGACACCACCTGGGGCATGGGCGTTTCGTTCACCTGCAAGGGCGGTGCGCCACGCCAGTTCACCATGGATTTGCGCGGGCTGCCGCTACGCACCGTTGCTGAGCTGGCGAAAAGCTGGAATTTCGCAGAGGCGTCGTTGGGCGTTGCCGCCATCAATGCATATTATTCCCAGAAAAAACTGCTTGATCCCTTGGGCTGCATCTACGATGAACCCGTTGAGCTGCCCGATGGAAGCATCCATAAAATGGACACATTCGAGTTGTTCCGCGAGGAGTCTACCGGCAAGAAGATCACGATTGTGGGCCACTTCCCCCACGTCAGGCGCATTGAGGAATACGCCAGCGAGCTAACGGTGCTCGAGCGCGACTGCCACTCCTCCATCGACACGCCCGACCCTGCTTGCGAGTACGTGCTGCCGAGTCAGGATTTTGCGTTCATCACCGGCGTCACATTCATCAACAAGACCGCGCCGCGCTTGATTGACCTGGCAAAAGACGCGAAAACTATCTTCGTGGGCCCCAGCGTCATCATGAGCCCGTTCCTGTTCAAGTGGGGCGTAGACATGTTAGCGGGCAGCGTAGTGAACGACCCCGAGCACGTAGCGTTCAATGTGAAGAACGGCGCGGGTCGATTCTTCGGCAACGCTCTGCAGATGGCGGCTTTATCCCCGCAAGCTTAGAGTTGGCCGATCTTCACGCGAACACGGTGTAGCTTCTGGTTGGAGCCAGAAAACAAGAAGCAAGACAAGGTATTGACGTGGGTTCGGTGCGCATCCTTCAAGCAACCACACGGCACTCAAGGGGCTTTCGATTCGAGAGTCCCTTCTTTTTTAGAGCAAAAAAACGCACATTTGTTTGCTTTTTTATCGATAACGCAGTATCATGAATGCCTCAAAAAGAAAGGCCGCCCATGAATACCGTCAACCATTTCTCACTACCCTATTTGCTGCCTTACTGCTGGGACCGCATGCTGTCGTTTCTTGCCATGCGCGCCATCCCCGGCGTTGAAACGGTGCAGCAAGGCGCTTATTGGCGCACCGTGCGCGCCTACGATGGCAGCGGAAATGTTCTATGCGGATGGATTCACGCGGAAAATAGCTTGGCAAAATCCCAGATAGAAATCGAATTTGCAGACAATCTTGCTCCCGCCGCAGATTACCTAGAGAAGCGTTTGAAACACCTGTTTGATACTGAGCGTAACCCTACCGCCATCGGAAGCAAGCTGGAGAGCATGAACGAATATCACGAAGGCTCATTCGTTGCCGGAACACGTATTCCCGGGTGTTACGACGGCTTCGAGATGGCCTGCCGCGCCGTGCTGGGTCAACAGATTTCCGTGAAAGGAGCAAGTACCCTAGCAGGACGCATAGCATCGCATTTTGGGACGCCCCTAGATACAGACATTCCCGGGCTGGAATATCTCTTCCCCACTCCTGCAGACATACGCGCGCTGGCAAAAAATGCGCCCATCGAGGAATCACTTGGGTCTCTTGGCATTATCGGCACGCGCTGTCGGACCATGCTCGCGCTGGCGGAGTTGCTTGAACGCGACCCCGTAGCAATTGAGCCGTGCGCGAAAGGAGGGGCAACACCTGAAGAAAAGATTTCAGAGCTTGTAAAGTTACCGGGCATTGGGGAATGGACCGCCCATTACATTGCGATGCGCTCCATGGGTTGGAGCGATGCCTTCCCCGCTACTGACCTGGGGATAATCAAATTTCTGGGCACCAAGAAGAAAAAGGAGCTTGTCGCAGCAGCAGAAAAATGGCGGCCCTGGAGATCGTACGCGGTCATGAACATGTGGACAACCGAACAAGCAGAATTGCAAGAAACGCAGAGTAAGCAGATCGCGAAGAGCGAACACGCAAAGACAAAAGCCAAAATAGAAGCGAAATCATCGAACGAAATGTCTTCGGAAAAGACGATGAACGAAGCAGGCAAGGCTCCTTCGAGATCAGCACAGAATACAAGGTCGGGAACGTTGCCCAAAAGAGCACTGACATCAAGACAAAAGAACGAGAAAGCGCCAAACGCGATATTGAAAGAAGCGGACGCAACGTCGCCGGAAGCTTCAGCGAAGAAGCCCAAGGCGGTCGCAAACGCCCAAGCGGCCACGAAGCATCAAAACATGCCAGCGATCGCAACGGCATGGTACGAAACACCTTTTATGGGACGCGTCATGGTAGCAGCAACCGATCAGGCTATTGTGGGATTATGGATGGAGGGACAAAAGTATTTCGGAGCCAGCATGCCCCGCGGTAGCGTTGCGGAAAACTCGGACCATCCCCTTATTCAGAAAGCGTTTTCGTGGCTCGACCGCTACTACGCTGGAGACAAGCCCGCAATCTCCGAATTGACGCTTGAACCACAAGGCAGCGCGTTTCGCCAAGTTATTTGGAAGCTCCTCTGCGAAATTCCTTATGGACAGACCTCTACCTATGGCGAGCTTGCCGAAAAAGCTGCGGAGCTTATGGGAAAAGAGCACATGGCATCGCTTGCTGTGGGCGGAGCCGTGGGACACAACCCCATCTCTGTCATTATCCCTTGTCATCGCGTAGTAGGCGCAAACGGGAGCCTTACCGGCTATGCGGGTGGGCTGGATAAGAAGATCGCACTCTTGAAGCACGAAGGCGTGGATACCGACAAGCTTTTCCGTCCCGTGAAAGGAACGGCGCTCTAGGGCAAACGAAACAACGGTCGCGCGATCGACCAACGCGCATTGAAAAATGGGTGTCTCGGCGAACTGCACGAGACGGCGCAAGGTGCATCGCGATGGTTCATCCCAGGCGATACACGCATCGCAGCCGAATACGACAACAGCAGCAAAAGGCTCCCACGAAATGGGGACCCTGAAAGAAAGAGCAGAGTATGGGTGATTTCTCAGAGCGGGTATATCGCGTTGTTGCAAGCATTCCCGCAGGTAAAGTGGCTAGTTATGGAACCATCGCGCGCCTGATGGGCAGCCCGCGCAGCGCCCGTTACGTAGGATTCGCACTGCGCAACAACCCCTCACCCGGCTCGGGGCTTGAAAACATCCCCTGTCATCGCGTGCTCTTCAAGGACGGCAGCCTGTGCGAAGGGTTTATTTTTGGCGGCCCCGGCGTTCAACGCGAGCTGCTTGAAGCAGAAGGCGTGACCTTTGCCGACAACAGCCATGTGGACATGGCTGCCTGCGAATGGGACGGCAGCGGATTCGTGGAGAACACAAGCTCAAGCGAAACCGAAGGCGGCGCAGCAGGCAAGGACACCAGCGCCCCTACTACTCCGCCCGCCGACTTCGATTGGCAAGCTGAACTGGGAGAATAATGCTCCAAATTACCAGTTCGCGCGAATGAAATCCAAAAGCTCCTGATAAGTTTCCAGCGCAGGAATCTCTGGATACTGCTCTTTGAGCGTATCAGTGGTGCGGAAAAGTGCACCTGCCTTGGAATTTTGAATCATACGCACATCGTTGTAGCTGTCACCAGAAGCAATGGTATCAAAGCCCAAAGACTGGAACGCACGAACCGCCTTGTACTTCTGATCATCGGTGCGCAGTTTATAGCCAGTGATTTCGCCATTTTCAGCGACCACGAGCTGATGACAGAAAATAGTGGGGTAACCCAACTTTTCCATAAGAGGACGAGCAAATTCCTCAAACGTGTCGCTCAAGATGATGACCTGGGCAAACGAACGTAGCTCATCCATAAACTCACGAGCGCCCGGCAAAAGGTCAATGCCTGCGATGGTCTGCTGAATTTCCTTAAGCCCCAGACCGTGCTCTTTCAAAATGGCAAGACGATACTGCATGAGTTTGTCGTAATCAGGTTCATCGCGCGTAGTCTTTCGCAACTCGGGAATACCCGTAGCTTCCGCGAATTCAATCCAAATCTCCGGCGCGGTAACGCCCTCCAAATCCAAGCAAACAATATTCATGCTTTTATGCCCCTATCTTTATCTGCTTTGCGCGGCGCAAAAACATCGCCGCATTTCGATGATACCGTTCGATAAACCAGCGTTCATTGTGAAACTCATCGCGCAACCCGCAACGCCCATACCCGCAAACGGGCGAATAAACTGGTCATCAGCACGGACATGCTGACACAAATGCAAAGAAGATACGCGATGCGACTGCAATGCTCAACAAAAATACGCGAAGAACGCAATCGGCAGCGGCGGTTACCGTAAAACGCGCGCACCACAACCACTCACAAACAAGCGCAGGGACAATTACCTCCGCAAACAAAGTACGAGCGCGAAAACAATCACTATCGCCACATACTAACGAACGCGAAAGACGAGATACTCGTTCAAGCTGCCGGTACGCCCATCGGCGCGGAAGCAATCGGCAAGCTGCGCAATATCGCTCACCGATGCCGCAAGCACCTTCACTTCCTCATCGGTGAAATGATGGCAATAACGGAAAACACCCTGGGTTTGCTGCCAGCCTAAAAGATAATCATTCGCATCCAGCCTCAAGCATAATCCCTGTTCAGAGAAGTGCTTCAAAGCAGCTTCATGAGACTCATGCGCTTTTTTCGCCAGCCCGGGGTCATCCATAAACCGCCACAGAGACACGGCAACAAGCCCGCCCGGAACCGTTGCTGCGCAAAGCGCGCGCAGCAAACGCTCCCGCGCCTCGCGTCCTGGAACGTGATGGAAGAACCCGAAGCACGCCGTCAAATCCGCGTTCACGCCTTCGGAGCCGGCACTCTTGCGCGCTGAGTCTTCGCGCGGCGCGTCTTCGCATGCATCGCCCGCGGAGTCGCCGGAGACGGGCACAACATCTGCGCCTTCAGAACCGCTGGACGCAAACGGCAAAGCGTGGCCTTCGATAAGCGCCGAAACGATATCGCACGACGTGAAAGCAACACCCGCAGGCGCACCGACCAACCGCTCGCAAGCATCAACAGCACGATAATCCCAGGTCGCGTTCGGCAACGCGCCTTCCAGAAAACTCTTGAACCGAACGTTTCCGCACGCAACGTCCAGAATGCGATGCACGAGCGGTGCGGATGCGTCTGCACCTTCCGGTTCGCCGCACCGCAACGCACCCTCGCGTTGCGCGCCCGCGCCTTCGCGCGCCGCGCCCACGGCGGACGAGCGCATCCCAAACTCCGAAGTCCGAAACGCAGACGTGCCCGTGCCATCACCCGTAACACCTGCAGCGTCCAATGCACCGGCGCGCACCATGCCGTCCGCGCCATCCGCGCCTTCGCCGCTTGCCAGCCCATCACCGACAACTGCCCCTTCGCCCGTAACACCCGCAGCGTCCGATGCGCTAGCGCACATCACGTCACCCTCGCCCGCGCCGACGGATCCAGCACTACTCACGCCGTCCGCGCCTTCGTCCGCGTCACCTGAGTCTTCGCCTTCCCAGCCGGTATCAGCCAAAACGCGCTGCCAGCCTGCCCACGCGCACTGCCGCGTTGCCGAAAACGACTCCGCCTGCGCCGCGTAAAACGCCTGCGTGGTGCGATTCAATATGTTTGCCGTTGATACGTCCATGCTCTCCCACGAATCCTGCAAAAGAATCCTGTAAAATATACGGTTATGGAAAAAATCATTTTAGACATAGCCGCTGCCCTGCGCCGCGCCGCTGCCACGGGCGAAACGTTTGACGCCGCCCAGCTCGTGCGCCTGCTGCACGCTTACAACAAGCCGCTGGGGCAAAGCGAGCAGTTCTACACAAAAAAGAAGCTGCTGCCATATTACCTGAAAACGAAGGCGAACGACCCCGCGCGCTGGGAAAGCTGGAACATTGACCCCGCAACCGAGCGCGCCTTGGTGCAGCTGCTGCAAATCAAGCCGCGTCGCACCAGCTCGGGCGTGGCAACCATCACGGTCATCACGAAGCCGTGGGGCTGCTCGAGCAACTGCATCTACTGCCCCAACGACATCCGCATGCCGAAAAGCTACTTGTCGAACGAACCTGCCTGCCAGCGCGCCGAGCGCAATTTTTTTGACCCGTACCTGCAGGTTACCGCACGTTTACATGCCCTGCGCGAGATGGGTCACACTACCGATAAAGTGGAACTTATTGTGCTGGGCGGCACGTGGACCGACTACCCCGAGGACTACCAATACTGGTACATGACGCAGCTGTTTCGCGCGCTCAACAATGGCGAAAGCGCCCCCGAATATGCAGCTGAACTGCGTGAGCGCTACGAGCGCGCGGGCATTCCCGAGACCGAAGAGGCCCTGAACGCCTTCGCCGCGCCCGCTCAGGAGGCAATCGACGCAGGCACAGCAACGTTCAACGAAGCGCACAGCATGCTCTACGGACAAGACAGTCCTTGGCAACGCTTGGCTTCGTGGCAAACCGCGGAGCCCAGCGAGCTTGAACAGCAGCAACGCATAAACGAAACCGCCGAACACCGTTGCGTGGGCCTGGTCATTGAAACGCGTCCCGACACTATCACGCCGCAAACGCTCACGCGCGCACGGCGCTTTGGCTGCACAAAAATCCAAATGGGCATCCAAAGTCTTGATCCCGCCGTGCTGGCCGCGAATCATCGAGCTACCAGCATCCAGGAAATCCAGCGCGCCTTTGCGCTGTTGCGCCTGTTCGGCTTCAAACTGCACACGCATTTCATGGTGAACCTTTACGGCTCAACACCCGAACGCGACAAGGCGGATTTCCAGCAATTCGTGACCAACGAGCACTTCCTTCCCGATGAAATCAAGGTGTACCCATGCGTGCTCACCAAAGGAACACGGCTTGAACGCCTTTATGAACAGGGAAAATGGCAATCTTACGCTGAAGATGATCTGCTGGATATCTTGGTGCACGACATATGCGCCACGCCCGCGTACTGCCGCATATCGCGTATGATTCGCGACATTTCAAGCGACGACATTATTGCCGGCAACAAGAAAACGAACTTGCGCCAGCTGGCCGAGCTTTCCGCCGCGAAAACCGGTGAACGCATTCAGGAAATGCGCTACCGCGAGATCAAGGGGAAAGCCACCGACCTCTCTGAGCTGCATCTCGACGTGGTTCCTTACGAAACGTCGGTTTCGCGCGAGTTCTTCTTGCAGTGGGTCACACCGCAAAACGAGCTGGCAGGGTTTTTGCGCCTGTCACTTCCCCTGTGCAACGCTTTGGCAACGCTTGGTTCCGAATCACCCATTTTGCCTGGACAAGCCATGATTCGCGAGGTACATGTGTATGGACGCGCGGCGCACATTGACGGCGAATCCCAAAACGCACAGCATCTGGGCCTGGGCAAAAAGCTCATCGCGCGGGCATGCGAAATCGCCACAAGCGCCGGTTACGACGAGATAAACGTGATCAGCGCCATTGGCACGCGCGCCTATTATCGCTCGCTCGGATTCTCGGCAAGCGAAAACGGTCTTTATCAAACGAAAAGGATTGCACATGAGTAGCATCTTCGACTTGCTTGCGCCCGACCGCGGTGCGCGAGAACGCGAAAACCAGATTGTAGCTTGCAACAAGGATACCGCGGAATTCGGGCTCTCGCTCACGCGCGAACAAGCCCACGAGCTGGACGTTGCGCACTGCCAGCTGCTGGATGCGCACGACCGCGTGGAGTTTGGCACCTCGGGAACCATCCAGGTCATCGAAGGGTTTGCTTCTTCGCCTTACCTGGAGCAATTCAATTACGCCGACACGCTGAGTGCGCTGCAAGAGAAGTTCTATGAGCTGCGCGCGCAGGCAGGCGTTGAGATTTTCGACGACGAGATCATCGACGGCATGCGCCTTTTGTTCGATGGCGATGCGGGCGGAACCGTTGATCTTTTGGCCACGTGCACGCTGAACATGGTCATGGAGGCATACGACACGCAGACCGGCACGCTTGAAGAACGCCAGCGCGAAGTTATTCCCGACATGACGCAGACCACGGAGGTTCCGCAATTCGAAGAAAATGTGAGCGAAGTGTTCGCGCAGGCAATGGAAGAAGGTCGGCAAGCGCTTGACGATGCAGCTGCGGCGGCCATAACAAGCCCCTGGGACCCCAGCGAGTGGGTCGATGACATTACCGCGCCGGGCTTTGAGGGAGAGAAGTGGGACGATGACTTTGAATAGCGAAAACGTGAGGAGTGCGCAGGGCGGCGCAAGTGCAACAGACACCGGAGAAGCCACCGACACGACGAGCACAGCGAATGCGGTCACGAACGTCACCCTTCTGCGAACCGCCGACCAAGCAATCGACAAGCAAGACCTTGCCGCGCTTTCCACCAAAGTGCAAGACGGCCTTATGCGCCTGTTTGTGAAGCAATGCCGCCTGTATACGTGCGGCGGCAGCGCTTCTATCACGTCGCTTGAGGCGCATGATTTGCTTGACTCTATTCGCTTCGTGCTGCGTGCGCACGATTTGGAAGACCCCGCAACGCTGGCGCGCTTGGCAAGCGATGATATGGATACCTTGTTTCATCAGGGGCTTCAGGATATCAATTGCCGCGTGGACGATACCATGGAGCTGTGGAACCAGGTTTGCTTGACCATGCCACCCATCAAGAACATCGCGCTGCGCGACACACTGGCAAGCATCGGACAATTCCGCAAGGTCTACGACACGTACTTCGCCGCCTTCGCCGTGCCGGTAAGCATTGACTATCCGCTGCACGACCCCGTTCCCGAAACGCTGCAAGGCGTGGATTACGTGCATGAATGGCTTGCGCGCTGCCTGAAGGAAGCGCAATACATCGCGCAATTCGACACGAAGGAGTGCATCGCGGTGCTCAAGCGCGCTTGCCCCGATTACAAGGGCTTGCTCATCAACCTTTACGAGCCTATTCACCGCCACTTCGGAGATTAGCGGCTGCGGCGAGAGCGCGAGGCGACGGCAAGGGAATGAGCCGACGTGCGACGCTTTGGATAAGTTGAGCGAGCCGCAAGCTCGAAGAAGCATTATCCAAGCGGAGCCCGCTCGGCGAATCCCTTGCCGTCGCCGGACAACCCCGAATCGCCAAAAAGTGGCGGAGTCTTTCCGCCCTCTGATAAAAACGGCCCACTTTTCTGTGGGTTTGCCATAGCTTACTTTTTTGCGACCTGGGGAAATGTCGATTTTTAGCGATTGCAAGAAAGGAAATCCACCGAAAAGTGGGTCGTTTTTATCATGCCGCCCACGCTGTTGGGCGGCACCGCATCGGAAGCCGTGCAGCTGGATTGCGCGAACCGAATTGTTGACAAAAGGTGGGGTAATTTGTCAACAATCAGCGCTACTCGCTATCGTCGTGGGATTGGGCGAGCAGCTCGGCAGCGTGAAGACGCGCTGCTTCGCTTTCGTCGCCCGCAAGCATGCGCGCGATAGCGAGGGTCCTCGATGCGAGCCCATCGACCGTCTCGCTTATTTTCGGACGAGGGGCTACCACTCTTGGGTCCGCACTTCACTGATGCTTTTCGCCGAGTGGAAACAATCTACCTGCGGAAACGCTGTTTAACTTAGACCTATCATCCAGCTGGTTTCAAGTTTTTCGAATCTACTAGGATGATGCCTCCCTTGCTTTCAGCTTGTCTAAAATGCCTTCGGTTCTAGGATGACCCGTTGAAAGTCCAAGAAAGGACTGAAGCAAGAGGAGCTGCTTTATCTCGCTGCCACTCGTAGCGTTGCGTTCGTCCCCAGGAAGCCTCACTTGATCTCTTCTCAGCGTCTTCACGGGAATGCTTGAGGTTGACCACTCGACCTCAATTGTAGATGCCTCAGTTTGTCCGTCGAGCAACTGCGATGTCTCGTGATTCTTCTTGCCGTTCTTAAAAGTACGCAGGTACTTGGCCTTGACCTGACAGTCTTCACAGCAGTATTTGGAATCGATGCGGCGGTTATACTCTCTCGGCGTGAAAAGTCTTCTGCACTCGGGGTTCTGGCAGAATCGGTACGCATTGTTGAGCATTACGCCTTTAGCTAAGCAAATGAAAAGATACTGCATAAGGGTGCAGACTCCATCGCGGTTACCGTCTTCGATGATGTCAACCGGATCGACCGAACCGCTCAGCACCGCATTGCAATATCTCACGCTTTCATGGACAAGCTCTTTATCGCACAGCCATTCTTGTTCGGTATAGCTATCTTGCAAGGTGCTTGTTATTGCCCTTATCGCCACCTGCGCGTCGCAGACAGCCTCCGCGACTTCCTCGACAGAAGCAACATGACAGGGAACAACATCTATCCCTGGTCTTCTCTTGTTGCGACCCTTTCTCCAGTTCTCGTTCACGACCTTGCTTAGGGTCTGGTTTTCGACCCCGTATCTCTCCCTGGCGATTATGTCAACATCGCCCATGCCCTCGTAAAGGAACACGGTTTTCTTTATGCCAACGGAATCAAGATCATCGTAAACGTCCGTTGGGGTGACAAGCGCACTTACCGCTTCTGCTGCAACGGAGTAGCCGAGGGATGCTCCATCGCTGTTGGAACCAACGGCGCGATTGGCAGCGCTGACGACAGGCGCTATTTCACCGAGGGCCTCGCAGTCGTAGTAAAGAGACTCGTGCCCAGCACCATCGTCGTGTACGGCAGCGCACCTGAAGACATCTTTGGCAAGTATCGTAAGGCGGGTATTGAGATCGTCCAGTTCGATTGCGAAACCACCTCCGCGCACAAGGAGGTGAAATGATGGGGACAGGCGAGCATGGCGGATTTGGGTACACCTCGGGTTCGAGCAAATCTAAGATCTTCACGAGGGTTTGGTATGAGGGGACCGTCAAGGTCGGAGAAAAGGTTCGCGATGTGAGTCGCAGAGTTTACCAACGCAACGATATTGATTTTGATTATTATGACCCCAAGGCGAAAAAGACAAATCTGCAGCGTATGATGGATGGTGACGCCCCAATCGGCAGCAATGGCAAACCGGTCCAGCTGCATCACGTTTTGCAGCAAGAAAGCGGACCTATGGCCGAGGTTCGGGAAGTCACTCACCGAGAGTATAAGCGGACCTTGCACGGGCTCGTGGGCAGAGGCAACAGCTTCAGGAACAATCCTGAGCTGAAGAAGCAGTACAACAACTTCAAGCGAGCCTACTGGATTTGGCGAGCTAAACAGTATCTTGAAGGGAGATAGCGATGAACAAACAGATTGAGGCAGCAATATCCCAATGCAGTGGTAAAGATTCTTTCACAAAGATTGCCCCCACTCAGGAGATGCTCGCCGAGGCACAACAAAAGCTGGGATTCCCGCTGCCCGAGCAGTTTATCGAGTACCTTAACGCCTACAGCCACGGAGGAGTTGGCTTCGAGATTCTCGGCGTCGGTTTTGATGGAAGCATGGCCTTTCTCGAAGAGACGCTTGAGTACCGTGAAGACGGCCTCCCAGCCAACCTTCTTGTCGTGGAGAACTGCGACGAATGGCTGTATTGCATTGATGCGAATTCGGGCGAAGTCGTGTCCTGGTATTTCGATGACGACTTGAGCGTCGATTACCCTTGCTTCGACGACTATCTGCTGGATCGCCTGAACGACGCTATCGAAAACCTGTAGCTCGAAGTCTTAGAGGAACTTCAGGAGGTTTAAGAAACCCCTCTGGCAAGCGAAAGCTGCCAGAGGGGTTTGTCATGTTCAACCGGGAAAACGTGCGCTCAAGGCACTCCCACTCAGTGATTTCCAGTCTGAACGCTTCGGATTTTACCGTCTCGTACGCTCTGGCATCGGCTCGTGCCGCCTATGTTGTTTCATGCATAGGGGCAGTTCACGAATGGCCTCGGTTGTTGGAACTCACTTGGACGGAATTGGTAAAGATCGTTGCGATGACCGCTTGCCACCGCATTGTTGAGACAACAATGCAAGTTGCGCAACAAGGCACGGATGTTAAAAAGACCCCGTCACTTTTTAACATCCGCGCGAAATTGTTGACAAAAGGTGGGGTAATTTGTCAACAAACAGCGCTAGTTGTTCGCATCATGGGATTGGGCAAGCAGCTCGGCCGCATGAAGACGCGCCGCTTCGCTTTCGTCGCCCGCCAGCATGCGCGCAATCTCATCAACACGCGCAGACCCCTCAACAGGGGTAATAGTGGTTTCAGGAAGCGCGCCACCCGTTTTTGCCACCACATAGTGGCATTGCGCGCGCACCGCCACCTGCGGCAAATGCGTTACCACAAGCACCTGACGCGTTGTTGCAAGGTCGGCAAGAACATCCGCAAGTGCCACCGCCGTAGCACCGCCCACACCGGCGTCAACTTCATCGAAGATGAGCGTTTCAGCCGTATCGGCTTGACCCAGCACCACGCGCAACGCCAACATGACGCGGCTCACTTCGCCGCCCGATGCAATGCGCGCCAACGGACGTGCTGCCATTTCCGAACCAGGTCGGAACAAAAATTCAACCGTCGAAGGACCCACTTTCGTCCACGCCGCACGCGGTTGGCGCTCGATTTCGCATACGAGCTGCGCCGATCCCATGCACAAACGCTTCATCTGGTCGCATACCGCGCGCGCAAACCGAGGAGCCGCCGCTTTTCGTGCTTTATCCAACACATCTGCCGCCTGCACTAATGCCGCTTCCGCCTGATCAACCGCTGCTTGCGCCGCCTTCAAACGCGCCTCGGAATCATCCACGGCACCCACTAAATCGGCCGCCGCATCGCGCGCCGCCAGCACATCCTCCATACGCGGCCCGTACAAACGCAACAGTCGCTGCATAGCACCCACACGTTCTTGCATGCGCGCCAACTCAGCAGCATCCAGCTCAATGGAATCGCGATACGCACGCACATCGGCAGCAACATCTTCGGCAATATACACGGCATCGCGCAGCGATTTCGCATACGCCTGCAGCGAGTCATCAAAGCGACATGCCTGGTCAAGCACGTAAATCGCGCTGTTCAAAGCATCCAGCGCGCTTACCTCTTCACCATCGCCCGAAAGCGCACGGTACGCCCCCTCGGAAGCATTCACCAACGCTTCCGCGTTTTCCGCCTTTGCCAGCGCTTCAACAAGCTCTTCGTATTCGCCCGGCTGCGGATCAACCTCGTTCACGCTGCGAAGAACAAACCGCGCCTCGTCAAGCTGTGCCGACGAAGAAGACGCCGCCGCACGCACGTCGTCAAGTGCAGCTTGCGCGGCCTGCGCTGCCGTAAAAGCTGCCCTGTACGTTTTGAGCGGCGCTTCCACCTGGTCTTTTGCCCAAGCATCAAGAAACGTCACATGATTTGCGGGCTTCAACAAGCGCTGATGCTCATGCTGACCGCACAGGTCAACCACAGGGCCAATCGTCGCCGCCAGCTGCGCTGCGCTGGCCATATGCCCGTCAAGCGTCACGCGCGAGCGACCGTCTGCTCCCACGCGACGCGTTACCACAATGTCGCGCTCGCATGCGTCGGCCGCAGCGGCGTCGGCAGTGCCGCCATCGCTGGTACCCGCGCTGCTGGCATCCGCGCCAGCAGCTCCAGCACCCACACCGCCTACACCAGTGGGCGCATCTTCCCATGCCGAATCAGCATCAGTGCCTTCACCTGCGCTTTCGCGCACGAAAAAGCGACCCGAAACCACCAGCGAGTCTTCCCCATCACGCACCATCTGCGCACTGGCACGCTCGCCCATAAGCAACTTGCACGCCGAAAGCAGCGCCGTTTTGCCCGCGCCCGTCTCGCCCGTAAGCACCGTCAGCCCCGCGCACGGCGTAAGCGTGGCGTTGCGGATAAGCGCCAAATTCTCAACATGGATTTCATCGATCATGAGTCGCGCGCCTTTCTTTTTGTTGCGCTGCCTTTCGCTGCATTCTTTCCCGTCAGTATACCAGTCGTGATACCATGAGGCGCGAAAGAAAACATAGGAGGCATCATGCGAGCACTTATTCAGCGCGTCTCAAACGCGAGCGTTACCATCGATGGTGAAGAAAAAAGCGCCATTGAGCGGGGATTTCTCATTCTTTTAGGCGTGGGGCAGGAAGACACCGAAGAGCAAGCGGACAAACTATGGGGCAAAATCTCCAAACTGCGCATCTTCGATGACGAAAACGGGAAGACAAACCTCTCGCTTGCCGATATCAACGGCGATGTGCTGGTGGTTTCCCAATTCACGCTCTATGCCAGCTGCAAGAAGGGCAATCGCCCCTCGTTCACGCAAGCCGGCGCGCCCGACGAGGCAAACCACCTGTACGAATATTTCGCTAGCCTGGTGCGTGCAACCAGTGGCGTGCGCAACGTGGGAACCGGCGAGTTCGGCGCGGATATGCAGGTCGCGCTGGTAAACCACGGCCCCTTTACCATCTGGTTGGATACCGACACGCTGTAGCAGCACGAACCACGCGGAAGGCATCGGCGCCCAAGCAGGCGCCTGCACCCGGCCCCATCACGCGCTGCGCGCGCCGGGCGGGCTCACGAGCCCCTAAAAAACTCAGGGCTTGGAAGCCGAACAACTTCCAAGCCCTGTCATATGAACGCCCGCCACGGTCACGCCAGCAATCAGTCATCCCACCCGTAAAGAGCCGCGTACTGAATAGCGAATGCATTCGTTGCGTCAACATCGTTGTTCCACTTCACATCGGCGCGAGAATACATGCTTTCGTAATCAGCGCGGTCGGCGTACGTATCGGGAGACACCACCATATCGTAGGCAATCTGCGCATCAACGATGTTAAGCACACCGTTTCCATTCACATCGCCGTCGAGTTTCGCATGACTTCCGATGAAATACCCGGGCACGGCGACGCCGTTATCAACGCGCGCACGCGAAACATCGGTGCACGATGCATCAAATACGGTGCCTTCGCCGCCTTCAAGCCTGGTGCAGCCGGCGAACATGCCTTCGGATTGCGTAACCTGCTTTACCGCCAGTTTCGATGCGAAAATGGCATCAAGCCAGCTGCAATTCGCGAACATCAGCCTCATATCGGTCACGCGCGACGTGTCCAACTCGGAAATTTCCACCGAATCCAGCCCCGTGCAGCCAGCGAACATGCTGTAACAGGTTTTCGCCGCAACGCCCTGACTTATTCTGACGTATCCAATATCCTCGCGATAACGATACCAGGGCACCGCCTCGCAATCTTCCCCCCAGTCATCCAGCACACCCTGGGTTAGACCCGACAACGGACGAATCTGAAGAACATCCGAGCAATACAAATCGTCATAGTCAACGAACCACTCGCACGTGCCGCTGCGCTTCCAACCTTCGGTAACGCGATGCGCCGTGTACATCATTGCGCCCGATGTGCGATTGGCATTTGCCTCAGCCACTTGGGCTGTTGTCTCATACAAAACACCCGTAGTATCCATCCAAACGCATTCATCCGCGAAGCTCTTGTCCATATGAACACCTGCAGGCAGCGTCACATTCGCAAGAGAGGTGCAATTTTCGAACATGCCCTCCGTTTCCACCGATGGCGAGAACGACCAACCCGAAAGGTCAATTGAAATCAGCGACGTGCAGCAATCGAACATGTAATGCATGTCCGTTACGCCAGACAAATCCAAACCCGAAAAATCAACCGACGTCAGATTGTTGCAGCCCACAAAAAGACTCCGGCATGTTTTGGCCACCACACCTTGTTTGAAGCGAGCCGATATTATTTCATCGGCGTGCTCACTCCAGGGCGCGCCGTAATGATTTTCCTGCCAATCCGGCAAAGCACCCTTCCCGTAACCGGGCAGCGGACGAACCGTGAGCAGGCCGTCATCGTCTATCTTCCATTCGCATCCGCCGCTTTGCGTCCATCCCGAGGAAGGCATTGCATCGGTGGTCGTGTATGTTTCCGCACCTGAAACGCGCTCGACGTTCGCCCAAAGCATCTCTTCGTTCGAATCATATACCGCGCCTGTCGTATCTACCCACCGAGAATCATGATGGGCGCCCATGGGGGACGTTCTGAGATACGCAAGAGTATTATTATCGGTCAAATCAAGCCCCGCTGGCAACGTGAGCTGCGACACAAGCGGCGCGCCCGCAAAGGAATACATCGCATTCGTTATCGCAGAGCCGGTAAACGACGAAATGTCCACCGATTCAAGCGACAAGCAATTCTGAAACAAGCCATACATGTTGGTCACGCGCGCAGCATTGATTCCCGATAAGTTGATGCTCTTTATTGACGAGCACTCATTAAACATGGAGCTCATACTGGTCACATTCGATGCGTCAACACCTTGGAAATTTACCGTTTGCAAGGCTGCGCAACCATAGAACATGCACGTCATGTCAGTCACCCGAGAGGTATCCAAGCCCGAAAGGTCAACAGACACTAAATTAGTCCATTCCGAGAACATGTGACGACACGTCTCAGCAACAACACCAGGCTCAATGACTACGGACGTAATAGAAGCGCGAAACGATTCGTCGCGCAGCCAGGGCGCTTGCTCGGTGCGCCACAAATCCAACACGCCCGAAGCGCCGTTGCCCAAAGGACGGACGGTAAGCAGGCCGGCGTCATCGACGCGCCATTCGCACGTGCCCAATTGGTTCCATCCCGCGGTGAGTGTCGCATCAGTAGCAGAGGCGGGGTCTGCCGAAGGACCTGCTGTCGGGGCAGATGCGTGAGGCGATGCGGACTCGGTAGCCGCAGCTACCGAAGACGATGCAGGCTCGGTAGCCGCAGCGGCGGAAACAACCGCCGAGCGCGCAGCTTCTTCCGCGCTGCCTTCCGCGTCTACCGCAAGAACTTGCACGGGGAAAAGCCCCGACACTAAGACGATCGAAAGAAGAGCGCTCGCGCACGCACGCGCCGAAGAGTGAGCCGCAGAGGGCTGCTTTTTCATAGAGTTCCTTCCCAACGATATTGTTTTTATCGTTTCGCAGTATAGCCGAAGCAAGCCAGATTGCAGCCGCTCGAGAGCGCGTAAAAAACGAAAGGGCGCTTAATTGGTTGGCTGCGCGGCCACGCGCGCATCCGCCTGAGCTTCGGCCACGGGACAGCCCGCAAACGCGTCGGACTCCATGCCCCGCAGGGCGCGTCCACGTCCAGCATCTCGCCCGCCGCAGTCACGCCAGCTATCAGTCATCCCACCCGCAAAGAACAGCGCGCTGAATGGCGAACGCATTCGTTGCGTCAACATCGTTGTTCCACTTCACGTCGGCGCGAGAATACATGCTTTCGTAATCGGCGCAATCGGCGTACGTCTCGGGCGACTTCACCATATCGTAGGCAATCTGCGCGTCAACAATGTTAAGCGCGCCGTTTCCGCTCACATCGCCGTCAAGCTTCGCATGTCTTCCGATGAAATACCCGGGTGCGACGGCGCCGTTATCAACGCGCGCACGCGAAATGTCGGTATATGACGCGTTAAATGCCGTACCGCAGCCGCCTTCAAGCGCGGTGCAACCGGCAAACATGCCTTCTGATTGCGTGACCTGCTTTATGGCCAGCTTCGATGCGAAAATGGTTTCAAGCTGCTCGCAGTTGGCAAACATCAGCCGCATATCGGCTACCCGCGAAGTATCCAGCTCGGAAATTACTGCCGAGTACAAGTTGGTGCAGCCATAGAACATGCCATAACAGGTTTTCGCTGCAACGCCCTGCTCGATTCGAATGCACTCGATTCCGTCTCGCCACGGGTACCAGGGAACGTCCTCGTAATTGCCCGACCAGTCGGCCAGCGTTCCTTGCGTAAACCCAGGAAGCGGACGAATAACAAGCTCTCCTTCGCTCATCGACCATTCGCAGGTGCCGCATCGATCCCAACCACCCGTAGGACGAATCGCCGTATACGTCATGCTTCCCGTTTCGCGCGCAGCGTTGGCTGCAAGCATATCGGCGGTCGAGCTGTAAAGCGCGCCCGTTGCGTCTTTCCAGGAAAGATTATCTGCGGCATCATCGACCAGGCGCACTCCCGCAGGCAAAATCAACTCCGTCAAAGATGAGCAGTCACGAAACATCCGGGTCGTATCCGCTTTCTGCACGTTATCTATGCCGGTAAGGTCAACGCGAGTAAGCTTTGCGCAACTATCGAACATATAGCGCATATCTGTAACTTGGGATGTATCCAACCCCGACAGATCAAAGGAGCTCAAGTTGTAGCAATTCTCGAAAAGACCGAAGCACGTTTTGGCAATAACGCCTTGCTCGAATCGGGCTGAAACAATGTCTTCGCTTTTCCCAGACCAGGGTGCGTTATAGACGCCTTCACCCCAATCAGGCAATACCCCTTGCTCGAAGCCAGGAAGCGGGCGAACAACCAGCAAACCGCTGCTATCCACCATCCATTCGCAGCCGCCGCTTTGCGTCCAGCCCGAAGAAGGCGCTGCATTGGTAACGGTATATGTTTCCGCGCCCGTTGTACGCATCGCATTCGCGCGAAGCATCTCATCGGTTGAACCATATACCGCGCCCGTCGTATCTACCCAGCGAAAATCTTGGCGGCCTCCTGTTGAAGACACGCCGATATACGCATGGGATTCTTGCTCCGTCAAGTTCAATTCCGCTGGCAGCGTTAGCTGCGAAAGAGAATCAGCTCCCATGAAGGAATACCCCGCATTGGTTATAGCGGAAGCACTGAACGACGAGATGTCCACCGACTCAAGGGCAGCGCAATCGCGGAACAAATCATACATATCCGTCATGTGCGCGGCGTTGATTCCCGATAAATCGATTCTTTTTATCGACGAGCATCCCCTGAACATGCCATACATGCTAGTCACGCAGGATGCATCGATGCCCGAGAAATCCACCGACTCAAGGGCTGTACAATTACGAAACATGAGAGCCATGTCAGTCACCTGAGAGGTATCCAAGCCCGACAAGTCAGCCGAAATCAACGATGCGCAATCGGCAAACATAAAGCGACACGTAGGCGTAGACACCCCCGACTCAATGCGCACCGCCGTGATAGAGGCGCGCGTATCTTCGCTGGCCGCCCATGGCGCATAGCTAGGGCTCCACGAATCCAACACGCCCGAAGCGCCGTTGCCCAAAGGACGAATGGTAAGCAGGCCGGCGTCATCGATGCGCCATTCGCAGGTGCCCGACTTGTTCCATCCCTCGGTAAGCGTCGCGTCTGTAGCAGGGGCGGGGTCTGCCGAAAATTTCACTTCCGCGGGTGACGCAGCTACATCGTCTGCGGAAGCGGTTGCAGCAACGTCAAGCAACGTAGGTGTCGTTTCCGCAAATGCATTCGTCGTAAGAGTCGATGACGCAATTGCAGCAGATGCATCTGTCGCAAACACGCGCGCAGGGAAGAGCCCCGACGCCAAGGTGATCGAAAGAAGAACGCTTACGCATGCACGCGCCGAAGAGTGAACCGCAGAGGAATGTTTTTTCATAGAGCCCCTTCCCCTTCTTTTTCAGCAATAGTTTTTATCGCATTGCAGTATAGCAAAGGAACGCGCAAACACGAGCCACCGCACTTTAACCTGCACGCACGGCTCGGAAGCGGTTGTTTGCTTTCGGCGCATCGTGCGCACGAAGCAACTTGCGTTTCGGCATACCCAGCGCGCACGTATGACATAGGAGTGGTTGTCCGCGTTTCGATGCGCGCGTTGCGCAAAGCCGCCTGCGTTTCAGAACGCACGGTCGCCCGTCTGGCAGCTTATTCGTTTTCCTGCGTCTGCGCCACAGGGCATCCCACAAACGCATCGGGCTCCATGCCCTGCACGGCATCGGACATGGTCACGCGCGCCAGACGCGTGCAGCCCGCAAACGTGCGCTCTTCAATGTAGGAAATCTCATCGGGCAAATCGATACCCTCAAGGCTCGTGCAGTTTTCAAAGCACCGGCGACCAATCCAACCCACCGAAGCAGGAAGCTCAACGGCCGCAAGCGCTGCGCAATTCGCGAACACTTCGTCTTCCAACGTGTCAAGCGTCTCCGGCAAAACCACTTCGCGCAGGCGCGCGCAATCACGAAACGCTGCATTGCCCAGAATACGCACGCCATCAGGTATTTCAACACGCTCAAGACCGCGACACCCTTTGAATGCCTCATCCCCCACACGCTCGACTCCGCACGGCAGCGCTACCGATGAAAGCGCGTTGCAGCGCTGAAACGCCTTGGAGCCAATCTCGCGCACGCCTTCCGGAAACACGATTTCGCGCAAACCTGTGCAGCCGGAAAACGCGCCGTCCTCAATGACTTCAAGCGTAGAGGGCAGCTGCACTTCTTTGAGCTGCATGCAGGCGTTGAACGCAAACGCGCCAATGCGGCGCACGCCTTCCGGGATAATCAGGCGCGACAGCATGAACTTGTTCGTGAAGACGCGCGGCGCAATGTCGGTTACGCCGGGGGGAATGCACACCACCGCTTCGTCGTCGTGATAGGCATTCAGCATAATATCGAAGCTTGACACGCCTTCTACCTGGCCTTTCTTTGGTTTTTGAAGGTAGTGGCGGCGGCAGAAGCGCCCGCCAACGTGCCGCTCGCCCACGCCCAGTGCAAGTTGTACCCGCCGCAGGGCGCGTCCACGTCCAGCATCTCGCCCGCCGCGAACAGCCCCGCATACTGCTTGCACTCCATGGTGGTCGCATCGAACGCTTCGCACAAGAAGCCGCCGCAATGCACCTGGCACTGCTTGGGGTCACCCGCACCTTCTACGGCAACCTTGAAGCGCTTTGCCACGCGCGACAGACGATACATGTTCTGCGCCGATGCAGGGTCTTCCGGCCGCAGCTTGAGCGTTTTCAGCAGCGCCTCGGCCACCAAGGGAAGCATCATGCCGCGCGTAATATCCTGACACGCGGCTTCCCTGCCACTCAGTGCGCGCGTGGCGGCGGCGCGTTCATGCAGGTAGGATTGCAGTTCATCCCTGGTCATGTCGGGGAACAGGTCAAGTGCCACCGTATCACCCGGCTGAGCGAATCGCGAGAGGTTGAATATCGCAATGCCCGAAAGCCCGTATTTGCGGAACAGCACTTCGCCGCGCTCCTGTGCTAGCGGCGCGCCATCGCGCTCAAGGGCAGCCTGGCAACGCACACGAATGTTATCCAGCGCGCGGATGTCGCGCGTGTCGGTTTTCAGCGGGCCAAGCACGGACCTTGCAGGCGCATACGGCAAGTCGCTGGGAAGAAGCTCGCGCGCAACGGAGCCACCAACAGCGCAAATGACCTGGTGCGCGCGCTGAAACGACCCATCGGCCATGCGCAACGTGTACGGTTTTCCCGGCGCGCGCGGCGGCTCGACGGAGCGCACGCGCATGTTGCAGCATTCTTTGACACCCAGTCCTTGTGCGGCAGCGCGCAGCACATCAAGAACAGTCGAGGCTTTACCTGTTATGGGGAAAAGACGGCCTTCTCCTTCTTCGCGCCAACAAAGACCCAAGCCGGCGAAGAAATCGAGGACGGCATTTTGCGTCTGCTGACCAGCGGATGCACATGAGCGCGGCCAAAATGCCGCCTCTTCAAGAGCGGCAAGAGATGCACCCACGAACGCAGCATTCTGGTAGAGACCGTTTGAGATCACGGCGTTCGAGAAATTGCAGCGACCATTGCCCGTTGCCAGAATCGAGCGTCCCACGCGGTCGTCTGCCTCGAACAGCGCGATGTTCGCAGGGCGAACGCCCGCGACCGAACGGGAGGTTGCGGCGGCATTGTCAACAGCCGCACGACAAGCCGCAACTTCGTTGGAGCCCGCACTTGTGCCGGCACCAACGTCTGCTGCAGCGTGCACGATGGCATCGGCACCTGCGCGGGCAGACGCGCTGACACTTGCATCGCCGGCGCCTGCACAAGCGCCTGCAACATCTTCCCCGTCCAGCGCGCGGCACTTCCATGCGGCAGAAATGGCGGCCGCCAAACCAGCTGCGCCGCCACCAATGATGATCACATCGTATGTTTCGTTTTCGTTCATGCGCTTATGATACCACGCGCCGCCCTTCAGCCCTGCAAAGCAACGCAACGGACCTCCCTTGATTATGCAGGAGATTAGGCAGACCCTGCATCCGAAGAATAAGTCGATACGGACCGCCCTTGGTAGCGCGGGAGTTTTACCTGATAAGCACCGCCCAATTTCGCTTCTTGTAGGAAATTCTATCGATGCACACGACACCCGATTGTTCGTCCACGCGAAAAAAAGCCATGTAGTTGCCGAATTCCGCCCAGCGATAACCCGCCGATGCAGTAATTTCATCACGCACGAAAGGATACGTTGAAGCAAACGATTCAAGCCTATCAACAAGCTCGTCAAAAGAATCAAGGAGCTGCCGAGCAGCAGAAGCGTTCGAAAGGGAGAACGTTATATACCGCACCGCCGAACTCAAATCATCGGAGGCTTTTTGTGTCACAAAAACGCGAAAGGCACTCACAATCCCAGCTCCTGACGCAATTGCAACGATGCATCGCGAGCAGATACAACGCGTCCCTCTTCAGCATCCCTTCTGCCCTGCATGAGAAATTCGTAGAAGTCAAGGCGCGCACGCAACTGCTCATAGCTATCAACACCCATTATGGCCAAATCGCCATTGCCGTTTCGCGTGACAATCATCGGCTCGCTGTCCACATGACATTGCTCGGATATCTCACTGTAATTGTTACGCAGAACCGTGCTTGAAATTACACGCATATCGATTCGCCTCCTTTGTCGTGTTCTGAAGATTATCTTACCATATTTCTTTAGATATTGCCAATTGTCCCTTTTAGCAACAGTTGATACAAGGTGAAGTAAGGATGAGCAACAAGCGCGGTGAGAAGATATACATCGCCGCGCTGCGACAGCTCGTCGGGTGCAACGAGGCATATTTCGGCGACGCCGCGAGAAGCCTCCAGTCGAAGGGATACGTCGAGGGCTTCGCAATCCCCGCTTCTCTCGGAAAGTGTCGAATTGCGACCGTGTTGTCGGAAAAATGGCTTCGATGTGCAAAATATTCCTGTTCGGGGTAGGTTAAAGGGACATCGATCCCCGTTCGCCTTTCACTTGCTGTTCGCGACCTGGGCTTTTGCGAATCAGCATCAGCTTAAACAGCGCTATCCGGACCACAAATGCTTCCCAAGGTACCCCGAACAGGAATATTTTACGCATTTGAACGAAAAAGCGACAACCTGCCACCGCGGAACACCTTTTCGATGCCGCGCGCACGTGAAACCCCAACGCGGCAGCAGGGCATAAAAAATCCGAGGCACAAACGGCGCCTCGGATTCAATTGTTGACAAAAGGTGGGGGCGGCGTCAAGCAAGAATTACTCGGCAGGAATCTCCAAGACCCAACCCTCGGGACCTTCGATGTCGCAAGCCTGAATGCCAGCCAACGTCTCACGCAGCTTCTTCAGCACGGGACCGCAGCCATTGGCGGTGCCTGGGAACGTCACATCGCAGAAACCTTCCTTCGCCACACGCGCAACGGGGCTGATAACAGCCGCGGTACCGCACAGGCCGCACTCGACGAACTCGCCATCAATAACTTCTTGAAACTTCACCGGGCGCTCAATCACGTTCAGGCCCAGCATGTCGCGGCCCAACGCCACCAGCGAGCGACGCGTAATAGACGGCAGAATAGAATCGGTCGCAGACTTGGGCACCACCAAGTTGCCTTCCTTGTCCACGAAAATCACGTTCGCGCCGCCCGTTTCCTCAACGTAGGTGCGCGTTGCGGAATCAAGGTACATGTTCTCGGAGAAGCCGGCCTCGTGCGCCTTCTCGTACGGATACAAGCTCATGGCGTAGTTCAGACCAGCCTTGATGTTGCCGGTGCCGTGCGGTGCCGCGCGATCGTAATCGGGAATAGTGACCTCGATAGAGGACTCGCCGCCCTTGAAGTACGGGCCTACGGGGGTAACCAGAATACGGAACTGATACTCGTCAGCAGGCTTCACGCCAATCACAACGCCCGTCGCAATCATAAAGGGGCGAATGTAGAGCGTAGCGCCCGAACCATAAGGCGGAACCCATGCAGCGTTCGCAGCAACAACCTGCTTCACGGCCTCTACGAACTTGTCCTCGGGGAAAGCGGGCATGCACAAGCGACGCGCGGAGTCGGCCATGCGCTTGGCGTTCAGGTCGGGGCGGAAGCACACGATGCGACCGTCCTTCGTGGTGTACGCCTTCATGCCTTCGAAAACTTCCTGACAGTAATGGAAGATACCGCCGCACTCGGAAACGGTAATGGAGTGGTCCGTGGTCAGACCGCCCTCTTCCCATTCGCCGTTCTTGTAATTGCACACGTAGCTGTAATCCGTGGGCATGTAGGCAAATGAAAGATTGCCCCAATCAAGATCCTTTTTTTCCATGGGTTTCATCTCCTTGACACCTTTTATGACACTTTCGCATCCTTATTGAATCGTTCTCATTATGCGCCTTTTTGAGAAACGACTCGGTGAAAAACAGGCAACGATACAAACTGTTAACCTAAAGAGCAAGCGCAAACGCGCATAATGAAATGATATGGTAAAAAGCAGTTGACGGCGACAAACCGATAGACCAAATAAGAGAATCAGGAAAGAGAAGAAGGCGCAGCAGATGACAATGAGCACGCAGACCAAAGAAAAAATCGAACTTCTCAACCAATGGATCGACGAATGCGCGCCGGGTCGTATGGTGTTTTTCGGCGGCGCGGGCGTGTCTACCGAAAGCGGCATCCCCGACTTTCGCAGCCCCGATGGACTGTACGCGCAGAAATATAAGCTGCCACCAGAGCAGATTATCTCGGGCGGTTTTTTCCACCGCGATCCCAAAACGTTTTTCGAGTATTACTGCGACAAAATGATAGCACTGGACGCCAAGCCGAACGCCGCGCACCTGCGCCTTGCGGAGCTTGAGGCAAAGGGCACCCTGCGCGCCGTAATCACACAGAACATCGACGGCCTGCACCAAGCGGCCGGCAGCAAAAACGTGCTGGAGCTCCACGGCAGCGTGCATCGCAATTTCTGCATGAAGTGCCAGCGCTTCTTTGACGTGCGCGAAATGCTAGCAGCGCGCGATGCGGACGGCATTCCCCGTTGCACGTGCGGCGGCATCATCAAGCCCGATGTGGTGCTGTACGACGAATCGCTTGATATGAACATCCTCACCGCGTCGGTTCAGGCAATCCAAGCGGCCGACCTTATGGTGATTGCGGGAACGTCGCTTGCCGTGTATCCGGCGGCGGGACTCATCGACTACTTTGCGGGCAAGCACCTGGTCATCGTGAACCTCTCCCCCACGCCCGCCGACAGCCAAGCGGATCTTTGCATTGCCGCGAAAGTCGGCGAAGCGTTGGGTCGCAAATAGCACGAGCGCGGAATCCCCGCGATTGCAGCCAAAGAATGCATACGCCTAAATCCTTGCAACGAAAGCACCTTCATCGCCTGTCATTTTTGACAAAAATTTATTATTCGTCTCAATTAATAACACTTTTTCAGGCATTTCGCGTATACTGCAGAACAACGGAAAGCGAGGCGAAACCCTATGAATCTAACGTTCGAAGGCTACGTAAAGCACTGCCTGGAAGAAAAAACGGGCATCAAAACGGCAAGCATCCAACGCTTGGTTTCCCTTGCGCTCTCTAACAACGACATCATGGAATTGGTGTTCATCTTTGCCATTCAACGCAATAAAAAATATCACCTTATGAGCCAAGTTTGGAACACTCCGCTTGAGCCGGAATACCGTGCGGCACTGCGCGTGCTGGGCGAAGAAGGTTCCCTAGAAGCATTCCTGCAATCCAAGCGCACGCCGGTAAGTTACCGCCGCATCTATACCGATTTTCTGCACTACCCCACGAAGCTTGCCGCACAGAAAAAAGCGGAAGGAAAAGACATCGAGCGCCTTCGCCAGCGCACCGTTGCTGCCTTGGAAACGGCTCACATCACGCGCTATCGCGTTTGCACCGACCTTGGTTTGAACCCCGGAAACATCTACGCGTACTTGGCGGGAAACACCGATAAAGTGTCGCTTAAAACCGCTCAGGCGATTTGCGACTACGCTTACGAGACCCTTGAAAAAGCACAAGCGCAAACGGCTGCCAAAGAAGAATGACGGGCTTGTCTGCCAGCTTTCCCACTACCCCCGAAGAGCAATCAGAAATCAATTTCAAAGCCGCCCGAAAGCAAATCGATTCCATTAAAACCACGACCAAAACGGATTGCGCCATTCAGCCCCACGCCCCAAAATCACACCAAAATACACCACCAGACCACCGAATCACGTAAAAATAACGATGCCGCAATACGCGAATACTCACATTTTTTCTTGCTCTTCGCTGTATGCCGCCCTACAATAGCACCATTGAATTCTGTTTCAGGGCGAGGTGAAAATCCTCACTGGCGGTAATTGAACGGCGTGGATTCTTTGCAAAAAGAGCCCGTGAACGCAAAAGCCCGCGACCCTTGCGCAGCAAAAACTGGCAAGGCTGATTCCGTGAAAATCGGGAGCCAACGGTCACAGTCCGGATGAAAGAGGCGGATATTCGACAACGCGTTTTTCTGCATGTGCTCCATGCTTTTCGGTAGCGTGCCACGCCGCACGCAATGCCGCAACGCAAACGCTTGCAGATGAAATCTTTGCCTTGTCCTACGAGCCTGCAATGAGGAATTCATGCGGGTTCGTTTTTCTTTTCAGCGGGAAAACGTGCCTGACCTACCGGAAAAGCGGGGCGCATCACAAAAAGCAACGCGCACTCGCTCGCTGAAAAGAAAGGAGTCCATCCATGGAAACAGAAAAGAAAACGGCCGCTACCGCTAACCCCGCCGCGGGCATCAAAAACACGAACCGCTGGGACACGCGTCAGCTGGTGGTCATGGCGCTTATGTGCGCTTTGAGCGTGCTGCTCTCGTTTATCGAGTTCGCCATTTTCCCCGCCGCCGCGTGGCTGAAATACGATGCTTCGTTCGTTCCTGCCATGATCTGCGGCTTCGCCTTTGGCGCCGGCCCGGGCACCGCAGTGGGCCTGGTTGCCGTTGTGCTGCACGGCCTAATGTCCGGCAACTTCTGGGGCGCTGTGATGAATGCGCTGGTGGTATGCGGCTACGTTATTCCTTCGGCGCTTATCTACAAACGCATGCGCACGTGGAAAGGCGCCATCATTGGCCTGATCGTGAGCTTCATTTGTGCTGTTATTCTTGCCATTGTGGGCAATCTGCTCGTTACGCCCATCTACGCTGGCATGCCCGTTGAAGCCGTAGCCGCAATGATCGTGCCCATCCTTTTGCCGTTCAACACCATGAAGGCCGCGCTGAATGCAGTTATCACGCTGGCCATTTACAAAGCCATCTCCAACTTGATCACACCGAAGAAAAACCAGGTTGTGGGCAAAAAATAACGCGAAGGAAAGCTCCCTATGATTGAATTCAAGGACGTTCGGTTTACTTACGATGGCGCCAACTGGGCAATAAACGGCGTAACGACAAGCATCCAGCCAGGCGAATTCGTGTGCATCTTGGGTGGAAACGGCAGCGGAAAATCAACGCTTGCCAAGCATATCAACGCACTGCTCATTCCCGATGAAGGCGAAGTGCGCGTGGGCGAATGGAGCACCGCCGACGAAGACGCGCGCTACCTTATTCGCAGCACAGCTGGCATGGTATTCCAGAACCCCGACGACCAGATTGTGGCAACACTCGTAGAAAACGATGTGGCGTTTGGCCCCGAGAATCTGGGCGTTCCCACCGATGAGCTGCGCGAACGCATAACAGCTTCGCTGAAGGCAGTGGGTCTTTCGGGCTTTGAGAAAGCCGAAACCGCCGCGCTTTCAGGCGGTCAAAAGCAACGTGTGGCCATTGCCGGCGTGCTTGCCATGAAACCGCGCGTCCTGATTCTTGACGAAGCATCGGCCATGATCGACCCCCGCGGCCGAACAGGGCTGATGCGCATTGTACGGGAGCTGAACAGCAAAGGCTTCACCATTATTATGATCACCCACTTCATGGAAGAAGCGGCGGCGGCCCAGCGCATTCTGGTTATGGAGGCTGGCCGTATTTGCATGGAAGGCACGCCAAACGAGGTGCTCAAGCGCGCCGACGAGCTGCGCCATTTGCACCTTGACGTGCCGTTTTCTGTGCAATTTTCGCTTGCCTGCCAAGACGCGGGCTTGCCCGTTACCACCACCCTTGACGCGCAGAAATTGGAGGATGAACTATGCAACTTGCTTTTGAACAGGTAAGTTTCACGTACGATGCCTCGCTGGCGCGCGAGGAAAAGAAGCACGCGAAAAAGGCGGCGAAGCGAGGTGCGGCCGCGAGCGCTACAGGCGCAGAAGCAGGCGAAACCAGTGCTGCAACCCACGCCGCGGGCGCTGCGGGCGCAGGCCTCCCAACCGTCGCAGCAGGCGCAAGCGAACAGGAAACACCTTCCCCCACCGCGTATGCCGACTGGGGCAACAACCCCAACAACCGGTGGGCGCTGCAAAACATCAGCTTCACCGTGAATGAAGGTGATTTCCTGGGCATTGCCGGGCATACCGGCAGCGGAAAATCCACGCTGCTGCAGCACATGAATGGCCTGCTTGCCCCCACACGCGGACGCGTGACGCTTGACGGGGCGGACCTGGCCGACAAAGCCGCGCGCAAAAGCTGCCGCGTCGCCGTGGGCGTGGTGTTCCAGTATCCCGAGCGCCAGCTGTTCGCCGCCACCGTATACGATGACGTTGCCTTCGGCCCACGTAACCTCAAGCTTGACGATGCCGAGGTGGATCGCCGCGTGCGCGCCTCGTTGGAATCCGTGGGACTTTCGTGCGATGAGATGGGCAACGCAAGCCCGTTCGAGCTGTCGGGCGGTCAGCAGCGTCGCGTGGCCTTCGCGGGCGTTTTAGCCATGAACCCCCAGGTCCTAGTGCTTGACGAGCCCACCGCCGGCCTTGATCCCGAAGCGAAAGCAACGTTTCTACAGCTCATCGACACGCTGCACGCCCAAGGCATGACCGTGGTTATGGTGTCGCACAACATGGACGACTTGGCGCGCTTCTGCAATCGCATCATCGTGCTGAATCAAGGCCAACTTGTTTTGGAAGGAACACCTGAGCAGGTGTTTTCCCACGAAGAAGAGCTGCATGCCATAGGGCTTGACATTCCCACCGCACAGCACCTGGCGAACAACTTGCGTGCGCGCGGCGTGAAGCTCCCCGTAAGGCTCTTCTTTGATGCCCAGGATTTGGCGAACGCATGCGCGACGCTGTATACGCAGGTCGCAGGAGATGCGCAGGAGGTACCGCAATCATGAGTTCCCCCACTGCCCTGATATTCGGACGCTATGTTCCCGGAACCAGCGTGGTGCACGCTCTGGACGCGCGCTGCAAGCTTACGTTGCTGCTGGTGTTTATCGCCGCGAACGTCATTACAACCACGCCGGTTGCCGTTGTCTTGTGTGCCGCATTCGTGATAGCTGCGTATTGCGCCGCCCGCATTTCCGCACGCACGGCTTTTACCTGCGTGGGACCGCTTTTGATCATTGTTGTTTTCACCGCTATCGCGAATCTGTTTTTCGTGCAAGGCGGCGCCACACTTTGGAGCGCAGGACCAGTTACTATCACCGAAAACGGCCTGTACCAGGCAATTCTTATGTCGTTTCGTCTGACCATCTTGCTATTTGGCGCATGCTTAGTCACCATGACCACCACCGCGCTTGACGTCACCGATGCCTTCGAAAGCATGCTGGCGCCGTTTGCACGCTTCGGACTGCCCGCCCACGAGCTTGCCATGATTGCCGGCATCGCGCTGCGCTTTCTACCCCAGTTTGCCACCGAATTCGTGAGCACGCGCAACTCTCAGATAAGCAGGGGCGCTTCGTTTTCGGAAGGCTCCTTGAAAGAGCGCGCTCACGCTTTCAGTGCGCTTTTCGTGCCGCTGTTCGCCAGCGTCTTTCGCCACGCCGACACACTGGCAGCAGGCATGGATGCCCGTTGCTACCACGGTGGCGCAGGGCGCACCCACTTGTACGAGCACGCGTTCCATGCGCGCGATGCGGCAGCCAGCGCCATCACGCTTCTGCTTCTTGCGGCTGCGATTGTCTGCAAAGTCATGAATTGGTAGGCGAACAGCAGCGCGGACGCCCGACACGACAATGAGCGCCGCCTTCTCCCTCCCCCAAAGAAAAACAATCCTCCTGCTCTTCCGACCAGGAAAGGCAGGAGGATTTTCTTAACCCAGAATCCGCACCGCCAACAGCGCCTGCAGGGCGCCCAAACGGGATGAAAATTGTTGACAAAAGGTGGGGTAATTTGTCAACAATGCGGATGGGAGCAGATCTATTCGAAGTCGTAGAGTGCTTGAGTGGCCTGACGAAAATCTTCGTAGACTTCTTGCGCAATGCCCTCGTCGTCAACGAACTCGAACGCTTCCGGCTGATCTTCTTCATCAACGGCGGTCACTTCCATAATGACCAACTCGCCCGATGAACCCACCGGCTCGTCATCGCTTACCGGGAAAAAGAAACCGTAACGACGCCCGCCGTGCAGAATCAATCCAAGAAACTCCAGATCGACTAAATCGCCCTTTTCATCTTCAAAGGTGTAGACCATTCCCTCTTCGATGGGCGGACAAAAATTCGGCGCGCTTCCCTGACGCATACGAGTTCCTTTCCTCGGAAAATCACTACGCGAACAGAGTACCACAGCCGCCGCCCGTTGCAATCAACTATAATTGATACGGACGCTCCCCAACAAGAATAACGCAGGTGCAGACGCGTTTCCAGTATTCAAAGGATACACGAATGCATCACCTTACTTGCACCGAGCGCAGCGCTTCCAGCCCCTCATGCAAAAGAAGAAGGATACGCCCATGACCACGTATTTCGTACCCGTTGAAACCGATAAGCAAACACGTGAACTAGCCAGCATGGCTGGTGCCATCTGGAGCGAATACTGGCCGGCCATCATCGGGCAAGAGCAGACAGACTACATGATTGAGCGCTTTCAGTCATACGATGCTATCACGCGCGACATGACAGAAAATAATTACGAATATTGGTTCGTGGTAGCGGACAAAGACGAGCCTACCGAACGCATCGTGGGCTTTACGGGCGGGCATAACGAGCCCGAAACGAACCGCTTCTTTATCTCGAAAATCTACCTTTTCGCCCAGGAACGCGGCAAACATTTCGCGAGCGACGTTATTACGTTCTATAACAACCTGTGCTTGCAACGCGGGCTTGCCGCAATGTATCTTACGGTAAATAAACGCAATGAGCTGGGTATTCGCGCATATCAGGGAAAGGGATTCGAAACCATCGACGCCGTGGAAACCGACATCGGCCACGGCTTTATCATGGACGACTTCATTATGGAGCGCCGCGCGCAATAGCACCTGCAACGCCTCACGACGTAGCAGAACGCGCCCGCAACGCAGCGCGGTGGCGCAGGATTGAGCCGAACTGCTGAGCCTGAATAAGTTGAACGAACCCCAGCCAAGAAGAAGCATTATCCGGGCGAAGTCGTGAAGTGAACGCCTTGTGCCGCCGCGCGAACGACTACCGTCACAATAGCGCCGCAAAGCCCAGCACGCAAACATAGAAAGGCGCCTGACCAGCTGGCCAAGCGCCCCATAATTCAATCCTTATATAAACCCGTACAGTCCGCAGATAAGCGGCAAGCACACCGACGTCAGAACAACCAGGAACAGCGTAGGGATAATACCCGTCTTCGCGTACTGCCCCATGGTGTAATAGCCCGTGGAATACGTGAGCACCGGCACGCAGTCAAGCGGCAGAATGTAGCTCACCGACGCTTCCCATGCCACCACCATAAGCATGGCATACATAGGAATGCCGAAATCCATGGCAATGGTTCCCAAGGGGAATGCCAGAATGCCTGCAACCGCCGGACCAACGGGAACCACGTTGTGCATAATAGCGCCAATAAGCGAAGCCACCAGCATCAAGATCAGCGGCACCTTCATGAAGTCGGGCGTGACAGACATAATAGTTTCCACAATCCAGTTGCCCGCACCCGTGGTTACCACGAAATGACCTGCGGAAATAACGCACATGATAAGCAGGATGATATCCCAGTTCATGCGCTTAAGAATACTCTTGAAGTCAAGCGGATTCCAGCCAGGAATACTCAAAAGCACCATGGCGACAATGGCGATTTCCGCCGTGTTCAAAAACGTGAGCCACGAGCTTGCAATCCAGAAGATCAGCGCGGCAACAATAACGCCCACCGTCTTCCATTCGCACGGCTGCATCTTGGGCAAGTCCGAAACTTCGCGCATGGTTTCATCCACCGCATGTTGCGAAATAGGCTCGGGCTTGAACCACGCGCACAAGAAAAGCCAGCTGGCAATCAGAAGAACAATCGCGAACGGTGCGCCGATCATCATCCACTCGACAAAGCTCATCTCCACACCGAACAAGCTGGAAAACAAGCTTACCGTCAGCACATTGCAGCCGTTGCCCGCCATACACGCCATGCCGCCGGCATACGACGCATACGGAATGGCAATCATCATGGCCGCGCCTAAACGCGATGTTCCGCGTTCCGTTCCGTTGAGCTCCAGCAAGCGCTTACCCACAGAAATGAACACGCCGCATGCGGCAACATCGCTCATGACCAGGGATAACAATGCGCACGCGCACATGAAGCCCAAGATGACTTTGCGGCTATCATTGCCCGCCCAACGCAGCACCAGTCCGCACACACGCGTGGGGATCGTGGTGGCATCAAGGGCAACGGTGAACGCAAACGTGCCCATAAGGAAGAAGACGGTCGAGCCAATGGAATTGACGTACGCGTCGTTGAACGTGCAGACGCCCATGATGGGCATCATCACCAGAATAAGCAGCGCCGTTGCTGCTAAAGGAAGTGCTTCGGTGACCCAGAGCAAAACGCCCGCCACCAGAATAGTCATGACCATGCGGCCCTCATAGGCCAAACCCGCCGTTTCGGGGGCAAGGGCTGCTGCTGCAATAAGCAACGCAGCAATAGCAAGAACAACCACGTTTCGCGGTCTGAACGAAACGGGCTTCATAAGCTCCGACATGTATCCTCCCCTTTTGGATAGTCTTGAGTGTCGTTTGGGGTACGCAGAATTTCTTCTTCTACGCCCTGAGAGCTATGACCAATTCGCAGCATTATGCCATATCGTCGGTCATTTTCAATGAGTGATTTTAAGAATAAAGACTTATCACGGGCACGTTTTGCGAACCATGTGCACAACCTGCAACGATTCCCCGCTTCCCGCAAAAAGCCCTTTACGGGAAGGGGGAAGGCAAAATGCCCTCCCCCTTGCATCGAGTAATTAACGCATTACCCCTGCGACGCTCTTAGAGCGCACCCATCATCGGCGGAATGACCAGCAGGCATACCGAGAACACCACAAACGTAATGATTGTAGTAGGCAAGCCGCCCTTGAACATTTCGCCAAACTTGTAATACCCACGCGAGTAAGAAACCAGCAACACAGAGTCCAGCGGAACCAGGAAGCACAGTGCGCACCACAAAGCCAGCATCAAAGCCGTTGCGGTGAAGTTGCCACCTACGGCACCGACCAGGCCAAATACCGGGGCGCATACCAGCGCTGCCAGACCAGGGCCCGAGGGGAAGAAATTGTGGATGATAGCCAGAGCCACGGAGATGATAAGGAACAGAACCAGGAAGCTCATGTCAGCCGTTACGGACAGCAGGATGTCAACAATCCAAGCAACAGCGCCGGAGACAGACATTGCCTTTACAATGCCGTTGATGGAAGCCATCATAAGCAGAATCTCCCAGGGGCTTTCCTCGCGGTATTCCTTCATGGTAATCATAGAAGTACCCGGCAGGAACAGGAAGCCCAAAGCAAGCAGCGCGATGAACGTGGTGTTCAAAACAGGCAGCCAAGAGCTCAAAATCCACAGAACGATAGCAACCAGGATAACGCCAATGTTGAACTTCTCTTTGAACTCCATAGCAGGCATAGCGTCAACGTCGGCCAGGAACTTGTCAATTGCCTTCTGAGAAAGCGGCTCGGGTTTGTAAACCTTGATAAGGGCAATCCAAGTAAGCACCAAGGAAATCACAACAGGGATAATGGTGTAGCCGAACCACTCGGCAAACGTGATGGTCATGCCAATGGTGGACTCCATCAGGCCCAAAACAACAACGTTGATGGGAGTACCGGAAGGAAGCAGGCAGCCACCGAACATAACAGCAAACGGGATTGCCATAGAAATGCAGCGGCCCAGGTTAGACTCACCCGGAACAGCGCCCTGCGCGTCAAGCAGCGTGATTGCAAAGGCCATCATGATTGCGGTCAAAGCAATGTTGGACATGCAAACAGAAATGATAGCGGAAACAATCATAAAGCCCAAAATAATCAGGTTCGTGTTACCCTTCGTAATCTTGATGATCTGGGCAATCATGCGCTTGGGGAACGTGGAAGCGCTCAAGAACGTGGTGAAGCCGAAGATACCAATGAACATCCACAGAGCGCTGCTGAATGTTGCAGCCCAAATGTCGTTGTACTTCGCAATTCCCAAGAAACCGCAGGCGCCCACCATCACCAAAGACGTGATAGGAAGCGGAAGCGCTTCAGTGGCCCACATAACCACGGCGGCCAGCAAAACCATGATTGCGGTTTGGCCTTCGCGGCTTAATTCAGGCGACCACAGGGGGCCGAACTGGCCAATCAAGACCAAAACGAGTGCGACAATAATCCAGATGTATTTCATCGTGGTCTTATTGCCTTTAGCATCAGATGCCATTTTTCCTCCTAAAATGAGCAGTCAGTGGGCCTTGCCAGCCTGGCAAGGCCCTCCCCTTTTATATAGCTACCTTACGTAACGCTGCTTTATGCAACCGTTGCGAAGATATCGCCCAACACAACGTCTTCTTCAGACGTATCGGCAACCAAGGTCTCTTCCTGGTATCCTTCAGCGGAAAGAACAACCTTGTATGCCTCGTTGCCCAGCTCCTTGAAGCGGAACTCGCCGAAGTCGTCGGTCTTCAGGGCGGCAACTTCTGCACCAGAAGCATCGATCAGCTTGGCATCGGCGCCAATGAGCACTTCGTTCTTCTGGCAATCAACGAAGCAGCCGTACACCCAGCGCTTGGGATAGTTCATGTAGTACACATGAGAACCTTCGCAAGACGGCTCGGCGTTTGCGGGAATCTCTTCCTCGTCAACGAAGGTCAGAGCGCCCGTTGCGCAGATGTCAACGCAGCGAGGAACGGTCCAGCCGTCGTCCAGCAAGTGAGCGCAACCCGTGCAGCCCTGGGGAAGCTGGAGCTCTTCGTTCCAGTACACGCCCTCGAACTTCTCGGCAATGTCCTTGCGGCCCTTTGCCTTCTCGGTATCAAGAACAATCAGACCGTCTTCGCGCTCCATGAGCACTTCAGGAGCATACTCGCGGATCTTCTCGTTCTGGGCGCCCATAACCGGCTTGTAGTTGATCTTGACCTCGGGCACTTTGCCGCGGTCTTCCTGCTCAAGCTTGCACCAGAACTGACCGGAAACGGGCTGCTTAGCAGCATAAGGAGACCAGTCGTTGCCGCAATGCTCATCTTTGCAGATGAACTGGCAGCCATAGCAGCCATTGCACAGGCTGGCGTCAAACAGAAACTTCTTCATGATTAGCAAACCCCCTCGAGTGCTTTGCTGATTTCATGGCTTTCGCCATCCATAATTGCGTCCCAAACGTTGGTGCCAGACTCAACGGTGTAGTGATCCTTCTTGAATGCCTCCGGATACTCAGCCATCAAAGCATCGATGTCAATCTTCTTCAGGCCAACCAAGTAGCCACCGGTTACTTCGCCTGCAGCGTTCTTGGAGGAAGTGTTGCTCGGAGCAATCAGGTTGTTCGCGCCACCGCGGTCAATTCCGCCGTAACCAGGAACAATCGGATCGGTCTCGGCGCCGTGGTCCTGGTACACCGCACCCGGCATAATGCGCTCGGTCACGTACGCGCCACCCAAAACGGTACCGCGCTCGTTGTACACGGCAATAATGTCGCCTGACTTGATGTCGTACTTCTCGGCGTCAACAGGGTTAACCCAGATAGGCTCGTAAGCGTAGCCGTCCTTGCCAATAACCTTGCAGGTCTCAACTTCGCGGATCCACACGCAGTCATCGTAGTTTGCGTGGATGCGCCAACGCGGATGGTTGGAAACCAGCAGGAACGGATAATCCTTTGCGCGGTCGCAGGAAATACGCTCGTGATGGCTCTCGGATTCTTCGATCCAGTGAGCAACAATCGGACGCTCCTTGTCATCGGGGAAGAAGTTGGCCAGGCCCATGGAGTAGAACTCGATCTTGCCCGTGGGGGTCTCCAGCGGGTTCGCCTCGGGATCTTCGTAGAACTCAATCATGCCCGCGGGTTCATCTGCCCAGCCCTCGCGGGTCGGCATGGTCTGGTAACCCTGCTTCTTGATGAGCTCCAGGTCCTGCTGCTCTTCGGGAAGACCGCAGCCTTCGTAACCGATCTTGATCCACTCTTCTTCGGTCAGGCCGCCCGAGTAGTTCTCGGCGCAGTCTTCGTAGATGCCGCCGTACTTCTCCAGCTTCTTAGCAACTTCCCACACGCACTCGTAGTCGGAAAGGGACTCGCCCACGTGATCGATTGCCGCTTCTTCCCAGATAATCTGGTTGAACTGGCCCGAGTAAGTGTCAACGCCGAAGTCGTTAAGCTCAAGCTTGGTGGAAACCGGCAGAATGATATCGGCGAACAGCGTATCGTTTTCAAACCAAGGATGCTGAACCAAGAAGAACTCCAAGTTGGGGTTGCGCAGAGCATCCTGGAACTTATTGCCGCCGTTCCAGCAAGTAGACCAGCAGGGAGTGTCGGACCAAATCATCTTGATGCCGGCATCACCTTCCTGCGGGAAGTGGAATTCCTTGAACTGGTCGGTACGATGATGGCGGCTGGTGGTATGACCATACCAGGTGACCGTCTCGCCCGGCTGAACAGTAATGCATTCCGGAACCTTCGTCTTGGGAATGAAGGATGCGGGCAGCTCGCCCAGAACAGCGCCGTGGTAGCAAGCGCGAACCTCGGGCAGGAACTCTCCCGGGGGCAGCGGGTTGAAAGAGTCCATACCAATAAGCGCCCATTCAATGAATTTAACCTGGTTAACGCCAGGACGGCCAACGCCCTGCATAGCCAACAGGTAGACCTCAAGACGGCCCGGCTCATGAGAGTATGCGGAGCGGATGAAGGAACCGCCGTTGCAATGGCCAATGGAAACGCGATGCTTTGCCCAGTAACGAGCCAGCGCCTTAATGCGGTATGCCGGAACATGGCACTTCTCTTCAGCCCACTCGGGAGTCTTAGGAATGCCATCTTCGTTGCCCAGAACGTAGTACTGGAACCAGTCAAAGCCGGTGGTGTGGGTCTCAATGTAGTCGGCCTCGTAGGTGCCTTCGGTCATCCACACGTAAGCGATTGCCAGCTGCAACGCAGCGTCGGTGTTCGGGAGGATAGGAATCCACATATCGGAGTGAACAGCGTTTGCGTAGTTCACGTCAGGAGAAATATGAATCTGCTTGATGCCCAGTTCGGTGAACCAGAAGCACAGGCGGCTTGCCTGCTGGCCCGACCAGCCCCACGGCGTGGTCTCGGGGTCGCAACCCCAGAACAAAACGGCATCGGAGTTCTCGGAGATGTCCTTGAACAGGTTGTGCTGGTGGGTGTTCTGGCCCAAAGGCTCCTGGCCCCAAGCGTGCTTTGCACCCCAGTACCAACCTTCCCAAGAGTCAGGCTGGCGAGCCTGCATCGTCAGACCACCGGTCATATCCAGCAAGTTTGCCATGCAGCCATGAGGGCCATGCAAAGAGCCAGTCTCGCCGTGGCCATCGGCCTGAGCGAAAATGGAGTTGCGGCCGTAGGTCTCATCGATGCGCACGATTTCAGCAGCAATGATATCGGTGGCTTCATCCCAGCTGATGCGCTCGAACTTGCTCTTGCCACGGTTCTCGGGGTGACGCTCGCCCTTAGGATCCCAGTCCACGCGCTTCAGCGGGAAAGGAATGCGGTTCGGCGAATACGTACGGGACTTGTACAGATAAGAGAAGGGCGAATTCAAGGACTTCATCAAAGGCTCAAACGTGTGGCCTTTAGCCTCAATCGTCCAATAGTTCAGATCTTCTTTGGTGTAGTAATCATCGAAATGCACAGGGCGCATACGAACGACCCTGCCGTCCATTGCGTCAATGGCGGTGATGTTTGCACCGTTGCCGAAAGAGCACAGAGACATGTTCTGCACGACTGTCTTATCAGCGGTTTTCATACTCCTCCTACTTTCTCCATCGTCTTTACTTCACTTGCCAGAGGCGTCCCTCTTTACGCTTGCAGTATAAAAACGACCGCCTGTCGGGAAAATAAGCAAGAAGTTGAGCTACCCCCACCTTTTGTGGAGGCACAGGCTCAAACATTTGTGGAGCACGACAAACGTTAGCTTTAAGCGCAAAAAAGTGATATTCTGTACGTTGGCGTGCCAAGGAGAGACGCGCTTTATTTCTGCCAGGGGGAATCACCGTGAATATCGACTATCTGCGTTACTTTCTTGACGTTGCCGAAACAAAATCCATCACTCACGCTGCGCGCTTGAACTTCATTTCGCCGCAAGGCATGAGCCGTGCGATGAATGAGCTTGAAAAAGAACTGGATTGTAAGCTGTTGATTCGCTATTCGAATAAGCTGACTCTGTCTGAGCAAGGCGAAGCGCTGATTCCCGTTGCGCAAAACGTGGTGGAGCAGTATGACAAGCTGACTGATTTCGCTGTTGAGCTGGGGTCTTCCGATAAAGAATCCGAAGAAGACAATCGTATTTACCTGCTGTGCCAGGGCATTTGCGGTCTATGCTTCATTCCTCCGCATACGGTCTCGTTCCTTGACAGGCTGGATTCTCCGCTGGTTTTCCGGGAAATGAGCAGCGATGAGATTGCCAGCACGCTGCATCAATGCCTTGAAGACACCAGCGGCAAACCGAAAAAGAACCAGGTTGGCGTGATTTGCACGTTCGACGTAGAGAAACAAGAAAACACGCAGTACATTCGCCGCCTGGAAGAGCTCGGCTACACATATCGCCCTTACCTGCGCACTTACGACGAGTGCATTATCAACAAGGATTCTGAGCTTGCGAAAAAAGAGACGCTGACCGATGCCGATATTGCGGGTCACCCCATTGTGAGCACGAACACGGCGCTCTACGATACGCTGGCCGATCGCTTCGGAGAGAAAAACATCGTTATGGCGTCCGCAGAATTCAAATTCCGCATGCGTTTCGTAGAAGCCGGCGAAGCCGTGGCCTTCATGCCCGCTCTTGGCAGCCTGCTTTTTAAGGGAGACAATCCTCAAGTAATCGCACGTGGGCTCACTGATTCCTATCAAATTGAGATCGGCTTCATTGGTCTGAAAAAGGATCTGGACTCCCCCGCTTTCACTGAATTCGTAAACTCGCTCAATGAGTTCTACGAAGTAGAGCACGCAGATAGCAATAGGTTTACCCTGGTCAAATAGACATGCTGGCAAGTGTGCGCGCTCAACGCGTCATAGGTGCTGCAAACGAATTGCTGCGCCCCCCAACTGGGCGCGAGCGAATTAACAGGACCCACACCATTAAGCGCTTACCCCAAACCATAAAACTGCGCATAATACACGAAGAGCGCCCTACGGGACGCTCTTCGTGTTATCGGATGCATTTGAGGGGGAGGGGAAAGAGAATGCATCCTAGAAAGAGAGGGGAAATTGACACTCTTAGGGAAGAAAGGGGACCTAAGAGCGCCACGGGGTAAATAGAATTATGCCGTAGGAGCCTTAGGAGCTGCAGGAGCCATGGGGGCAGCAGGAGCGCCAGGAGCTTTCGGAGCACCAGGGGCAGCAGGAGCGCCAGGAGCACCGGGAGCGGAAGGCATGCCCGGAGTTGCTGCAGCAAAGCCGCACTCTGCGCATACGGTATCGGTAATATCATTTTCGTGGCCGCACATCGGGCAAGCAATCTTTCCGGCGGTTGCGGCTGCTGGTCTGAAGCACATGTCATATCCTCCAATTCGTTGTTTTTTAGGATGATTGAAGCATATGCCCTGTTTTGCCCGAAGAACATCATCGAGTCGTTGATGCTACCCTCAAGAATTCGTTGAAGCTCCCCTTCTGCCGCTCGTAGATTGTTGCCACGCCCTTGTGACCTGCGGTTATACTGGCACAAGCGGTCGCATCCACGTTTTGTTGAGCTGGGTTCCTGTTTCGTTGCTCTTATCGGACTACGAAAATCCGAGCCAACGCGCTACTATCTTCCCAGTGTTTTAAACAGTGTTTCTTACCGTAAGGAGGATAGTATGCAAGGTCCTATCGGAGGCGATCGTATCTACGCGAAGCCGAAACTCAAACCCATCCAGGAAGCAGCTCAGGCAATGGTGAACGCCCAGGAAAAAGGTCGCGACGAAGGCGGCATCTGCTGGGGTTACGTTTACGCTATGAACCGTGGCGACTACGCTTGGCCGATTGACGAGCTTCACTTCAGCACCACTGAAGAGCTTGATCAAATCACCAGGAATGGTCAGATTCACGAGGCTTTCATCGTTTACAAAGAGAACTAAGCGAACGAAATTCTCGCACGAAAAAGGCGCTTGGCAATTGCCCAGCGCCTTTCTTTTTGCTTGATGTATAGCGTTTCGTGCAGGTCTGCGTTATGGGAACGTCCACGCGGACAGATGCATAAAACACTGCTCACAAAACACATCTCCCCTGCTCAGCTTCGCAATCTTTGCGCGCATTACGCCAACTGACCCAATCGCTCGGAAACAGAATGCGCAATGCCTTCCGGATGCAAATTGAGCGAACGGAACAGTTCATTTGCCGTGCCCTGCGTCACGAATTCATCGGGAATGCCCAGCTGCAAAACAGGCGTGGTAAGCGCCTTTTGCGCCATGGCTTCCATAACCGCCGAACCGGCACCGCCCATGATAACGCCTTCTTCCAGCGTGACCACCAGCTTCGTATCCGCCGCGGCAACAACCGCATCAACATCCAGAGGCTTCACCCAGCGCATATCCACCACACGCGCGCTCACGCCCGCGTCTTCCAGCAGCTCCGCCGCTTTCAGCGCATATCCCACCATGCGGCCGAAAGCCAACAGCGCAACATCGCTTCCTTCGCGCAACGTTTGCGCACGACCGGGCTCAAGCACGCAGGGCTCTTCCGGCAACGGAACGCCCGCCGCAGCACCACGCGGGTACCGGATTGCAAACGGTCCGCCCAGTTCAAGAGCAGTATGCAACGCATTGACCAGCTCTGCCTCGTTCGAGGGCGCCAAAACCCGCATATTCGGAATCATGCGCATATACGCAAGATCGAACACGCCGTGATGCGTGGGGCCGTCCTCGCCCACCAGACCCGCGCGGTCGATGGCGAACACAACATCTAAATTTGAAAGCGCAACATCGATAATTGCCTGGTCAATGCCGCGCTGCAAAAACGTCGAGTAAATAGCAACAACAGGTTTCAAGCCGCCAAACGCAAGACCCGATGCCAAGCCAACAGCGTGGCCTTCCGTAATGCCGGTATCAATGAAACGCTTAGGGAATTCCTCGGCAAAACCCGTCAAGCCCGTACCCGTTTTCATAGCAGCAGTTATGGCAACAATGCGTTTATCTTTGCGCGCTTCTGCCACCAACGCATTGCCGAAAACGTTCGTATACGAAGGAGCAGTGCTCGGCTTTTTCAGCGCCTTTCCCGTTGCAGGGTCAAACGCGCCCACGCCATGGAAATCCACCGGGTTATTCAGCGCAGGAGCATAGCCTTCGCCCTTTTTCGTAACCACATGGACAATGACCGGACCATTCGCAGAAAGCGCTGTCTGAAGAATTTCGCGCAGAAGCCCAATATTGTGACCGTCAATCGGCGTAGTGCACTGAATGCCCAGCTGCTCGTAAATCATGGAGCTGGCCAGGAAGAACTGCTTCATGGAGTCCTTCATGCTGCGGCCGAACTGAACCAGAGCGCGCCCCGCGTTGCCAGAATGTTCCAGCGCGTCTTGCACGGAGTCGCGCGTTTGCTGGTATTGGGTTGAAGAGCGCATGGCACCGAAATGCTTCATAAGTGCGCCCACGTTGCGCGAAATCGACATTTCATTGTCGTTCAAGATGATGACCATGGGCGTTTGAGCTTGGCCAATGTGATTAAGCGCCTCGAATGCCATGCCGCCCGCAATAGCAGCATCGCCAATAATGGCAACGATTTTCTCATCGGTGCCCGCTAAGTCGCGCGCTTTCGCCAGACCCAACGCAACCGACAAAGAATCAGAAGCATGCCCCGAAGGATGTGCGTCATAGGGGCTCTCGCTGGGCTTCGGAAAACCCGAAATGCCGCCGAACGTGCGCTGCGTGGCAAACGCCTCGCGCCTACCCGTAAGTAGCTTATGCGCGTACGCCTGATGCCCCACGTCGAACACAATTTTGTCCTTCGGGCAGTTCAGAACGCTGTGACACGCCACAATAATGTCAACAGCGCCCAACGACGACGCCACATGACCGCCCGTATGAGAAGCGGTGTTCACGATTTCTTCGCGAATCTCACCCGCTAAAATTTCAAGCTCTTCATTGGAGAGAAGCTTTAACGCACAAGGTTCATCGATAACATCTAAAAGTCGATCATTCGCCATGGCAAATCATTCCTCAGCGCTGCTTGTCTCAGAGGCATCTTCACCTTCTGGAGCTGCAGTTTCTTCATCTTCTCCCTGAGCATCTTCGATAAGCGTGCTTACGCGCGCACCCAGCTTCACCGCTTCCTCGTACAAGGAAAGCGCCTCTTCGAGAGGAATATCATCGCGGGAAACCTGATTGACAATCCAATCAAGCCGCTCTTTTATCTCGGGGAAGGTCTCGTATGATTCAGCGGGTTTCATAGCAAATACCCTATTTATGCTTCAAGGCGCTTGGCGATTTGACCCAAAACACCATTCACGAAACGATGCGACTCGTCTTCGCCACCATAGCGTTTTGCCAGTTCAACCGCCTCATCGATAGAAACAGACAACGGGACTTCTTCCTGGAACATCATTTCATACACGGCAATACGCAAAATGGAGCGGTCCATGATAGGCATACGCTCAATTGCCCAGTTCTCCGAAGAAGAATCAACCATGTCATCAATTTCTTCCCGATGCTCTTCTACGCCCTGCAGCAGCGCAACGGCGTAATCATCGGGGCGAGCCGCTTCTTGATCTTCGTTCTCAAGAACAATTGCATCACCCGCAGCAAGCAGCTCGGCAATAGATTGATCGGTGATTTCGGCCGAATACAGCAGCTGCAACGCAGCACGGCGCGACCAGGTTCTACGGTGGTTATTCTTCAACATAAAAACTCGTTGTTCCTTTTCAAGCGGTAAAGCGGGTAAAAGCTATCGTGGCTTATTGCGCCACGCCATAAGACATTGCCGGCAGATTTAGTCTTTGAACTGAACGCCGTCGATATACACGTCAACGCTGCCCACGGGAATGCCGATCTGCGACGTTACGGCATCGAACACCGCCTGGCGGATGCGCGCGGCAATCTCGGGAAGCGGCTGACCGTAAGAGACCTCTACATGAACGTCAACAGCAAGCTGGCCGTTTGCATCGACATCAACATCAATGCCCTGCGCGCTGCCCTTGCCCGCAATAACGGCAACCAGGCCATTTACCGAGGTCACGCCAACAGCGGTCACGCCTTCAACTTCGCTCATAGCAACAGAGATGATAGTCTCAACAACACCTGGGGCAATGCTCATGCCGCCAATGCTCAGTTCTTTCATAGCATGTCTCCCATCTGCATTCATGGAAAAGTCCTGCATTGCGAAGGTCGCGGCGCGCTTGCGTCTGCACATCGGATGTGCCAGCCCGAATCGGCAAAAGTCGCTCGGTGGCCAACTGCGCACGTGCCGCTCTTCGCAAAAAAACGATATCGATTGATTATACTTCAGGTAAGCGATGAATTGCTTCCAAGCTACGGAATAATCAAAAATGCACGGGAACGAACGGCAAATGTTTCGCCCCCCAGAAGCATCTGCTCCTAACAGCCGGGAAAGCGGTTCACCAGAACATGGGCACCGCATTGTAGTGCGGCATCGGGCACGCCCAAAAACTCACACTCGCGCAGCGCTCCAGCAACATGGGGCACACCCGCCGAACCGGCATCGGAACCCAACGCCACCAGGCCGCCGCGCTCTACCACCGCCGCAACGGCTGCCGCTTGCTCACGACAAATGCGCTGCGTGACTTCAGACGAGAAATTGCCCGAATCATGCGCCGCCTGAACAGGAGCGATAGTAGGAACCCAAACAACATTGCTGGCGGCAAGCTTCTCGCACGTGGCAGCATCCATGAGCAAGCCGTGCTCAATGCTGTCAACGCCCGCATCAAGCGCCTGCGTTACCAACGCCGCCGTGTTTACGTGCGCCATAACCGGCAAGCCTTTCTCATGAGTGTACGCAACAAGCTGTGTCACGGCGGGCGCCGGCAATCCGGGGCTTGTTATCTTCCCATAGCAATCGAAGTCCAAAATACCCGAAAGCATGAGTTTCACGAACGTAGCACCTTGGCAAATTGCCTGGTCAACAAGCGTGCGATACTCAGCGAAATCAGCAAACGGCAGCCCTAAAAAGCTGCCATATTGTCCTTTGGGATACAACGGGAACGCCGGAGAGGCATAGCGAATGCCATATTCGCCCGCAAGACGCGCCGCCCGCGTGCAAACGCCCCATTTATCGCCGCCGTCACGTAGGTAGGTGAACCCCGCCTGCGCATACGCGGCAAGCGTCTCACGAATCCAGCGCTCATCGGGACCGTTCGCATGGCGCGCTTTCGCTTGCCGCCAATCGGAGCCATCAAGGGCAATGTGGATGTGAGCGTCTATTTTCACGAGTTTCACCAATGCGCTACGGTTTGAGCACTGCGCAGCCTTAGGAATCCTGTTCCTCGGCGTCTTCGCGTTCGAATTGACGCACCGTAATGAAGGAAACGCGATGAGCGTTCACTTCGGAAACGGTAATCTCCAGGTTCTCCACGGCAATCTTTTCGTCCTTCACTGGAATATGGTTCAAGTACTCCATGATCCAGCCGCCCACAGAAACACTGTCAGATTCAAGCTTGATATCAAAGAACTCGCAGAAATCCTCCAAGCTCACCGAGCAGTCAACGCGATACAGGTCCTCTCCCAGCTTCTCGAAGTCTTCCTCGACCTCATCGTGCTCGTCCCAAATCTCGCCAACAAGCTCTTCCAGAATGTCCTCCATGGTGACAATACCCAGCGTGCCGCCGAAATCGTCAACGACAATCGCAATGTGCGATTTTTTGAGCTGCAGCGTTTCAAGAATGTCGCGAATTTTCGTATGCTGATACACGAACAGCGGCGCCGTCATGATCTCCGCAATGGGTCGCTCGGTCATCTTGCCGTTTACGTAGAAGTCCTTCTGATGAAGCACGCCCACAACCTGGTCAATCGTATCGCGATACACCAGCAAACGAGAGAAGCCGGACTGCGTGAACACCTTCGCAATGTCCTCGTGGCTATCGGTAACGTCCACCGCCTCGATCTCAATGCGGTGCGTTAAGATTTCCGCCGCGGTCAAATCGCGGAATTCAAGCGCATTGCGCAAAAGCTCGCCTTCGTTTTCGTCAATGCCGCCGTCTTGCTCGGCGTCTTCCATGAAAAGAAGCAGCTCTTCGTGGGAGATTTTCGATTCATCATCGGTCTTGAAGAAGCGCGAGACAAGCTTCTTCCACTGGGAAAGCAGGAAGTTAACCGGGGTAAGCACCCAAATCCATACGCGGATAAACGGCGCGCTGAACATAGCGAATTTTTCCGGCATGTCTTTTGCGATGCTTTTCGGCGTGATTTCACCGAAGAACAGCACGACAACCGTTACCACTACCGTGGAAATCGTCGCACCAACATCACCGTAAATGCCAATAAAGAGCAACGTGCCAATGGAAGCCATCGCGATATTCACGATGTTGTTGCCAATGAGAATAGTGAAAATCAGCTTGTCGTAATTTTCCGCAAGCTTCAAAGCGCGCTCCGCTTTTTTGTCCCCGTCATCTGCGAGAACCTTCAAACGCGTCTTGTTCAAAGATGAAAATGACGTTTCTGTGGCGCTGAAATACGCTGATAGAATCAAACAAATGACCATCGCGATAAGTTTACCAAGGTAATCTATGTGAGGCTCCACTATGAAAAAACATCCCCCTTAAAATAGGCTGACATTAAACTAATTCTCTTTATTATAGCAAGCAAAACGCCTAATAACGTAATAGCTCCGTAACAGAAGGGGCACAAAGCGCATGAATTACGCTACCGAGCCCCTCTTCCCTGTTTACTTTCCGAAATAAAGCAAAACCATCCGCTTCGTTTGAAGCAGATGGCCCGCTTATTTTTTCGATTCAAAAGCGGGAAAGCATCCACGAAGAACGCATTCGCCGCATACTAACGGAGAAATGAAATTCTTGCGATTTACACACGCTTCACGAAACGGCCGTCGCGCGTGTCGATCTGCACGGTTTCGCCTTCAGAGATGTACATCGGGATCTGCACCACAGCGCCCGTCTCCAGCGTTGCCGGCTTCGTGCCACCCTGAACGGTGTCGCCCTTGAAGCCCGGATCGGTTGCCGTAACAACCAGCTCAACGAACATCTGAGGCTCAACGCTTACCAGGTCGCCATCGGCGTACAGAAGCGAAGCTTCGTCGTTTTCCTTGAGCCACTTAGCAGCGTCGCCAATCTGCTCAACGTTCACTTCGAGCTGCTCATAGCTGTCCATGTCCATGAAGTTGTAGGTTTCGCCATCGTTGTACAGGTACTGGAGCTTGCGCGTTTCCAAGCGGATAAGGTCAAACTTGGTACCAGCGTTGAACGTGTTCTCAACCACGCGGCCCGTACGGATGTCGCGAAGCTTGGTGCGCACGAAAGCACCACCCTTACCAGGCTTAACATGCTGGAACTCAACGATCACGCATGCCTTGTTGTTGAAGCTGATGCACATTCCGTTCTTAAAATCGGCGGTAGAAATTGCCATGGAATCCTCCTCTATAGCGATGACGCCCAGCAGGCGCCCTCAATAACACTGAAAC
>CAKUFS010000011.1 GCA_934648845.1 uncultured Eggerthellaceae bacterium
ATGACGCCCCCGAGCAACCGACGGTGCAGTTTGCTATTCGGCTGTGTGGGTACAGTATGGCATCGAGATGGGGGGGGTCAAGCCCTCTGCGGCGATAGCGCGCCTTTCGTTACTCCCCTGCTCTCTTGACAACCCTTCGAATGTTAAAAAGTGACGGGGACTTTTTCACATTTTGAGCCGCACCGATGTGCCCTGCATTGTTGCGCGCGGACGCAAAGGCGGCTCCAACATTGCCGTTTGTTGACAAATTACCCCACCTTTTGTCAACAATTCGCTGCGATTCGACGCACCGGCTGGCAAAGGCTTATCACGAAGAAACAAAAGCACAAGAAAAATCCGAGGGCAAGCAGCACCTCGGATTTTTTGTTGACAAAAGGTGGGGTAATTTGTCAACAATAAAGCACCGCCTTCACAATCCTGCTTCTTTCGGAAATCACCAAGCTGCAAGTCATCTTGTCGGAAAATGGGCCCGAATGCGCAAAATATTCCTGTTCGGGGTACCTCGGGGAGTGCTTTCGGTCCATATCGCGCTGTCTAAGTTGTCGCTGATCCGCAAAAGCACAGGTCGCGCACTGCAAGCATCAGACGACGAGGGTTGACACCGCTTAAACCTGCCCCGAACGGGAATATTTTGCGCATTCGGGCGGAAAAAACGACAACATGCCGCCGAGAAACCCAAAAAGGGACGCCAGAGCCAAAAGCCAACGCGCCACGAATCCAAGCGCGCACCGAACTCCCGACACACAGACCCTCAGGGGGCGTCCGCCGGCAAGGGTCGAGCCGAACTGCGACGCTTTGGATAAGCTGAGCGGGCCTCTAGCGCAAAGAAGCATTATCCAAGCGGAGTCGTGAGGCAAGCCCTTGCCAGCGGGTGCCTCGAATCGCAGAAAACGATGAATTCTTCTAACGTTATGATAAAAACGACCCATTTTTCTGTGGGTTTACCATGGTTTACTTTTTTACGACCTGGGAAAACGCTGCTATTTCATGATTTCAAAGAAGAAAATCCACCGAAAAGTGGGTCGTTTTTATCATGCCGGCCGCATCGTTGGGCGGCATCACGGCAGAAAACATCTTAATCCGGACCGCCCACCGCAGCGGAACGCAAAAGCCCGAGATACACAGGGCACCACGGGTTTCTGATGCTCGAAATGTTGACAAAAGGTGGGGTAATTTGTCAACAGGGCACGTTACCAGTTGTGGCGGCGGCGCACCGTGCGCGCTGTCATATTGCGTCTATCGGCCGCGCTGCGTGACGAGAAGCGATTCGCTGACCCCGAAGTGCTCGACGAGGAATTCAGCGGTTTGCGCGCAAACGAATTATGCCCCACGGCAGGCGAGCTGTTCTTCGTCTTCGCACCCGCCTGGCCCGAAGACACCCGCGAAGCACTTGCCGTCTTCTCCGCACCAGCTTTTGACGCAGAAGATGTCGCCGCGCGCGCAGATGCAGATACAGCAGCCGCAGTTCTTGCCGCGCGCGTTGGGCTCGCCTTCGCAGCGCCATCCCCTTCGTCCAGCTCAAGGCTTTCAAGGAACGCACTCAAGACACCAAGCGGCGTATCTTCACCTTCCAGCTTAAAGTATTTCATGGGCACCTCAAGGCGGTTTTTCTGCGGCAAATAGCGCCCGCCTGCGCGGCGCAACTCAATTGATTTCTCGCGCGAAATGGCGATGGGCTCAATGACAACTTTGCCACCCACCACGACAACGCTTTTAATGCCATGTTCGTTGCAATACGCCTTCAAGTGCGTCTTAAGGAACAGATTACGTGCTTCAACAGGCATTTCGGGATGCTTCTTTTGCATGTCCTCCAAAAGCGCATCGACCTGCTCGACCGTTTCTGCGCTTGCAATGCGGCGATACCACAAAACACGCTCGTCCACATCGGGCAGATAATCGTCTCCCAAATACGTGCGCCCGGGAACGTTCACCGTAATGTCGGAAAGCGCCGGCGGCAAGATGGTATCGACCCCTTCGGCGGCAAGGCCCGTACGCGCGTCGTGCACCGCTTGACCAAGCATTTGGGCGAACAAATCAAAACCAACCGCACTCATCTGCCCGCTTTGCTCGGCGCCCAAAATGTCGCCTGCACCGCGAATCTCCAGGTCGCGCATGGCAATGCGCATACCGCTTCCCAGTTCTTGATGCTCGTCGATTGCAAGCAAACGCGCCGTGGCTTCTTCGGTGAGCACCACTTTCTCGGGATACATGAAATACGCATATGCTTGGGTGCTCGAACGTCCCACACGGCCTTTCAGCTGGTACATTTGCGCCAAGCCAAGACGCTGCGAGTCCTCGATGATAAGCGTGTTCGTATGCGGGTTATCAATGCCGCTTTCGATGATGGTCGTGGCAACCAGCACGTCCAGCTCGCCCGCTGCAAACTCCTCCATCACGTTTTCAAGCTGCTCTTTCGTCATTTTTCCATGCGCAACGCCAACACGTGCCTCGCCCGCCGCCAACTGCACGCGCTCAACGGCATCGTCGATGGTGCGCACGCGGTTCGAAACGTAATATACCTGTCCCCCGCGCGCCAACTCATGGCGAATAGCGCCCGAAACGATATCGGGATCCCAAGCTCCCACGTGCACTTTCACCGGGCGACGGTCGTCGGGCGGCGTCAAGATAACGCTCATATCGCGCACGCCGCTCATGGACATCTGCATGGTGCGCGGGATAGGCGTGGCGGAAAGCGTGAGTACATCAACCGATTCGCGCAGATTCTTGAATTGCTCTTTATGGCCCACGCCAAAGCGCTGCTCTTCGTCGATGATGACAAGGCCCAGGTCATGCGGGTTCACATCGCGCGAAAGCAAGCGATGCGTGCCTACCAGGACCTCAACGGAGCCATCCGCGAATCCCTTGAGCGCTTCTTGCTGCTGCGCCGCCGTGCGAAAACGCGAAAGCACTTCTACTTGAACCCCAAACGGCTCGAAACGTTCCTTGAAATTCGTGTAGTGCTGCTGCGCCAAAATAGTGGTGGGACACAACACCATGACCTGTTTTTTATCTTGTGTTGCCTTGAACGCTGCGCGCAGCGCGACTTCCGTTTTGCCGAAGCCGACATCGCCGCAGATCAGACGGTCCATAGGCCGTGCACTCATCATATCGGCCTTCACATCGGAAATGGCGCTCAGCTGATCGGGTGTTTCCGCATACGGGAAGGCCGCCTCCATCTCGCGTTGCCAAGGCGTGTCTTCGCCAAAACGAAAACCCTGCACCGCACAACGACGCGCATACACATCTACCAGGTCAAACGCGAGTTTCTTTGTTGCCTTACTTGCTTTGCGCAGCGCACGAGACCAGTCCGACGTGTTCAAGCGCGTCAATCGCGGCGACGACCCTTCTGGTCCCACATAGCGCGTCACGCGGTCAAGCTGCTCAACGGGGACGAACAGACGGTCCCCCTCCGCGTATTCCAGAAGAAGGTAGTCGCGCACACTTCCATCGATTTCCTGGCGCGTAAGCTCGCGGAAAAGCGCCACGCCATGAACAGCGTGCACAACGTAATCGCCCGGCTTGTAGGGAAACGTGATTTCCGTAATGTCAATCTTGCGTCCCGATGAACTCGACGCGCGCGCACCCTGCGTATCGGCAATGGACACCAGCGCGAGTTTCGCCTTGGGAAACACCATTCCCAACGGAACATCGGCATCCACCACGTTTACCACACCCGAGCGCAACCGACGACGCGCTTGCTCTTCGTTCTCGTCTTGCCACTGCAAAACTTCTTGAATAGGAAGCCCTTCATCGGCAAATTCAAGCTCAAGCTCCTTGCGCACCTGCGCATTCGCCGCCGCAAACACCACCATATAATCTGTTTCCAAGAACGTGCGCAATCGACCGATGAGGCGCCCGCCTTTTCCCGCAACATCGGTGCGCTTAACGGGCAGCTCGTCATCAATTGATTTGCCAACCCCCATAAGCGATAAGTACGTGGCGCGCACGCCTCCACCGAAATTCAGCTGCGTGGGCGGCGCATACAGCCGCTCAGCCGCAACACCGCATCCCTCGACATGAGCACACGCTTCGTCGAATGCATGACTTGCATCATCGAACAGCGATTTCGGCTCTATCAGGGTAGTCAGCGTTTGCGGCGCCGCATAATCGCCAAGCGTTGCCGTTGCGTCGTAGAGAAACGGCAGCAGCAAATCGGATTGCGGAAAGCGAATACCACCTTCCGCTGCATCCAAGTACTCTAGAAGCTCGCGCATGACCGCACTCGTATGCGATTGCGCCTCAAGCGTTTTGCGCGCACGGCGATATACCGCAGCCGTTGCCGCGTATTCCACAACAGGGAAAATCTCAACCTGCTGCAGGGGGGCAATCGTTTGTCCTGTTGCAGGAACAATACGACGAATCTCGTCAATTTCATCGCCGAAGAAATCCACCCGCACGGGATACGATAAATTGCCGGGATAAATATCGATCGTGCCGCCATGCACCGCGAACGTACCCGCGCCTTCAAGCTTGTCACCTGCGTTTTCGTAACCACAACGTACCAAGTGGCGCGGAAGATCTTCAAAGCTTTGCAAGCCAGAAACACCGCCATCCGATAAATCATCGCCGCAGCGCAGCACCAACGGGTCGCATGCGCACGCATCAACGGGCGGAAGAAGCCGCACCAAGGCACGCGCCGATGCAACAACAACGCACTGCTTGCCCGAGCGCAACGCATAAGCCGCTTCCATGCGTCGCGCCGCTAAAACAGGATCGGGCATCTTGCCTGATGTCGGATAATCACGCCGCTCGAAGAAACGCATCACATTATCTTCACCCAGATACGTGGCAACCGAGCGAGCGAAACCCAGAGCAGCATCTTCACCTGCAACAACAACAAGCGTTGTTTGAGGCGCGCGACAAAACTGCATGGCAACCATTAGCGGACGCGCGGAAGACGCCACCCCAAGCGTGGCATCTTGCGCCGCATCAAGCTTATCCCAAAACTTCTTTACCGCTTCGGTACGTTCGAATCGAAATGTAAGCGAATCAATAAGCACGCAAAACCCTTCCTTGTTGCCTTTTTGCCGTAGAGACTCAATTGAAGATAACCGCAATCGCCCTGAAAAACCTTTCACCCGACAATCGGCGCACAAACGTCTCCAAATACGAATAGCCGCAAATTTCTTGCGGCACGCATTCCTGTTTGGCGATATTCTATCAAAAGCAAAAACCAGGGCGGTGCAAAACCGACCATGCACAGCAAGAACGCAACGGAGGAGCCCATGGCACGCGAATCAAAAGCAAAAAAGAAACAACGCGCTGAAGCCGTCTACGAAGAGATGGCAGCGCTTTACGCAAGCGCTCCGTGCGCCTTACATTTCGATGGCGACCCGTTTCGCCTGACCATCGCCACGCTGCTCTCCGCGCAAACAACCGACAAGAACGTGAATAAAGTAACGCCAGTGCTGTGGCAGCACTACCCCACCGTTGCCGATTTAGCGGCGGCAAATCCCGGCGATGTGGAAGAAATCATCCACTCCCTGGGCTTTTTCCGCAGCAAAGCCGCGAACTGCATCAAATGCGCACAAGGGGTTATCGACCTGTACGACGGCGCCGTTCCGAAAACCATCGCCGAACTCACAAAGCTCCCAGGAGTTGGACGGAAAACGGCAAACGTCGTTTTGGCGGAAGCGTTCGATATCGCCGAGGGAATTGCCGTGGACACCCACGTGTATCGCATTGCACGCATCCTTGACTTCTCGAAAGGCGAAACACCTGATCAAGTTGAAAAAGACTTGTGTGCTTTATATCCGCAGGACCATTGGGTGAATATCAATCGTCGCTGGGTCCTGTTCGGACGCGAAATATGCATTGCGCGCCGCCCGCGCTGCGCCGACTGCCCTCTTGCCCAAAAAGGGCTGTGCCCCGAAATGCTGTAAGCCGCGAAACCGAGGAGAAGCGCAGCTGCGTGGTGCGTTGGGTGCGGCACTATTCGCTTGCGAGAAATTGCAACTACGCGATCAAGCCTTCAATCAGGATTTTCACACCAATACCGATGAGCACCACGCCACCCACTATCTGAGCAGGGCGCTCATAGCGGCTCCCGAAAGCATGCCCGACCGCCACGCCAGCAAACGAGAGCACAAACGTGGTCACACCAATGATGCTCACCGAAGACACAATGTCTACCTGCAGAAACGCAAATGTGATACCAACAGCCAACGCGTCGATGCTTGTCGCAATGGCCAGCAGGAACAGCTCCTTCACGTCAAGTTTGAAATTGCCGCCAGCTTTCTCTTCGCCGCTTTCCGCGTCATGGAACACATCCCAAAGCATCTTTCCGCCGATAAAAGCCAGAAGCGCAAACGTAATCCAGTGAGACACCGAAGTCACAAAGCTTGCGAACTGAGTGCCCAACGCCCAGCCCAAAGCAGGCATGAGCGCCTGGAACGCTCCGAAAAACAGCGCAATTACCGCAGCTTGCTTCATATTCAGGCGCGGCATAGCCAAGCCCTTGCACACGGCAACAGCAAAAGCATCCATCGACAGCCCTACGCCGATGAGCAGCAAATCAACCAATCCCACGACAACGCCTCTCACCTTGCCGATTCTCCGCCGCACAGAAAAGCACGCGACCTTGACACCCCTATGGGACACCCCTATGGGACACCCCTACGGGACACCACTACGGAATCAGCCGGTCGTCTTCCCTGCTGAAAAATCCCTCTTTTTGCAGATCGGCTAAAAGTCCCTCAAAATAATCTTGCGTCACACCATCACGCCCAGCGCTGCGCTCGAAATCATTCAAATCCTCAAATACTTGCTCAACGCTAATACCGGGCGTCGCCAGAACAAGTCGCACCATCTCTGCGCGTTTTTGCCGCCGCGAACCTTCGAATTTGCTCTGGCGCGTATATTCCTTGCTGCGACGACCGGGATTCACCGTGGTCCGCTTCAAATACGCCCCGTAATCAAGCAGCGCGTAATACCAGCCACGCACATTTTCAAACGGACACGCCTCTTGCGCTAAAGGCGCGATCTGCTTATCAGGAACATCGCATTGACCAGGAAAAAGTTCATGGAGAAACACCGTGCGCACGTTTGTTTCCAGATATACCCCCGGTACATCGAACGAAAATGCCCGAACACCCGCTGCCGTTGCCGGCCCAATACCGGGAAGCGCAAGCAACGCATCAAGCTCGCGGGGAATGGTTCCATCGTGGTGCGCGGCGCATTCATCGGCGCAGCGCTTCAACGCCAACGCACGGCGGTTATACCCCATACCTTGCCATTCGTCCACCACATCGGCCGTTGATGCACTCGCTAACGCATCAACAGTGGGAAATCTGTCAAGAAAACGCTCCCAGCGGACCAACACGCGCGCCACTTGCGTTTGCTGCAACATAACTTCGGAAACCAGCACCTCATAGGGGTCGCGCGTATTGCGCCACGGAAGATCGCGGTACAGCTCGGCTCCCTTATCCCAAACCAGCTGGCAGAAATCCGCCTTACTCAGCGTCAGATTCTGTTGATCCCAGGTCATCACGGTCTTCCCCTAGCAATGTTGCAACGTCGTTGGCTCCCTCGAACCCCAAGAACGCATCAAGTCCTTCCAACTCACGACGAAAATCGCTTACCACCTGCTCTTCAAGCGACTTGTACTCATCGGAATCAAGAGGCTGATATGCCGCCAACTTCTCGCAGATTGCAGCGGTTGTCAGCGGTTCGTACTTCCTGGTAGAAAGCGACTCTTTATAGCTTGCCTCAATTGCTTCGCGGGCCGCCATGCAAATATCGAAGCGCGGAAGACCCTTCGAGCACGCAACAAGCGTCTCAATCTGAGCCCCCTTCATAGAAGGATGCTTATTCATCAAATCGTTCCACAAAGACGTACGCTCCGATGCCGTGGGATAATCGATGTCAACCACGGTAAGCGGCTCAAGAATATCAAGGAACGCGCCTTGGATATCCGCGTCGGTCGAGCACGATGCCAGCACGTACACATCCGGGTTCTCTACCGCGGAGCGAATAAGACGAACCGCCTCGAGCGCACCCTTTGACGGGCCTTGCGCTCCCGAACGAGAAGACGCGCACTCAAAGCAATCATCATCGAACGGCAGCAAATGACCCCACAAGTCAATATCTTCCAGAAGAAGAACGCCCGAACCGTCTATCTGGCCTTTTGACGCATTGAAGCGAAGTCCCAAGCTTGTTTGAGCCATAACGCACAGAACTAAATCGCCATGAATATTCTCGTCAACGTTAATGCGAACGCCAGGAAGCTCCAGCTCGCCCAGCGTTGCCTCCATGAAACGGGAGGCATCTTCGCGCGCGGCGGATCTGAACACGATTGCATCCGAAACAGGCATTCCCGAAAGCCCGTGCTTTTCGTTAAGGAACGAAATGAAGTTTTTCAGCTCGGGATTATTTGCAAAGCCAATACCTAACGCATGCATCTGCTCAATGGCATGTTCAAACCCCGCCATATCGGCATATGTCAAACGGTTTGCAGCCTGAATGCTTTTCTGTCCCGCGCCAGGCAAGCCAAACGCGGCAATAGCGCCGTGCCCCCCTTGCAGAATCTGGGACAAAAACGGCAGCACATCGGGCGCCTGCGATGTATCAGCCGCATTCTGGGCATCCCCTTGCTTGCCGACAATCGCGGCATGATGCTCCGCGCGGTTGCTTGCACCCGCATCGCCCGTGTTCCGGATAACGAAACGATCAGAAGCGGCACCCGATTTGCCGGAAGCGGCGGCAGGATCGTCATCGCCCGCCGGCACCTCAGAAGCATTCGCCGCATCAGCTGCATCGGATGCGACGCCGTCATCGCACGCGCTCCCGCCTTCAGGCGCATCATTGAGCGCCGGATTCGCCTGATGATACTCGCAAACATCGAAATCGGGGCACTCCGAGCAGTCTTCTTCCGTGCAGATGTCGTCCGTCAGCTCCATTTCACCTTCGATTTCATCAAGGAACTCATCGAAGAGTGCATCCATGCCACCGAAACCCATATCGGCAAGCTGCGACGGAATGGAAGAGAGCACTTGCTCAAGTTCGCCGCGATCAACGCCGAACTCCTCCAAGCGCTCAAGAGCCAAATCTTGCAGGCGCATGACATATTGCTGCACTTCGTCTTGCGAAAGATACGGCTCCATCAAGCTGAAAATGTGCTCGGCCAGCGTACGTTGCTTGCCCGAAGCAGCCAAAAACCAAGCCTGCTTCAGACCGTCAATAAAAATGCTTTCAGATGCCACGCCCTCTTTTTGGGCGCAATCGAATGCCGCCAAGTAAAGAGACGCCGCCAAAGAGTCGTCCCCCTCTTGCTGCGCACACTGGGCGCGATTCAAATAATCCAAGGAACGTTTCACAGAACGCGTACCTTCAGTGTTCAACTCGTCATTCCCAAACACCGAAAACGCCTCCTTCCTAAGGCAAGCGGCGCTTCGCCGCCCGAAAAACTTACCACTCAACTATATGCCAATTGCGCTTCTTCGCGTAGCGTTCCAGCGCAGGACCAGGTGAAACAGCAATCGGATGCTGCGAGAACTCAAGAAGCGGAATATCGGAATAATGATCCGCATAAGCGCATGTCAAATCCCAATTTCCTTCGCCGAACAATTCGTTGCCGAACTTCTTTACGCGGCGCACCTTCTCTTCGCCCTCAACGGCACGGCCCTGCACCTTGCGCGTGTAGCAGCCGTTCTCGTCAACCACCATGCGAACAGAAATCTGACGCGAAAACGCATGTTTCTCCATTGCTCGCAAGATAATGGGCTCAAACGTTGCCGAAATTACCACCACGGTATCGCCCTGCTCCGCATGTCGACGCATGGCCTCGTCCGCCTGAGGGCGGTACAGCGGTTCAATCTGCTTATCATAAAACTCATGCAGAAACGCATCGACCTTTTCTTTGGGCTTACCCTCAAACGCGGAAAACACCAAGCCGCGCGCCCATTCCTCGCTTTGGGGAAGGTGCCACGCATACGCAATTCCCCAAGCTGCAAGGCGCAAAAGAATCGTGGGGCGCAGCATTTTGCGCGCAGAAAGATACTTCACCAGCGCAACGGGAGAGTTTCCCGAAATACTGGTGCCATCGAAGTCAAAAACCACCACGCGGCCTTTTTCCTGCGCTGTTTTATCCTGTTGTTTTTCCATATTTCAAGCCCTTTAGGGCAAGATCCTTTCTTTCAATGCGAAGGCACGAGCGCAAAGATGCGGCCCCTGCAACCTGCTCTGCAAGTGCGGGCCCACGCACCGCGCGAAAAACGCATGCACCAACAACTTGCCTATTTTAGCAAATGCAATGCGTCGCTAGTCCTTCTCAACGGTATCATCGCAACTCGCAAACTGCGAATTGTACAAATCAGCATAGAACCCGTTCTGCGCAAGCAGCTGCTCATGGGTTCCTTGCTCGATAATATCACCATTGTTGATGACTAATATCAAATCTGCGTTACGAATGGTTGATAAGCGGTGAGCAATCACAAAACTCGTGCGACCCTCCATGAGCGTATCCATAGCACGCTGGATGTGCTCTTCGGTACGCGTGTCCACCGAACTTGTTGCTTCATCCAGAATCAGGATGTCGCGGTTCGCCAAAATCGCACGCGCAATAGTCAAAAGCTGCCGCTGACCTTGGCTAATGTTGCTAGCGTCCTCGTTGATCACAAAGTCGTACCCACCGGGAAGCGTCTGGATGAAGTGATGCGCGCAGCCCGCCTTTGCCGCCGCTTCTACTTCTTCATCGGTCGCGTCAAGGCGCCCGTAGCGGATGTTGTCGCGAATCGTGCCGTTGAACAGCCACGTATCCTGCAAAACCATACCGAAGCGCGCGCGAATATCGGCGCGGCTGAATTCGCGCACATCACGACCATCGATGCGAATGGCACCATCGTTGACATCGTAGAAACGCATGAGCAACTTGACCAGCGTTGTCTTACCCGCGCCCGTTGGTCCCACCAAGGCAACCATCTGGCCTTTTTTCACAACCGTGGAGAAGTCGTTGATAACGATCTTATCTGGATCGTAGCCAAATTTCACATGATCGAATTCGATGCAACCATCGTTTTTCTCGGGCGTTTCCGGATAAAGATCAAGCGACTCTTCTTCCTGATCCAAGAACTCAAAAATGCGTTCGGCGGAAGCGATAAGCTGCTGGATGATGTTGCTGATTTGCGTCAGCTGGGAAAGCGGCTGCGTGAAGTTTTTCACGTACTGGATGAATGCCTGAATGTCGCCTACCGTGATGATACCCTGAACGGCGAATACGCTTCCCAGAATAGCCACCACAACATAACCCAAGTTGCCAATGAAGTCCATGACGGGCTTCATGAAGCTCGAAAGATACATGGCGCGCCATGCAGCCTCATAAAGACGCGTATTCGCATCCTCGAAGTTCGCGACCGTGCTTTCTTGCCTGTTATACGCTTTCACCAGGGAGTGACCGGAGATTGCTTCTTCCACCACGCCGTTTACTTCGCCCAAAAGACGCTGCTGCGCCAGAAAGTGCTTCTGAGAAAGCTTCACGAACACAAAGATGAGCACCGCGGAAATGGGCAGCAAAACTAACGTCACCAGCGTCATAAGCGGGTTGATAGTAAGCATCATGACCACGACGCCAATAATCGTGGCGCACGATGTGATCATCTGCGTAAGGCTTTGATTCAGGCTTTGACCCAGCGTATCAACATCGTTGGTGATGCGCGAAAGCGTATCGCCCACGGAGTTCTTGTCGAAGAACCCGAACGGCATCCTGTTGATTTTCTCGGCGATATCCTGGCGCAGCTTGAAGCACATGCGCTGCGACACGCCCGACATAATCCAGCTTTGCACAAATGAGCAAATCGAAGAGAGCGCGTAAAGCCCAAGCGTGGCAAGAAGAATGCCCGCAATGATATCGAAATCAATGCCGCCCGTGCCATTCACTTTCGCAACCAGGCCGTTGAAAAGCTCAGTTGTAGCCTGCGAGAGCACTTTCGGTCCAATGATGTTGAACACGGTGCTTCCCAGGGCAAACAGCACGACGAAAACAAGCGCAACCTTATATATGCCCAGGTAGGCGATGAATTTCTTCAGCGTTCCCTTGAAGTCCTTCGCTTTTTCCACAGGACCCATAGCGCCCGGATGGTGTCTCATCCCACCCCTGCGCTTTCCTTCAGGCATCGGCGTCATTGGACATCACCCCCTTTCGCTAGCTCTTCTTCCGAAAGCTGCGATAGCGCAATTTCGCGGTACGTCTCGCACCCCTCAAGCAACTGCTCATGCGTTCCCTGCCCCACAATGCGTCCTTCATCAAGCACGACAATAGTATCGGCGCCCATGATGGTCGAAATGCGTTGCGCGACAATGATAACGGTCCTACCCGCAAGCTGCGTTTGCAGATCGTGACGTAGCTTCGCATCGGTTTTGTAGTCAAGCGCAGAGAAGCTGTCGTCGAAAAGATACGCGCGAGCATCGGTTGCCAAAGCGCGCGCAATAGCCAAACGCTGACGCTGACCGCCTGAAACGTTCGTACCACCTTGCGCGATGGGTTCAAGCACGCCCTCGGGCTTTTCCGCCACAAAATCGGCCGCTTGCGCAATAGAGAGCGCCTGGTCCCGGCGCTCGGGCGTCATATTGTCAACGCCGTAACCCACATTCGACTCAATCGTACCTGAGAAAAGAAACGCTTTCTGCGGAACATACCCAAACGTGGAGCGCAGCGCTTTCTGCGAAAGATGGCGAATGTCGATTCCATCTAGCTCAATTGAACCTTCGTTCACGTCGTAGAAGCGTTCGATAAGACGGATAATAGTTGACTTGCCCGAGCCCGTCGAACCGATAATCGCCGTTGTCTTGCCAGCCGGAGCACAAAACGACACATGATCAAGCACGTTTTCGCAGCCATCTGCATAGCGGAAACACACGTCGTTGAAGCGAATCTCGGCGCCTTTAACGGCTTCTTCCGCACTCTTCGCGGCACTGTTGCCCCAAGCGGCTTCAAAGTCGGAACGAGCCCCTTCCGCGCTCGCCGCGCCTTCCGTGCCCTTGTCCACGCCAGCAGCCTCGAACAGCTGCGCGTCGTAGACTTCCAGTGCGTCTTGAATGCTTGAAGCGGTATTGATGACCTCGTCCACGCGTTGCGCTGCCACGTTCGCGCGCGGGAACACAACGGCAATAACGCCAATCATCAAAAAGCTCATCACGATAATCATGGAATACGTAATAAACGCAATCAAGTCGCCCGTTTGCACCGTGCCCAGGTCAACGTAGTGTCCGCCAACCCACACAATGGCAACCGACACTAAATTCATGACAAGCATCATCGTGGGCATCAAAAACGCCATAGCGCGGTTCGTGAAAAGCTGTGTTCCCATCAAGTTGCCGTTTGCCGTCTGAAAACGCTCCAACTCGAAGTCTTCTCTGCCGAACGCGCGAATAACGGGCAAACCCGTAAGGATCTCGCGCGAAACTTCATTCACTTTATCAATAAGCACTTGCATCTTTTTGAACTTAGGCATGGTAACGGCAAAAAGAATACCAATAACCAGGGCAATTGCAATGATAGCAAGCCCAATAATCCAGCTCATGGACACGTTCGTTTGCGCCACCATAATGATGGCGCCGATACTGATGACCACGGTGTATACCACCATGCGCTGCGCCATCATGCAAACCACCTGAATCTGCTGGATGTCATTCGTGCCGCGTGTGATAAGCGATGCGGCAGAAAACGTATCCACTTCGGCATCGGAAAAATCAACAACGCGCTTGAAGAAGCGGCTACGCAGGTCGCGGCCGATTTTCATGGCATTGCGGCAGCAGAAGAAATTCATGATGCAGTGGACGATAAGCGCAATGGCAGCAAGCGTAATCATGATTTTACCCACATGAAGCAGGTAATCCATTTGGATGTCCGCAGTGCTTACCCCGCAGGCATCGTATTCTGCTTTCGCGGCAAGGGTGGCCTGCTGGGAAAGCAGACTATCGTTATCCAAGCCCGCAGAGGAAAGCACCTGATCGAGACCTTGCTCAATGTCCGCCTTCGTCACATGGCCCGCCTCATACGCTTGACGCAGAGCCGCAACATCAAAATCAGGCATTGAGTGGGAATAGTAAGAGCAAACCAAAGGAAGCGAGATCGCATCGTCGAGCACCGAACGATACGCTTTCCCTTCGGCATTCAACACATAATACCCTGCATCCGAATCGAAATCATACGAAACCCGTATCGTTGCTTCATCATCGGCCGATGCAAGCATGGTAACAACACCATACGTATCAGCAGAGAGCACTTCGGGAGATGGGTTTTCAATACCGCTTTGCTGAATACCAACGTCAACGATGTTTGAAGTATACTTAGGAAGAGCCAACTCACAGCATGCCTGCACCACAAAGCACAGAACCACAATCAAAAACGCCGCCTTGTGCTCCATCAAATATCGGTATATGCGCATATTCACATCCTTCTTTTTTAACCGATATATTGTAACGCCGTGCGTTCCCGGGAAGAAAATGCGCTCTGCCTTGTTGCCAAGTTGCCACTTATGGCGCACTAAGTAAAACAGGCAAGATAATGCGGGAGGCGAGGCTGCACGAATGACCGCGTAATGGAGGCATGATAGTAGCTAGAAAAAGAAAAAACCCGGCGAACCGGGCAGCATTCATAGAATGGCGGGATGTACGGGACTCGAACCCGCGACCTCTGGCGTGACAGGCCAGCGCTCTAACCAACTGAGCTAACACCCCATTTGTCAAAAAAAGCCCGAACAATCGGGTTTTTCATGGGAGCTGGAATGGCGGGATGTACGGGACTCGAACCCGCGACCTCTGGCGTGACAGGCCAGCGCTCTAACCAACTGAGCTAACACCCCAGCACTTTTCAGCAGTGGATATATTACGGGTTTCCACGCATCCATGCAAGCATTTTTTTGAACTTTTTTGAAAAGTAGGATGAAACGAGCGCGAAAACGAACGAAACCAATGCAAACCATCGTCAAAACACCCAGAGCGGAAGGGCGTTCGGTCCACGACTTCGCCCAAATAATGCTTTTTTTCGCAGGAACCCGCTCAACTTATCCAAGCCTAGGAGTTCAGCTCAACCCTTCCGCCGTAGGCGCAGCACAACGCTACGACTCAAGATCCGCCGAACGACCAGCTTGCAGCTCGATTTTTCCTTCGCGGAACTTTTGAACGAAAAGATGCGCCAACTCGGGATCGAACTGCGTTCCCGCACCGTCTTCGATAATCTGGAGCGCGCGGTCAATATCGCGCGGGCTCTGATAGCAACGCTTCGTTGTTATGGCGTCAAAACAGTCCGCCACGCACAGAATACGCGCCGTCAAAGGAATGTCCTCGCCCGCAAGGCGGCGCGGGTATCCCTTGCCATCCCAGCGCTCATGATGCCCCACAACGGCGGGAATAACGTAGTCAAGGCTTGGTAGGTGACGAATGATCGAAACAGCGTTTTCCGGATGCTTCTTGATAATCTCGTACTCATCGGAAGTAAGCGACGAAGGCTTTTGCAAAATTGCTTCAGGAATACCGATTTTGCCAACATCGTGCAGAAGGCCCGCTTCGCGCACGATTTCAACAACTTCAGCGTTCAAGCCGTAGCAGCTTGCCAACACGGATGCGTAATACGCCACATTATTGGAATGCGTGAACGTGTAATGGTCTTTTGCGTCAATTGCCGCGGTCAGAGCGTACACCGTATCGGCATAGCTTGAGAAGATGCCGTGATGGTCAATCTGGTCAACGGCAAGATGCTCGCCCGCCGTTCCCGTTGAATAGACCATAATGGCATTCTTACCATGTTGTTTTACCTGATAGACAGCCATATTTGCGTTATCCATAAGCTGACGCGTATTATGGGCATCAAACGGCATACTGCAAATACCAATGCTGCAGGTAAGCACCTTGAGCGCTTCTTCCCGATCTCCGCGGTTCAAGTGATAGATTTGCTGGCGCAAGTTTTCCGCCAAGCGCTTCGCGGCGCTTGCGTCCTGGTCGGGCATCAAAATGGCGAATTCCTTACCACCTAAACGTGCCGCAAAGTTGCTCTCGCCTACCGTGGTTTTCAGCACGTTGGCAACGCGCAGCAAAACATCGTCGGCCTCACGTTCGCCATAGAGCTGATTGTAGAGCTTGAAGTCATCCAGGTTCAACAGAATGAGACTCAAAACGCCTTGCGGATTGCGATCGTGGATCTCATCCAAACGCGCATAGAAATACTTGCGGTTCAGGAGACCCGTCAAGTCATCGGTACGCGCTTCATAGGCCGCCTGCTCGTAGAGCTGGCTGTTCTTGACGCCAATCGCCATAACCGCCGTAAGCGCAAGCAAATGATCCATCTCATTCATGGCAAGCGAGCCGCGGGGGTCCTTCAGCGTAATAACCGATAAGCCGATAAGCTCCTGGTTTACCGTAAGCGGAACAATGCAATTCATGTTGAGGGAGCGCAATTTTTGACGTTCGGTCTCCCACATAGAGCGATATTCAACGCTCCGCACGAACTCTGCGGGTGTGAGCACGTCGCGATGGGCGCTCAGCCATTCCGACACGGCACTGCCGGCTTCAAACATCACACCGCCCGATTCGAACGGAATGCTAGATCCGCGCACCACCATAGAGCCATCGGGCTGCTTCAGGCAAACGCGCACGGTGCGTACCGTATGCAAGTCGCGGCAGACTTGCTGGCAATAGAGCTCGCTTGTGCCCGCAACGCTTAACGAGCGGGAAACGCTCTCCTGGTACTCCTTCAGCCCGGCGCGGCGACTCGTTTGGTCCTTCAGGAACAAAACGTTGCTCATCTTGCGGATGCCCAGATACAGCAAGAACGCGAAGCAAACGCAGAAAAGAACCACAGCAACCACGCTGTTCGTTCCGAGCGGAGGCGGAAGCGTTGCAACAAGCTTTTCGAGCGGTTCAACGAATAGCAACCCGAAAAGGAAAATAACCGCGAACGTGATAAGCGCATATGTGCGATACGACAACGCGAGCGTCATCGAAAATAGATGCTTGTTATATAAGCTCACAAAACAGCAGATAGCGAAGACAATGCCCATTCCTAAGTCAAGCGGAATGCCCGCAAACGGCGGGAACATGATAATGACCTGGCCGATGATCATGACTACCGCGCCAACGGAAACGGGAACCGCCTGATGACGTGTGAGCGCGCGGCAACGCACGCAATCAACAACGCGCAGTAAAATGGACACGCTGAACACGGCAAAGACGCCGTACATAATATAAGTACCCAGCGTGAAGGACCCATACACGAAGCGAATATCCCCCGCCGCATCCAAAACAATGGCAGGTGGAGCCAAGAACCAATCAGTGGCAACATTACCAATAAGCAGGCCCACCAGAGCTACTGCCAGCACTTTCTCGATGATCGTTATTTGCTTTCCCGCGAAGCAAGCAAGCAACTCGTCAAGCGTGATGCAAGCAAACCAAATGCCAACAAGCGAAATATGGAACCACGGCGAAACCAGACCGAAGAACTGCAAGCGCATAAGCACCGAGCCGCCCGACCACAGCACCAAAAATACGAGCATGACTAAAAACCGCGTGATAAGAGCGTTTTTCTTCGCCACGACCAGCGTGCAGAACTCGAAAAGATAAATGAACAGCGCCGTAAGCGGAACCCAAGCGAAACCCTGCATCATAAGCCCATCGCCTGGCTTTCGTGCACATACGGCCAATCAGTTGCCATAATGCCGCGCAGCTGCGCAATCTGGCGCTGACTCGGGTTGATGGCATCAATCGGCGCGCCTTCGCGCTTTTCGTAAGCCGCAAACGATCCCGTTTGCAAAAACGTTATCTGCAGCGGTTCCATCTCAAGAATGGTCCGCAGGCTATCGTAGTCAGTATCAAGATACTTGAAGTAAATCTCCAGATGGCTGCGAATAATAGCTTCGCTCACCACCAAGCTCTCAAGAGCATGCGGATCAAGCTCGATATACATATGAAGAAACGGATGCCGCGTTTGCTTCTCGTATTCCTTGGCGGCGCACCATCCCACAATGGGAAGCCGTGAAAGCGCAACGACTTCCTTGATAGAGTTTTCCGTGATGCGCGTAAACCCAGCAATGTCAATAACACCAGGCACGCGATCAACGTACACAAAGCGCGGAAGCGACGAGTGGTCGGCCGCAGAGCCTATACCCGCGCAGCGATACATATCCCCTGTTCGGTAACGCGCGAAAGCGCCACCTTTAAGCGATGTGATAACCAGCTCGTAGAGCTCGCCCGCCTGCACTTGATCAATGGTGAGCGTCGGAAGGTTTTTATCGGTACTGCGCACGAATTCTTCCGGCAAAAACTCGTAGAAGCACGCATCGGGGAAGAAATACAGGCTGGTGCGATTCCACGTTTCCGTGCCCACCAATCCGCATTCAGTGCCCGCAAAAAGCTCCATGGGACGAATGCCCCATTGCTGCTCAAGCTCGTCTTTATAGCAAGCGTTGTCGGTGCCCGCAATAACGAATCCACGCAGGTCGAACAAGTCTTTCGGCAGAAGCTCGCGTCCTTCCCGCGCCGCTTTCCGGCGCGCCTTCAAAACGCGGCGGACCATAGCAAGCGAAGGAACACTCTTGCCCGATTTCGATTCAGCAGTCGCCGCGGCACTCGCACCGGCGCCCGTAGAAGCGCCCGCTTTCGCATGCGTTGAGCTCACGGACGCGCCCGATGCCACCGCACCAGCAAGCTTTTTGCTCATGAACGATCCAACCGAGCCCATGGTCAAGAAGTAATCAACGCCGCTCGAAAGCGCCATTTTGAACCCGTATTTCATGCGCTGGGAAAAACCCATGGTCGTGGTGGTTTTATGCGGAGGCATGAAACGGAAGTGGAATTCCTGATCCAGAATAATGCCCATCAGGCCCGTTAGATACGGCAGCGGAGCCAAACCCGACAAAACGTTTGACCCAATGCGGTATTGTGCCCAATCCGTAGCAGACGCCAACATGATAATGGCCTTGCCGTTGCGCTTGAACGAATCAAGAATGCCTTGCGTGTAGGGAGCAAGCTTGATGGGGCGTTTACCGCCTTCCCAGGTGGTTTCCACCCACGTAACCGCAGGTAACGGAAGCATATCTTCGCGACGCGCCAAGAGAATATCGGCATAATCATCATAGGTAGTCAACGGCACGCATTCGCGGAACTCTTCGATTGACGTTGGCTTCTTCCCTTTCAGGATGCTCTTGCCTATGCCACTGGGACACCACAAAACCAGTTGCTCTTCCATAAGACGGCGCTGAATATGCACGTAATCGTCAAGCGACAAGCCCAAAAAGCCGCAATATTCATCCCAGGTGCGCAAAGGATCAGACGCATCGCGCCCCTCATATAAGTCAAACCCCAGATCACGGGCTTGATTATTCCGTGTAAATAAACTCATGCGCGCCCGCCTTTAACGGACGGCGAAGAAATCGCACTGCGGATACTTTGGCGCGTGGGGAAGAAAAACGGCACGTTGCGCTGATAATTCCGATAATCGCAAAACGTGCGCGGGAAGCTCCATGCATCCTGAAAAACCATGTAGGCAACATTTCCTGCGCACAAAAGCAGGCAAGACAACGTTACCGGAGCACTGCGGAAAGCAAGTGCAAGGAACAAGAAGCCAAGGCAGTACCAAAACACGCCGGGATGGCGGCAAAAAGCGTACATGCCATGCTGATACACAGGGCGCCCCTGCTCGGCAAAAGAATACGTTCCCCGAGGCAAACTGAAGAAAAGCGCTTTTACCATGAACGCAAAGCTGGCAAGCGAAAGCACAGCCATAACGTAGAAGAACGCATCGGCGGCAAAAACATTCATCTGGCTTATGAGCAGCAACGCAAAAGCAACAACAACGAACACGCATCCCGCGAAAAACAGGAACTGCAGTCGAGCAGTGCCTGCGCCACGAACGGTAAGAATATCGTAGGCGAAAAACAAACCGTAAGCTGCAATCGTCAACACGAAAACGCCGAAAACAATCGCCACGATACCCCTTCCCAAAATCAGTGTGAAATCCTTTTTAGCGCGGCATCTATGCATACGGCCGCAACGCTATATTGTAGCTGATTGAGTATGGTAGAATTACTATCAATGGAGCTTAAATCAGGCATTATGCAGCAGAAAGCGCAAAAAGAGCCGCTTTTCTTACAATAAGGGAGGTCTCCCCCAGCAAGAAAAAAGCAGCTCCGACTAAGCTCCGATTTCATTGCGTTTTCAACGTACTTGCAATTACCAAACCTTGCTTCGAAAGCGGTGGAAAACGATGCAGCACGGACAAAGCGAGAGCTATGCCCCCGCCTCAAAGCCAACAAGCAAACCGCCCGACTCCGCGTAATAAGAGCACAGGCCTTCGTTTTCACCAATCGTAATATGGCATTCGGGAAAACGCTCTTTGATAAGCACTTCGAGCTTCTGGGCGGCGGCAAGGTTTTGCGTGTGACGCAGAATCGTTCTTCCGCCCGCAAATCCGCATTCCACCATATTTGTGAGAATCTGGTTGAGTGCATTTTTCTCGCCACGTGATTTATGCAACACCTGCAACTCGCCCTGATCGCTGGCTTGCCCGACAATGCGAATGTTCAACGCGCTGGCAAGCTTTGCAACAAGAGGGTTCACGCGACCGTTCTTCGCAAAGTTATCGACTTTCCTCAAAGCGAACATGAGATGAGTGCGCTTCCAGTACTCCTGGATAGCGGAAACGATATGCTCAAACGAAAGATTCTCTTCAATGAGCTGGGCATATTTCTCTATGATGAGCTCAAGCTCGGGACCTGTTGACTTCGAGTCAAGTACGAACACTTTCGCACCGGGATTGCTTTCCTGGTAATGCTCGGCCGCGTTGACAGCAGCGTTATAGCCGCCGGAAAGGCCGCTGGTCAAGGCAACGGCAAACACTTCATCAGCATCGCCGAACGCATGGAGCCAGTCTTGGATATTGGGGCACGACGTGGTGGAAGCATCCTTCGTTTTTTCAAGGGCATAAAGAAATGCCTGCTTATCAAGGGATTCGTTATCCACATAATCCACGCCATCTACGCGAACGGTCAAGGGTGCAAAAGCATAAGCAACACCGGGCAGGGTGCGGACATTCGATGATGAGTCCGCAACTATTACTCGTTTCACTTCGGGTACGCATCTTTCTTGGTCGGTTGGTCTAAAACTGCCCTTACTATACCATTACACCAACGCGCCGCCGCAGCTGGAACCAAAACCTGCTGCGCAACTGTAACAAATGGGATGCGTGCGCACCTGACGCGGCGACAGCTGACCATTCGCCATGTCGAAAATCGTGGCATCGCGGCCATCGTGCTGAAGCGCCAGCCCCAGAACATGATTCACTTCGCAGTCGTACAAACGACCGTCATAATCCACGTTCACCTGGTCCAAGCACATCATGCGCGTAATTGCCATAGCGTTGAAATTATCCGCCAAAAGCGCCAAGTAGCGATCGAACATGCCCGAATCCAGCAGGTCCTCGGCAAAACGCCCGATGGCATAATTATTGAACGCCAACAAGTTATCGAAGCGAATACCCTGCTCCTGCTCGAGTTTCACGCGATATGCTTCCTCAATCATATATTGCGGAGGCGGCAAAAACGGGCCGGCAACATTGAACACCAGATCAAGGACAAGCCCTTCCCCCTTGCCGTAACCGCGCTCGTTGAGCTTTTTCGCCACACGGCACACGCGCTCGAACACGCCCTTACCGCGCTGATTATCGGCCATATCGGGCAAGTAGAACGGCAAGCTAGCCACCACATGAGCGCACGTTTCCGCAAATGCGTCCAGCAAGTGCTCGTAACGCGGAATCTCCAGCAACGTTAAGTTCGAGCGCACGATAACTTCTTTTGCCATCTTTGCCGACTCGCGCAAGAACCACTCGAAATCGGGATGCAGTTCAGGTGAGCCGCCCGTAATATCCATCACGGCAAAGTTACCGGCCGCAAACGCCGCAAGAATGGCTTCCATGGTTTCGCGCGACATGCATTCGGTATTATCCGGCCCGCACTCCAAATAGCAGTGCTTGCACGCCAAATTGCACTTATACGTGATATTCACCTGCATCGTTTGTTGCTGCTCATGCGTGCACAACAGCGTAGGCTGCCCCACACGATCCTCGAAGCTCTTGTAATCCATGCGCTCGTACGCGTCTTCCAAAAACGCGCGGTCAATCTTGCATTTCCCCTCGTGCACTTCAAGCGCTTGCTGGGCGCGGAGCGCGTTGAACGCACCCCGATGCGGACCCGCTTCCGTTATATGGAAATACTTGCCGTAGCGCGATGCCGCCAGCATGCGCGCCGTATTTCCGCTTACCGCCACTGGCTTGCCTTTCTTGAAGCGGATATCGGCAGAGTAATCGAAGTAGCGCGGCATCTCCGGCATGCCGCCCAGATACGTGGCAACCTGGCCGTAATCTTCCTCGCCTTCCTCAAGGCCACTCGTTTTGATAGCGCGCACCGTGCATGAAGTAAACGACATGAACCCAAGCTTTGTCTGCAAGTCAAGCGCGCCTACATGCATGTCATCAACAACGGTGTGCGCGAAGGTGGGCCAGCCGACCTGAGCCATGAGTTCGCGGAAATCTTTTTCGTAAAGCGCGCCACCCAAGCATTCGCCCACTAAAACGGGGTCATGGCGCAGCTCATCGCTCATACGGCGATCGGAATACACGTCGGAGAAATAAAGCTCGCCGCCTGGCTTCAAGGCGCGATAGACTTCGGATAAAACCAGGTCCTTGAAAGGAGACAAGTTCACCACGCAGTTGGAAACAACCAGGTCAATGGACTCATCTTCAATGCCGCAAGCGGCAAGATCTTCAATGTAGCCCAGGCGGAATTCAACGTTGCTTTCTTCGTAGCCGAAACGCTCGCGCTGCTCATCCTGGTATTTCCTGGCCAAGTCAAGCTGTGATTGCGTCATGTCAACGCCAATAACGCGTCCCGTTTTGCCCACAAGCTTCGACAAAACGTACACGTCGCGCCCCGTGCCGCAGCCCAGGTCAAGCACGGTTGCGCCTTCCAGCGCAGGAGGAATGGGGGAACCGCAGCCATAGAAGCGCTCCACCACTTCATCGGCAATAAGCGGCATGACCTCGGCCACATAGCGCGGCGGCGCGCTGGTGGTGCAGCATGTCGCATCGGTTTTCAAGTCATCGGATGCAGAAAGATGCTGGCCGTAGTAAGCTTGCACTTCTTCGTGCATGGTGGTTGGAATCATAAACGGACTTCCTCATAAAAACAGGTGGCCCATGAAAAAGGCCACCTTGAACAGGTATTACTCAGCGAGCAACGCTTAAAAGCGGCTTGCGCGACCGCCGTTGCGACGACCTTCGTCATAGAAGCCGAAGCACTCGGTGAAGATGGTCTGGCATTTCAAGTTATGACGTTCCTTGATAGCGTCAATCGCATCGTCCACAATCTCGGCCATAAGGTCAGACTCGCAAAGCGCGCGCGCGTTCACGATAATCGCCATAGCAGTGTAATCTTGCTGCAGCTTGTGATCGTACTCAATGTCGTAATCCACGCCTATAAGCGATGCTTTCACGTAATCTTCGCCTTCGCCCGATGCAAAAAGCTTCAGGTGCGGCACGTTGCGGCGTGCATCAATCAAGCCGTCGCGAATTGCCTCGAAGAAATCATCGACTACTTGGTTGAAATCAATATTCTTGCCATCGCGTTCTTTTGCGAAGAAACGGCGGTTGTACCAGCACATTTGGCGTTCAGCTTGGTCCATCTCATCGGATCCGTAGCCGATTTCGCGATGCACTGCAACCGCACGATGGCTCATCAGATAATCAACAACTTCTTCAACGCCTTCGCCGGTGCGCGCGCTCATACACATAACGGGAATGTCCGGGTAAGCAGTGCGGATAAACTCAAGGTCGGCGGCAAGCTCGTCTTCATAGAGCATATCGACTTTATTCAGTACAATCAAATCCGCCTCGGCAATTTGCGCATTCAGCAAGAAGCGCATCTCTTCGGGAAGATTGATGTTCGCGCGCTCGGGCAGAATCATGCGCAAACGCTCAGGATCAACGATGCAGGTCAGCGGCAGCAACTCGTATTTATCGGGATACTCATCTTTAATCTTAATGACCACGTGGTCAAGCGAGCCCAACCCGCTGCCGGGGATATCGGACATAACAACCGTGCAGCCGTTATTCACCAGACCGTCAATGCGATACACCAGATCTTCGGTCACATAGCAAATGCAGTCGCCCGTGATTTCGGAGATCTCAACATCGGCCATGCGCGTCAAATCGGCATCGACCAGGTTCTTTGCGCCCAAATCATTCGCGATGATGCCGCCTTTTCCGTACTTGCGGTTAATCACGCGCGCCATGGCAATCATGCTTGTGGTTTTACCTGCGCCCAAAAAGCCGGTAACCACCATATAAGCCGGTTTTGTCATGAAATGTGCTCCTTTACTTACACCACATGCGCCCAAAGACGCTCAAAGTTTTCATTTAGGAAGGATACGCTACTTTTCAACCGTTTTCACTTGAAATTCGCGCAAATGACCGATATAGTCTACTACCAGTATTAGTTTGCGTCTAATATATGCCACGCAACAGGCAAAGTCAAAACAAACATTGCTTGATACATTGAACAAGGGAAAGGAAGAACCCACTATGTCAAGTCTTACCCGTCGCGGTTTCGTTGCCGCAACCGCTACTGCTGTCGCAGGTCTGGGTCTTGCCGGATGCGCCAGCTCCAACACTTCTGGTTCCGCTTCTGCAAGCGCTGCCGCTTCTGCAAGTGCCGGCATTGCCACCATTGAACTGAACGACGAAGTTGAAGAGCTCACCGTTGTCACCAACATCAAAGACACGAAAACGTCAAGCATTGCCGTAGCCATCGAAAAAGGCTACTACGAGCAGGAAAAGCTCAACGTAACGCAGCAGCCCTTCGGCGGCGGCTTCCCCGAAATCATGCCCGCGCTTTCCAAGGGCAGCATCGATGTAGTACCGTACGGCTCCATCCCCACCTGCACGTATGTCTCCCAGGGCGACGACTTGGTCATCATCGGCGGCACCGTTTTGGATGGCTCCGAGTGCGTAACGCTCGCTGAAAACAAGGATGCTTACAAGAAGGCCGAAGACTTCAAAGGCAAGAAGATTGCCTGCTTCCGCATGGAAACGGGCCACATGGCGCTGAAATCCTGGTTGCGCAAATCCGGCTTGAAGATTGGCGCGCTTGCCGATGGCAACGACGTTGAATTCATTTTGCTGGAAGGCTCCGCAGCCGAAGTTGAGGCAGTGAAGAAAGGCGAAGTCGACATGTGCTTCGTAAACTCCGGCTACGGCTACACCGCCATCAAAGACCCCGCCGTTGCCGTGGCATTCCGCCCCAATGAGCTTATGGGTCATGAATTCCCCTGCTGCCGCCAAACCACGAACCGCACCGCATTCGAAACGAAGAAATCCGCCCTGGTCAAGTTCGAGATTGCAAACTTGCGCGGCCTGTGCGACATCAACAACGATAAAGAAGGCACCATCGCCACCATCATGAAGAATTCCGGTCAGCCCGAGGATTACGTGGAAGCAACCATGTACTCTGCCGGCACGTACACTGCCGCCATGAAGTTCGAAATGGACCCCATGACCGATGACGTGAAAGCGTTCTACGAAGACATGGTGGACAACGGCGACCTGGAAAACGAAGACAAGTCGGTCATTCTGCAGCACATGGATTCTTCCATTTATTACAATGCACTGCAGACGCTGATTTCTCGCGGCGAGAACAAAGAATTCTACGAGGGTCTAATGACCGAATACAAGGCGCACAACACCTTGGGTCTGTAATTGCCCGATTGCCATTCCTTGTGACTCCGATGATTCCCGAAAGGCGCGCCTGCCCCGCAGTGGGCGCGCCTTCATTTTACGTCGAGCGACTTGCCGCGAGCAATCGTGCGTAAGCACACTACTACCTATTGCGCAAAGAAATAAGGAACCCTATGCCATCCATCCAATTCAAAGATGTTTGCTATTCCTATATTGATAACAACGAATCATATCTTGCCCTGGAAGATATCAATCTAGAAATAACAGAAGGCGAATTTGTCTGCCTCGTAGGCCATTCGGGCTGCGGCAAATCAACCATGCTCAACTTGCTTGCTGGACTTGCCACGCCCACGCACGGCGAAGTGCTTATCGACGGCGCGCCCATTGAAGGCCCTGGTTCCGATCGATCCATTGTCTTCCAAAGTTATTCTCTGTTCCCCTGGCAGACCGCGCTGAAAAACGTGGTATTTGCGCTGCGCAAAACGAACAAGAATATCTCAAAGGAACAAGCGACAAAAAGGGCTCTTGAACTGCTGAAACAGGTGGGCGTCAACGATGCCGCAAACCGTTTTCCGTTCCAGCTTTCCGGCGGCATGCGCCAACGCGTTGCCATTGCACGTGCCTTGGCGATTGACGCCCCTATCATGCTGCTGGATGAACCGTTCGGCGCGCTTGATCCCATGATTCGCGGCAAGTTGCAATCGCTGCTCATGGATTTATGGGCAGATTCATGCTGCAAAACTGCCGTATTCGTCACACACGACATTGACGAAGCGCTCATTTTGGCCGACCGCATTGTGTTCATGGAACCAAAGCACATCATCAAAACATTCGAGCTTCCCCACGACCGCTCTCACAGCATGGATGCCATTTACGACGATGTGCGCCTGCGCGCCATCAAAGCGGAAGTCATGGAGCTTTTCGAAGCAACTGCTCAGGGGGAAGACGATGAATAAGACCGCAACTGCGCCCGTCAGCAACCAAAGGCAATCGAAGAAAAAACTTTGGTGTCCTTCGTTTATTTTGGCAAATCTCCTGTTCATCGTGCTGCTTGTTACCATTGCCATCCCCGGCAAAATGACACCCGCCACGCCCGTTCCGTTCTATTGCGCGGCCGTGCTTATTGAAGCGCTTTACTTGTGGCGCTTCTTCATCAACGAGCGCAAGCCATCATCAAGCTACATTGTGATTGTGGTGTGGCTGTTCCTTATTGTGTGGGAAATCTGCTCTACCGATTTGAAACTCACCCACCCCGTTCTCATCCCTTTGCCGGAAAACGTGTTCAACGTCTTCCCTAAATTGCACACCGAGCTTTTACGCAATATCACATCGTCGCTCTCGCTTTTGGGCGCGGGCTATTTCAGCGCGCTCATCTTGGGAAACATTCTGGGGCTTTTCGCGGGGTGGATTCCGAAACTAAAGGAAACGGTCTATCCTATTGCCCGCGCGCTGGCACCGATTCCCGCTATCGTATTTGCGCCCTACTTGATTATGCTCATGCCCAGCTTTCGTTCCGCGGCCATCGTTGCCATTTTTCTGGGCATTTTCTGGCCCACGCTGCTCAACGCCATCCTGCGCGTGGGATCCATGGATCGGCGCGTGATTGAAAGCGCGCGCATGATGGGACTGTCCACGCCGGAAATCATCTTCCAAATCATGTTGCCCTATATGTATCCGAGCATAGTAAACGGCATGAAAGTCCAGTTGGCAACGGGCATGCTCATGCTGGTCATGGCGGAAATGTACGGCGCCACCAGCGGCATGGGCTATTTCGTTTTGAATTACACGAACTATGGCAACTACACGAATGTGGTGGCGGGCATCATCTGCGTGGGCTTGGTGGTAACCGTACTTGACTGCCTGCTTGGCATCCTTATCAGAAAAACCGTAAAATGGAGCGAATAACCACCATGCATGTTAAAAAGTGACGGGGTCTTTTTCACCTCCGTGAATAACGCAAGCGAAGAGAGACGCTTGCATCACACCCGCCTTCCGTAACGTCTGTTCTAAACGTTGCTGTGTCCGCGCAGCAACGAACCGAGAGAAAGAGGAACCCATGTCAGCCGGAAAAGCAAACTGCCTTGTATGCGGAGAGCCCATTATCTACCACGAGCAGACACAGGAATACACGTGCCATCTTTGCGGAAAGACCGAAACGGGCCATTGCGCTTGCGAGGCAGGTCATTACGTATGCGATGCATGCCACCGAAGCGAAGGCGTGCGCCAAAGCAATGAATACCTAGCTGCCGCTACCTCGAAAAACCCCATTGAGCTGACCATGCACATGATGGACCAAGCCGTGATTTACCCGAACGGGCCCGAGCATCATACGCTTATCGGCGCATGCCTTCTGGCCGCGTACGCAAATACAGGCGGCGACATCGACAAAGAAAAAGCCCTGGAAGAGCTGAAGAAACGCAGCATGCAGGTCCCGGGCGGCACCTGCGGTTTCTGGGGTACCTGCGGTGCTGCCGTGAGTGCCGGACAATTCTGGAGCATTGTTTCGGGCTCATCGCCCATGACCGACGTATCGTGGGGACAATGTCAAAAACTCACGTCGAACATCTTGGGCAAGCTCGCAGAATACGGCGGACCGCGCTGCTGCAAACGCACGGGCTTCATTGCTATTCAGGAAGCCGTGAAATTTGCGAAAGAGACAACGGGCGTTGAGATGGAGCTGCCGGAAACCATTACATGCCATTGGTTCCCCCGCAATGCCGAGTGCTTGCGCGACCGCTGCCCCTTCTTCCCCGAAGGCGCCGTACATCCCAACGATAAGCAGTAGTGCACGCAGCAGATCAGGCACGCCGCGCCTTGCCACAATAAGCGCGCTCGGGAGATGCAAATGACAGAAGGCTTGAACATATCAGTTGAGACGTATACGGGCAAAAACGCCCGTCATGTCGTCATTCCTGATGGCGTGACGAAAATCGGTTCGAAAGCATTCTTCTGCCACCCTGAAATCGAATCAGTCGTTATTCCCGAAGGCGTTGTCTGCATTGAAGACGACGCCTTCAATGGGTGCACGGGACTTGCCGAAATCACTCTTCCCTCTACCCTTACAGAGCTGGGAAAACGCGCGTTTCGCAGCTGCCGCGCCTTGACGAGCATCCACATACCAGCTGCTCTTGAAGTGATACCCGACCAAGCATTCAGTCTTTGCACGTTTCTGGAGTGCGTAACGGGCGGCGAAAACCTGTACGGCATTGGCGAAGAGGCGTTCTCGGGATGCCAGTCCATGAAGGTATGCGAACCACTCAATTACGCTGTTGACCTGGGCATCCATGCCTTTAGTTGGTGCAATGAACTGACCGAGCCTTCGCTTGGCCGTCACTTCGTCTACGTTGGCGACGAATGTTTCCGGCACTGCATTGCCTTCACGAAATGCGAAGAGCCGCACGATGTGGAGTATTTAGGAGCGCGCATCTTCACCGGTTGCAACGCAAGCAGCATGTTGTAGCGTTTTGGCGCGATGCGCTGCCCCGCAACGGCGCACAATGTGCAGTGCATCGCCAACACGCAGCGCCCCAGGGTCCGCTTACTCTCCTACCGACACAATAGTGCCGCCACCCAATACCACATCGCCGTCGTAAAGAACAACCGCCTGACCAAGCGCAATGGCTGACAACGGCTCATCGAACACCACTTTGACCGTACCGTCTTCCAGAGGAATTGCAGTCGCGGCTTTCTCTTGCTGACGATACCGCACTTTCGCTTTGCAGGCGCAGGCGGCTTGCGGAGCACAGCCAGCTATCCAATTGAAATCGCTGGCAATAAGCGTTGAGCTGTACAGATCTTGCTGCTCGCAAATCGTAACGGTATTCGTTACCGCGTCGATTTTCTGCACATACACCGGCTTTCCCAGCGCAATGCCCAAGCCTTTTCGCTGCCCCACCGTATAATTGATAATCCCGTGATGCGTTCCCACAATCGCGCCGTTCGTATCAATGAATGCCCCTTCGGGATACTCTTTTCCCGTATATGCGCGAATAAACGAAGGGTAATCCCCATCGGGCACAAAACAGATGTCCTGGCTTTCTGCTTTCTCGGCATTGACGAAACCGTGCTGCGCAGCCAGCTCACGCACCCGCTTTTTCGTCATGCCGCCCAGCGGGAAAAGCGTATGGGCAAGCTGCTCTTGCGTAAGCAGATACAGCACGTAGCTTTGATCTTTCGTCTCGTCCGCGGCTTTTTTCAGCAGATACTTCTCGCCGTCGTATTCGATTTGCGCATAGTGCCCGGTCACCAGATAATCGCAGCCCAGTTCATGAGCGCGCATGAGCAGTTTCTCGAACTTCAAATAGTGGTTGCAGTCGATGCACGGATTCGGCGTTTTTCCCTGCTCATATGATGCTACAAATTTGTCAATGACCTTCTCTTTGAAACCATCGGAGAAATTGAAGACGTAATATGGAATACCCAGACCAAACGCAACACTGCGCGCGTCTTCCACGTCTTCAAGCGTGCAACACGTATGCGAATCAATTTCGCTCTCAACGTCGTTGCTATGCAACTTCATGGTGCAACCAATGCAGTCGTACCCGTTATCTTTCATGAGTTTTGCCGCAACGGAAGAATCAACGCCGCCGCTCATGGCAATCAGTGCTTTTGTCATTTTTTATCATCCGTACTATCCGCGTTTTTATTCAGGTCAAATCATAATGGCTTGCTGGGGATACGCAACAAGCAAATGGCGAAGCACCATAAAAGACAAAGATAACGGCAAACGCAGATGCAAGTAGAAGCGAAATTGCTGCTCTGAAAAGAGCCACAAAAGGTGAAAAAGTCCCCGTCACTTTTTAACATAAATTGAAAGCTCCCAAGCCGCTCGTACAGCTTGGGAGCCCCCTAGGAAGAGAACGCAAAAGAATCTGCGTTTTAAACAAATCAAAAAGAAGAAGCGTCGTTACCTATAAACGCGTCTTCTGGTGACACGAAACCGCCGCAACGCTTACGCGTCAAACGTGGTACCCGCATGGATTGCATGCTGAATGGCAAAAGCGTCAACCGCATCGATCGCAGCGTCGTTATTGACGTCGGCAACCCACAACAACGTGGCATGCGTCCATGTAGCCGGCAGAATGTACTGCGCATAATCAGCGCCGTACTTGCCATTGCCCAAGTCGTACGCAACTTGCGCGTCCACAATGTTCATACGACCATTGCCATTCGCATCGCCCTTCAGGACATTCGCGATAATGGACACCTGCGCAGGCTGCGTCACTTCAAGCGGGAACTCGCTTGCTTCCACGGGACCAGTAACGAAAGCATCTTTCAAGCTAATGGAGCAGGAATCCGTAGCCTTCAGCGCTTTGAACGTCACTTTCGCAACTTCAATGCCATCTTGAGCGGAAGCAGTGTTTGCCAAGAAACTGAACAGCGCTTCGCTCTTGCCTTCCTCGGGAAGGAGCGTAGCATCGGCAGAAAGACCGGCACCCTTCTGAATGGAAACAATCTCAAGCGTATCGGCGTCGAAGTCAAGCGTTGCCTGCATGGCGGCAAGACCAGCATTCATGCCCGCAAGCGGAGCAGATGCAGAAGCAGTCACAGTAACAGTGAACGTATCTCCAACCTTCAATATTTTATCATCAGTTGCTGCAAGTGCTGCCTGATATTCAGGATAAACGGTCTTCGTCAGCTTGTCAGCGTCAACACCGAGCGGGTCATCGGTACGATTGCAATTCTTCATCGTGAAGCACTTCGGATCCCAATTGCCCGTACCCGCCTTGAAATCAGGCAGAGTAACGGAGCTGTTCAGATACGTTGTGCCCTCAACAGGTGCGGGAGTCGCATAAGAGGTGTCTACCCACTCAATGCGGCCGATGCCCTTGTCATAAGAACCAAATGCATACTGATTGTTCTCGATAGTGTTGTACTTGTCCAGACCAGCGATAAAACCAATGATGGCGCCTGTTTCGCTTTCGCCCTGAACCGTGCCCGTTACCATATTATTGCTGATAGATCCCGCGCCGTTGTTCCAGCACTGGTACACAGCGCCTTCGCCGCCGAAAATACCGCCCACGCGCGCAACGCCCGTAACGCTACCGGACATGGTGCAGTTCGTCACCGTAGGAAAGCACGCATTGGGTGCAGAAGCCATGCCCCAGTTCGTTCCTGCGTAGCCAGCACCCAGAATGCCGCCCACGTAATTGCCCGTTGCTACAACGGTACCGTCAAACGAGCAGCCATCAACAACGAACGTGCCCATGGACTGACCCTTGTCGGCAACAATGCCGCCCACAAAGTTCACGCCCTTGACCGTTGCGTGGCTCACGCAATTCTTGATAGTGCCGTTGAATTCGCCAGCAAACGCGCCAATGTTGCTTTGCTGACCGTCGTAACCAATAGTCACGCCTTCTTCAATGGTGCAGTTCTCGATAGCCACCGCATGAGAACCAGAAGCGTATCCACCGATGAAGCCGGACATCAACGTGCTGGAGCCAGACTTCAACGTTACGTTCTTAATGGAAATGCAATCACGAGAAGAACCCGTGGTGTACGTATTGACCAGACCGTAGCCGGCAATTTTCTCGCCATAGATGTTCAAATTAGAAACAGAAGCTTGTTCGGTTGCACCTAACAGCGGCAAGCCGTCAACAGGAACGGTAAGCAGATGGTTATCGCCATCAATGGAACCCTTAAAGCGCACGGTTGCAGAGCCAATCGGCGTCCAACCAGCAGGAAGTTCGATGTCGGCAGCCATCTTGAAGAACACGCCTTCGTACTTCTCGCCGCCGGCAACGTTCTCGGAAAGCTTCGTCAGATCAGCAGCAGACTTCAGCAGGTACGGCTTTTCCTGCGTGCCCTTGCCCGCAAAATCACCTGTTTGCTCCTCGATAGCAACCGTAAATGTGTAGGTATGCGCGATGTAGGCCTCACCACTTGTATTGTTCATGGAAGGCCACGACGGATCGCCACACTTCACGGTGATAACAGTGCCGTCGCTCACTGGAACGTTCTCGGTGCGCTTGTACGTTGTGTCGCCAACAGATGTGCGCACCTGGAAGTTCTTGTTCGCAGCGGTCGGAACAACCGTAACAGACTCGGTACCCGCAGGAAGCGTAAGCGTGTACGCAGCGGTTTCAGGGTCAAATGCTTTGTCAAGCGCACCATCGCTGAACGTAATCGCTTTCACCGCGGTATCATTGTTATCCCACGTACCACCGTGGTCCACGCCGCCATCCTTGCTGAAGAAGATATGGATTTCATCGTTTGCCGCCAAGGTGCCCTTGGCAACAGTAAATTCGCTAAAACCGCGATTCGTAAACCAATCGTTTAACGTGCCCATGTAACCAGACATGTAATCGGGATGACCGGCTTCCATTCCATTAATGGAGCTGATGTAGCCGCTATCCAGGCCCTCAGCCGTGGCATTTACTTCGTCAAGCGCCGCACCAACGCAATTCATCATGGTGCTGTTTTCGTTGAGATCAACCCACGTATCAACCAAAACGCCATCCCATGCGGCGCCATCCGCTTTCGGGTAAACCGTGTTATCAACGACAACATGAACTTGGCTTTTCGCATCGTCTTTTGCCACCGCCAACGCCGTTGCGGGCAGAATGGGCAAAAGTCCCGCGGCCAAGACCAGAGACACCGCTGCGCTTAGCAGCTTCTTGCTCCATGACCTGCTCTTCTTCATTTCCACATCCTTTCTGCAGTTCCCCGTTCCCCTTCCGGGAAACAAAAAACGCCCGCTTGTCGCAAAAGGACAAAGCGGGCGCAGTTGCAAAAACGTATGGCAAACACGCAAGCGAAGTCCCCAGCAATGGCGGATTCTTCTTTATCGCTCGATGATCCGGCTTATCTTTTTTGCTTACCGCGCTCTCAACACAGCTCGCAAAAAAGCTTCACGGTGACCTGCTCGCGGGGACTTACACCCCATTCAATCGATGCCTTGCGGCATAAAAGCGATAAACGTTTACCCGTTCAGCATACCTGCTTTCCTGAAAAACGCAAGCAAAAGCATCTAGTTGCGCATGGCCGCTTCGCATCATTTTACACCCTTCAGCAAACCGTAACGCAAACCACAGCAAACACGGGGTGTCAAAAACAAGGAATTGCGTATTTATGAGTAAACCCGTATCATTGCGCAACAGAAAGGTGTCAAACGCGTCAAACCGTTTGGTGAAAAGGGAAGCAGGTGAAAAGCCTGCGCGAACTCGTCACTGTAAGCGGACAAAGGCTGAATCCACGGGATTTGCACCCAGCCACTGAGCAATCGGGAAGGCGGATTCAGCCATAGCCGTAAGCCAGGAGACCTGCCTTTCTTGTTACAGACCGGCTTGACCACGAGTGATTGGTCTTGGTTTTATCCTTTGCGTTCAGGCTCACGGGGAATGCTAAAGGGCAAGCCTTCGCTCGCGTGCAGGCCAAAACGAGCGAAAAGGAGAAAACCGTGAAGAAAACCGTCCGTATTGTTGCAGGTGTGGCATGTGCCCTTGCTTTAAGCTGCACCATGCTCGCTGGCTGCGCAAGCACCAGTGGTAGCTCATCTGCAAGCGCTTCTGCTTCCGCAAGCGTAAGCGCCGATCAGAAAGCAGCAGACGAAGTGGCCGATCTTATTGACAAGATTTACGTTCAGCAGCGCACCGAAACCACTGATGCCGACTGCGCCGCAGCTAAAGCTGCCTGGGACAAACTAACCCCTGCTCAGCAAGAACTCGTTGAAGGCGAAAATGCTGATCCCGACTACTTCGGTCGCGACACGGGCGATGCCACCAAGGACGACCCCCGCAACCAAGACAACATTGGCGACAAAGAAATCCTGGTCGTAAGCTTCGGCACGTCCTTCAACAACAGCCGCGTTAATGACATTAAGGGCATCGAAGACGCCATTGCAGCTGCCAACCCTGATTGGTCCGTACGCCGTGCTTTTACCGCACAGATCATCATCAACCACATTCAGGCTCGCGACGGTGAAGCCATTGACAATATGGATCAGGCCCTTGCCCGCGCCGAAAAGAACGGCGTAAAGCAGCTTGTTGTTCAGCCCACTCACCTGATGCATGGCGCTGAGTATGACGAGATGATGGATGCTTTGAAGCCGTACGAGTCTAAGATGCAGATCAGCGTTGCAGAGCCCATGCTTGGCCCCGTTGGCGCTACCGTTACCGAGACGAACGATGACAAGGTTGCAGCTGCCAACGCCGTTATCGATGCCGCTGTTGCTGCTTCCAAGTATGACAGCACCGATGCTGCCGCCGCCGAAAAGACCGCCTTCGTGTTCTTGGGTCATGGCACGTCCCATGCTGCAGCAATTACTTACAGCCAGATGTACAACACGTTCCAGGGCCTGAACCTTCCCAACGTCTTTGTAGGCACCGTTGAGGGCGAACCCGAGGAAACCGAAGTTGAAGCCGTTATCGACGCTTGCAAGGACGCCGGCTACGAGAACGTCATCCTTCGTCCCTTGATGGTTGTTGCGGGCGATCATGCCAATAACGACATGGCTGGTGCAGATGATCCCGAATCCTGGTACTCTATGTTCACGGCTGCCGGCTTCAAGAGCGTTGAGAACCAAATCTCCGGTATGGGTGGTATCCCTGCCGTTCAGGACATCTATGTTGCCCACACCGCTGCCGCTATCGCAGCCCTGTAAGCTCTTCTTGTTGCCTTATCAAAACGCGTAACAAGTATCCAAGCGTGGCCCTGGCATTTGCCGGGGCCATTTTTTCGAGTACTATGTCGTAGTGCAAATTCCCCGCAAAAAGGAGACCGAGAATGAAAAAGATTCTGCTTGCCGCACTTGCCCTGTGCACTGCATGCATTGTTCTTGCAGGTTGCAGCGGCGGCCAGGGCTCTGCAGGCGCCACGAGCGCAGGAAACACCACGGGCCTGGAACCTGGAACCTACACGGCAAAGTTCGAGACCGACAGCACGATGTTCGCCATCAACGAGTACTACAAAGACGAAGCCACCCTTGAAGTGACCGACAAAGGCGCAACGCTCCACGCCGTGCTGCGCGGAAAGGGCATTGTAAAATTGCATGTTGGAACCGCTGAAAGCGCCCAGAAAGACGGCGCCCAACTGCTGGAACCCATCGAGACCACGGTAACGTTCGACGACGGCTACAAGAAGAAATGCTATGCCTTCGATATTCCCATTGCGGAAATTGACAAGGAATTCGATTGCGCCATTCTGGGCGAAAAAGGCTCGTGGTATAACCATAAAGTCAAAGTGACCGATGTCCAGCGCGTGGAAAAATAAACGACGCAAAATCGTGCGCGCAACACCTCGGCGCTGCCCGTGCAGCACGCAGAACTGTGCTGCCTGCCAACCAACGCGATTCACTAAAGCTGCAGACGCAAGAAAAAAGCTCCTGAACAGGAGCTTTTCTTTTTACTCGAAGATATGTTTCCGGCAAAAACGAGTGCCAGGCTTCACCCCATCGAATGACGCCGCGAGAATCTACGCACGCTGGGCAACGCGCGTGATGCTCGTTATCGTAGCGGGACTTCCCGATTCCTCTAAGCATGCATTCAAAAGAAGGTCGGGGCGCAATGAGCCCGTCGGCTTTGCCTCAAGCGTGAAACGAACGGTATCCCCTTCCACCTGCACTTCGCCATGCAAGTACTCCCCTACCACAATGGTTTTTTCCTTCTTCTTGCGAATGACCGTAAGGGATTCCGGCACGTGCAACGCATCAACAGCGCAGCTTAAATGCGCTTCGTAATCGGAAAGCGGATAGCAGACCGACGCCGCCGTGGCGTTATGCTCCACATATGCGCATTCATACGGCATCATATCGGGCACGCTTGTTGCCTGAAGCGCCGCAAGCGCTTTCGCGGGCGCAACGTAATCTTTCAGCAGCAAGTCGAAAATCTCTTCCGTGCCGCCCACACCCACAGGCAACGCAGAACCAAACGCAATGCGCATGTGCGGCGAGAAGCCCTGGCTCACCGCGAACGGAAGGTCGGCGCGACGCACGGCGCGCTCAAGAGCATGCGCCACCTCCAAATGGGAGAGCATAGCCAAGCGCCCCTTCTTGCAAAAACGGAAGCGCAAACGAAACAGCGCGGGATCACTCATGGCATACCTCCTGTTCGGACGCGATTTTCGGAGAAGCAGAATCATCACGGTCGGAATCGCTCAACGCAGCATCTGCTTCAGGATTGCAGTGTGCAGGAACACGTTCTTGCTGAAGCATGTTATCCACGCCAACGGCTTGGCAAGCACCGCATCCGCTGCATTTCCCGAACGTGCAATCCGGCGTTGTCTTTTCCTGTGCGGCTTTCTCGCGCTCATGCGCCAAGAACGCGCGCGAAACACCGCACGAAATGTGCTCCCATGGCATAACATAGTTGGTATCGTAATTTGCCTGCGCAATGGCGGCAGAATCAATGCCCAGCTCAGCAGCAGCATCAAGCCATGCTTGCTGGCTGAAAAGCTCGCTCCATGCATCGAAGCGCGCGCCGTTTTGCCAAGCACGATACACCCACTGCGATACTTCGCGCCCGCCACGGCTCATAACCGCTTCAACAAAGCTTGTTTTCGGATCGTGCCAACCCACATTGATAGCACGGTACTTAATGGAATGGCGCAGCAGGTTCACGCGGCGCATTGCCTCTTCGGGTGAAATTTGCCCATCCCACTGAAACGGCGTTTGCGCCTTGGGGACAAACAACGCGCACGATATGCCAATCTGGATTGCACCGCGCTGATCTGCGGGAACAATCTTACGCGCGCGCTCCAACACATGTTGGGTCAAACGAGCGATGCCCTTGATGTCTTCGTCGGTTTCCGTGGGAAGGCCAATCATGAAATACAGCTTGCAGCGGCGCCAACCTGCAGCAAACGCAGCATCCACGGCGCTGAACAGGTCTTCTTCGGTCACACCTTTATTGATGACGTCGCGCAGGCGCTGCGTGCCGGCCTCGGGAGCAAACGTCAAGCCGCCCTTCTTCTGGCCCGCCACCAACGTGGCAAGATCAATGCCGAACGAATCAAGACGTTGAGATGGCAGCGAAATGCGCACACCTTTATTGGCGCACGCTGCATTAAGCCTGGTCAAAATGTCGGCAACCTGGGAATGATCCGTTGTGGAAAGCGACGTGAGGCTTACCTCATCGTATCCTGTTTGCGCTAATCCGCACAAAACGGAGTCAACAACGTTATCTGCACTGCGTTCACGCACCGGACGATACATCATGCCCGCCTGGCAAAAACGGCACCCGCGCGCGCAACCGCGCAACACTTCAACATTCAAGCGGTCGTGCACTACTTCCGTATAAGGAACCACGCACGACTCCCATCCGCTGCTTTCGGCAAAACCTTCGAACACACGCTTCTCGATATGCGTGGGAAGACCTTCCTCCAGCGGCTCGATCCATGCGCCTGCCGCCTGCGCATCCTGCTGCGTGCGCCAACGATACAGCGAAGGAACGTACGTGCCCGGAAGCTGAGCCAGCTCACATAAAATCTCATGGCGACTTGCACCCGCCCGACGCAGCTCGTAGATGCGTTCAATCGTTTCGGGTGTTGCCGTTTCGCCTTCGCCAATGGTGATTGCATCGAAGAACAGGGCAAACGGCTCGGGATTATATGCGCAAGGGCCGCCACCGACAATGATGGGGTCATCTTCGCGACGATCAGCTGTAAGAACAGGGATGCCTGCCAAATCGAGCACTTCCAAAACGTTTGTCGCACAAAGCTCGTGCGGCAATGTAATGCCAACAACATCGAACTCGCTTACGGGCGCGCAGCTTTCCAGCGAAAACAGCGGCAAACCCTCTTCGCGCATTAAATCGCACATATCAACCGCGGGAAGAAATGCGCGCTCGGCACGAAGGTTCTCGGTTTTGTTCACTGCATTCACCAGAATGCGCACCGCCTGATTTGCCTGACCCAACTCGTACGTGTCGGGATAAATCATGCAAAACGAAAATGGAGCATCTTTCTTCTGCGTGCATCCCCATTCGTGGTTCAGGTAGCGCGCAGGACGCTCAACCCGTGAAAGCAAAGGCTCAACGCGGGACCATAAATCGGTCATTGATTTCCTTTCGAACTATTTCATCATAGAGCTTATGCCGTCTTTGAAGGAACGGGCGGCGCTGGCGGCAACTTGACGCCCCAAAGGACCTGCCGCTTGCAACAGGCGTTTTCCTGTTACCGCAGCACTGCCCGCCATGTTCTTAACCGCTTGCGCGGCTTGCTGGTTTTTCTCTTGGGCGCTCGCTTCAGGCGCAGCAGACATCCCCATGGCATCTTCCACAGCACCCACCACGGCGTTTTTCGCGCTTACAACTGCACCGGTTGCGCCCATGAGCCCCATGCCGTTCTCGAAGTACTCGATAGCGGCTCGCCCCATGGCAAGCGTTGCCGCATAACCAACAGCGCCCTTCACAGCCCAGCCCAAACCAGGAACAATACCTGCAACGCTGCGCGCCGCACTGCGTGCCACAAACGCGCCGCCCAGAACAACAAGCAGCTCTTTTGCGCGTTCAACCGTCATGGGTTGACCGTATGCGGCCGCAATCTGCAGAATCATTTTCATCTGATTCGCGGTCATAACGGGCATGTCCGCGCCAGGAAGGAACACCACAACGCCAATGCCGGCATTTTGCACCGCCGTAGCATTCACGGCCTCAAGCGACAACGGACGCGCCACAAACGGAAACGCCAAAGCGAACGACAAGCGCTTTTCGCGGCACGTCTCGATAATCCACTCGCCCATGCGATTATTGAGCGCACGTTTTGCCTGTTCGCTCAAAAGATTCGGCAAGGAGGGACGCTCATTTTCGCCTGCCGTGCCACGCTTCAGGAACTTCGCAAGATCGATGCCGCGCGCGCGTTCAAGCAGCGCCATGCGTGCCGTTGCCGTGCGGCCGCGTAAAACATCAAGAGCTTTTTCACCCGCATCCGCGGTCGGCGCATCGCCGCGGTCCGCGCCTTGCGCATTGTAGCCCACGGGGGAATCAACCGTAAGCTCAATAGCATCGGGAGCGGAAATCTTGCCGAAAGCTGCTTCGAACGCTTCTTGCGCCCGCGATTTATCCTCTTCATTGAGCTCGGGAGAAATCAAATCTCCCTGCGGAATAGGATAACCGCTTTCCTCGGCCAGACGCTTCACCTGGTCAAACAGCGTGGTTACCACCATAACGGGCACGCCCTGCGCACGAATCTCACTGGCTTTTGCGCCAATACGCACATCAAGACCAGCTACCAGAATCACCATATCATCGCTTGGCGAGAACGCAAGCTCACCTGCATCCAGATACCCTACCGTGATACGCGCATGCGAAGCCGCACTGGCAAAAAGCGAGCGCACGTGGGCAACAATATCGGCTGGAGCGGTTTCGTCGATGATAACGCTTACCGAAACCCCCATCTGGCGTGCGGCATCGATGTTGATAGCTTCATTGATTACTTCTTTGAAATCAGCAGGCAACTTCATATACGCTCTTCTTTCCCACACCAGCACTGTGCGACCATACCGAGCCAATCAAACCCAACATCACAAAATTGACCAGCATAAACGATGAGCCGTAGCTGACAAACGGCAACGGAATACCCGTAATGGGCATCAATCCGCAGTCCATGCCAATGTTCTCAAGTATTTGGAACAGCCACATGCCCACCACGCACATCACAATCAGCGAACCGAACAGGCTGCTTGCTCCTTGGGCAATCCTGAACGACTGATAGATAAGCCCCAGGTACAGCGCCAGCAGCACCATTGCGCCCACGAAACCGAATTCTTCCGCCAACACGCAGAAGATAAAATCGGTCGGCGCTTCGGGAAGATAATTCAGCCCCGTCTGAGTGCCATTACCAAACCCTTTTCCTAAAAAGCCGCCTGAGCCAATTGCGATTTGCGCTTGTCGTAGATTATACCCGCTATTCGAGGTATCGGCACTTGGATCCAAAAACACCAAGATGCGATTGCGCTGGTAATTCTTCAAAATGCGGTATTCTGTACCGCCGCTCGCGGTTTCATATTTCAGGACTTCGTCGAGCGCTAAAAGCGCGATGATCGCAACAACACCCACGCCGATGGTCATGAGCAGAAATTTCGGTCGAGCGCCACCCACAACCAGCGCCGTGGCATCGATAAACAGGTACACTAAACCCGTTCCCAAGTCGGGCTGGGTCATGATGCATAAAAACGGAATAGCTAAAATAACCAGGGCTTTTATATATTCGCGGGGGTCATCAAGGCGCCCTTCGTATTTCGCCACCACGCTGGCCGCTAAAAGAAGCACCGTCACTTTAGCGAACTCGCCCGGCTGCACGGTCATACCGATTTTAATCCACGACTGCGCGCCCTTCGACTCAACGCCGATAACCGGCAAATGCGGCGACAAGATAAGCACCACGTTAATGACAAGAAGAATGACCATCATGTGCTCAAGGCGCCGATAATCGAAATGCCACACAATAAGCATAACGATAATGCCTAAGGCAACGGTAACGGCCTGGCGCGAGAAACTATACGTTTCCGCATCATGGGAAACTGCAGAATAGACCACCACTAAGCCAAGCGCCACCAAAAGCGCCACGTTGAACAAAAAAGGCCAGTTCAAACGCCCTAAGAAACCGGGAAGCTTGCTTTTGTTACGCGCTTGCCCTGGCTGGGAAGCGCTCAAAGGACCAATCTGCGGAGAAAGATACGCCATTAGTCGGTCCTCCCCTCGTTTGTCAGCTCGCGCTCAACGTATTTGCCCGTTGAGCCGTTGATGTAGCCCATATCGGCCGAAGTGAGTTCTCCCGCATCGGCTTGCAAAAGGGCATTCATCACTTCCGCACCCACCGGAGAAGCAACAGCCGAACCGCCGCCGCCTTGCTCGATAAGCACGGACACCACGTATTTCGGATCATCGTAAGGTGCGTAGCACACGAACACCGCGTAATCATCTTTGCCGGCAACTTCAGCCGTACCCGTTTTGCCCGCCGCGTCAATGCCGTATTGCGCAAAACGCTCGTACATGTCCGAATTTTCGTTCACCACGCCATGCAGCGCTTCGCGCACCAGCTTAAGATTCTTCGCATCAACAACAGGAGTATCCACTTCCTGCGCTTTATGCGTAACCACGATATCGCCCTGTTCGTTGCGAATATCCTGCAGCAAATGCGGCTGCATGATCTTTCCCGTTGCAATGGCACCGTACGCAACGGCAATCTGCAGTGGTGTGACCAGCACGTATCCTTGGCCAATGGCCATGTTCGTCATGTCGCCGCCGCGCCACGAGGCTTCCTCGGGCGTGTCCTTGAAGAACTCTTTTTTCCATTCGGGCGTAGGAATGCGTCCTGCCGCTTCGCCCGTAATGTCAATGCCGCTGGTCGAACCGAAATGGTATTTCTTGATTTCGTCTTGCAGGGCGGTCTCGGAAATCTTTCCCGCTTGCCCCGCGTCCCAGAAATCTTTCGCAATCTCGTAAAACGTAATGTCACACGAATCCACAATGGAATCATGGAACGTTTCCGTGCCATGTCCCGTGCGCAGCCAGCATTTCTGCACGTCACCCGAATTGAAGCCGTCCCACGAGCCGCCGCATTCCCACGTAGATTCTTCAGTAGCAAAACCATGCTTCAAGCCTGCGAGCCCCGAGAACGCCTTCATGGTGGAAGCCGCCGGATACGTGCCTGCAATTGCACGGTTGAGCAGCGGGTACTGCGATTCGGACGTGTTATACATATCCCAAATGCTCTGGGAAATGCCGCCCACGAAGTTCGCCGGCGAAAACGTAGGGAAATTCGCCAGCACCGCAATGCTGCCGTCTTTGACATTCATGGCCACCACGCAGCCGGCAACGCCTTTACCGGTACCAATGGTATCGTCTTCGGGGGCAATAAGGTCCGCCAGCGCGCGTTCCGCCACATACTGCGCGGGGCCGCAAATCGTGGTATACACGCTTGAGCCGCGCACGGGCTGCGTTTCGCTTTTCACCGAGCGCACGTTGCCATCGGCATCCGCCACCACAACACGCTGTCCGTGGTCGCCCGCAAGCAAGTCATCATAGGCAGATTCTACGCCGCTTTTTCCCACGTCATCGCCCAGCTGCAAGTCGCGCCCCTGGGAAACGCTCGACAGGTCGGACTCCCCCACACTGCCCGTGTAGCCCAGCGCGTGGGCAGCCAACGCGCCATACGGATAATCGCGCACCGAGCGCGTTTCCACCGTAACGCCCGGGAACGCATCGGAGTGTTCACGGATGAACGCAACATCGCGCAAACGTACATCGCTTGCCACCGTGCGCTTGCTTTGCGCGCCCGACGTGGAATCTTGAATACGCATGCGCACCACATTGCGGGGAATACCCAGCACCACGGAAAGACGACCAAGAACGTCTTGGTCATCGGCCACATCGGCATCAGCCAAAACAGTCAGCGACGAACGGTTCTTCACTAAAGGAATGCCGCTTCTATCGCAAATGAAGCCACGCGGTGCCGGCGTTGAAACCGTAGCATAGCGGTTATCATCGGCGGCGCTTTTATACGAAGAGGAATCGAGCACCTGCATGCTGAACAGCTTAATGCCCAAAGCGCCGAAGACCGCCGCCGTTGCCGCCGCCATTACGTTGAAACGCACTTTCAACCCATCGGCGGGGTTCTTTCCCGGCATGCCGCCTTCCGTTGTGCCCACCGCATGCGAAGCGCCCTGGGTGGGCATCGATGAAGAAACGCCCACTGAAGACACGGTGTTGACGGATCGATGATTCGACTTCGTGTGGGTCGAAGAATAGCCGTTATAAAGATGTACTCCCACAACAATCGCGAGCGCCACTAAAAGCGCCGCGATAATTGCCGCAACAATTGCCGCAGTCATGTGCCGCTCCTAGCGTAATTGCTGCGCAACGGGAATATGCGTTGCCGTGATCTGGGGTCCAACAAAATGATGGACAAGTGGATACATGAGAAATGCCAGAATGCAATCGTAGAGCGCACACGGCGCTATGCGATACATAAGCAGGCTCAAAAACGACACGCCCATGCCGAACTGGATAAGCAGAAAGCCGTAAGCAATCTCTGCCACCAGCACGGCAATTGCAATGCACACGAACGCCATAATCTGGGAATTTCCCTCGAGAACCGAGAAAACGCGCGTCAGAATAAACGAGACGGCAACCATAACGGCAGCCATAATCCCAACGGGATGCGAGCTCGAAACGCCTCCCAGCAGACCCAGGATAAACGCAACAACCATGCTGGAATTCGCCGGGCGCACAACAGCAAGCACCACGCAAAACGCAAGCAAAGCATTCGGACGAATGAGCGCAATGGTCATAGCCGGCGTTACCACCAGCTGAAACACGAAGGCAAGCAACGCAGCTATCACCAAACTGATATTTCGGCGAATCACTTCCACTTATGCAGCCGCCCCCTGAGAACCAACCGTCGAAACTACCATCACTTCCTGGAACGGGCCGGCGTTCTCGTTCGGGGAAACCACAATACGGCGCGTGGATTCACCTTGACGCTGGTCAATGCGTACCACTTGCCCCACAATCAGACCGCGCGTATAGCTTCCGCCCAAGCCAGACGTCACCACAACGTCACCCACCTGCACGTTGGCATCAGTTGAGATATCTTCAAGGTAAAGCAGGCCCTCAAGCGAGCCCACGCATACGCCTTCTTCGCGCGTAGCTTGCAGCAAAACAGCAACACCGCTTTGGGGATCGGTCAAAAGACGAACCGTGGAAGAATGATCGGACACGCTGATGATCTGGCCAATCACGCCATTCGGACCCATAACGCTTTGCCCTACAACAATGCCATCGGCGCTTCCCGCGTCAATCGTCACCGCCTGATCGTACGCTTCGGACGTGCGCCCGATAACGCATGCGACCGTGCCGGTGATGCTGTATTTCTCGGAAATGTTCAAAAGCCCCTCAAGGCGTTCGGCTTCCTGCCGATACTCTTCCGCATCGGCCAACTGGCGGCGCAGGCTCTCGTTTTCCTCGCGCAGCTCGGACAACGTTGCATCCGATGCCGTTGCGTTCGTAATGGCATCTGCCGCATCGGCGCGCGCAAGCTCCAAGTGTGCACCTGCCTTCGCAAGCGGCTGCACCACCGAACAAATTGCGCCCTGCACCTGGTGAAGAATACCTTCCTCCCCTTCGCGGGCGTAGCCAAACGACACGCCAATGCAAAGCACGAGCATTACGGCAAGAAGGACCCGAGGGTCCTTCGAAGTTTTTTTCATCTGATAGGTTTGAAGCATAACGTTTGCCTAAAGCGCTTTCGTGCTATTTGGAGCGCATGAGCGTCTGTCTCAGTGCTGTTGGCGTCTCCAAAACCTTCGAGCAACCCATAACCACGTTCGTCAGCGCCGTCTCGCTCACCCAAACGGGAATCTCAAGACGGTAGCTCAAATAGCGGTCAAGGCCGGAAAGCAGACCGCCGCCACCGGTGAGCAAAATGCCGTTTTTGATGATGTCGCTGGCAAGGTCGGGGTTCGTTTTCTTGAACGTTTCCTTGATATGGAACACCATTTCCTCGACGGGCGCCTGCAGCGCGCGACGAACGTCTTCCGATTGAACAGAGACTTCCTTCGGCTGCTCGGTGTACATGTCCTGACCGGAAATAAGCAGGTCACGCTCGCGTCCATCCTCGAAAGGAAGAATGGAGCCGATAGCAATCTTGATATATTCAGCGGTTCTTTCGCCGATTTTGATTCCCAGCAAGTCGCGCAAATAGTTCGCCACCGCTTCGTCCATACGGTTGCCCGCCAAGCGAAGCGAAGACGACGTTACGATACCACCCAACGAGATAACGGCAACTTCCGTGGTGCCGCCACCAATGTCCACAACCATGGAGCCGATAGGCTCGGTCACGGGAAGATCGGCGCCCATTGCCGCCGCCATGGGCTCTTCAACCAGGTACGCTTGACGCGCGCCCGCCTGAATAGCCGCTTCGAAAACGGCTCGCTTCTCAACAGACGTAGCACCGCACGGAATGCAAATGACAATGCGCGGCTTGGCCTGCCACGGGTATTTGCGCGAAATCGCACGGTCGATAAACGCGGAGAGCATAGCTTCCGTTACATCATAGTCGGCAATAACACCATCCTTTAAGGGGTGCTCCGCCGAAAACGCATCTGGCGTATGGTTGATCATGTTCTTGGCTTCGGTACCAACAGCCAAAACACGGTGAGTGCTCTTCTCGATAGCAACAACAGAAGGCTCGTTGATCACAATGCCCTCGCCGGGAATTGCCACCAACGTATTGGCCGTGCCCAAGTCGATGGCAAGATCGACTGAAGAGCGCGAGCCCAAACTCGAAAGAAAATCTCCTGAAGAGAGCGAATCTAAAAAGGACATACAGGTTTCTCCCACTTAACTTTTCACGTAAGTGCGAATTTTACCATACACCAGCTTTGCATTGCTCCGACGCCTGCTCCCCATGGTAAAAAACCATGTTTATCCACGAAAAGCAGGCATGAAGCGCTCTTTTTTGATGGTTTGCTAATGCACCGAGCACGAAAAACAGGGGTCGTAGGCACGCACGAGCATTTCAACGCTGTGCTTGAGCTCGTCTTCGCTTACCCCTTGCGCCGCCAAGTCGCATGCAAGCTTCATCATGTCGGCTTCCAGGTTTGCAACGTTTTGCGCCGTGGGCGTAACAATGGTGGCATGTACAACGTAGCCCTGCTCGTCGAATTCCAAATCGTGGAACACCGTACCGCGCGGAGCCTCGGTAAAGCCTATTCCCTTGTCTGCTCGCGGCGTAAATGCCACGGGCGCTGTTGTTCCCTCGAACTCGTCTGCCGCTAAAGCGCGGCAAAGCGCCGCACAACGCTCAACGGCATCCACCAGCTCAACGGCTTGCGCAACGTTGTTGTTGAACGGGTTGCGCTCAGGCGGACGCAAGCCCGCCTTCGCCGCGGCAAAACGCGCTTGCTGCGTCAAGTTGTTCCACGATGCGTTGATACGAGCCAGCGCACCCACCAGGTACGGCGTCTTCGTTTCGCGCACACGAGCAAACAGCGCGCAAGAATGAGGCACGGCATATTCTTCCATGGCATCATGAAGCTGCGTGCAGTCAAAACGCGCGCCGGATTTCACGAATTCAAATTCGCGTGAAAGCGAAATAGGATACGCGCCTTCCTGCACCATGGCCATCATTTCACCATCGGTCGCAAGCGGCGGAACAGGGAAACCGTTGAACACATCCACCGTGGTAAGGGCGAATTCGAGCGCCTGGTCAAGCTGATCTGCCATGTCAAGATACTGCTGCGCCGTGGGCTCGGACGTAAATCCGCCCACTACCGCCGTAATGGGATGGATACTGCGACCGCCCACCAGGCAGCACAGTTCGTTTCCCAGGCTCTTCAGCGCAAGCGCCTTGTCAAACAGCTCCTTGTTCGCATCCGCCAAAGGGAAAATGCTTTGCTGCTTCAAATAATCGGGCGCGGCCAGAACATACAAGTGCGTCGCGTGGTTTTGCAGGTAGGAACCGTACACCAAAAGCTCGCGCAACATGCGCGTACGCTCGGTGACCTTAACCCCAAACGCCTGTTCAATAGCAAGAAGGCTGGCAATCACGTGATTTGCCGAGCAAATGCCGCAGATACGCGAAGCAATATAGGGAATCTCATCGAAACGACGCCCGCGCACCATGCTCTCGAAGAAACGAGCAGGTTCGTCGATTTGCATCTGAACCGACTCAACAACACCTTCTTTTATGGATACTTTGACTTGACCGTGGCCTTCAACGCGGGCCATGTGCTCAAGCGTTAACACTTCTTTACTCATACACGTGCTCCCTGTACCTTAGTCGTGCCCTTACTCGTTCTCTTTTTCCAGGTCAAGCGCGCCAGCATTGAACATACGCAAGCGCTGCTTGAACACGTCCACGTCTTGACCGAACGATTCGACCACCGCATAAGCGGATTCCAAATTGCAATCAGGGGAAATACCCGCGCAACCGTTGCACGCGCGACCTAAGCCGGGGCACCGTGCGCCGCAGCCCGTGCGCGTAACCAAACCCATGCAGATTTGCCCCTGCTCATAAAGGCATTGCGTACCATTGACCTTACATTCGCCGCACATCGTTGTGCTGGAAATGGCTTTATTCGAGCCCTGCAGCGCGCGCTGCAAAACGTCCACGAAACGATAGAAATCAACGGGGCAACACGGCACTTCGAAATCAACGTCAATGGTGTGCTTGATTGACGCCGGCGAAACCACCTGACCGCATGCTTCGGGAAGCGTATCCCCATACACGTCATGTGCATGGGCGTCTACCCCATTGCAAGCCATGCCGGGAATGCCACCCGTGAGTGCGCACGCGCCAATGCCGATAACGGCCTTCGCGCGCTTGCGGATCTCAACCAGAAGATCGCGCGCTTCTTGCGTGGTCGCCGCACCCTCGATAACGGCAACGTCGAACTCATCGGGCAGCGGCTCGTCGCTCACAAGCTGCCAATACCCCAGTTCAATCTGGCCTAAAACGTCCAGCAGGTACGCTTCCTTATTCGTGACCTGCAGTTGGCAGCCAAAGCAGCTGGCGAATGCGAAGAACACAACGCGCGGCACGCCTTCGCCGCACAACGAAACAGCGTAGTTTGCCATATTACATCGACCCCTGAATGTTCTTAGCTTCCCAGTAATTGAACACCGGGCCATCAATACATACGTACTGATGCCCAATCTGGCAATGGCCGCACTTGCCCATGCCGCATTTCATATGGCGCTCAAAGCTCATGTAAATGTGGTCGTAGCTGATGTTCTTCTTGCGCATCTCTTCAACAACGAAGCGATACATGACAGGAGGCCCGCACAGCGCGCCGAACGTGTTATCGGGATCGATCTCAAGCTGGGCAAACGGCTTCGTGACAACGCCTACTTCGCCATCCCAGTTGTCATCGGGATTGTCCACTGTCAAGTGCAGCTCAAAGTCTTTGCGATGACGCCACATCTCAAATTGATCGCGGAACATAATCTCGGACGGAGATTTCGATCCGTAAATGATGATGATCTTGCCGAATTCGCTTCGCTCGTCGTGGATGTTGTTGATCAGCGAGCGCAGCGGTGCAATGCCCAGGCCGCCCGCAACCAGCAACACATCATGACCGCGCATCTTGTCAATGGGGAAACCGCGCCCGTAAGGCCCGCGAATGCCCACAATATCGCCGCACTGCATCTTGTGCAACTCTTCGGTAAATTTACCCGTTCGACGCACGCACAACTCAATGAAACCGCGCTTCGTAGGCGAGCTGGAAATAGAGATGGGCGCCTCGCCCACGCCGAAGATAGAAAGCTCCACGAATTGACCGGGATTATGACGGAATGCTTCACGAATCTTATCGTCTATCAGGCGAAACTCGAACAGCTTTTCCGTTTCCGTAAGCTCCGTGATAGATGTGATACGCGCCGGCCACGGACGATATGGATTTGCTGCCATCAGCTCTTCGCCCGACAAGGGCTCAGCTGAAGCAATATAAGGGCTTACGGATACGCTTCTCAGCTCTTCACTAATCATTTTCCGCCGCCTTTCTTTCAAAGAACTCAAGCACGCGGATAGGATTGATGTGCGCCTTGCACGCGCGCACGCAACGGCCGCAACCCACACACAGCATGCGGTCGTGGTTTGCAAGGAAACCGTTGAGCTTGTGGTACATGCGATGACGCACGCGCTCGCGCGTGGTGGGACGGAAGTTGTGACCGCCGGCAACAACAGCGAACTGGGGCGATGTGCAGGCATCCCACACGCGCCGACGCTCTCCAGTCACGCCATTGGGATCAAGCTCATCGCGAATGTCGAAGCAGAAGCACGTAGGGCAAACCGCCGCGCACGCCGAACACGAAAGGCAGCGGCTTCCCAGCTGCTCCCAAAACGCATCGCTGTGGAAAACGTCCATGAGCATGGCAACTTCTTGCACATCGGGAATGCTGCGCGAGAACGCCGACTGACGGGCGCGCGTACGCTGACGAAACGCAATGCGGTCCTCGTCGCTTGCAACGCGCAAATCGCACGTGGCTTCCAAGATATTGGCCGCTTCTACGCTGGAGATGCTTACCAGAACATGCCCGTTTTGCAAGTCCTGCAAGAACAAATCGTAGCCGAAATGCGCCTCGTCGCTGTCCCACAGGTTGCAGAAGCATTCCTGCGTAGGCATGCAGCCCACGCCAATGATAAGCGTGGCCTCACGGCGGGCAATATAGTAAGGATCGGGGTATTTTCCGTAGCGGAAAACAAGATCAAGCCTGTTCAGCGCATTGATATCGCAAGCATGTACGCCAAAAATGACGCGCGGCGGCACTTGCATTTTGAAATCCGTGAACGTGTTTTTTGATGCATCGAAAGAAAAAAGCGTCTCTTTCGGCGGTAAGAAGAACTTCCGCAAAGACGACTGCGTGCCCTGCGGAGCTCTGCTTATCTGCTCCGGGGACGTAATGACGTCGAACGTTGCAATTTCTCCATGATCAACGGGAGCAATCACTTCGTACGACTTAAGAAATGCCGAGACCAGCGCGGGCACCTCATCCGCATCGATAACGCGATAAAGCATGGCCCTCCCTCTTCGTTAACCGAATCGGCAGAGCGTCCGCCCGCATCCGCGCAAACGGAAAGCGAACGGACGCCAAATAATGCCGAAAACCTCTTAACCGAAGAATACGCCTATTTCGCGCTCAGCGGACTCCACAGAGTCGGAACCGTGAATAACATTTCGGTCAACAGTCAAACCGAAGTCGCCACGGATGGTTCCCGGAGCTGCCTGAGCGCAGTTCGTTGCGCCCATAAGCTTGCGCATAACAGCAACGGCGCCTTCGCCGGCAACAACCATCTTGACCACGGGACCGCTCGTGATGTAAGAGATAAGACCGTCGTAGAACGGCTTACCCTCGTGCTCTTTGTAGTTCTCCGCCGCTTGCTCGGGGGTAACCATGGTGAGTTCCATCTTCTCGATGGTCAGGCCGGCACGCTCGATGCGCGAGATAATCTCGCCCACGTGCCTATTCTCAACGCCGTCGGGTTTAATCATGCTGTACGTACGCTCAATTGCCATGCAAACATCCTTCCTGTGTTATTTACAATTCTGGCAAAAAGGGCGAGACCACCCCTGTGGTTTCGCCCTTATCAACAAAAACGAGAAGCCTAAGGCTAGTTCTGGCTGGTGAAATACAATTCTACATCGGAAATCTTCCAACCAATGCCGTCACGAGCCAACGAAACCTCGTAACGCACCGTTCCGCCGGCAGACGTAGCAGCGGTCACGTATGCAGTGGCATTCGACATGGAGCGATTGATGCCTTCAATCTGAGCATTCGAGTCGCTGATAACGGAAGAAAGCATATCCTGCTTTTGCTTATCGGTGATACCCGATGCAAAAACGCTGTCGGAAGCGCCTTCAGGATCGGCGAAGAATTGCGAGATAACCGCCTCTTGCGTAGGATAGCCGTATCCTTGCGTGTACGCGAAAACGGCAGCGCCCAGCGCAAGCACAATCAAGATCATGAACGTGATGAAAATCTTGAAACCGCAACCACGACCGCGTTTCTTTTGCACCTCAATGTTGCGCGACCAATTATCAACTTCCTCATCGGAGGCGTTGAAGAACGCATCCTGCGTGGCATCGGGCGTGCGCTCGGGCAGATACGCGCTCGCAGAATTGTCATCGTAATGGCCGGGATCGTACACGTCATCGTCGTAGTACATATCGGCGTCATATGCATCGGAAACAACATCGAAGCCCGAGGCATCCGCATAATCAGGCTCTTTCTGACGCGGAATCTCCATAGTGCCTTGCGCAACATTGCCCACCGCGCGCTGGTAATCAACGCTTGCGGAATCGGAAAGGAAATACGTCTTATCGGCAAGGGCCATTTCAAACGCATTGACTGCCTTCTGCATTTGACCGCAGGCAACGTATGCCTGGCCTAAATTAGCGTAGAGCTTGTTGCGAGTGGCCGACTTCATGGGGAACTGCAACGCACTCTCATACGACGTGATGGCATCTGCCGGACGGTTCAGCGTCATGAAGCAAATACCCAGGTTCAAAAGCGCCTTCGTGGGATCGGGATTTTTCTCGTCAAGGGCGGCTTCGCGGAACGCAACGCCCGCCTCGGCGGTTTTACCCATCTTGAGCAGGGCATTTCCCATGCCCAGATACGCTTTGTAATGCGCATCGTACTTCGCGTCTTTCGATGCATTGCCAAAACGCGTCACGGCATTTTCGTAATCGCGCAGCGCGGCGTACGCAAAACCCATGTTGCAATTCACAGCGCCCAACGCATCGTAGGCGGTATCACCCGTTGCCTGGGAATATGCGTTAATGGCTTCGCTGTTGTTGCCCAGCTTCATAAGGCAGTTGCCCATCTGGTGGCACAAAAGACCCATTTCACCTGGCTGCAAAGCGAAAACGGGATCCTGCATGCAGCTGGAGAATAGCTGCAGAGCCGATGCGTAGTCTTTTGCGTTATAAGCTGTTTGCGCTTGCTGGAATACTTCGTTGTTCATAGATTTCCTCACCATAATGCCCGAAGGCGAAAAGTTGCGTTATTCAGCTGCGTTCTCAATCACAATGCTCTCGATGGTGTCGCCCTGACGCAACGCGGCAATGGTGTCGAAGCCTTCCAACGTCTGACCGAAAACCGTGTAGTTCGGGTCCAAGAAATGCTGAGCACCCAGGCAGAAGTAGAACTGAGAGCCTGCAGAGTCGGGGTTGGAGGAACGAGCCATAGCCAACGCGCCATCTTCGTGAGAGTTGTTCGGATTCGTAGTGAACTCTTGCTGAATGCGATAACCAGGGCCACCCGTGCCGTTACCCTTGGGGTCGCCACCCTGGATAACAAAGTTCGGCACATAGCGATGGAACGTCAGGCCGTCGTAGAAGCCCTTCTGTGCGAGCTCAACGAAATTGCCCACATGAATAGGAGCGTCTTTACCTGCAAGCTGAACACGAATGGTACCCTTGTTCGTGGTGAACACGGCAATCTCTTCACCCGTGGGCTTGTATTCGGGGGTGTACAGATCGGAAGAAAACAGTCCCATAACAAATCCTTTCCATAAAGGCGCACGTTATCACACGCTCAAATAAAAAGTACATACGGATGATGATTTTAGCAGACACCCGCCCATATTGAGAAAAATAGCGAAATTATCCACGATAGCGGACCTAGGCGGAATACGCGGCGAGCTATTGCATGCAGCCAACCGCGGCAGACAAAGGCTCGCACAGCAGAGGGGGTTCACGGAGGGGGCGGTTGTTGCGAAAACGCCCCCAAATTCGGGCTAATGCACGATAATTGGTGGTCGGAGGGCGAAAATCGGGTCGTTTTTCGGCAAGCAGCGCGCAGCGGAGAAAACGCCTCGGCAAAACCCCAGGTCGGAGAGTCGTGCAATCGAGGCACGCTTCCCCATCGAATCGCCGACCACCGAATATCGTCGATTTGCCCGCATTTGCCCCCTCTTTTCCAACAAGGGGCGCCGCCAACACAGGAAGAAAAGCAATGCATTTCGATTTGGATCAAGAACATGCGTAGAGAGGGCCGCCAGTGCAGAGAGAGCGGGGAACGAGAAGAAGATAAGCAGGAACAAGAACGCCCGCAAGAAGATCGCCAGCGCAGAGAACGGGCAGCACGAGAGAGAGGACGCAGCTCGCCGCCGCAAAACGACAAGCCCCAAACACTCGGGGGCACGATCCGCGAAAACATAAACTCCACAGATTGCGAACTGCGAGATCCTGATCCCAGCTAAAGCAAGGGAATAAAACGGGAGGTCGCGACGGCTTCAAGGTTAGCCAGCCTCCAACGCGGCCGAAAGAAACAATAAGATGGCGCCCTCGGTAGGATTCGAACCTACGGCCTTCTGCTCCGGAGGCAGACGCTCTATCCCCTGAGCCACGAGGGCGCAACGTTGGGTAATTATACGCTATCATGTGCACATCCGAAATGAACACATCCGAAAAACTTTGCAAGGACTCAAAGATATGACTGAACGCATTACGCTTGAACGCATGGGGACCGATGCCTGCGCGGTGGGACACCTTGAAAGCGGCAAAACGGTTTTCGTAACGGGAGGTGCGCCGCAAGACGTGGCCACCATAGAGATACTTGAGGAAAAATCGTCCTTCGCCCGCGCGCGCATCGTTGAGCTTCTTGAGCCTTCTCCCCTGCGCGCAAGGCCTACTTGCCCGTTTGTAGCCACCTGCGGCGGATGCTCCTGGCAGCACCTCACCTACGACGCCCAGCTTGCCGCAAAACGCGACAATGTGATTTCCGCGCTGTCCCGTTTGGGCGGCTTTTCGCAGGAAGCAGCGTCCGAGCTAGTCAAACCCGTGCTGCGCAGCAAGCGCGAATGGGGCTATCGCAACAAGCTGGAGCTTTCCGCCCAAAACGATGCGCAAGGCCGCTTAGATATTGGCTTTTGCGCCGAAGGTTCGCACGACCTAGCCTTCGCGGAAAGCTGTCCTTTGGCCCATAAATGCATCGAGCGCTCCCCCAAGGCGCTGCGTGGGGCGCTTCGCTACTTGCAAGGAAACTCTGATCTGGGCATATTCCGCATTGGCGTGCGCGGAAGCGTGCGCACGAAAAACCTTGAAGTGGCGCTGTGGACAAAGCCTTCGTCATTCCCGCGCGCAACGGCCGTGAAAGTCCTTAACAGCGCACTGCCCCAGGCCACCAGCATTGTCCGCGTGCTGGCCGACCCCGGCAAAGCGCGGGCTGTGAAAAAAGTCGAAGCGCTTGATGGCAAAGGCATGTGGGAAGAGAAGCTGTGCGACTGCAAGTTTTTCACCAGCGCTCCTTCGTTTTTCCAGGTGAACACGGCACAGGCTGAAAATCTTGTCGAGCAAGTCATGGGCGGCTTGGGTGGCGTAGACGGCTTGTACGTGGGTGACCTATATGCTGGCGGCGGCACGTTCTCTATCCCGCTGGCAAAAGCGGGAGCCAGCGTTGTTGCCATTGAAGCCGCAGGATCATCGGTGCGCGATTTGCGCCGTAATGCCGAAATCAACAATGTTGAAGTGGATGTTGTTGGCGGCGATGCAGCACGTCAAATCAAAGGAATCGGCCAGATGGATGCGCTGATTGTTGATCCCCCGCGCGCAGGACTTGTGCAAAGCGTGGTGGAAGACATTGCCGCAGCGCGCCCCGAGCGCGTTGCGTACGTGAGTTGCAATCCCACGACTTGGGCGCGTGATGTCGTACGATTCAAGGAATGCGGCTACGAACTTGCGTCCGTGCAGCCCGTGGATATGTTCCCGCAAACATTCCATGTAGAAGTCGTGAGCGTCTTCAAGCGCGGCGAAAGCGCAAGATAGCGCCCAAGTCGGGTTAAGAGCGCCTTCGTTCCCCTTTTCAAGGGAGTGAAGGCGCATCCGAAAAAGCAATCGGGAAAAACAAAAGCCACCCCGAAGGATGGCTTGATGTTTGTGGTAGCACCAACGGGAATCGAACCCGTCTCTCAGCCTTGAAAGGGCCGCGTCCTAACCGATAGACTATGGCGCCGAATGCGCTGCAAATGACAGCTTGGATATTATTACAAAGCGGCTTTTATTTTGCAAGCACTTTTTTAAAAAATTTTCGCCTCACCTTCCACGCAAAGCCACACGACCGCGTTAAACCTACGCGAACCCGCACGAACGCCGCAAAGCTTGTGGTTTCCCTTGATTTTTATTTGTTGCACTCTCTTTCACGCGCGCGAAGCCGTATGATGAACAGCATGGATACACAACCGCAACATACGCGCGATGCAAGCGACACGCCTGCGCCAACAGCGATAAGCAAAGCAGCCCCAGAAGAAAACGAGAAGAAGAGCCTGCTTCGGGCAAACCCCGATGAGTGCTCTCCTGTCGTTTTGGTGGTTCATGCTTCCGTTGGTTCGGGTCATAAACTTGCAGCTCAAGCCATTGCCCAAGCTTTCGAAGATCTGGAAGGCATTGAAGGCGCGCCTGAAAACCTTCAGGTAGAGGTTGTTGACATCCTTGATTACGGACGCATACGTTTCAACGGCGATCATTGGGCGCATCTTTTCACCGGCGTCACCCGCCCCTGGTACGACTTTGTCTGGCGTTATCTTTTCACTGGGCGCCTGCTGTGGGGCGGCGGATGGTCGTGGGCGCGCATCATGTTTCCTCGTTACACGGAGATGATTCGCGAAAAGAAGCCCTTAGCCGTTATCTGCACGCACATCACGGCGGCAAACGCCACGGTTGGTGCGCGCATGGCGACTGGACAGAATTTTCCCCTGGTATGTGTTCCCACCGATTACGAGACGGAAGGGTGGTGGCCGCATCGCGCCGCTGACCTGTTCTGCGTTGGAACGGAAAGCATGGCTGAAACGTTGCGTCCGCGCAAAGTGGAAGAAGAGCGCATTGCCATCACCGGCATTCCCACCCGTCTTGATTTTTCGCAGGAATACGACCGAACCGAAACGCGTGCAATCCACGATTTACCGCAAGATAAAACAGTAGTGCTGGCATTGGCGGGCTCCACTATGGCGTCCCCCTATGTACTGTTCCGCGGTATCTTGGATCAGATTCTTCCGTATATGCACACCATGCCTAATGTGCATCTTCTATTCTGCGCAGGAAACGATGAAAATTACCGAAACCATCTTACACGGCAAATAGAAGACCTTCGCTTGGAAAACGTATCAGTTATAGGGTTCACTGATCAAATGGCCGCGCTGATGAGCTGCTGCGATGCCGTTTTATGCAAGCCAGGAGGCCTGGTGACCACCGAAGCGCTGTGCACGAAAACGCCCCTTATCCTTTTGGGGCGCGCGTATGGACAGGAATTCATTAACGTGCGCATGCTCACTTCGCGGGGCGCCGCTCTTCACGTGACCACCGGTCGCGAGCTTCTTGAAGTGCTGCGTCTGTTCCATCAGCAGCCCACGCGGGCACAATCGTTGCTGATAAACGCAAACACGCTGCGCAAGCCGAACGCCGCACGCGATATTGCGTCACGCACCATGGATTTGGCGCTGGGACGCGTGCCCATGCTTCGGGCAACACGCAAGCACTACTTTGCCCATTTCTACTGGGGCAAGAAGCCCGCGCATACGCGCTAGAGCACACTTTCGCTCGATGCTCGCAAACCCAACAAGATGTACTAACCTAAAAACGAGTAAACAAGGAATATTATCGTGTCTTCATTCAATGAACTGGGATTATCCCCCACCATGCTGTCCGCCGTGGAGCTTTTAGGCTATCAGGAGCCCACTGCCGTACAGCAGCAAGCCATTCCCGCCATCCTTGCCGGCAAAGACGTTGTTGCCGGCGCGAAAACCGGCACGGGTAAAACCGCTGCGTTCAGCCTTCCCTGCTTGGATCTGTTCCAACCGGGCGAAAAAGGTTGCGCACCGCAAATGCTGGTTGTCACACCTACGCGTGAACTGGCGCAGCAAATCGCCGAGGTCTGCGCATCCATTTCGAAGCTGACAAACCATCGCATTCTGTCCATTGTGGGCGGCGTTTCCCAAAACCCGCAGGTCAAGAAGCTGAAGGCAGGCGTTGATATTCTTATCGCAACGCCCGGTCGTCTGATTGACCTGAAAAACCAGGGCTTTGTTGACTTGTCGTGCGTGCGCTTCTTTGTGCTTGACGAAGCGGATCGCATGCTTGACATGGGTTTTTCTCCCGACATTCATCGCATTGCCGGCTATCTGCCTGAAAAGCGTCAGACCATGCTTTTCTCTGCAACCATCGACGATGCCGTGGAAAAAAGCATTGGCAAGCTGCTTTCCAACCCCGTGCGCGTTGAAGTCGCGCGTCGCGGCGAAGTGGCCGACACCGTAAAGCAGAGCTTGATCCGCATTCCCCATGCGCTGAAGCCCGCGCTGCTGGTTGCACTCCTGAAAGAGAAGGGCAGCCCGCGTGTTATCGTATTCGCTCGCACGCGCGGTCGCGCCGACACGTGCGCTCGTCGCCTGAACAGAGCTGGCATTCGCGCTGCTGCCATCCATTCCGATCGCTCGCAAGCAAAACGACAGCGCGCTTTGGCCGATTTCGAGAGCGGCAAGATTGACGTGATTGTAGGCACCGACGTATTGGCACGCGGCATTGACGTAAACGATGTTTCCTACGTGGTGAATTTCGACCTTCCCGATGCACCGGAAGATTACGTGCATCGCATTGGCCGTACGGGCCGTGCGGGCAAGGGCGGCGAAGCGATTTCTTTTGTTTCTCCGGAAAACAAGAAGATTCTCAAAGAGATTCTGCGCCTGACAAAGCAGCAATCCATCCCTGAAATCAGCGTTGAGAATTTCAATCTGGAAGAAGCAAAAGAGCAGGCCATCGAACATGCAATGCGCGCTACGGAAGCAGCAGATCCTGAAATTATCGCGGCGAAAAAAGAAGTTAAAGCGCGTATGAAGCGCAAGGAGAAGGCAAAAGTCCGCAAGGCCGAGGAAAAAGAGGCAGCACGCCAAGGCAAAAAGAAGAAGACCGCTGTTGACCAGTACGTCAAGGATTTGCAAAAAGCTGCTGCGCGCGAAGCAGCCGCTGAAGCGCACGACGCCGAAAAAGCTGCAGGCACAGAGGCTGCAGCACCTATGATCGCAGCCGCGGAAAAGCCCGCAAAGGCAGCAAAGAATAAAAAAGCGGCAAAAGCTGAAAAGAAACGCGGCGGAAAGCTTGAGATGACCAGCACCGAAGCCGAAAGCTCCCAGTACTTCGCGAAAAAGCTCAGCCAGCAGCTTGACGGCACGCCCGACGAAGATTCCGAACAGCCGCGCGAAAAACGCACGAGCAAGCGCCGCGAATCAAGCGCGAATACCCCGAAAGGCAGAGGCGCTCGCAATGCGCGCAACGGCGCCCGCGGAGATTCTCGCGACAGCGGTCGCAACAACGCACGTGGCAACAAGCACGACAATGGTCGCGCCAGCGAACGAAGCGGCGGCGCGCGTGGCGGCAGCGAACAAAACGACGGTAAGAACAAACGTCGCACTGCGGCCCCTGAAAACGAGCGATTTGACTCACGCAACGGAGCAAAAGGCGCGAAGGGCGCGAAAAACCGCGCTGCAGCAAAGAGCCGTCTGAAATCCATCGATCGACAGATCAGCAGAAGCGAACGCAAGAAGGGCGGCAAAAGCGCATCTCGTGCGAATGAAGCAACCCGTCCTGGTAGATTTGCCAGTGCTGCACGACAAAACCGCAGTTCGAAGCCAAGCTCTGCCCCTTCGGGCCGCACCAGCAAACCGTTCACCCAAAAAGGACGCAAGCCTATTAAAAAGAACAAACGCTAACGTTTCTGGCTCAAAGCAAGCTGTTTTTGAGCCTTTGCACGCAAGCGTTCGGGCACGATCTGCTTCTTAGACTACCCTATAAATGCATCATGCGACGCAGCGGGATATCCCTTGCGTCGCATTGTTTATCAACGTCTTCTCCACAACATTTCGCCCCTTCTTTCCGTTAAGCACGAAATATTCCCGTTTATCGAAGGCGCGCGAAAATCTTTACGATAACAGGTATTTTGTAACGAAAGAAAATCTATTGTCGATGTCTCTGGGGGGAGGCGAAGAATGAGGATTGCAGTAGCCTGCACCGGTTTAGATGTTGCATACCGCTTCGATTATTCGGAGAATTTCACGCTGTACACGGTCACCAACGGCATTATCGTTGAGTGTCAGAGCATTCCTTTTCAGGCAGTAAGCCAAACGGATGTAGTGGAGTTTTTCAAAAGCATGGATGTCGTAGCAATCATTTGCAATACCATCAACATCAATCATGCGCGCGTTTTCTGCGCTGCCGATATCGAGGTTGTTGCCGCAGTTTCCGGTAACGCTCGTGCCGCTGTAGAAGGCTATCTCACGAAAACGCTCATTGGAGCAGATGAGATGTGCCACGGCGATGATGAAGAAGATCCCGCTTATGCATACAGCGGAAGCAGCTGCCACCTGTAAGCAGCACCACACGTACCACTTTCCTACCGAACGATTTCAGTAAACCCGCGCGCAACGAAGCGCAACTCGCCCCTGGGGCGAACGTTTGCTTGATTTCTGCCAATCTCTAAAGAGATTCGAAGATGATATACACCTGTTTAAGCAGCTATCGCGCGCTTAAACCGGACAATAAATTGGGCCGCGAATCGCGACCCAATTTATTATTGTATGATTTCCGGCGCTGCAGCGCAAGAAGCACCTCTGCCCATGTAATCGCCCGCCTGGGCTCGTGCGCCAGCACAGCGCAAGTTCGGCTCACCGCACGCAGCAGCAGCGCCACTCGCCGCAGGAAACAATCTTATAGACGACCCTGCTCGCGATACGCCTGAACGACCGTAGGCAGACCCCACAAGTTGATGAAGCCCTCTGCCTGATTCTGATCGTAATCAGACTCGCCAAACGTCACCAGATCCTCGGAGTACAACGAATACGGAGACGTTGTACCGGCAGGAATAATGTTGCCCTTGTACAGCTTCAGCTTCACCGAGCCCGTGCAGTACTTATCGGCTTCATCGGCAAATGCGGAAATTGCCTCGCGCAGCGGCGTATACCACTTGCCGTTATAAATCAGGTCGGCGAAGTCGATGGCAAGCTTCTGCTTCTCGTGGAGCACTTCCTTGTCAACCGTGATCATTTCCAGATGCTCGTGAGCGAAGTACAGAATGGTTCCGCCCGGCGTCTCGTAAACACCGCGGTCCTTCATGCCCACCAGACGGTTCTCAACGATGTCGATAATGCCAATGCCGTTCTTGCCGCCCAGCTCGTTGAGCTTCTCGATAATCTTCGAAACCTTCATCTTCTCGCCATCAACGGCAACGGGAACGCCAGCTTCAAAATCGATGGTCACATACGTAGGCTCGTCGGGCGCCTGCATGGGAGACACGCCCATCTCAAGGAAGCCTTCTTTTTCGTACTGAGGCTCGTTAGACGGATCTTCCAGATCAAGACCCTCGTGGGACAAATGCCACAAGTTCTTATCCTTGGAATAGCTAGTCTCGCGCGAAATCTTCAGAGGAATATTATGCGCTTCGGCGTAATCGATCTCTTCGTCGCGGGACTTGATATCCCACTCGCGCCACGGGGCGATAATCTTCAAATCGGGAGCAAAACGCTTGATGGCAAGCTCAAAACGCACTTGGTCGTTGCCCTTGCCCGTTGCGCCGTGAACCACGGCATCGGCACCTTCTGCAAGCGCAATCTCTGCCAGCTTCTTACCAATCACCGGGCGCGCAAACGCGGTGCCCAGCAAGTAAGTTTCATACTTGGCGTCCATCTTCAGCGCGGGAACGATAATCTCATCGCACATTTCGTCAACCAGATCGGCCACGATAAGCTTCGAAGCACCCGTTGCCAGCGCCTTCTCCTCCAGGCCTTCAAGCTCGTCGGCCTGGCCCACGTTACCGGAAACGGCAATAATCTCGGGGTTGTTGTAGTTTTCCTTCAGCCACGGAATGATAATCGACGTATCCAAGCCACCGGAGTACGCCAAGACAACCTTTTTGATGTCTTCCTTAGCCATCTGTTCCTCCAAAAATCATAGTGAATCAAACGGATTTACGATACAACAAAAAGAGCCCGGAAACCCAGGCTCTTTCGAAAAATTAAACAAAATGTAAAACAACTTACCGTGCTTTTTTGGAAACTTCAACCAAAGCGGCGAACGCAGGAGCGTCGGTTACTGCCAAGTCGGCCAGAACCTTGCGGTCCAGCTCAACGCCAGCCTTCTTCAGGCCGTTCATGAAGGTGCTGTAAGACATACCGTTGATACGAGCTGCAGCATTGATGCGGGTAATCCACAGACGGCGGAACGCGCGCTTCTTGTTGCGACGGTCACGGTACTGATACTGCATGGACTTCATGACCTGCTGCTTAGCGTTCTTGTAAGAACGCGACTTCATGCCATAGTAGCCCTTAGCGCGAGAAAGAACAGTGCGACGCTTCTTGCGAGCGGAAATAGAACGTTTAATACGAGCCATGTATATTCACTCCTTTATATGAATTAGCGAAGACCCAGATTGCGCTTGATAACCTTGGCGTCTGCCGGAGCAATCTCAGTTTCGTGGCGGAAATTACGCTTACGCTTCGAGCTCTTCTTGGTCATGATGTGGCTCTTGAAAGCTTTCGCGCGAACAACTTTACCAGTACCAGTTACACGGAAGCGCTTTGCGGTACCGCGATGGGTCTTCATCTTAGGCATTGTCTACCTTCCCTTCTTGCTTCTTACCAGTTTCTTTCTTCTTCGCCGTTCCAGGCAAAGGAGCGATCAGCATATGCATGTTGCGGCCTTCCATTTTTGGCTGCTGCTCAATGACCGCAATATCCTTCAAATCATCCGCGAGACGCTCGAGGATGGAAAGACCGATTTCGGGGTGAGCCATTTCGCGACCACGGAACATGATGGTGATTTTCACCTTGCAACCATCTTCCAGGAAACGAACCACGTGCTTTTTCTTCGTGGTGTAGTCGCCCACATCGATTTTCGGGCGGAACTTCATTTCCTTGATCTCGATCTTGCTCTGGTTCTTGCGCGCCTGCTTGGCTTTGATGGCCTGCTCGTACTTGTACTTGCCATAATCCATGACGCGACATACAGGAGGTTCGGCGTTCGGGGCAATTTCCACCAAATCAAGTCCCGCATTATCGGCAACGCGCTGAGCCTCGGTCACCATATAGATGCCCATCTGCCCTCCATCGTAGCCAATCAGGCGGCACTCACGCGCCGTGATTTGCTCATTAATCCTTGGTTCCTGAGCTGCTATTGAACTCACCTCTCTTTGTTTACCCTGTTGCAACGCATTAAAAAACCCGCGCAAAGCGGGCCGGCATAAATCGAAGTATTCATGCGACCCATCAGCTTTAGCCGAATCAGGTGGGGTCTCGAGCCCTCTTTTTTGCAACCATTGCATTCTAGCATAGTTTTTAAGCAATGCAAGCATTTTTCTCGTACCAAAACAGCAATTTATTTGCTATCATGGTTTGCGCTGTAATAAAGCTTCCGTTGCTTCGGTGCTGCATTATAGCGGATTCTTCAAGTGCGGGCGTGGCGGAATTGGCAGACGCGACGGTTTTAGGTGCCGTTTCTTCGGAGTGAAGGTTCAAGTCCTTTCGCCCGCACCATTCTTTCAACGAAAAAGGGACCCGATCGGATCCCTTTCCTTTTATCGTCCGCGCAGAACACGCCACTAGAATAGCCCACGCAGAATACACTGTTAGAACAGCTCAACCCGGCCCAACAACAGATCAATCAAATTGCAATTAAAAATCCCGTTGTCGTCATAAAAACTATGGGGCACATCCATGCGAACAATAATCTTTTTAAAGAAATCCTTAGCAAGCATCAGCGACAACAGCTCAGAAGACTCTTTTTTCTCCGTATCCATGCGGAAAGCAGATTGGATATAAACCTTTCTGTCTGCGTCGTTTACCACGAAGTCAATTTCTTTTTGAGTCTTGGTGCCCTTTGAGCGATCGCAAACTACACCAACATCAACAGAGTACCCTCGAAGCAAAAGCTCGTTGTATATGATGTTCTCCATAATATGGCCTGGGTCATATTGGCGATAATTGAGGCGAGCATTTCGAAGCCCTAAATCGGTATAGTAATACTTGTTGGGATACTTGAAATACGTCTTCCCCTTGACATCGTATCGTTTGGCCATGGAGATTAAAAAAGAATCGATAATGTACTGCGTATAATTTGAAACCAATGCGGAGCTGACCTTTTCGCCTTTCATGGACGAAATTGCATTTGCTATATTGGTCGGATTCGTTAGCGAGCTAATCTGTGACGCAAGGAAGTCCAAAATGTCATTCAGGATATCCTCACGTTCAATGCCATTGCGCTCCACGATGTCTTTAACATACAGTTCGCGGTAAAGAGAAATCAGATAATCCTTTTTATCCTTGTCGTCTTCGAGCGCCAGCAACCTTGGCATACCGCCATAGAGCATGTAGCTATCCAGCGCTCTTCGCTCATCCCCACCCACGGCTGAATAAAATTCCGCAAATGACAAGGGAAACACATGGATTTGCGTAGCGCGTCCGCGAAACTCCGTAGCGATATCTTTTGAAAGCCCCTTGGAATTGCTGCCCGTAACATAAACATCAAGGTTTTTATACGCCTTGAGCTCATTGAGCATGTCATAAATGGTGACCTCAATGCCGCCGTTTTCCTTGTCCACCACTTTCGTGGTGAGCTGCACTTCATCTATGAATAAGTAGAATTTTTCGTCCCTCTTGTCCCGAACGATACCTTCCACGTATTCGCACAAAATAATAGGATTTCTGAACTTATAGTAACGGCGCTGATCAAGTTCAATTTTCAAGATGCGATCTTCTGGGATGCCCTGCGAAAGAAGATGATCAAAGAACAGGTCGAAAAGCAGCACCGACTTACCGCATCTGCGAATACCCGTGATTACTTTTATTTCACCATTCCACATACTGCGAATCAATCGATTCAGATAAGAATTTCGTTCAATCACATATATCACCTTAAACTTAGGACAAAAACGTCCGAACTTTTATGTGTAGTAGACCACGATTTTCGAAAAAAGGCAAGAGTTCCAGAAAAGAAAGCCGCCTTTATCAAGCCGAGTTCTTTTTCGTCCACGAAGAATTTGACCTGTATCGGTCGCTTACGATTCCTGCTATCTGGCATCTGGACTCCTCTTTACTTCTGCGGAATATTTCTCATCAAACCCGATCGATTATTTGATATGCAACTCTGTATGCTCCTACAAAATCACGCAGAGAACTCGCTTGTAAATTCCTGCTCCCGAACCTTCATCTTCGCGGTAAACTCTGAATAATTCTGCGCATCTAAGGGAATTTTCAAGCCGTGTTTGATAAGGCTGATGTCATCACGCGGCATAACATTTTTCTCATAGGTAGAACCGCAATTCATCCGCAATTTCAAATCGGCAAAGCCTTCTGCTTCTGGATAGAGATAATAGCCAGTCTTCGCATCAAAGCGGAACATATAGGCAAGTACCTGTAAATAA